>NZ_JBHTFG010000023.1:185471-515857 GCF_042666095.1 Terrabacter sp. GCM10028922 | reverse complement strand
GCGGGTGCCCGCGGTCGCCCAGGCGAGCGGCCGGTCCTGCTGGTGGCTCGGGCCGAGAGCAGTGACGAGCCGGGGGTTGGAGCCGTCGACCCAGGGCTGCGTCGTGTCGTAGCGGAAGATCTGAGCATCGGTGTACGTGCCGAGGTACTGGGTGGTGCCGTGGAGGATGGTGCCCTCGACCTCGCCGATGACTCCAGTGCCGAAGGGCACCTTGGGGTACTGCTCGCCCGACAGGGTGCCGGGGTCGAGGACGCTGAGGCTCGAGCCGCCGTACCCGCCGACCCAGACCGTGCCGCCGGCGCCGGTGCCGATGGACTTGATCCGCATCTTGGTCGGCACGAAGCTGATCGGGTAGGTGGCCTCGCTCCGGTCCGCGAGGTCGATCGCGGCGAGCTCACCGGACGTGTCGTAGGCGAGGACGTAGTTGCTGGTGCGGCCCCCGATCGTCGTCCGCAGGGCGAGGCGGTCACGGCCCGGCAGCGAGCTCACGGGACCGACCTCGGTGGTGAAGCCCGTCAGGGCACTCACGGCCCAGAGCCGGCTGGAGCGGAAGTAGTAGAAGCTCCCCCAAGGCCCGAGCGACGAGGACTTCTGTAGGGGGTAGTTCGCAGGGACGTCCCACGAGCTGGTGAACGTGTCGTAGAGCCGGCGCTCGCTCGACGCGACCAAGCCGGTCTCCGTGGCGCCGGAGGGCACTCGGACTGCAAGGTAGCGCCCGAGCGACTCGAGCTCGACGACGTTGCCGGTTGCGACCTCTGTCGGCAGCGGGATGACCACGCGCTGGGACGGATCGAGGAGCGAGACGCGCATGATCGCGGGGTCCGTCGAGCCGAGGCCGACCCAGGCGTAACGGGAGTCGACGGCGAGGCTTCGGGCGTACTCGTGCTGCGGACTGAGCGTGCCGAGATTGGTGATGTGGTCGGTCGTGGGGTCGAGGACCCAGAGCTCGGACGCGGGGTAGGACACGCCCCAGATGCGCCCGTCGGGAGCGGCCTCGACGTCCCAGACGAAGGTCGCCGTCGGTGTGACCTTGCCGAGATCGGTCAGGCTCGCGTCGCCGGGCCGCCAGCGCTGCAGGTGCCCGTCGTTGCCGCCCACGTAGATCGAGCCGTCGGCGGCGGCGGTCAGGGCCCAGCCGACGGTCGAGGTGCCGAGCGGCAGCCGGGTCTCGACCGTGCCCGTCTCGACGTCGGCGAGCTGGAACTCGGCCGGGCTGCCGTTGACGACGGTGAAGACCTTCGCGCGGCCGGCGATGGTGGTTGCTTCGACGGTCATCGTGTTGGTGAAGGAGTCGACCGGTTGCACGGCGGCAGTCGGCGCGAGGGTGCGGATCGCGGCGCCACGGGTGGGTCGGAGGTCGAGCACGTCCCAGTACGCCGAGCCGGTGGCGGCCGCGCCCGAGGACAGCTCGATCGTCGCCCAGTGGGCGTCGGTCGGGGCGACAAGCTGCATGGCGATGAGGCTCCAGGTGTCCCTGGCCTTGGAGACGTCGATGCGTTTCGTGGCGGTCACGGTCTTGTCGGCCCGGAGCCAGCGGAGGGTGAGGGCGTGCGCACCGCCCGTCGGGCGGATCCAGGCGCGCAGGTCGTGCGTGACGCCCGGGAAGACCGGCGCCGGCGTGCTCGTCGTTCGCACCAGCCCCGTCGTCGAGCTGTCGACGAGCCGGGTGCTGCGAGTGCCGGTGCGGGCCGCGCCGGTGCTCAGGTAGGCGCTCGTGCTCGTAGCCGTGCTGATGGTCCATCCGGGGATCGTGCCGACGGGGCCGACGGTCTCGAAGCCGCTGTTCGTGACGCCTGGCCGGATCAGCGACATCGTGTCCCACGTGACCTTCGAGATGCTCGTGCTGTACGACGAGACCTCGATCGCGGCGCTGACGGCGCCGGCGGGGGCGACGGCCCGGACCTCGACACGTGACCAGACGGAGACGGCTCCCGTCGTGGGCGTGACGGTCCGGCCCAGCTGGCGGCCGGTCGAGTCGTAGAAGCGCAGGCCGAGGTGCTGGGTGCCGGACCATGTGAAGGTGTAGGCCTGCACGTGGTACTCGGCGGCGGCAACCACGGTGAAGCCCTTGCGCAGGGCGGTGGCGGGCGCCGTCGACGACGAGTCGACGAGGTGCATGGCGCGAATGCCGGTGAAAGCGGTGCCCGTTGACACATAGGCGCGGTTCGGCGACGGTGCGCTCACGGTCCATCCGACCGGCGTCGAGCTCGTCGACGACTCGAAATCGCCCCAGGTGGCATTGGCCGTGACCGCCTGCAGCGCGGTCGTCGTCGACGCCGGCAAGGTCGCAACGGCGAGCAGCGCTGCTATGGCAACGACGGCGACCCTAAGAAGCGCTCGTCGTATTTTACGCAAAATAGACCAAACCATGACCCTTCACCCCCTTTACGAATGGGTCAGGTGCCGAGTACAGTATTTCGCTTGTCTACGCCTGTCTCACGATTCGCCAACTGGCGCGAGACTGTCGCGCAACACCCGGCACAGGACACGTGACTTGTGCCGGACGGGAGCGTGAGCACTTTCAGTACTGGCTCAAGCGCGCCTCCGGCGCGAAGAAGCGCGGGGCCGCGATGGGGACCCCGCACCCTCATCTGCTCCATCGGACCCGCGGCCCAGCCCGGTGGCATCCTGACCTGATGCGCCATGAGGTCCCCTCCGTGACCGGCATCCGGCTGCCGTTCCACCTCGATCCGGACGACCGTGACGCCATCTGTCGCGCGGCACTGACCGTCACCCGGCACAGACTGGCCGATGTCACCATGGACCTGCAGCCCCTCGACGAAGCGTGGTCTGAGGAGGCCGAGTGGGCCGCCCACGAAGCACAGGAGAGATACCGCCCACCCTTGCGGTTGCTCACCAGACGACCGAAGCGAGACCGGCATCCCACGATCGACCTAGACCCCAGGGACGATTCAGACTTCCGCGTCGCGTGGGCCCTCGCCCCGTACACCTGGACTACAGCTATCGACCGCGACCAGCTCGTCGTGCTCGATACAGAGCTCGCCGTACTGATCTGGGTGACGTCGAGCGAGTATGTCGATCTGGTGGCCGAAGTCGCGACGGTTGGCGGCGATACCGAACTGCTAGTGCCTGACCCCACTCTCAAGCCTTGGCGCAGTTGAGCGAGCACGTCTCCTCCGAGCCGCCGACCCGACGCTTCACTGTCCGCTCGCCTCCGGACCGCATCAAGGGCGCTACGCGTCCCTACCGCGATCCTCCGGCCACCCTCGACCCGGCCACTCCGGCAGGCTCCCCTGCTCCGCTATCGGTTCGGTGGCTCTCCCTGCCCCGCCTCCTAGTCGGGGCGCCGGTCCCACTTGGTTCAGGACTCGACGGTCGGCTTCCGACCACCCTGCCACTTGCTCTTGTGACCTCGAGGGAAGACCCAACGGAACAGGCGCAGCCCAGGCCGATGGCACCAGCAGTCGTCCGCGCAGCCACAGGCGATGAGCCCCATGCGCTCCCGCACTAACCCGACAACCGCCGCCGCCACGTAGGCGCCGATGGCCAATCCCAGGAGGCGTTTCATGACAGCGCCTCCACCAGCTGGCCCACTGAAGGCGACCCGGCACGGCCCTCTGGAGTTGCGAAGACCCGGCAGGCCAGCGCCGGCGGCTCACCCCCAGTCGCGAATGGGTCGCGGCCATCCACGAGGATCGTCGGCGACCCGATGAACCGGAGTCGCACCGCATCCTCTGGCGTCTCCACGAACACACGCTGGATCGCCTCGCCGTCGCGGCCCACACCGGCCAGGGCCTCGCGAAGCCTCTCCTCAGCAACGGCCCAGTTTGGGCACCCATCGAAGTACAGCAGCCGCACATCCATACCTCCATCATGCGCCTCGCCGCGGCGGGCACGTCCGGGGCGCATTTGGGGCACACCCGACCGGCTGAGGGGTGCAACGCCACGGCAACCGACACGTACACTCGCGTGCGTGGAGCACCCCGTCAGATGACGGGCACGCGACCCCTCGATCGACTTTTGATCCGCTGGTCGTCGGTTCGAGCCCGACGGGGCCCACGAGCACCTGATGTGGCATGCGCCGTGCCGTATGCCGTCCGCTCCGACGAGGAAGTCCCCGACCGTGATCGACGCGTTCGTCTACGACGCCGTCCGCACTCCCTTCGGCCGCTACGGCGGCGCCCTGGCGGGGACCCGGCCCGACGACCTCGCCGCCCTCGTGGTGCGGTCGGTCGTCGACCGCTGCCCCGGCCTCGCGGGCGACGGCGCGGGGCGGGTCGACGAGGTCGTGTTCGGCAACGCGAACGGCGCCGGCGAGGAGAACCGCAACGTCGCGCGCATGGCCACGCTCCTGGCAGGCCTGCCGACGAGCATCCCCGGTTCGACCGTGAACCGCCTCTGCGGGTCGAGCCTCGATGCGGCGATCATGGGGTCCCGTCAGATCGCGACCGGCGACGCCGACGTCGTGCTCGTCGGCGGCGTCGAGTCGATGAGCCGTGCGCCCTGGGTCCTGCCGAAGACCGAGAAGCCTTATCCCGCAGGCAATCTGGATCTCGCGTCGACGACCCTCGGCTGGCGCCTCGTCAACCCGAGGATGCCGTCCGGATGGACCGTGTCGCTGGGCGAGGCGACCGAGCAGCTGCGCGAACGGCACGGGATCTCGCGCGAGCGGCAGGACGCGTTCGCCGCGCGGTCCCACCGGCTCGCTGACGCCGCTTGGAGCGACGGCTTCTACGACGACCTCGTCGTGCCCGTCCCCGGTGTCGACCTCGCGCGCGACGAGTCGATCCGCGCCGACACGACACCTGAGCGCCTCGCCGGGCTGCGGACCTCCTTCCGCACGGAGGGTGGCACGGTCACGGCGGGCAACGCCTCACCGCTCAACGACGGCGCCTCCGCGGTCGTGCTCGGCAGCGAGCGTGCGCAGGAGCGCCTCGGCCTGGCCCCGCTCGCCCGCATAGCGGGCCGCGGCGCGAGCGCGCTCGACCCACAGCTCTTCGGCTTCGCACCGGTCCAGGCGGCCGACACCGCGCTCGCCAGGGCGGGCATCACATGGGCCGACGTCGCCTCCGTCGAGCTCAACGAGGCCTTCGCCGCCCAGTCGCTCGCGTGCGTCGACGCGTGGGGCATCGACCCCGAGATCGTCAACCGCCACGGCGGCGCCATCGCCATCGGCCACCCGCTCGGTGCCTCCGGCGGCCGCATCCTCGGCACCCTCGCTCGGAGCCTGCAGCGCTCAGGCGAGCACTGGGGCGTGGCGTGCATCTGCATCGGTGTCGGCCAGGGCCTGGCCGTAGTCCTCGAGAACGCGACCGCCTGAGCGCTGGGCGTCGTCAACGCGCCTCCTCCGCGACCACAGCCATGAAGTCGCACTGGACCAGCGCCGGCCCCTCCACCAGCAACGGTTGTGAGTGCCGAGCAGGTCGGGAGGCAGGGTCTGGGAACATACGGACCCATTCGGCATTCAGCGGTCCCCGGTTGTCGCGGTCGCGCAGGTACACGGTCATCTTGATGATGCAGTCCGTGCTGCCGCCGGCCGCCTCGACCACGGCCCTCATGTTGGCGAAGACGTTGGCGCACTGCGCCGACAGGTCTTCCGGCAGGGCGTGCGTTGCGGGATCAGTGCCGTGAACGGCCCCCGACACGACCAGGTTGCCTATCCGAGAGGCGTTCGGCACCGGGTGCTTGTGGGCCAGCGCCTCGACGGTGACACTCGTACGGTGGCTCACGGCTTGGCTCCTTCGCGAGCTCGCTCGGAGCCCGGTTGCCGGATCAGGGCGGGCGCCACGCTGTCAGCCCGGTCGTCCACTCCCAGAGCGCGGTCGAAGCCCGGCTTGAGCTTGAGGCCGTTCGTCTCGGGGAGCAGCAGCGTGGCCACGATCGCGATGCTGTAGCCCAGCAGCGCGACCATCCCGATGGCCTCGGCAAGGCCGATCCGCTGGGCGAGGATGCCGATGCAGGAGACTGCGATCGCGCCGGCCGCCTTGCCGAAGTTGTAGGCGAAGCTCTGTCCGCTGCCACGGAGCGCGGTCGGGAAGAGCTCCGTGAAGAACGGGCCCAGCGCTGCGTAGTTGCCGATCGTGAAGAAGCCGAACGGCACACCCATCACCACCAGCCCCCAGCGCGACAACGGCAGGAACATGTACCCGAGGGTGACCAGCCAGGAGCAAACGAGGAACAGCTGGAACGTCCGCTTGCGGCCGAGCGCGTCGGCCAGGTAGGCGCTTGCAAGGAACCCCAGGAACGAACCACCGGTCACCATGAACACGTAGTAGCCAGAGGCACTGGGGGACAGCTCCCGGACCGTCTTCATGAACGTCGGCAGCCAGTTGACGATCGCCCCACCGACGCCAACCACGCCGAACGCCAGCAGCGACGACAAGACCGTGACCCTGCGCGTCCCTGCCCCGAAGATGGCCCCGAGGCCAGGGCGGCTGCCGTCGGCAGCGATGGCCGCGCGCGTCTGCTGGAACAGCTCGGGCTCTTCGATCCTGCGACGCAGGTACAGAACAAGAACTCCGGGCAGCACCCCGATCATGAGCAGCACCCGCCACCCGTACTCCGACGGCACGTGGGCCAGCACCACACCGGCGAGCAGCGCGGCCGCGCTCCAACCGATGCCGAAGCCGCTCTGGACCGATCCCACCGCCTTGCCGCGGTGGGCAGGCCGGATGATCTCGCCCATCAGCACCGCGCCGGCGGCCCACTCACCACCGAAGCCGAGCCCCTGCAGCACGCGCACCACCATGAGCTGGTCGAAGTTCTGTGCGAAGCCCGCGATGAAGGTGAACAGGCAGAACCAGAGAATGGTGAACTGCATGACGCGAACCCGGCCGAAGCGGTCCGCCATGAAGCCACACGCCCAGCCGCCGATGGCTGCCGAGAGGAGTGTGGCCGTGGCCAGATAGCCGGCCTGAGCCGTGGTCATGCCCCAGGCGGCGATGAGCACGGGCAGCACGAAGCTGAAGAGCTGGGCGTCCATCGCGTCGACCGCCCATCCCGAGAAACATCCCCAGAACGTATTGCGCTCGCGCCGGGTCAACTCGCGATACCAACTGAACATCGTTGTCCTCCGAAAGTAGATTCTGTCTCCTGCTGGGCCCCCTTTCACACGACAAGTGGTGTCAGCCCTCCATCCATCGTCAGCGACGCGCCGGTCACGTACGACGCCCGGGCGCTTGCGAGGTACAGCGCCGCATCTGCGACCTCGTCCGGGGTGGCGTACCGGCCGAGGGGGATGCGTTGCTGGTGCTGACGCAACAGCTCCTCCGGCGGCTTACCGGTCATCCGGGACTCCGCCTCCAGGGACATCTGGACCCGGCCGGTCATGGTCGCCCCCGGGTTGATGACGTTGACACGGACGCCCGCGTGCCCCCAGGCCGCGGCGAGCCCGGCGGACGCCAGCATCAGCGCTGCGTTCGCCGCCCCGCCGGGGAGGTGGATGGGCGAGGCGACCTTCCCTCCCGTGCCGATGATGTTGACGATCGCGCCGGCCCCGCGCGCCACCATTCGCGGCAGGAGGTGGTCGATGACGTTCATGTAGGTGAAGAACTTCGCGTCCATCGCCACCCGCCACGCGTCCGCCGTCAGCTCACCCGGCGGCACGCGCTTTGCGCCCCCGGCGGAGTTGACGAGCACCGTGATCGGCCCGACGTGCTCCTCGGCCGCTACGACCGCCCGTTCCGCCGCGGCCGCATCGCAAAGGTCCGCCGCGCACGGCGTGGCGGTCAGGCCGTCCGCTGCCAGCGTCTCCTGTGCGGCGCTCAGGTGCTCCGGACTGCGCGACACGATGACCACGCGGGCTCCCTCGTGACCGAAGGCGCGGGCACAGGCCAGGCCGATGCCCTTGCTGCCGCCGGTGACCATGACGACCTTTCCGTCGAGCTCGAGATTCATGGCAGGTCCTGTTCCAGCACATCGGGATTGTGGACGTCGATCGGGGTGCCCTGGGCGAATGCGACGATCTGGTCGAACGCGTTGCGGTAGGCGAACTCGTAGTTGTCACGCTCGACATAGCCGAGGTGTGGGGTGCACAGGGCGTTCGGCAGCCGCAGCAGCGGGTCGTCCGGATCGGTCAGCGGCTCGTGCTCGAACACGTCGACCGCCGCCTTGCCCGGCCGACCCCTCCGAAGGGCCGCGACGAGGGCCCCGGGCTGGATCAGCTCCGCCCGGCTGGTGTTCACCAGCAGCGCCGTCGGCTTCATGAGGGCGAGGTCGTCAGGGCCGATCAGTCCGGTGGTCCCAGCGTTGAGCCGCAGGTGCAGGCTCAGCACGTCCGACTGCTCGAACAGTGCTTGCTTGTCCGCCGCCACCGGAAAACCCTCCGCTCGCGCCCGGTCGAGTGACCCTTCCCGCCCCCAGACCAGCAGCTCCATACCGAACGCGGCGCCGACCCGCGCGACCATCGAGCCGAGCCGCCCCAGGCCGTAGATGCCCAGTGTCCGGCCGCGAAGGCCGAGCCCGACGGTGCTCTGCCACCGGCCCTCGCGCAGCGCGGCGGACTCCAGCGGGATGTTGCGCAGTGCCGCCAGGATCAGACCCCAGGTGAACTCTGCGGTGGGATAGGACGGTCGCCCGGTGAGTGCCGAGGAGACGACCACCCCGTGGCGCGTGCACGCATCAAGGTCGATGTGCGGTACGTGGCCGTTCTGGCTGATCAGCTTCAGCTTCGGCAGGCGGCTGAGCAGGGCTTCACCCACCGGGGTGCGCTCCCGCAGAAGCACCAGCACGTCGGCGTCGGCCAGGCGTCCGCCCAGGACGTCCACGTCGCCGACGGCGTCGTTCCAGATCGTGACGTCGTGGGCTTCCAGCGTCGCGAAGCAGTCGAGCGTACGGACGACGTCCTGGTAGTCGTCGAGGATGGAGACGCGCAGTCTGCGCAGGTCGTCAGTCATGACGTCACGCCTTGGTGGGGAGATCGGCGACCGCGGTGCCGGCCTCGATCGCAGCGCACTTCTCGTCCTCGAGGGCGGCCTTCCGCTCGGCCAGCTCCAGCACCTCCGCCGCTCGCTCGATCGGGATGAAGCACACGCCGGTCTCGTCGGCGACCACGAGGTCGCCCGGGGAGACGCGGACCCCGGCGATCTGGACGTCGCCGTTGATCTCCACCGTCTCGATGCGCCACTTGCCCGTCACGGGGGTGATCTGGGTGGCCCAGAGCGGGTAGTCGACCCGCCGGGAGTGAGCGAGGTCGCGGATGCCGCCGGAGACGACGGCGCCGGCTTCCCCTTGCCGCTTGCCCGTCTGGGCCGAGATGCCGCCCATGTTGGAGACGCCCGCGACGCCGTCGATCACGACGACGTCGCCTGGCAAAGCGAGGTTGTGCGCCTCGAACTCCGCCATCCGGTTGACGTGCTCGCGCGCCGTCTCGTAGACGTGCTCGGCCTGCAGGATGTTGCGCACGGTCAGCGCCGGTCCGACGATGCGTGCGGACGGCAGGGTCGGCTTGAGCACGGAGGCACCGATCACCCCGGTGATGCCGAGCTCGTCCATGATGTCCGACACGACGCTGGTCGCGTCGGCGAGGCGCTGGAAACCCTCGATGAGCCCGTGTGGCGGCCGGGGTGCTCGCAGGAGACGTATCCGGTCCGGGCTGATCTTTCCGGTCAGCTTCGGTGGGACGTCTCCGACTGTGGGGTTATTCATGTGAGGAATCCTTAACAACGTCTTTGTCGTCGGCCGCGGCTGTCGCTCGGCTCTCAGGGCATCGGTCGTGCCGTGGGTTCGTGCTCGTGCTGCTAGCGTTGCCCACGCAGCCGCGGCCGGTCCAATAGAGAGTTTGGGGGGACCGTCATCACTCAGACGAATAACACGCGTATCGATCTCAACCTGCTGATGGTCCTCGAGGCGATCATGTTGGAGCGGAACGTGACGCGCGCGGCTGCCAACCTCTCGATGAGCCAGCCGGCCGTCAGCAACGCGCTTCGACGCGCTCGGAAGCTGACGAACGACCAGCTGTTCCTCAAGGTCGCCGACGGGGTGCAGCCCACGTCGCGGATGCTGGCGATCTGGCCTGAGCTGCATCGTTCGCTGGCGGTGATCCGCGCCTCGATCGCACCGCAGCACTTCGATCCCCAGTCGGATCCCACGAGCTTCCGCATCGCGGTGACCGACAGCCTTGCGGCGGAGGGGGTCCGCGACATCACGCTGAGGCTGAGGGCGACCTCGCCCCATGCCCGGGTCGCGTTCTCCTTCCACACGAACGCGAGCTCGCTGGACGCGATCGAGCGCGGCACGTTGGACTGCGCGGTCGGGATGTTCCCGGCGCTTCCCCGAGGCATGCATGTGCAGGGTCTGCGCACGGACCACTACGTCTGCGTGATGAACCGCGGGCACGGCCTGGTGCCAGAGATGACCCTGGACCAGTTCGCGGCGGCCTCGCACGTTCTCGTGACGCCGTCAGGCATGGACCTCGGGTCCATCGACGGCTGGCTCAGTCTGCAGGGTCGGACACGGACGATCGTCTCGGTCGTGAACCACTTTGCGGATGCACTGGCGATCGTCGCCGACAGCGACCTGCTGACGTGCGTCCCGAGTGACTTCGTCACCGGACCCGGCCAGAACCTCATCCCGCACCACGAGCTGGTCGTCCGCCCGTTGCCCTTCGAGGCCGAGAAGCTCATCTACAAGCTCGTCTGGCACGAGCGGCTGCACACCCACCCGGCTCATCAATGGTTCCGTGGACTCGTGGCCGAGGTGTGCGGATAGTGTCTCAGGGCAGGGATGCGCCGCCGCAGATGACGATCGTCTGACCGGTCACCATCGCGCCGGTCGGCTCGAGCAGGAAGCGGGTCAGCTGCGCCACCTCCGACGGTTCGACCAGGCGCCCGAGCGGCGGTTGGACGGGCGGCACCGACGCGCGGTTCGGGTCGTCGAGCATCGCTGTGCGTGTGGGCCCCGGGGCCACGACGTTGACGGTGATGCGGCGCGGCGCGAGCTCCGCGGCCCACGCGCGCGCCATCGCGGCGAGCGCGGCCTTCGTCGCGGCGTACTGGCTCTTGCCGGGCACGCCGGTCATCGTGCGGCTGCCGACGAGCACGACGCGTCCGCCGTCGACGAGGGCATCGACGAGCCCACCGACGACGAGCTCGGCGCCGCGTACGTGCACGGCCCACATCCGCTCGCCGTGGTCGGGCCGCAGGTGCCCGACCCCGGCCGAGTACTGAAGGCCCGCGGCGTGCACGATCGCGCCCACGCCGCCGGCCAGGGTCTCGCGGACCGTGCTCACGGCCTCCGCGGCCGACGTCACGTCGGCCAGGTCGCAGGGCACCCACGTCGCGGCGTCCGACAGGGCGCCGCGCGAACGGCTGAAGCCGAGCACCTCCCACCCGGCTGCGACGAGGTCATGGGCGATGGCGACCCCGATGCCCGAGCTGGCCCCGGTCACGACCGCGCTGCGTGCTGCGCGATCGTGAGACGTGGTGGGGGCCGGCCCGGGCGAGGTCGCCGTGGTCACCGGGACGGGCCCTGGCGCAGACGGGCGACGACGTCGGCGGGCAGGTGCACGTGCTTGATGGCCCGCCGGTGGTACGTGTAGGCGACGTGCAGGTCACCGTCCGGGCCGGGCAGCACCGAGGGATAGGACAGCTCGCGGTTGAGCCCGTCGCGCGAGTTGTTGGACATGCAGTAGCCGTCGCCGGTCTCGAGGTCGACCATGACCGGCCAGGAGCGGCCCTCGTCCGGGCTGAGACCGAGCGTCATCGGCGCACGTGGGGCGCCCCAGAAGGCGGTCCGCCTGCCCCCGGCCTCCGCCGCCTCGGGCGACGGCTCGGCCACGACCGGACCGTCGAGTCCCTCACGCACTCCCGCGTCGTCGATCTCGTCGTAGAGCGACAGGCGGCGCTCGGTGGCATCGGCCGACGAGCTGCGGTTGAAGACGAGCGCCACCGCTCCCCCACCGAGGCCGACGGCCTGGATCGACGAGTTGTTGTTGGGCAGCTGCGTCGGCGTCGGCGGGGCCCACGTCAGTCCGTCGTCGGTCGACGTCGTCTCCCAGATGTGGTCGGCCCAGCGGCTGCGGAAGCAGGCCCAGAGCGAACCGTCCTGTCGCGCAATGATGTTCATGTGGACGCAACCCAAAGATCCGGGCACGCGCGTCTCGGTCCACGTGGCTCCCCCGTCGTCGCTCCACCACACGCTCGACGTGTCCTCGTTGCCGACCCACTTCTCGCCCGGCACCGTGACGCAGTTGAAGACGGGGAGCAGGATGCGGCCGCTCGCCAGCACGACGGGCGGCTGGCGCACGAACACGCCGCCGGCCGACGTAGCCGGCAGCAGCACCGTCGGGGACTCCCAGGTGGCACCGCCGTCACGTGACACACGACGGCGCACCTCCGACGTGTCCTGGTTGCCGGCGAGCTGGGCCGTGTAGAGCAGCCACAGGTCACCGTCGGGTGCGGTGAAGAGGACGGGGTTCTGCTCCGAGCGGGTCGGGTCGTCGCTCAGCGGCACCGGGTCGAGCCACGTGTCCGAGCCGGACGGCATACGCGAGAGGTACGCGGTGATGTCGCTGACGCCCTCCTGCGTGCCGCCGAACCACACGCAGGCGAGGTCACCGTTGGGCAGCCACGCGAGGTTGGCCGCGTGGCACTGCACCGTCGGGGTCGGCAGGTATGCCGTGCGGCCACCCCCGTCACGCGGCCGCAGGACGCCGTCGGCCGGGACGGTGCCGGCATCGGCGTCGGCGTCGGCGTCGGCCACGCTCACGACTCTCCCCGGGCGGTCTTGAGGTGGGCGGTCGCCGCCTGCTCCAGGTGGATGAGGTCGGACGACACCGTGGCGAGCGTGAACCCCTGGCCCAGGCGCTTGGCCGCGACCTCCCCACTGGGAGTGTGGAACCCGGCCGCGATACCCGCCGACTCGGCGGCCCGCAGGATCCGCTCGACGGCGGACTCGAAGGCGTCGTCGACGGCGGAGTCGGTCGACGTCGCACCGCCGACGGCGATGCGCAGGTCGGACGGACCGATGTAGAGCCCGTCGATGCCCGGCGTCGCCGCAATGGCCTCGACGTTCTCGAGGCCCTGCGGCGTCTCGATCATCGCGAGCACCACCGTCGCCGCGTTGGAGTCGGCCGGGTTGGGGCCGATCCGCAGCTGAGAGCGCATCGGGCCGTAGGAGCGGATGCCGTGCGGCGGGTACTTGGCGAACGACACCGCGCGAGCCGCGTCCTCGGCGGTGTTGACGAGCGGCACGATGATGCCGGCGGCGCCGGAGTCGAGCGCCTGCCCGATGAGGAACGGGTCGTTGGCACCGACACGCACCATGCCGACCGACTCACCACCGGCATCGATGGCCGTCATGCCGGCGAGGATGCCCTTGTAGTCGAGCAGGCCGTGCTGGGCGTCGAAGCAGACGTAGTCGTAGCCGAGGCGGGCGATCCGCTCCGTCGACACCGGCGAGTCGATGATGACCCAGTAGCCGAGGATGGTCTCTCGCGCGCGCACCCGTCGGGCGTAGTCGAGCACACGCTCGCGACTGCGCTCCATCGCCGTGCTCATCGGTTGTACCCCGGCATCGACCCGGCGATCGCCAGGCCTGCTTCGTCGCACGCGGCGACGACGTCGTCGGGGAGCGGACCGGCTTGTGCAGCAGTGATGTTGGCCTCCAGCTGGTGCGGTTTGGATCCCCCGAGCAACACCGACGACACGACCGGCTTGCTCAGCAGCCAGCGCAGCGACAGCTCGGGAAGGGTGATGCCGGCCTCCGACGCGATCGCGCCGAGGGCCTCGATGACCGCGAACGTCTCGGCGTTCCAGTAGCGGTCCTTGTACATGGTCGAGAGCGCCGACGAGCCGAAGCGGCCCTCGGTCGGCGACTCGGCGAACGAGTGGCGTCCGGTGAGCAGACCCCCACCGAGCGGGTTGTAGACGATCGTCGCGAGCCCCTTGCTCGTGGCGAACTCGACGTACTCGGCCTCGATGCGCCGGGCGACGAGGTTGTAGAGCTGCTGCGCGAGGATCGGCCGCGGCGCGCCGAGCGCGTCGCACGCGGCGAAGACGTCGCCGATCTGCCAGGCGGAGAAGTTCGAGACGCCGATGGCGCGGACCTTGCCCTCCTTGACGAGCTCGCCCAGGGCAGAGACGGTCTCGTCGATCGGGACCGACCGGTCGGGCTGGTGCAGGTAGTAGACGTCGACGTGGTCGGTGCGCAGCCGGCGCAGGCTCGCCTCGAGCGACGAGCGCAGGCCCGCGGCCGACAGCAGCGGCGCGTCGCCGGCGTCACCGGGGTAGATGCCGGCCTTGGTGGCGACCGTGGCCGCGTCACGCCGACCCGCGAGGATCTCGCCGAGCATCTCCTCGCTGCGCCCGGCGGCATACCCGTTGGCGGTGTCGATCGAGGTGATGCCTGCTTCGAGGGCGGTGTCGACCATCGTGCGTGCGGTGTCGAGCTCGACGGTGTCGCCGAAGGTCATCGTGCCGAGCACGAGCTGGGAGAGCGGCCGGTCGAGGCCGGGCAGGTCGGTGGTGGGGAGGGTCATGAGGCCTTCTCGGTCTCCGCCGTGCGGGAGGCGGCGATGTGTCGGATGAGGTGTCGCGGCTTGATGCCGGTCATGAGACCCGGCTCGAGGGCCGAGCGGCGCAGGCGCTGCGTGTACTCCACCTGCGGGCGCGAGAGCAGGTCGTCGGTGCGGCCACTCTCGACGATCTGGCCGGCGCGCATGACGAGCGTGTCCTGCGAGATGGCCCGCACGACACCGAGGTTGTGGGAGATGAAGAGGTAGGTCAGCCCCGTCTCCTTCTGGATGTCGGCGAGCAGCTCGAGCACCTGCGCCTGCACCGACACGTCGAGCGCGCTCGTCGCCTCGTCGCACACGAGCAGCTCCGGACCGGACGCGAGGGCACGGGCGATGCCGATGCGCTGGCGCTGCCCACCGGAGAACTCCGGCGGCTTGCGGTCGAGCGCCGTCTTCGGCAGGCCGACGCGGTCGATGAGCTCGGCGGCCTTGTCGCGCTGGATCTTTCGTGACTTCTCGCCGCGAACCGCGATGGGCTCGGCAACGATCTCCTGGGCCGTCAGGTGCGGGTCGAGCGAGCCGTACGGATCCTGGAAGACCATCTGCACCCGATGCCGCTGCGGCCGCAGCCGCTTCTCGGAGAGCTGCGCGAGGTCGGTGCCGTCGAGGTCGATCTGCCCCGACGTCGGCTTGAGCAGCCGCACGAGCGCCTTCGCGATCGTCGACTTGCCGCAGCCCGACTCACCGACGATGGCAAGGGTGCCGCCCCGGGGCACGCTGAACGACACGTCGTCGACGGCGCGGAACACCTCCTTGCCGGTGCGGTACTCGACGACGAGGTTGCGGACGGTGAGCAGGTCGTCAGCCATGACTGGCCTCCTTGGCGAGCTTGGGGGCGCCGTATGCCGTGGGGCCCGTCGCCGCGGCCGGGGCCGCCGAGCCCTTCTGTGCGACAGGGCCGCCGGCCTCGGCGACGCCGCTGCCGGCATACCCCTGGGGTTGCCCGAGCGCGGGGTCGTCCCACGGCCCGAGCTCGGGGATCGCGCCGAGCAGCTTCTGGGTGTACGGGTGCTGCGGGTGGTCGACGACGTCGGTGACGGGGCCGCCCTCGACGAACGCGCCCGACTTCATGACGTGGATGCGGTCGCTCATGAGGCGCGCGACGCCGAGGTCGTGGGTGATGAGCAGCAGGGCGATGCCCGTCTGCTCCTGCAGCTCGAGGAGGAGGTCGAGGATGCCGGCCTGCACCGTGACGTCGAGGGCGCTCGTGGGCTCGTCGGCGACGATGAGGTCGGCGTCGGTCGAGACCGCCATCGCGATGAGCACGCGCTGGAGCATGCCGCCCGACAGCTGGTGCGGGTAGGCGTCGAACTGCTTGGCGGGGTTGCGGATATGCACCTGCTCCATGAGCGACAGGGCCCGCGCCTTCGCCTCGGGCTTGCCCAGCTTCGGGTACTTGACGCGGACGGCCTCGGTCATCTGCGCCCCGATCGTGCGGATGGGGTTGAGCGCCGTCATCGGGTCCTGCGGGATGAGCGCGACGGAGCGTCCACGGAGCTTGTCGATGACCGAACGGCTGCCGGTGACGTCCTGGCCCGCGATGCGCGCCTCACCCGAGATGACCGCGAGGTCGTCGGGCAGCAGCCGCAGGATGGCCATGGCTGTCGTCGACTTGCCCGACCCGGACTCGCCGATGATCGTGACGGTCTCGCCCTTGTCGATGTGGAAGCTGACCCCGTCGACGGCGCGGACGACGCTCGAGCCCGTCATCAGCTCGACCTGGAGGTTCTTGACCTCGAGGACACTCATCACTGGTCTCCCTTCGCGCGGCGGACGCGGTCGCGCAGACCGTCTCCGACGAGGTTGACACCGACGACGAGCAGGGCGATGACGACACCGGGGATGGTGACGAGCCACCACTTGCCGGTGACGAAGAGCTCGCGGCCGTCGGAGATGATGCCGCCCCACGTCGGGTACGGCCGCTGGACGCCGGCGCCGAGGAAGCTCAGCGCGCTCTCGAGGAGCACGGCCTGGGCGAGGAGCAGCAGCACCACGACGAGGACCTGCTGGAGCACGTTGGGGATGACGTGCTTGGCGATGATCGAGACGCGGTGCAGCCCCAGCACCCGCGCGGCGGCGACGTAGGGCTTCTCCCGCTCGACGAGCACGAGCGCCCGGGTGATGCGGGCGGGTTCAGGCCACTGCGCGAACGCGATGACGAGGGTGATGACCGGGATCGACGGGCCGAAGAGCGCGACGACGAGCAGCAGCATGAGCAGCAGCGGCAGCGACATCTGGGCCTCGAGCACACGCGAGACGATCGTGTCGACCCAGCCGCCGAAGTAGCCGGCCGCGGCCCCCGCCGCGATGCCGACGAGGCCCGAGACGATGATGGCGAGCACGCCGATGACGAGCGAGGTCTGGCCGCCGTGCAGGATGCGGCTGAGCAGGTCGCGGCCGTTGGGGTCGGTGCCGAAGAGGTGGCCCGGGCTGAACGGAGGCAGCGACGACTCCGACAGGGCCCCGACGATCGGGTCGGGCAGCGGCAGCACCTGGGCAAGCGCCACCGGGATGACGACGAGCCCCGCGCACACGACGCCGACCCAGATCTTGATGGTGCTGTAGCGGGCTCGCCGCGCGGCCGCCGAGCGGCGCAGCAGGATCCTGGTGACAGCCGAGTCGCGGCCGAGGATCGAGCCGGGCACCTCGCTGAGGTTGGGCGTGGAGGTGGTCATGCGCTGGCCTCTCCGAGACGGACCCGCGGGTCCATGAGCGGGTAGAGCAGGTCGACGAGCAGCTGGACGACAAGGGCCAGCACGACCGTGACGAGGACGGTGGCCTGGATGAGCGGGAAGTCGCGCTGCTTGAGGGCGTTGACGACGAGCTCGCCCACACCGGGCCACTTGAAGACGACCTCGACGATGACCACACCGTTGAGCATGGCCGCGAACCGGGTGCCGAGCGCCGTGACCACCGGGATGGCCGAGTTGCCGAACGCGTAGCGCCAGGTCAGCGCGCGTTCCGAGATGCCGCGCGACCGCGCCACCGTCAGGTACGGGGAGGCGAGGTTGACGACCATCTCGCGGCGCACGAGCCGAGAGATGAGGGCCACCTGGAGGATCGCGATCGTCACCGTCGGCAGCACGATCGAGGTGCCCGAGCTGAACCCGGCCGGCGCGAACCAGCCGAGGTTGACGGCGAAGACGATGAGCAGGACGAAGCCGATCCAGAAGTCCGGCATCGACTGGCCCGCGATCGTCGCGATGTTGGCGCCGAGCTCGCTGGACGTGTTGGCCCGTCGGGCCATCCACACGCCGAGCGGGATCGCGACCACCGCCGTGACGACGATCGCGGCCACCGCCAGCGTGATGGTGTACGGCAGGCGTTCCATGACGACCTCCAGCGCCGGGCGCTTGAAGAAGAACGAGGTGCCGACGTCTCCCTGGAAGAGGTGCTGCAGGAAGGTCACGAACTGCACCGGGATCGACTGGTCGAGCCCGAACTGCTGGCGGATGGCCTCGAGCTGTGCCGAGGTGGGGTTCGGCGGGGCGTAGTTCGCCGCAGGGTCGCCCGGGGCCATCCGGAGCAGGACGAAGACCGTCGCGGTCGCGAGGAACGCGGTGAGCACGGTCTGCCCGATGCGCTTGAGGACGTAGGTCAACATGGGATCACCTTGGGGGTGCCGTCGAGTACAGCGTTGCCGATCAGGCCGAGACCGTCACGGCGTCGAGGTCGTAGGAGTTGATGGCACGCAGCTTGAGGGCCGCGACACGCTTGCGCTTGGCGAGGACGTTGTTGGGCGTCCAGGCCCACATGGCCGGCCACAGCGCCCAGATCTTCTCCTGCGCCTGCTTCAGCAGGTCGTTGCGCTTGGCCTCGTCGGCCTCGGCGCCGGCCTGGTCGAGCAGCGCCGTGATCTCGGGGACGACGAAGCCGTGGTACGTGTCGCGCGTCTTCTCCTTCTCCGCCGTGCCGCCGTACTGGCCCTGCAGGTTCGTCAGGGCCAGGCCCGTCTGGTTGCCGTAGCCGTTGGCGAGCACGTCCCAGTCGCCGGCCTCGCCGCGACGCCACGCGTTGATCTCGCCACCCTTGGGGATCATCTTCAGCGTCGCCGTGACCCCCACGGCCGCGAGCATCTGCGAGACGGCCTCGAGGACGCGCGACGCCCCGGCGAACTCCGAGTCCTCCCAGATGAAGGTGAGCTTGAGGTCGCTCGCGCCGCTCTCGGCGAGCAGGCTCTTCGCCTTCGTCACGTCGTACGTGTAGTCGCCGGTCTTCGCGAAGCCGGCGAGCGTCGTCGGGACGACACCCTCGGCCGACGTGACCTGGTTGTTCATGAGGGCCTTGATGAGCGAGTCGTGGTCGATCGCGTAGGAGAGCGCCTCGCGCACCTTCGGGTTCGCGAGCGGGTGGCCCTTCGGCTTGCGGAAGTTGTAGAAGAGGTGGATCAGGCGTGTGCCGGGCGTCTCGATGACGTCGATGTCGGCGTTCGTCTTGAGCGAGGCCGCGGACTCGGGGGTGATCGTGTCGATGACGTCGGCCTGGCCGGACGTGATCGCGATGACCCGGGCGCCCTCCTCCTCCTGGTAGGAGACGTTGACCTCCTGGAGCTTCGCCTTCTCGCCCCAGTAGTTGTCGTTGCGCGTCAGCTTGTACGTGCCGGTGCCGGTGTCGGCGTTCGCGATGACGAAGGGTCCGGTACCCAGGCCGGTGCTCAGCTCCTCGGCCTTGTTGTCCTTGGCCGGCGTGATGAGGATGTTCGACATGAGCGAGTCGAGCGTCACGACGGGGTTCTTGGTCGTGAGGGTGAACGTCGTGTCGTCGACCTTGGCGAAGGCCGGCTGCTCCGGGAACTGCGACGCGACGTAGCCGGCCTTGACCTCGAAGTAGAGCTTGAGCGCGGTCTCGACGTCGTCGACCGTCACGGGCGACTTGTCGGAGTAGTGGATGTCGCTGCGCAGCTTGACGGTCCACTCGGTGGGCTTGGTCTGCTCGAACGACTCGGCGAGCACGAGCTCGGGCTTGAGGTCGTCGCCGATCTTCGTGAGCGCCTCGCGCACTGCGCGCTGGACGGTCACGGCCGCGTCGTACTGGTTCAGCTTGTTGTCGAGACTGACCAGGTTGCGGTTGAGCACGATGCTCAGGGCGCCACCCGCGGCGCCTGCCCCGGCAGTGCTCGCGTTGGTGGCGGTCTTGGGCCCGGCACACGCGGCGAGCGCGGGAGCGAAAACGGCTCCGGCGCCGGCCAGCGAGGCGAGCTTGAGGATCGAGCGACGCGAGACCTCCCGCGTCGGGCGGTCAGACGGGGGAAGCAGTGCAGGCTGCTGGGGCATCGGGACTCCTCGTTGAGCGGTGGCCTCTCCGTCGGTGGCGCACGCTGCGCCCCTCGGGTTCCCCAACCTTGACACCATTGCGCGATTCGCGCAATACCTGTAGCGTTTTTTGTGAAGGAACGGTTCGCCGCGTGTCATCCGGACGAGTCCCCCGGATCAGTGCACCCGCCCTTCACCCCGTCGGCAAGGTTGCCAACCTCCTTGCCGCACAGGCGTACACGCAACGAGAGCATGGTGAGGAGGAGTCATGGCAGCACGGTCCCTGGGCATCGTCGCGGACGACCTGAGCGGCGCCGCCGAGTGCGCAGCACACACGTTGCTGCGCGTTTCGCGCAGCGAGGTCGTCTTGGCCGACGCCTCCGCCGCAGGTGAGCCCGGTGCCGTCACGACTCCCCGGCACGCAGCCGTGGTCACCGTCGACACCGACTCGCGTCGACTGCCCGCCGACCAGGCGGTGCGGGCGGTTCGCGCAGCCGCCGCGTTCGTGGCGGACGCACCGGTCGTCGTCAAGAAGGTCGACTCGCTCCTGCGCGGGCACGTCGCCGCCGAGGTCGGCGCACTCGCCCAGGTGCTGCAGCGCACGCCTGTCGTCGCCGTCGCCAACCCGGCCCTCGACCGCGTCGTGCGCGACGGCGTACTTCACGTGGCCGGTACGCCCCTGCACGACACCGACCTGTGGGCCGTCGAGCCGACCGCCGCCCCGACCCGGGTGTCCGAGGCACTGCACCCCCTGCCGACGGTCCTGGTCCCGCACACCGTGATCGCGCTGGGCGTCGACGCCGTGGCCGACGCCCTCGCCGCCGCAGGCCAGTCCGGCCTCGTGGCCGTGTGCGACGCCGTCACCGAGGCCGACCTCGAGGTCGTGCACGCGGCCGCGACCCGCTCGGGTTCACCGAGCCTGCTCGTCGGTTCGGGCGCCCTGGCAGCCGTCGCCGTCCGCGCCCTTCCCCGGTCGTTCGACACCGCGCGGGATGCGGGCCCCGGCACACCTCCCGCGCCGTACGCGTTGCGGTCGGTCCTGCTGGTCCTGGGCACGCGTGCCACCGGGGCCGCCGCGCAGATCGCGCAGATCCGGTCCATCGCGTCCGCGACCGTGCTGCTCCAGCCCGGCGAGCTGCTCGCCGACCCCACCGGCACGGCAGCAGGCCTCGCCGCCCTTCCGACCGACGCCGCCGTCGTCGTCGCGCTCGACCCCGCAGCCCCGGCCGACCCCAGCCGCTCGCGTGCCCTCACCGAGGCGCTGGCCGATGCCGTCGCGCCCCTGCTCGACGGCTACGACGCGGCCTTCCTGTCCGGCGGAGAGACCGCCCGCGCGGTCCTCGACCGGCTCGGCGTCCGCTCGCTCGAGGTCGTCGCCGAGATCGAGACCGGCACCGTCGTCAGCCGCCGCCCCGGTGGCCGGCTCGTCGTGACCCGCCCCGGCAGCTTCGGCGACTCCGGCTCGCTCGTCCGCGTCGCCACGTACCTGCTCCCGGGCAGCTCGCCCACCGCTCAGACCCGCCCCGTCGCCACCAGCGCCACCACCAACGCAGCCAACGCCCCCAGCGCCCCCAGCGCCACCACTGAGGAGAACCCATGAGCGCCGTCCTTCCCCGTATCGCCGTGACGATGGGAGACGGCGCCGGCATCGGCCCGGAGATCATCGTCAAGGCCCTCGCCGACCCGCACGTCGCGACGATGGCGCGCACCGTCGTCGTCGGTGACGCCCTGCGCCTCAAGCAGGCCGCCGACATCGCCGGCGTCTCGGTCGACATCGTCACCGTCACCGACGTCGCCGATGCCCTCGAGCTGCCCGGCCGGATCAACGTCATCGACCTCGGGCTCCTGCCGGAGGACCTGCCGTTCGGCCGGCTGTCCGCGGTGGCCGGCGACGCGGCATACCACTACATCCGCGTCGCCTGCGAGCTCGCGATGGCCGGCAAGGTCCAGGCGATCTGCACCGCCCCGCTCAACAAGGAGGCGTTGCACGCCGGTGGTCACCTGTTCCCGGGCCACACGGAGCTGCTCGCCCAGCTCACCGGCACCCCGGAGGTGTCGATGATGCTATCGACCGAGCGGGTCAAGGTCATCCACGTGACGACGCACATCGGGCTCATCGACGCCGTCGCCCGCATCGAGCCGGGCCTCGTCGAGCGAACCATCCGGCGCGGCCACCAGGCCCTCGTCGACGCCGGCAACCCCCACCCGAAGATCGGCGTCTGCGGCATCAACCCCCACGCCGGGGAGAACGGCCTCTTCGGCCACGGCGAGGAGGAGACGAAGATCAATCCCGCCGTGGAGGTCTGCCGCGCCGACGGCATCGACGTCCACGGCGCGCTGCCCGCCGACACCCTCTTCTTCCTGGCCGGCCGGGGCGACTACGACCTCGTCGTGGCGATGTACCACGACCAGGGTCACGGCCCCGTCAAGGTGCTGGGCCTCGAGGCCGGCGTCAACGTCACCATCGGCCTGCCGGTCATCCGCACCTCGGTCGACCACGGCACGGCCTTCGACATCGCCGGCACCGGAGTCGCCGACCACCGCTCGATGATCGAGGCCCTGCGCCTCGGGGCGGAGATGGCGCCGCGGCCCGTGGACGCCTAAGGTGCCGAGCGTGGCGAAGCACACCGCGCAGACTCGACGGGGCGAGATCGTCCGCCTCGCGACGACGAGCGGCCTCGCCAGCGTCGAGGAGCTGTCCGACCAGCTCGGTGTGACGGCCTCGACGATCCGGCGCGACCTCGCCAAGCTGACGGCCCAGGGCAAGCTGGCGCGCACCTACGGCGGCGTCATGAGCCTCGCCCACCATCCGGAGGCCTCGCTTCGCCAGCGCCTCGGCGAGGCCCACGCGGCCAAGCGCGACATCGCCCACTGGGCCGCGTCGCAGATCGAGCCGGGCGAGACGGTGCTGCTCGACGCCGGCTCGACGACGAGCGCGCTCGCCGACGCCATCACGAAGACCCCCGAGCTGACCGAGCTGACCGTCGTCACCGCCGGCATCGGCGCGATGGCGACCCTGGCCGACAGCATCGGCATCGACGTCATCGCCCTGGGCGGACGGCTGCGCCCACTCAGCCAGGCCTTCGTCGGGCCGCTCGCCGAGGCCGCCGTGCAGCGCCTCAGCTTCGACCGCGCCTTCATGGGCGCCGACAGCGTGCACGCCGAGCGGGGCATCTGCGAGGCCGATCTCGAGCAGACCCGGCTCAAGGAGCTCATGATGGGCCGGGCCGAGCAGACCTACGTGCTCGCGCACGCCGACAAGCTCGGCCAGTCGCCGTTCCACGCGTGGGCCGTCATGCCCCGCCGATGGACGCTCGTCACCGACGACTCCGCGGATCCCGTTGCGCTGCGGGCATTTCGGGACCACGGCGTCGACGTCGTGGTGGCCCCGCGCCGCGACTGACCGTCAGCCCTCGATCGGGTGGGTGATGACCCAGTCGCGCACCTCGGGCATGTCCTCCAGGTGCTCGACGATGTAGCGCCCGTGCTCGTCGAGCTGTCTCTCGCACCAGGCCTTGACCTCGCTCGACCCACGCACCTGCCGGCCGGCGTTGTTGATGGCGTCCATGACGAGGTGGTAGCGGTCGACCCCGTTGCGCACGACCATGTCGAAGGGCGTGGTCGTCGTGCCCTCCTCGCTGAAGCCGCGCACGTGGAAACGGTCGGCCTCCGGGCGGCCGTGGACGAGCTGGTGGATGGCGCCGTGGTAGCCGTGGAAGGCGAAGACGACGTCGACGTGGTTGGTGAAGAGCTCGCCGAACCTGCTGTCGTCCATGCCGTGCGGGTGGCTGCGCGGCCGCGGGAGGGTCATGAGGTCGACGACGTTGACGACACGGACGCGCAGCTGCGGCAGCTTCTCGCGGAGGATCCGCGCCGCGGCGACGACCTCCATCGTCACGACGTCGCCGGCGCACGCGAGGACGACGTCAGGGTCCTGGGTGCCGTCATCGGTCCCGGCCCAGTCCCAGATGCCCGCGCCGGCTGCGCAGTGATCGACGGCCTCCTCCATCGTCAGCCACTGGGGCTGCGGCTGCTTGTCGATGACGAGCAGGTTGACGTAGTTCTTCGACCGCAAGCAGTGATCAGCCACGGAGAGAAGGCAGTTCGCGTCCGGCGGCAGGTAGACGCGTGATACGTCCCCACGGGCGTTGAGGACCGTCTGGATGAGACCCGGCCCCTGGTGCGAGAAGCCGTTGTGGTCGTTGCGCCACGCCGTGGACGTGAGCAGGATGTTGAGGCTCGGCACCTCGGCGCGCCAGTCGAGACGGTTGGCCTCCTGGAGCCACTTGCAGTGCTGCACCGTCATCGAGGCGCTCACCATGGCGAACGCCTCGTACGTCGCGAAGAGCCCGTGACGACCCGTCAGCGTGTAGCCCTCGAGCCACCCGTGGCAGTTGTGCTCCGAGAGCACCTCCATGACGCGCCCGTCGTGCGACAGCTTGACGTCCTCCGCCTCGAGCCGCTCTGCCGTCATCCGGTCCGAGACGTCGAAGACCGCCCCCACGCGGTTGCTGTCCACCTCGTCCGGGCTGAACAGGCGGAACGTCTCGGGGTTGCGCACGTAGATCTCGCGCATCAGCTCTCCGAGCGCACGCGTCGACTCGGCCCGCACCGTCGCGGGAGCGGGGACGTCGCGGGCGAAGTCACGGAAGTCCGGCAGGTCGAGGTCGCGCGTGAGCACGCCACCGTTCGCGTGGGGCGACGCGCTCATCCGCAGGTCACCCTCGGGGTTGGCCCTCAGGACGAGGTCGACGGGGGCACCCGACTCGTCGAAGAGCTCGTCGGGGCGGTAGGACCGCAGCCAGGTCTCGAGGACCTCGAGGTGCTCGGGGTTGTCCTTGACGCCCGAGAGCGGCACCTGGTGCGAGCGCCACGTGCCCGTGACCCTGACCCCGTCGACCTCGGCGGGCCCGGTCCAGCCCTTCGGCGTACGCAGCACGATGAGCGGCCACCGCGGCCGGCCGTCCATCTTCCAGCCCTCCGCGCGTGCGTCCACCTGGATCTGCCGGATCCGCCCGTATGCCGTCGCGAGCGTCTCCGCGAAGCGCTCGTGCATGCCGGGCAGGTCGTCGCCCTCGACCTCGAGGACGTCGTAGCCGTGACCCTCGAGGAGGCTGCGCACCTCGGCAGGGTCCTTGCGGCCGAGCACCGTCGGCCCGGCAATCTTGGCGCCGTTGAGGTGCAGGACGGGCAGCACCGCGCCGTCGCGGCGCGGGTTGAGGAACGAGATGCCCTTCCACGAGCCCTCGAGCGGGCCGGTCTCGGCCTCGCCGTCACCGACGACCGCGAGGGCGAGCAGGTCGGGGTTGTCCATGACCGCGCCGAAGGCGTGGACGAGGACGTAGCCGAGCTCACCCCCTTCGTGGATCGACCCGGGTGTCGTCACGGACACGTGGCTGGGGATGCCGCCGGGCGCCGAGAACTGCCGGAAGAGCCGCTTCACGCCGGCCTCGTCGCACGTGACGCGCGGGTAGGTCTGGGTGTAGCTGCCCTCGAGGTAGCCGGCCGCGACGAGCGCGGGGCCGCCGTGGCCGGGCCCGGTGAGGTAGATCGTCTGCTGACCCGTGTGCCGGATCACCCGCGACATGTGCGCGTAGACGAAGGAGAGGCCGGGGCTCGTCCCCCAGTGGCCGAGCAGCCGGGGCTTGATGTCGTCGTCGGTGAGCGGCCGTCTCAGGAGCGCGTTGTCCTGCAGGTAGATCTGCCCGATCGTCAGGTAGTTGCTGGCCCGCCACCAGGCGTCCATCGACGCGATCTCGTCGGCGGTGGGCGCGGGCACGGATGTGGGGGTCGTCGTCACGGCAGCTCGCCTCTCGGAAGGAAGAGATCGTCCTCAGAGCCTCACCGACGCCGAACACGCTGGCAAGGGCTCGGCCGGTGGCACGGCAGTGGGCCGGCCCCCGGAGGGACCGGCCCACCCCACTCCGGAAGAGTCAGCGTTTGAAGGCGTCCTTGACGTCCTCGCCCGCGTCCTTGAGCTGCTCACCCCGCTGCTTGAGGTCAGCCGAGGCCTGGTCTCGCTCGCCCTCGGCTTCGAGTCGCTCGTCGTCGGTGACCTTTCCGGTGGCTTCCTTGGCCTTGCCCTTGAGGTTCTCTCCGAGGTTCCTGGCCTTGTCTTCAGTACCCATGTGGGGGGCTCCTTTCGGCTCCGATCGGATATCCGTCCCCTACCCGATGGCGGACGATCGCCACCCGCCGCGGCGGCACGAGTCCAGCCATGGAGCGCAGGTCACACACCGTCGGTGCCCTTTGGGAGACTGTAGTGGTGCCAGCACCACCCATCCCGGCTTCCGACGGACCCGGCCGCATGCAGCAGCCGCGCGACCTGAGCCGCTTCGCCTACCTGTCGATCGCGGCCGCCGTCGTCACGATCACCCTCAAGGTCATCGCCTGGCGGGTCACGGGTTCGGTGGGTCTGCTCTCCGACGCGACCGAGTCGGTCGTCAACCTCGTCGCGGCGATCGCTGTGCTCATCGCGCTCAAGGTCGCGGCGATGCCGGCCGACAAGAACCATCACTTCGGCCACACCAAGGCCGAATACTTCTCGGCGGCCCTCGAGGGGATGATGATCTTCGTCGCGGCGGTGGTCATCATGGCCACCGCCGTCGAGCGCTTCATCCACCCGCGACCCATCGACAACGTCGGCACCGGTCTCGGCATCTCGGTCGTCGCCTCCGCCGTCAACGGGGCCGTCGCCTTCGTGCTCCTGCGCGCCGGGCGACAGCACCGCTCGCTCACCCTGACCGCCGACGGCAAGCACCTCATGACCGACGTGTGGACCTCGGCGGGGGTCGTGGCGGGCGTCCTGCTCGTCGGGCTCACGCACATCGATCGGCTCGACCCCGTCATCGCCTTCCTCGTCGGCGTCAACATCGTCTGGGCCGCCTGGAAGCTCATCCGTGAGTCGACCGAGGGCCTCATGGACATCTCGATGTCCAAGGAGGACAACGGCGCGATCGCGGAGATCCTGAGCCGGTTCGTCACGCGAGAGGTGCATTTCCACGCCCTGCGCACCAGGCTCTCGGGCCACCACCGGTTCGCGGAGGTGCACGTCCTCGTCCCGGGCGCGTGGACGGTCCAGCAGGGCCACGACCTCGTCGAGGAAGTCGAGGACGCCGTGCACCGCGAGTTCGGCGAGATCGCGCTGACATGTCACCTCGAGCCCTCCGAGGACCCCCGCGCCTACGGCGACTACTCGGCCGAGTTCCCCGTGCCGACGCACGACGACATCGTGGCCGCCCACCGGTCCACCACTCGTGGTCAGGACGAACGGTGACCCGCTCACACGTCGTGCTGCCCTCCCCGATCGGCGACCTCACGGTCGTCGCAGAGGACGGCGCCATCACTCACCTGCTCATGGACTCCGCCAAGTACCGTCCCGCCGACCCCGACGTCCTCGGCGACGCGGGCGACCCCGCCGGCGAGCCCTTCGCGGCAGCGGCGGTCCAGCTCGCGGCGTACTTCATGGGTGCCCTGACACAGTTCGACCTGCCGCTCGCGCCGCGCGGCGACGACTTCCACCAGCGGGTCTGGGCGCTGCTGCGCGAGATCCCCTACGGCGAGACCCGCAGCTACGGCGACCTGGCCCGGGCGCTCGGCGACCGCAACCTCGCTCAGGCCGTCGGCACGGCCAACGGCCGCAACCCGATCGCCGTCGTCGTGCCGTGCCACCGCGTCATCGGCGCCGACGGCTCCCTCGTCGGGTATGCCGGTGGGCTCGACCGCAAGCGCTTCCTGCTCGCCCTCGAGGAGCCCGCCGCCGCCGAGGTCGGCCGCCTCTTCTGACCCCGGCTCCCCCAGCCGTCGAGTTGCCGCTGCCGCCCGTCCGTCACACTGGGTGACCTCACACTTCCGCGGGCCGGAGCGTCTACAGGGCATGAAGCGACCGTTCGAGCAGGCCGTCACCGAGCACGGCGCCGTGGTGCTGCGCGTCTGCCGCGCCGTGCTCGGCCCCGTCGACGCCGACGACGCGTGGTCCGAGACCTTCCTCTCGGCCCTGCGCGCATGGCCCGACCTGCCCGACGATGCGAACGTCCGGGCCTGGCTCGTGACCATCGCGCACCGCAAGGCGCTCGACGTCGCCCGCGCGGGCGCACGTCACGCCGCGCCGGTGGCGACGGTGCCGGACGCCAGGGCCCCACGCGGCGACCAACCGGAGGAGGCCCTCCCCGACAAGGACCTCTGGTCGGCCCTGGCCGCCCTGCCCGACAAGCAACGCCAGTGCGTGGCCTACCACCACGTGGCGGGGCTGCCCCACGCCGAGGTCGCCCGCATCGTCGGGGGCACGCCCATGGCGGCGCGCCGCGCGGCGGCCGACGGCATCGCCCGGCTCCGATCCACCTATGCACCCCAGGGAAGGGTGAGCACCCATGTCTGACACCACGATCCAGTTCCTGACCCAGCCCACCGAGACAGACGACGAACGCCTTGCGTCACTGCACGCGGCCCTCGTCCGGAGGGCAACCTCCGAGGCACTCGTCGACACGACGTACCGCATCGTCGACTCCCCCGTCGGTCGCCTCCTGCTCGCTGCCACCGACTCCGGCGTCGTCCGCGTCGCGTACGAGGTCGAGGACCACGACCAGGTGCTCGACACGCTCGGCGCGAGCATCGGCTCGCGCATCCTGCGTGGCGGCGACCGGCTGGACGAGCTCGCCCGCGAGCTCGAGGCCTACTTCGGCGGGCGACGCCGGAGCTTCGACGTGCCGCTCGACCTGCGGCTCGCCCACGGCTTCCGCCTCGCGGTGCTGCGGCACCTGGGCGAGATCCCGTACGGCGCGACCGAGAGCTACGGCGAGGTGGCCGTCGCGGCTGGGAGTCCGAGGGCCGTGCGCGCCGTCGGCTCAGCGTGCGCGACGAACCCGCTGCCGATCGTCGTGCCGTGCCACCGGGTCGTGCGCTCGGACGGCACGCTGGGCGGCTACCTCGGCGGGCTTCCGGTCAAGGAGCGACTGCTCGCCCTGGAGCGCGCCGCCTGACCGGCACAGGGCCACTCGACTGGGAGGATCCGGACATGCGAGAGCGACGCCGCCCGTGAGCTGGCCCGTGCGCGAGACCCGGGTCGTCTACGAGAACGCGTGGATCCGGGTCCGGGAGGACGCTGTGGTGCGTCCCGACGGCAGTGACGGGATCTTCGGCGTCGTCGAGCTGCAGCGCCCGGCCGTCTTCGTCGTCGCCCTGACCGACGCCGACGAGGTGGTCCTCGTGACCATCGACCGGCACACCGTCGGCACGTCCCTCGAGGTCCCGGCCGGCGGCACGGACGGAGAGGACCCGCTCGTCGCCGCGCAGCGCGAGCTCGCCGAGGAGACGGGGCTCGCGGCGCGCGAGTGGCGGCAGGTCGGCGCGGTGAACGCCCTCAACGGCGTGTGCCGCGCCCCGGAGGTCGTCTACCTCGCCCAGGGCCTCGAACCGGCGCCCGGGTTCCACGGCGACGTCGGCGACAGCGTCCGCGCCGAGGAGGGCATCGGCGCGGTCCGTCGCGTGCCTGTCGCGGAGGTCCTGGGCCTCGTCCGCGACGGCACGCTCACCGACGGTGAGACGATCGCCGCCCTCATGCTCGCGCTCGTCGCCCTGGGCCGGGTCTCCTGAGCCGTGCACGCGCCGGCGTCCTGAGCCGGCCGTCCTGATGCGGGTGCAACGGTTCGGCGTGCCCCGGTGTCCAAGCAGGTGTACGAAACAGTGACGACCCTGACGACCCTGACGAGCCAGACCGGCGGGAGCACATGAGACGGAGGGACGAGGCGGCGTTCCGCGCCTTCGTGGAGGAGCGGCAGACCATGCTGCGCCGGCGCGCCTACCTGCTTTGCGGCAACTGGGCCGACGGCGACGAGCTCGTCCAGGAGGCCCTGGCCCGGGTCTACGTCGCGTGGCCACGCATCGCGACCGGGGCCGAGACCGCCTACACGAGACGCACGATGATGAACCTCTACCTCAACGACCAGCGCAAGCGACGGCGCGAGGTGCTCACCGACGAGGCCCCCGAGCCGGTGACGACCGACCACGACCGCGAGCTCGCGATGACCCTGACCGACCTGCTGCGGGACCTTCCGGAGAAGCAGCGCGCCGTCCTCGTCCTCCGCTTCTGGGAGGACCTCACCGTGCCCCAGATCGCCGAGTGCACCGGCGTCGCCGAGGGCACGATCAAGAGCCAGATCTCACGCGGCCTCGCGGCCCTGCGAGACCGGCTCGCCGAACCACCGCTGACCGGGGCAGGAGCCGTCTCATGAGCGACGACACGACGCGCAGGCCAGAGGCGAACGCCCCGGAGGAGGGCGAGCTGCAGCTGCGAAAGGCGCTGGCCACGATGAACGACCTCGAACCACCCCGCGACGACCTGTTCGTCCAGCGCGCGGTCATCCGCGGGCGCGCCCGCACCTCACGCCGTCGTTCCACGCTGCTGGGTGCCGCGGCCGCCTTCGTCGTCGTCGGCGCGGTTGGCGGCACCTGGTTCGCCGCCAACCAGCGCGCGACGTCGAGCAGCATGTCAGCGGGCTCGGCCGCCGAGGCGCAGAAGGACACCACCTCCGACAACGGCGCCGCCGGCCCGCAGACGTTCAGCGGGACCCAGCGACCGATCGACCCGGGGTTCGCCCCGTCGGTCCCGTCGGCGCGTGACTCGAGCCAGTGGTTCGAGGGGCTCGCGACGCCACAGACCACGGCGTTCGCCACCGTCGAGCCCACCCTCGTGTCCCGCTGGCCCGACGTCTTCTCCGGGGCGTATGCCGTCGACGCCGCGGGCACGCGCGTCGCCGTGGCCGTCACCCGGCACGACGCCGACCTCGAGGCGCTCGTCACCGGCGCGATGCCGGCGCCGGGCGACGTGGAGTTCGTCGTCGCGACGCACTCCTACGCCGAGAAGGAGAGCATCGCGCAGCAGATCCTCCGCGAGCGGATGCTGTGGCGCTCCAAGGGGGTCGAGGTCCTCGGGGTGAGGCTCGACGGTCGCAGCGACCAGGTCGTCGTGATGGCCGACGAGGGCAGCTCACCCGGTCTCGTCGCGCGTCAGTACGGCGACGTCGTCCGCGTCGTGCCGGCCATCGCCGGGGCGCCGGGCAAGCTGCCCGACGGGACGACGCTGCCGACGCTCCACCAGTGACCAGGGGTCTGGTCGGCGCCCGCGGTTAGGCTGGCCGGCATGCAGCAGCCGAGCCCGCCGCAGGCGCCGATCAGCCCGCTCGACGCGCTGCGTCGCATCTGCTTCCTGCTCGAGCGGGGGCGCGAGAGCAGCTACCGCATCGACGCGTTCCGCCGGACGATCGAGGCCATCACGCTCATCTCCGACGATGAGCTGCGAGAGCGCGTCGAGGCCGGAACCCTCAAGCAGATCAAGGGAATCGGCGACTCGAGCGCCGCCATCATCGTCCAGGCGGTGCGCGGGGTGCTGCCGGCCTACCTCGTGTCCGCCGAGGAGAAGTACGGCGAGCTGCGGGCCACTGGAGGCGCCGAGCTGTATGCCGCCCTGCGCGGTGACCTCCACACCCACTCGAACTGGAGCGACGGCGGCAGCCCCATCGAGGAGATGGTCCTCGCGGCCGTCCAGCTCGGCCAGGAGTGGATGGCGCTCACCGACCACTCCCCGCGCCTCACGGTCGCCAACGGCCTCAGTCGCGAGCGCCTCGCCGACCAGCTGAAGCGCGTCGAGGCGATCAACGCGAGCCTGGGCGACGCGTTCACCCTGCTCAAGGGCATCGAGGTCGACATCCACCTCGACGGCACCCTCGACCAGGACGACGACATGCTCGACCAGCTCGACGTCGTCACGGCCTCGATCCACTCGAAGCTGCGCCAGCCGTCGTTCGAGATGACCCCGCGCATGGTCGCCGCCGTGCGCAACCCGCGCACCAACGTGCTCGCGCACTGCACGGGCCAGCTCGTGACCGGTGGCCGCGGGAAGAGACCGCCCTCGCAGTTCGACGCCGAGAAGGTCTTCAAGGCCTGCCTCGAGCACGACGTCGCGGTCGAGATCAACTCGCGGCCCGAGCGCTGCGACCCGCCCGACGAGCTCATCGAGCTGGCGCGTGACCTCGGGTGCCTCTTCACCATCGACTCCGACGCGCACGCACCCGGGCAGCTCGACATGAAGGCCCTCGGCTGCGAGCGCGCGGAGCGCCTCGGCATCCCGGCCGAACGCATCGTCACGACGTGGCCGGTCGACGACGTGCGGGCGTGGGCGAAGGGCTGATCCGAAGGGCATCCGGGCTGCCACGAGCCGATTTGGCCGGTGCCGGAAACTCCCCTATAGTTTCGACGTCCCAACGGATAGGTCGGGCAGGTCCCCATCGTCTAGCGGCCTAGGACTCCGCCCTTTCACGGCGGCAGCACGGGTTCGAATCCCGTTGGGGATACGCAGTAGAGTTCCACACGCACCACCCAGTAAGGCCCCGTAGCGCAGTTGGTTAGCGCGCCGCCCTGTCACGGCGGAGGTCGCCGGTTCGAGCCCGGTCGGGGTCGCTTCACACAGGAAGCGCCGCTCTCAGCTGAGAGCGGCGCTTCTCGCGTTCCGGCGCTGCGAAGGTCAGACCACGAACTCGCAGGTGCTCCACAGGTCGGGATCCGTGCCGCTCACCACGCAGGTGTCGATGCCGCCGCTCCCGGCGACACGGTCGGTGACGCCGTCGTTCTGGACCGCCACGCTGAAGGCCGCGTAGATGACGTCGTTGCCGTTGCCGCCGACGAGCGCGTCGCGCCCACCGAGGCCGAAGATCCGGTCGTTGCCGTTGTTGCCGGAGATCGAGTTCGCTGCGTTGCTGCCGACGAGCAGGTCGTTGGCCGCGCCCCCGACGAGGTTCTCGACCGTCGCGGTGATGGTGTCCGCCTCACCGGCCTGGCCGGAGACGGCGGCGACGCCGATCCGCGCCGTCACTGGCGCGATGCGGGCGGCATACGACACCGTGTCGACACCGAGCCCACCGTCGCTGAGGTCGGCTCCTGAGCCGCCGTCGAGCGCGTCGTTGCCCGCGCCGCCGAGCAGCCGGTCGTTGCCGGCGAGGCCGAAGAGCCGGTCGTGGCCCGCGCCGCCGCTCAGGATGTTCGCGGCCGCGCTCCCGACGAGCAGGTCGTTGCCCGCACCGCCCACGAGGTGCTCGACCGTGGCAGTGACGGTGTCGAGCTCGCCGACCTGCCCGGAGACGCCCACGACGCCGATCCGGGCGGTCACCGGGAGCACCCGCGGTGCGTAGGTCGCGGTGTCGCCGCCCGCGCCACCGTCCATGACGTCGCGTCCGATGCCGCCGTCGAGCACGTCGTTGCCGTCCTGGCCGGCGAGGGAGTCGTTGCCTGCGAGACCGAACAGCCGGTCCGCGCCGGGACCGCCGCGCAGGCCGTCGCTGCCGCCGCGACCGTTGACGACGTCGTCGCCGTCGCCGCCGACGAGGATGTCCGAGGCGGTCGGGCTGCCGACGAGGGCATCGCTGCCGAGTCCGCCGTCGGCCATCATGCGGACGTCGGTCTGGTTCCACACGGCGTCGTTGCCGGCCTTGGCGAACACCTGGAACGGTCGGAACACGAGCCCGACCTTGGGCGCCGCACACCACACCCGGGTGTTGTCGGCGGCGATCGGAAGGCAGCCGGCACCAGCGACGACGCGGATGGTGTCGTCGACGAGGAACCAGTTGCCGACGCGCGAGACGACGATCGTCGTGCTCGCCCCGAAGGCCGTGTTGTACGACATGCCCGCGATCGCGCTGGAGGTGGCAACCCCGAACGGGATGAGCGGTGCGGCGGCGGCCGAGCCGGGAAGCGCGGCGGCGAGCGCCGCCACCGCTCCCACGGCGGTCGCGGCGCGCACCACGTGTCGACGAGTGAACATGTGAGTCTCCTTCCGCAGTGCCACCCCTGTGGCGGCACGTCGTCCGACGCGGTGCCGGACGAGGAGGCAGTGCGGCACCGGGACCCGGTGGAGACGACATGTCGCACTTCTGCGTAATCGGCCGCGTCCTGGCACTCCCTCGCGTATCAGCGCCGGCGCTGGCGGCTCTGACCGTGATCGGGGAGGTGGGATGTGCCCAGGACCGAAGAGTCCACGTTGCGGGCGGCGCTCGAGCTCGCGGCTCGGGCGGTGTCCGTCGAGCACGGCAGTGGCCTGACGACGCTCATCGGCGACGTCGCGCTGCTCGTCGGCGCGGACACGGCGAGCCTGGCGAGGATCGATCTCGACGGCCGCGACGAGGTGGCCGTGCTGTGGCCGACGTCCAGGGCGGGCGCCGCTGTCCGGACGTTGGCGGCCTACCCGGACACCGCCGCGACCCACCCGGTCCGCGCGCCGCTGCTGCGGTCGGTCCGGGAGCGAAGGCCGTGGGTCCTTCCGATCCAGCTGTCCGAGGTCTCGAGCGAGCTCGGCTGGCGTTCGACGGCGCTCGGGCGGGACGTGCTCGGCGCGGTCACCGACCAGCTCTGCCTCCCGCTCGGCTACGACGGCACCGTCGTCACCGCTCTCAGCCTGACCCGGTTCGGGGGCGTGTTCGGCCCGCCGGACCGGGACCTGCTCGCGCTCGGCGCCCGGCACCTGCGTGCCGCCGTCGCGCGGACCCGGGGCACGCGCATCCTGGCCCTGCGTCTCTCACCGGCCATCGCCTGGACGCCGGTGTGCTTCGCGCACGGCGCCGGTTCGCCGCCGGGCGAGCCCGCATCCGGGACGGAGGCCGACCGGTCTGCCCTCGTCTCGCCACGCGAGCGCGAGGTCCTCGACCTCGTCGCGGAGGGTCTCACGGACGCGGCGATCGGCCGCCGCCTCGGGCTCGCCACATCGACCGTCTCGAAGCACCTGCACCGGGTCTACCGGCGACACCACCTCGGCAACCGCGCCGTCGCCACCCACTGGTGGGTCGAGCGGCGGATGCCCTGACCTGACCGTCTCCTAGGGTGGTCCCGTGCGGATCGCGGTGCTCGACGACTACCAGGGTGTGGCCCTGACCAGCGCGGACTGGTCGCCGGTGACCGACCACGCGACCGCCTCGAGCACCGTGGACGTCTTCCGGGACCACCTGAGCGAGCCCGCGGCGCTCGTCGAGCGACTCGAGCCCTACGACGCGGTCGTCGTCATGCGCGAGCGCACGCCCCTGCCCCGGGAGGTCCTGACCCGCCTGCCCCGGCTGCGGCTCGTGGTCACGACGGGTCGGCGCAACCCGAGCATCGACACCGCTGCGGCCGCCGAGGCCGGCATCACGGTCTGCGGCACCGACAGCCTGCCGAGCGGTCCCGCGGAGCTGACCTGGGCGCTCGTGCTGGGCCTGGCACGTCATCTCGTCACGGAGGCGACAGCGGTGCGCGACGGCGGCTGGCAGACCACGGTCGGTCGCGACCTCGCCGGGCACACGCTCGGCCTGGTCGGGTTCGGGCGCATCGGCACACAGGTCGCCGGCGTGGCACGCGCCTTCGGCATGGACGTCGTCGCGTGGAGCCGCAGCCTGACGCCTGGGCGCGCCGCCGACGCGGGCGCTCGTGCGGCGTCACTCGACGAGGTGCTCTCGACCTCCGACGTCGTCTCGATCCACCTCGTCCTCGCGGAGGGGACGCGCGGCCTCATCGGCGAGCGTGAGCTCGGCCTGATGCGGCCCGACGCCCTGCTCGTCAACACCTCGCGCGGGCCGATCGTCGACGAGCAGGCCCTGCTCGCCGCCCTCGACCGCGGTCACCTGGGCGGCGTCGGGCTCGACGTCTTCGACGAGGAGCCGCTGCCGGCCGGCCACCCCTTGCGCCGCGCGCCGCGCACGCTGCTGACGCCGCACGTCGGCTACGTCACGCAGGACGTCTACGCGACGTTCTTCAGGGGCGTCGTCGAGGGCGTGACGGCATACCTCGACGGCTCCCCGGTCCGGTTGCTCTGACCCGGGCGTATGCCGTCCGGCCGGGTGGACGTGCCCACTCGACGGGGTTGGAGGCGACGGCGCACGGTCAGCGGCGGCCGGCGCGCAGCACGAGCTCGAGCTCGAACCGCACCTCGGGGTCGTCGAGGGCGTCGCCGAAGAGCTCCTTGAGCTGAGCGACGCGGTAGCCGACCGTCTGCTGGTGCACGAAGAGCTCCTCGGCGATCGGCGCCCGCTGGCCCTGGTGACGCAGCCACGAGAACAGCGTCTCGGTGAGCCGGTCGCGCGCGGCAGGGCGCAGGCCGTCGAGCGGGGCGAGCCGGGTGCGGGCGAGGTCGTCGGTGGCCAGCGGCTCCGCGTGCACGACGAGCTCGGCCAGGTGCTCCTCGACCCACACGGGCTTCGCGTTGACGTGCGGCTGGTCGGGGCCCGGCCCGACGCCGTGCGCGCCGGCCGACGTCGCCAGGTGGAGAGACTCGCTCGCCTGCTGCCACGGGCGTGGCGGTCCGACGATGGCGCGACGGCCCCGCAGCGCGCGCTCGAGGTCGCGCCGCCGTGGCTTGCGGTTCACGAACGGGAAGACGACGATGACGTCGGTCCCGCGCTCGGCCACGAGCCCGTCGGGACCGAGGGCGCCGCGCAGACCGTCGACGTGCGGGAACGGCACGAGGGCTACGACGACGACCTCGGGCAGGGTCCACCCGACGGCGGCCGCGAGCCGAGCCACGCCACCGTCGCTCGAGTCGCCGCGAAGGATCATCTCGAGCAGCTCGCCGCGCAGCCGCAGCTGCTCCCCCGCGCGCTCGGACTGCTCCTGCGCGTAGCCCTGAGCGCTCGCCGCCGACAGCTCGTCGATGTACGCGAAGAGCGACTCGCCGAGCGCGAGGAGCGCATCAGGCGGCAGCTGCGAGACGTCGATGGTGCGCGAGATGGCGCGGAAGGTGACGCGCGCGCCGTAGCGGTAGGCGGCCAGAAGCGACTCGAGGCTGCGCCCCGAGCGCACCTCGCCACGTCCGAGGCTCTCGTAGACCCACTTGCCGTCCTCGGACAGCGCCGGCAGACGCGTCCCCGGCAGGTCGAGGAAGCGGTTGAGGGCGATGCTCACGCCCCGCCTGACGCCCTGCCCGAAACGTCCCTCCATGGGCATCGCATAGACCGGCACGTCCCGAGGGATGCCCTCGACGATCGCCTCGACGATGTCGCCGACGACGGGGCGCAGGACGGTCGTCACGTCGGCGGGTAGAGACAACCACGGCGGGTCCGACGTGGCGTGCACCACTTCGGTCTCCTCACTTTTGTCGTGACGCGATAGTTTCTTGCCCCAAAGAGTACGCGCCGGCCCAAGATAGGAAAGGGCTCCCACAGGGAACATAGAAGGTATGGTCCAGATCAGAGCTCTACGGCGTGTGGCGTCGATCTTGACGACCCCGCTCGCGCCCGAGGACTTCCTCGGTCTGGTCAACCCGCTCGCGTCCTCGCGACAGCTGCGCGGCGTCGTCACCAAGGTCGTCCGCGAGACGCCCGACTCGACGACGATCCACTTCCGCCCGGGACGCGGCTGGAACCAGCACGTGGCCGGCCAGTGGGCCCGCATCGGCGTCGAGATCGACGGCGTGCGCCAGTGGCGCAGCTACTCGCTGTCGGCTGCGGTGGGCCACGACCCCGCCATCACCGTCACCGCGATCGGTTTCGTCTCGACGGCGCTCGCCCGCGACACGCGGGTCGGCGACATCCTCTTCCTCGACACCCCGCAGGGCGACTTCGTGCTTCCCGAGCACCCCCGCCCGCTGCTCATGGTGACAGCCGGCAGCGGGCTGACGCCCGTCATGTCGATGATCCGCACGCTCGTGCCGCGCCGACCCGACGCCGACGTCGTGCTCATCCACTCCGCGCGCACGCGCGACGACGCCCTCTTCCACGACGAGCTGCTCGAGCTGGCCGACCAGTTCCCGGGCCTGCAGGTGCGCCACTGGTTCACCCGCGAGGACGGCGGCCGACGCCTCGACCTCTCCGACGTCGCCGACCTCGAGACGCTCTGTCCCGACTGGCGCGACCGGGCGGCATACGCCTGCGGTCCCCCCGAGTTCCTCGACGCGGCCACCGAGCTGTGGGAGCGCGAGGGCGCCAGTGACGTCGACGACACCCCGGCCCTGACCATCGAACGCTTCGCCCCCGTCCTGCTCGACGGCGTCGGCGGCGAGGGCGGCCTCGTGACGTTCGAGAAGAGCGACAAGGAGGTCGAGGTGGGTGGCGACGTTCCCCTCCTCGACGCCGGCGAGGAGTGCGGGGTCGTCATGCCGAGCGGGTGCCGCATGGGCATCTGCCGCAGCTGCCTCACGCCGCTCGTGGCCGGCAAGGTCCGCGACCTGCGCACCGGTGAGGTGCACGGCGACGAGGGCGAGCTCATCCAGACCTGCGTCAACGCGGCCGCCGGACCCGTCCACCTGGACATCTGAGAAGGGAACCACCATGACCGCCACCACGAACCGACCCACGACGACGCCCACCGGCGTCGCAGTCGATGCCGTCGACGGCGCCGCCACGACGATCCGGCCCAGGAAGCCGATCCTCGCGGCGACCGGCGGACCCGTCCAACGCCCGAGCGCCGCCTCGCACCTGTCCGACGCGGACGTCGAGCGCCTCGGCCAGGAGCTCGACGCGGTGCGCGACCGCATCATCGCCTCGCGTGGCGCCAAGGACGCGGCCTACATCCGCCGCGTCATCCGCATCCAGCGCACCCTCGAGATCGCGGGCCGCGCGACGCTGCTCCTGTCGAAGAAGAAGACGGCCTTCGTCGCGGGCACTGCGATGCTCTCGGTCGCGAAGATCCTCGAGAACATGGAGATCGGCCACAACGTCCTGCACGGGCAGTGGGACTGGATGCGGGATCCCGACATCCACTCGACGACGTGGGAGTGGGACTTCGTCACCCCCGCGGCGGCGTGGAAGCACACCCACAACGACCTGCACCACACGTGGACGAACGTCCTGGGCAAGGACAAGGACGTGGGCTACTCGACGCTGCGCATGGCCGAGGACCAGCCGTGGCGTCCCTTCAACATCCTCAACCCCGCCATCAACATGGTCCTCGCGCCGTTCTTCGAGTGGGGCATCGCGATCTACGACCTCGAGCTCGAGGCGGTCAAGGACGGCGAGAAGTCCAAGGACGACCTCAAGCGCGACCTCAAGGCGGTCGGCCGCAAGGTCGTGCGCCAGTTCACCAAGGACTACGCCGCGACCCCGCTCGCCGCCGTGCCGTTCGGCTCGGGCAAGCAGGCGCTCATCGGCACCTTCACCGCCAACGCGATCCGCAACGTCTGGGCCCACTCGGTGATCTTCTGCGGCCACTTCCCCGACGGTGTCGACACGTTCACCGAGGAGGAGATCGAGGGCGAGACGCGCGGCGACTGGTACATCCGCCAGATGCTCGGCTCGGCCAACATCTCCGGCAGCAAGCTCATGCACATCATGACGGGCAACCTCAGCCACCAGATCGAGCACCACTGCTTCCCCGACCTGCCGAGCAACCGCTACGCCGAGGTTGCCGTCGAGGTCCGCGAGATCTGCGATCGCTACGGCCTGCCCTACACGACCGGCCCGCTGCCGAAGCAGGTCGCATCCGCCTGGGCCAAGGTCTTCCGACTGGCGCTGCCGCCGCGCAAGCCGCGGTCGCTGCCGAAGGATGCCGTCAACGCGCCGGTGCCGCAGCGCCGCTCGCCCCTGCCGATGGTGGCCAGTGTCGGCTGAGGCGGAGGCACGACCCGTGCCGAGGGCCGCCTTCTTCGACCTCGACCGCACGCTGATCCGGGGTTCCGCCAACTACCCGCTCGCAATCGCCGCGTTCCGCGGCGGTCACGTGCCCTGGCGTGACCTCGTCAAGGACACCGTCAACGCGATCTCCTTCCACCGCAGGGGATCCACCGACGAGGGCTCGGAGGCGCTGCGCGAGCGCATCCTGCGCGCCGTCGCCGGCATCCGGCAGTCCGACATCATCCACCTCACCGACTCGATCGTGCCGGGCATCGTGCGCAAGGCGATCCCGGCGTCGATGACGCTCCTGTCCGACGCACGCGCGCTGGGGCAGGACCGCATCGTCGTGTCGGCGTCCCCCATCGAGCTGGTGAGCCGCATCGCGACGGCGCTCGGGCTCGAGGGCGCCGTCGCCACCCGCAGCGAGCTGGACGACGACGGCTGCTACACCGGGCACCTCGCGGGCGAGTTCTGCTACGGCGCGGGCAAGGTCATCGAGATCGAGAAGCTCGCCGCCGAGCGGGGCTACGACCTCGCTCGGTGCACCGCCTACAGCGACTCGATCAGCGACCTGCCGATGATGGAGCGGGTCGGCACGGCCGTGGCCGTCAACCCCGACCGCGAGCTTCGCGAGCTGGCCCGCGAGCGCGGCTGGCGCGTCGTCGAGGTCGGCCGCAAGCGCCACTGAGCCGTATGCCCGGTGGCGCCGCCTGAGCGTCCAGCTCACCCGCTCGGCCGACGACGTCGAGGGCGACCCTCTGTCGCCGTCACCGCTCGGCGGACCCGGACAGGATGGCGCGGACCACCTCGATGGTCCGCAGCTCGAACGCGGACGTCTCGTCACGGAGCTGCGCGAGCTCGGCCGCTGCCTCGTCGACGCCCTGCTCGTGCCCGACGAGCGCGGTCCCGACTCGTGCGTCCAGGTTGACGAGCGTGCGCACCAGCGGGTCGAGACGCTCGTAGGTGCTGACATCGCTGAGGCTGGCCACCGCCACCTGGGCGGAGACGAGACGCGGGAGGAGTGCCCGCATCGTCTCCTCGTAGCGGTGGGCCTCGGCAACCGAGTCGTCGCGCGGTTGGGACTCGACCGCCCAGGTCAGCCAGGCGATGGCATGGGTGCCTGTCGCAACCAGCTGCACGAGGTCGAGGAGGGACTGACGCGCCTCCCGGTTCAGCTCGTCGTATCGGGCTGCAGCGACCCGTTCGCGCTCGATCCGGACCTGATGCCCGGAGGCGATGAGCGAGCCGACGATCCCGGCGACCGCGCCGATCGCGGTGCCGAGCAGGCCTGCGAGGGCAGCGTCCACGCGATCAGTCTGCCGGAGCCTCGAGCCGCACCGGCGCAAACGCGCGAAGCGTCACCAGGAGCTGTCCAGCGCTCACAGCGTCCAGCTGGCCTTCTCGTAGCCCATGGCCATGCAGCGTGTCGTCACGCACGCCATCGTGATTGCTTGGAACGCAAGGCGGTTCGGTGCGGCCAACCACGGTCCCCCGCTCCAGACCCATACGACGCCCTGATAGTCGGCTGCGAGGCAACGCGTGCTGCTCATGCACCCGAGAGCGCCGACGGCGTAAGGCAGGACGCGGCGCACCGACCACGTCGACCCATTGAACGTCGAGTACAGGTCGGAGGCGGAGATGACCATGCAGAACGCGCTGGACGTGCAGGTGAGCCGTCTGGCCTCGGTCACGCCGGAGGCCCGACGAGCAGACCATGACGTGCCGTTCCAGGTGCTGAACTGTCCGTCATACGTCATCGCGATGCAGAACCGCGACCCTCGACACTCGATCTCGACGGGCCCGAACGACGTGAAGAGCCGCGTCGGCGAGGACCACGTCGTGCCGTTCCAGCGTCGGACCTCACCGTATTGGAAGGTGAAGCACGCTGTGGTGGATGCGCACTCCACGGGCCAGTAGGGGCCGATGCTGTCGAACGTCGTCGCCGGTCCCCACGCGCCGGTCCACTTCCGGTATGTCCCCTGCTGCGCGTCAACGGTCATGCACCAGGTCGGCGACAGGCACGACACCGACGACGGCCGAGTCCCCAGGCGTGACATGCCCGTCCATCCGGACCCGTTCCATCGCACTGCATTGCCGACGTAGTCGGTTGCCATGCAGAAGGTGGCCGTGGGGCACGACAGGTCAGCGACCCACTGCGACGTGGGGTCGAAGCTCTTGGCGGCGGTCCACGTCGAGCCGCCACCACGCCACCAGCGTCCACGGTCGTCGACGACGAGGCACGACGACGACGTGGCGCAGTCCATCGAATAGGACGCCCCGTAGATCGGGTAGAGGTCCCGGACGCTCCACGTCGAGCCGTTCCACCGGCCGGTCCGGCCGTCCCCCACGGCGGTGCACGACGAGGACGACGTGCACGAGACCGACTCGATGTCGAACAGGCGTCCGTCATCGGCGTTGGCGGCGTTGGCCCACGCGGAGCCGTTCCAGCGCCATGTGCGGTAGGCGCTGCCACTCGTGGCGAGGCAGAACGACGCCGAGGTGCAGGAGAGGTCCAACGTCGTGTGGAGCCAGGCGCTCCCGAGGTATGAGGCGACCCAGCCGGAGCCGGACGTCCGCAGCGCGATCGCGCCGCCCTTGGGCTCGATGCCGATCGCATGGCACACCGTCGCCGACGGGCAGGCGATCGCGTCGACGCGCGAGGCCCACGGAGCCGTCACCGGGGCGGACAGCGTCGAACCGTTCCACGTGGTCAGCCCCCGACCCGAGGAGCCGTCACCGCGCACGAGCCCACACCGGGTGGCGCTGTAGCAGTCGACGGCGCGGAAGGGGGCGATGGCGGAGCGGGTGACCGTCCACGTGCCCGAGCGGTAGATGCCGTAGCCGTAGTCGGACACTGCCAGGCAGAAGGAGGTGGTGGGGCACGAGACGGCCCGGACGCCGGGATTCTGCCCGTCGACGCGGGGGAAGACGACCTTCGGCGTGCTCCACGTGGTGCCGTTGAACGTCAAGACCCGGCCGGACAGGTCGACGGCCATGCACCACGTGGTCGTCGGGCACGCGACGTCGCTCGGCTGGCCGCGGTCAGGCACCGCCGTGACGGGCGCGCTCCACACGGGGTCCGGCGCGGCAGCGATGGTCGAGACTGCTGGTGGCGCGTCGACAGCCGGTGGGCTCGTCTGCGCCGCCCCGACGGCCGGCATCGTCGTTGTCGCAGCCAGGACCGCGAGCGCGGCGAGGACCTGACGCAGTACGCGGCTCGCGCGCATCTTTCACCCCTGTTGCTCGTGCGCGCGGCAGTGCGCGGCTCGCTGATGCTAGGGACCGAGCCCGCACCAGACAAGACCCCGGTCCGGTCAGGTGGCCATCAGCTGCTCGCGGCGGAGGTCGAGCGAGGCGACGGTGTCGTCGACCCGCGCGATGGCCGCCTCGACGCTGCGCTTGCACCGCTTGATCTCGTCACGCACGAGCAGGTCGGTGAAGACGTTGTCCCAGAAGATGTCGAGACCGCGGGTCAGTCCGCTGAACTCCGGCAGGGCGACCCCGGGCATGCGCAGGTCGTCGAGCTCGCGGGTGAAGCGGTCGAGCGCCTCCCCGGCGAGGTGCAGCCGCTGACGGGCCTCGTCGAGCCGTTCGTGCTTGAACGCGGACGTGAGCATGCCGCCGCCGCCGAAGGTGTCCCAGCCGGACCAGGCATCGGCGCTGTCGAGCGTCGTGAGCGCGGCAGCCAGGCCCTGACGTGCCGAGCGCCCGGCCACTCGGGCCTGGTCGACCTCGCGCAGCTCCCTCAGCCGGGCCAGCTCATCCACGGCGTGCGCAACGTGCACGTCGTCGACCGTCCCGCCACTCCCGGCCACGGCCTCTAGCGCGGCGACGTACTCGGCATCCGCATCGTCGAGCTGACCTGCTCGTGCGGCGATGCGCGCGACCTCCTCCCGGGCCTTCTCGACGACGGAGGCCTGCCGGTCGACCGCGCGGGCCGCCCCCGTCGCCTCGGCCCGCTCGCGGTCGAGGTCCTGCTCGCGCGAACCGCGCAGTGACGACCAGACGCGGGCCGCCGAGACCCCTTCGAGCCGGTCGACGTCGTACTCCTCGCGGGTCAGCTCGTCACGGAGGCGCTGGTGCTCGCGCCGGGCCCGCTCGAGGGCGGTGTTGAGAGAGCGGAGCCGCTGGTTGAGCTCGGCGCGCTCAGTGAGGTCGTGCCGCGCCATCTCGAGTCGCTGGGGCGGAGGGACCACGTCGTCGGGCACTGCGTCGTGGCTGCTCATGCCACAACGATGCAGGAACGGCCTGACGCGTTCCCCTCGTTGTCCCCAGCCCAACCCACCGCGCGTGGCACACTGCGGCGCATGCACGCGCCCCGAGGGGCACTCCCGCTCCTGGTGGCGGCAGCCCTGACCCTGACGACCGCCTCGTGCGGCAACCCGTCGAGTCCGGGCGTGGGCTCGACGCCTGTCGACTCGATCGAGGGCACCGGCTGGTTCTCTTACCAGCCACCCCCGGGCGCGACGCCCGTCACCACGGATCCGATCGCCACCATGCCGGGAGCACGAGCCATGACCTCTGACCAGTTCTGGGCGATCGTCGACCGGGTCGCCTCACGCGACCCGGAGGGGGCTGCCGAGTCCCTCACGAGCGCGCTCGAGGCTCTCGGGCCGGAGGGGGTGCTCGCCTACGAGGCCCAGTTCGTGGAGCAGATGAAGCGGTCGAACACCTACCTGCATCTTGCCGCGGCCGAGGCCGTCATGGGCTTCACGAGCGAGGACGTCTTCGTCTCGTTCCGCACGTGGGTGCTCTACCAGGGCCGCGTCGTGTACGACGCCTTCGTCTCCGACCCGGACTCCCTGGCCGCGCACGGCCCGGACGACGACGAACAGGTCGGCGCCGCGGAAGAGCTCGAGTTCACGCCGCTCGACGTCTGGAGCGAGCTGACCGGGCGCGATCCCGACGACGAGGACAGCGACGTGCCCGACCACGGCGCGATCTACGAGGAGCCGAGCGGCACGCCGGTCGACGCGAGCCGGCTGGCGTCCCGGTTCCCGCGGCTCACGGCCGCCTACGCCGGCGGCTCGCCGGAGAGCCCCGCCCCCATCACGCGCAGGTGACCGTCACCAGGAGGTGTGGAGCGGACGCCCTTCGGCGAAGCCCGCCGTGCTCTGGAGCCCGACGACGGCCCGTTCGTGGAACTCCTCGAGAGTGCGCGCACCGGCATACGTGCAGCTGCTGCGCAGCCCGGCGATGATCTGGTCGATGACGTCCTCGACGGACGGTCGCGCGGGGTCGACGTACATCCGAGCCGTGCTGATGCCCTCCTCGAAGAGCGCCTTGCGGGCGCGGTCGTATGCCGTGTCGCTCGCCGTGCGGTTGCGCACCGCACGCGAGCTGGCCATGCCGAAGGACTCCTTGTACTGGCGGCCGTCGTTGTCGGTGTAGAGGTCGCCGGGGGACTCGAGCGTGCCCGCGAACCACGAGCCGATCATGACGTTGGAGGCGCCGGCGGCGAGGGCGAGGGCGACGTCGCGCGGGTGCCGCACTCCGCCGTCTGCCCAGACGTGCTTGCCGAGCTCCCTTGCCGCCGTTGCACATTCGAGGACGGCCGAGAACTGCGGGCGACCCACTGCCGTCATCATGCGCGTCGTGCACATGGCGCCGGGTCCCACGCCGACCTTGACGATGTCGGCGCCGGCCTCGATGAGCTCGCGCGTGCCTGCAGCCGACACGACGTTGCCCGCCACGACCGGGACTCCCGGGTCGAGCGCGCGGACGGCGCGCAGTGCGTCCAGCATCTTGTCCTGGTGCCCGTGCGCGGTGTCGATCACGAGGACGTCGGCGCCCGAGTCGAGCACCTCGGCAGCCTTGGCCGCGACGTCGCCGTTGATGCCGACGGCGGCGGCGACGCGCAGCTGCCCGGCTGCGTCGACGGCCGGCGCATAGAGGCCGGCGCGGATCACACCGCCCCGGGTGAGGATGCCGACGAGCTCACCGTGCTCGGAGACGACGGGCGCCACCTTGCGGCGCGCGATCGAGAGGCGCTCGAAGGCCTCTTGGGGGTCGATCGTGTCCGGGAGCACGACCATGTCCTCGTGCATGACGTCGTGCACCTGGGTGTAGCGGTCGACGCCGGTCAGGTCCTTCTCGGTGACGATGCCGACCGGCTTGGGTCCGTCGACGACGACCGCGGCGCCGTGGGCTCGCTTCCCGATCAGGACGAGAGCCTCACCGGCCGTCATGTGCCGCTCGAGCGTGATCGGGGTGTCGTGGACGAGGTGGCGCTGCTTGACCCAGGCGACGACGTCGCGAACGACCTCCGCCGGGATGTCCTGCGGGATCACGGCGATGCCACCACGGCGGGCCACGGTCTCGGCCATCCGGCGGCCCGCGATCGCGGTCATGTTGGCGACGACGAGCGGGATCGTCGTGCCGGACCCGTCGACCGTCGACAGGTCGACGTCGAGGCGGCTCGTGACGGACGAGCGGCTCGGCACCATGAAGACGTCGTCGTAGGTGAGGTCGAGCTGGGGCTGAAGGCCGTTGAGGAACTGCACGGGCACCCATGCTAGGCCGCTCACCAGGGTTCCGGCGTGTGGGACTGCGGGTTGGACGGGGGCCGGACGGGGGGGCCGGACGGTGGGCTCGGCGGTGCGCGCGGTCAGGGTCTACCCCCAGCCGTCCCTGAGGTTGACCCCGATTCCGCGGCAAACCTCTGTGCGATGAGGACCACCGGACCTAGCGTTGGTGCGGGCCGCTGGCGCGCGACCCCACTCCAGCAGAGGGGCAATCACCATGGAAGCCAACAAAACCGGCGGGATCGGGCGCCTCGCCCGGATTCCGTCGTCGCGAGTGACGAAATGGTTTGTCGTCGCCTTCTGGATCGTCGCCGTCGGGCTGCTGTTCGGGCCGGCGTCGAAGCTCCCCGACGTCCTCAACAACGAGGCCTCCTCCTGGTTGCCGGAGGACGCCCAGTCGACCCAGGTGGTCAACCAGATCAGCGACTTCCAGAGCACGAACGAGTTCCCGGCCGTCGTCATCTACGAGCGACCCAGCGGGATCACGCCGGAGGACCTGGCGGCCGTCACTGCCCAGGTCGCCCGGTTCGACGCCCTCGAGCCGGTCAAGCGTGACGCCGTCGGTCCGATCCCCTCTGCCGACAAGCAGGCCCTGCAGGTCATCGTCCCCGTGGACGCCGGCGAGGCCGGCTGGGACTCGCTGGGCACCACCGTGACGCAGATGCGGGACGCAGCCGAGGACACCCCCGCCGGTTTGTCGATGCACATCACCGGGCCGGTCGGCTATGCCGCCGACTCGTCAGAGGCCTTCTCCGGCATCGACGGCAAGCTGCTCTACAGCGCCATGGCCGTCGTCATCGTGATCCTCCTCATCACCTACCGCAGCCCCATCCTGTGGCTCGTCCCGGTGCTGGCGGCGGGAACGGCGCTCTTCGTCGCGCAGGGCGTCATCTACTACCTCGCCGACGGTGACACGTTGACGGTCAACGCCCAGAGCTCCGGCATCCTCACCGTCATCGTGTTCGGCGCCGGCACCGACTACGCCCTGCTGCTCGTCGCGCGCTACCGCGAGGAGCTGCGGCGCCACGAGGACCGGCACGAGGCGATGGCGTTCGCCCTCCACCGCGCCGGTCCAGCGATCTTCGCGTCCGGGACCACGGTCATCGCCGGCATGCTGTGCCTGCTCTTCGCGACGATGAGCTCGACGAAGGGCCTCGGGCCCGTCGCGGCGATCGGTGTCGCGGTCGGCCTCCTCGTCATGCTCACGCTCCTCCCCGCCCTGCTCGTCGTCCTCGGCCGGTGGGTGTTCTGGCCGGTCCGCCCGACCTACGGCTCCGTCGACCACACCCGCGACGGGATCTGGGCCCGCATCGGCGCCCGCATCGCCCGCGCCCCACGCCGCACCTGGGTCGTCACCTCGCTGCTGCTCGCCATCGCGTCGGTGGGCGTCCTCCAGCTCAACGCCGTGGGCCTGTCCAACAAGGACTCGTACTACACGACCCCGCCCTCGGTCATCGGCGAGGAGATCGCAGCCAAGCACTTCCCCGCTGGTGCCGGGTCCCCCGTGCTCGTCCTCACCGACGAGGCGACGGCGGGCGCTGTCGCCGACGCCGTGGAGGGGGTCGACGGCGTCGACGCGGTCACGCCGGCGGTCACGAGGAACGGGCGGTCGCTCATCCAGGCGACCCTCGCCGACGCGCCGGACTCGGACGCGGCGACGGCCTCGCTGGACGGCATCCGCCGGGCGATTGCGACGGTCCCCGGCGCAGACGCCATCGCGGGCGGGGACACGGCGACGCGCGCCGACACCCTGCGGGCGAGCGCCGACGACAACGTCAGGATCATCCCGGTGATCCTCGCCGTCGTGCTGCTCATCCTCATCCTGCTGCTGCGCTCGGTCACCGCGCCACTCGTCCTCATCGCAACGGTCGTGCTGTCGTTCGCAGCCGCAATCGGCCTGTCAGCCTTGATCTTCCGCCACGTGTTCGGGTTCGCCGGGGCCGACTCGTCGCTCCCGCTCTTCGTGTTCGTGTTCCTCGTCGCCCTGGGGATCGACTACAACATCTTCCTCATGACCAGGGTCCACGAGGAGGCGAAGCAGGTCGGCACGCGACGCGGCGCCCTCGTCGGGCTCGCCGCCACGGGCGGGGTCATCACCTCGGCAGGGCTCGTGCTCGCCGGCACGTTCGCGGTGCTCGCGACGATGCCGGTCGTCGCGTTCGCCGAGATCGGGTTCGCGGTCGCGCTCGGTGTCCTCCTCGACACGCTCGTCGTCCGCCTCGTCCTCGTCACCGCGCTCAGCCTCGACATCGGCGGGCGGATGTGGTGGCCCGGTCGACTCGCGCGCGACGACCGGGCGTTGAGCGAGCGGGCCGGCGCCTCCGGTCGCGCGGAGGAGCCCGAGCTGGCGCGCACCACCTGAGCTCGTCCCCTCCGCCACGTCCCCCGACGACTGGAGCCGGGGAGGCGTCACTCCCGAGCCTGCGAGGGCATGACACCTCACTCCGGAATGCCGTCCGGCCCCGACCGGACGGCATACGTCGTTTGGCTGTGGCGCGGCGCCGACGCGAGGACTATGGGGGTGGGCGCGGCCCGCGCCCCCGACCGATTGGGGGAACACCATGACGGACGCACCGCACGTGTGCTTCGACCGGATCCTTCCCAAGGACCTGATGCGCCCTCACCGGCGCGAGCGAGGACCCGACGGCGCGGATCGCGCGATCTCGCCGGTCGGCAAGGCGTGGATGAACGGCACGACTCTCAAGGTGCGTTTCCTCGAGGGCACGCCGGCCCAGCAGTCCACGGCACGCGAGCAGGCCGGCTGGTGGCAGGAGGCGTGCAACCTGCGCTTCGACTTCGGCAACCACCTGAACGCCGACATCCGGATCACCTTCGACCCCGGCGACGGGGCGTGGTCCTACGTCGGCACGGACAACAAGAGCATCCCGGCCGACGAGGCGACGATGAACCTCGGATTCCTCGACGGCGGCACCGCGGCGCACGAGTTCGGGCACGCGATCGGCCTGGCGCACGAGCACTCGAACCCACAGGGCGGCATCCAGTGGAACGAGCCTGTCGTCATCGCGGCGCTGGCCGGGCCACCGAACTTCTGGGACGAGGCGAAGGTGCGGCACAACGTCTTCCGGAAGTACGCCCTCGACCAGGTGAAGGGGACGCAGTTCGACCCCGACTCGATCATGCTCTACGCGTTCCCCGCGGCGTGGACGCTCAACGGTGTGGCGACGCACGAGAACGAGGCGCTGTCCGCACTCGACAGGGCGTTCGTCGCCGGCGCCGCGATGTACCCGAAGGCGGCGCCCGTCGTCAGCGACGCGACCGCGCTCGAGGTGGACGGCCCGAAGGTCGAGGCCTCGATCGGGGACGAGGGCGAGGAGGACCTCTACGCGTTCGACGTCTCGAGCGAGGGCCTCTACGAGGTGACGACGCGCGGCTCGACGGACGTCTTCCTGTCGCTCTTCGGGCCCGACAGCGAGACCGACCTCGTCGGTGAGGACGACGACAGCGGCTACGGGCTCAACCCCAGGATCCGCACGGCCCTGCTCCCCGGGCGTTACGTTGCCCAGGTCCGACACTTCCGGCCGAGCGGCACGGGCAGCTACTCGATCCGGGCGCGCCGGCGCTGAGCCCGGCTGCGCACCGGGCGGGCGACGCTTCACCGCCGCCCTCTCGGGCGACAACCCAGGACCACCCTCCACCCGAGGACGGATGCCGTCCGCTCACCACCCGACGGCATCCGCCCTCGTGCTGTTCCGCCGTGGGCGTACGGCATTGACCTCGCTGAGTAATCCAGTAATAATGATTACATGATTACGAACGGGAACCTGGAGCGGGTGCGTGGCTGGTTCGTCGGCCGCCTGCCCGAGGAATGGCGCACCACCGCACCCGAGATCACCGTCGACCGCGAGGAGATCACCGTCGTCCTCACGATCGCCGACGTCGACCTGCCCGACGGGTCCAGCGACGCCGAACGCGACGAAGCGCGCGCCGGGCGCACGAAGGCGTTCCGAGAGGACACGCGCGGTCGGCGCATCGAGATCGCGCGCGAGGCCGAGCACCGGTTCGAGCGCAAGGTCTCGTGGGCCGTGCGCGTCGGGGACCGCACGGAGCTGTTCACCCACGTCGCGGCGCCGGCCATGACGCGCCTGCGCCAGCCCGAGCGACTCGTCCTCGACACGCTCGTCGACGCCGGCGTCGCCCGGTCTCGCGCCGAGGCCCTCGCGTGGTGCGTCAAGCTCGTCGCGCAGCACGAGAGCGACTGGCTCGGCGAGCTGCGCGAGGCCATGTCGCACGTCGCGGACGTCCGCACCAAGGGCCCTGCGGCCTGACGACTGCGACCAGTCGGCGGGGCGATCGGCTGTCAGGAGCTGATGCCGGCCCGGGCGAGGAGCCGACGGGCCTGCCGGACGACCGCCTCGTCGACGAACCGCCCGTCCGCGAGCGCGACCGCACCGCGCCCCGTCGCCGCGCCCGCGGCCGCGGCCTCGACGACCTCGCGGGCCCGCGCGATCTCGGCAGGGCTCGGCACGAAGACGTCCTCGATGACCGTGAGCTGGACCGGATGGATCGCGGCTCGGCCGACGAGCCCGAGCAGGCGACCCTCGATGCACGACTGGCGCAACGCATCGAGGTCGCGCACGTCCGTGAAGACCGACATCGAAGGCGGCTCCAGGCCGGCCGCGGCCGCCGCGACGACGACCCTGGACCGAGCGAAGAGGAGACCGCGTTCGTCGGTGACGCCGAGGTCGGCGCGGAGGTCCGCCTCACCGAGCCCGATCGTGGCCACCTGTTCGTGTGCGCACGCCAGCTCGTGGGCCGCCTCGACACCGCGGGCCGACTCGACGAGCAGGTGCAGCGGTCGCGGACCGACCGCCTCGGCGACGCGAACGACGTCCGCGGGCTGCTCGCACTTGGGCACCCGGACCCCGACGTGCCGAGGGAGACCGGCGACCATGGCGAGGTCCGCCTCGGCCCATGGGCTGCCGAACGCGTTGACCCGGACCTGGCACGGCGTGCTCGAGCCGGCAGCCGCATGTTCGGCAGCACGGCGGGCGGCGTCCTTGCCGCCCGGTGCCACGGCGTCTTCGAGGTCGATGACGACGACGTCGGCCCCGGACGCGAAGGCCTTGGGGATGCGGTCCTCCCGGTCGCCGGGCACGTAGAGCCACGTGAGTGGCGAGCGCAGCGAAGGCCCTGCGGCCGGGACGGGTGGCGTCACGAGTCCACCCCCGGGCCGGCGGCGGCACCGGACGCGCCCAGGCGGGCGATCTCCTCGGCGTCGTATCCGAGCTCGGCCAGCACTGCGGCCGTGTCCGCGCCGGCAGCCCGTCCGGTCCAGCGCGTCGGCGCGTCCCCCTCCGACATGCGGAAGAGCGCACCCTGCATCGCGAGCTCACCGAGCTCGGGGTCGGGCACGCGGCGGATGGTGCCGATCGCCTCGAGCTGCGGGTCGGCGACGATGTCCTCCGCCGTGTAGATCGGTGCGACGGCCGCCTCGGCGCGCTCGAACTGCTCCACGACCTCGTCACGGGTGTGTCGTGCGATCCAGCCCCCGACCGCGGCGTCCAGCTCGTCGGCGTGCTCGGCGCGCGAGCGGCCCGAGCCGAACCACGGCGCGGCGACGAGGTCAGCACGTCCCACGAGCCGGACCACCCGTTCCGCGATGGTCTGGGCGCTCGTCGAGACCGCGACCCAGTGGCCGTCACTCGTCTCGTAGATGTTGCGCGGCGCGTTGTTGCTCGACCGGTTGCCCTGACGGGGTTGGACGGTGCCCAGCTGGTCCCAGCGCGAGATCTGTGGCCCGAGCATGGCCATGATCGGCTCGACGATGGCGACGTCGACGACCTGACCGCGGCCGGTCGTCTCGCGCTGGTGCAGGGCACTCATGACAGCGAAAGCGGTTGCCAGCGAGGCGATCCCGTCGGCCAGGCCGAACGGAGGCAGCATCGGCGGCCCCCCGGGCTCGCCACTCGACGCCGCGAAGCCGCTCATCGCCTCGGCGAGCGTGCCGAACCCCGGGCGGCGCCGGTAGGGCCCGACCTGTCCGAAGCCGGTGACCCGGGCGAGGACGAGGCCGGGGTTCTCGGCGGACAGCTCGCCGTAGCCGAGGCCCCAGCGTTCGAGCGTGTCGGGCCGGAAGTTCTCGACGACGACGTCGGCCGTGGCGGCGAGGCGTCGGAACGCAGCCGCGCCGCCCTCGGACGAGAGGTCCAGCTGGACCATCCGCTTGTTGCGTCCGAGCGTCTTGAACCAGAGGTTGTGACCATCCTTCTCCGGACCGTGGCCCCGCGCCGGGTCCGGCCGGCGTGGGTGCTCCACCTTGACGACCTCCGCGCCCAGGTCGCCCAGGTGCATGGCCGTCATCGGGCCGGCGAAGAGTGTCGAGGCGTCGACGACGCGCAGGTCGGCCAGTGCGCCGGCAGCCGGCTCGGTGCCTGGCACCGGCTCGGCACGTGGCTCGGTCATGGGGTGCCTTCCTCGGTCAGGTCCCACGCCACCCGGAAGCCGACGCTCGTCGAGCGCCCGCCCCCGAGGCCGGGGAGAAGGTACTTCGCCGAGAAGTCCGGTGCGCGGACGCCTCCGTCGAAGTACCAGTCGGAGCCGTGGGACTCGTGGTCCGATCCTCCCTTGAGGATGGCGTATCGGGTACGGCCGTCGCTGCGTTCGCTCTCCGTGAGGTTCCAGACCTCGGGACCGAGCCGGTCCAGCCCCTGGCCCTCGCCGGCGAGCTGCCACTCGTCCTCGGTGGGCAGGCGCGCTCCCAGCCACGCGGCATACGCCCTCGCGTCGGCGAGGTCGACCTCGGTCACGGGACGGCGTGGGTCGCTCTCTGCCGCGGGGCGTCGTGCCCACGCCGGCGGCCGCCCGCCCGGCACGGCAGGCGCATGACCGGTCGCCGCGACGAAGTCCGCGTACTCGCGCTCCGACACCTCGGCGCGCGCGACGGCGACGGGCGCCGGCAGGTCGACGACGCGGTCGACCGTGCGCAGGTCGTGCAGGCGCGGAGGGAGCGGCTTCCACTCGTCGACGAAGGGCGCCTCGTCGTACAGTCCCGTCTCGCGACACCGGTAACGCACCGTGACGACATGGCGACCCGGGTCGACGATCGCGACAGGGACGTCCGCCGGTGGCGTGGCGCGGCTCCGCGTGGCCGGCACGACCCGTCGCGAGAGCCGGTGGCCGAACCGCGCGGGCGGCTCGGCCGGCTCGTCGGTCGGCAGCCACGAGGTGTCGGCGCCGTCGGCGGCCCACCACACCCCACCGACTCCGCGGGCCGGCACGCGCACCCGGACGTCGCCGGTGCCCAAGCGGACACCCGACCACACGTCGTGGGCGACGAGGCCCTCCGCTCCCGTGAGCGACACGGTGGCGTCCGCCTCGCTGCGGTTGACGAGAGGCAGGAACGTGCCGGAGCCGTGGTCGTAGCGGGCTGCGAAGACACCTGCGGCTGCAGCAGATTCGCCGAGGTCGACGAGTGGGGTCCACTCCCCTTCCGTCAACACGTCGACGAGGGCTCGCTGGGTGCGCGTCATCCGGCGCAGGGTCTCGGCGTCGCGGGGGTTCCACCCCACCCAGACGCCGAACACGACCTCCCACACCATGACGCCGACCCCGTTGAGCCACGCGGACTGGAGCTCCTCGGCATGGTCGCGGTTCCACCGGCGCACGTGGTGCATCTGGTGGCGCTGCTCGAACCATCGCGACCGGATCACTCCAGGCGCGGGTGAGTCGGCGAACCACTGAGCCCACGAGAGCGGGTGGTCGACGAGCCTGCCCAGGGCGAGCGTCGACTCCCCCTCGACGGCGACCCCCCGGCGGGCGGCGTCGAGGCGCGCGAGCAGCTCGCCGCCACCCTCCTTGAGCGTGTCGAGGAAGACCCCGTCGATGTCGAGATCAGCCACGAGCGAGGCGAGCTCGCTGGCGTCGTCACCCGACCGGCGCGTCCCGACGTCCCACGGGTTGTAGTCGACGAAGACGCGGACGCCCGCCGAGTGCAGGTCGGCGACGAGACGGTCGAGGCCCGGGACGGACCGGTAGAAGTCCCACTGGTTGCGCTCGTCGATGCCGATGACGGGGTAGGCGTGCCACAGCACGATGCCGTCGAACCCGCCGAACCTCTCACGCGCGTCGGCCAGGAGGCGCTCGGGCGTGAACGTGTGGGTCTGGAAGTCATAGAGCAGCTCGTCCCACAGCCACACCTGCGACACGACGAAACACCCTCTGGCCCAACGCAGGTCGTCGCGACGGTAGAGCCTGTCGTCGTGGTCGAGCCTCGCCCGTGCCTCCGTGCGCCAGCGCGTCAGCTGCTCGCGCCACCGTGGCCAGTCTGCGGGGTCGTCCGGCGCCGCGAGGATCTTGCCGGTGTCGAGGACGGACAGGTCGGCGTCGCCGTCGAGCGGCACAGCGCGCGGACGGTCGAGCGGTCTGGGGACGAGCGGGTCGAGCGCGTCATCCACGGAGGTCCGCCTCTCCGAGTCCGTATGCCGCCAGGGCGCGCTCGCGGGCCTGCGCGGCGCTCGGCACGGCGTCCTGAGCGCCCTTGCCCTCGACGGCGACCGAGGCCGCAGCCGCTGCGTGGCGCAGTGCCGTCAGGTCGTCGTCGCCGCGAGCGATGGCGGCTCCGAGGACACCGCAGAAGGTGTCGCCCGCGCCGGTCGTGTCGACGGCCTCGACCCGGGGCGCGGGGACAACGGTCGTCGCACCACCTCGCCGGTCGAGTCGGGCACCTGCAGCCCCGAGCGTCACGAGGACAGCGGGGACCGACGCGAGCAGGGCCGGCACTGCCTCGTCGACGGTCGACGCGGCACTCAGCCCGAGGGCCTCGTGCTCGTTGACGACGAGCAGGTCGACCGCGGCGAGCAGCTCGGGGTCGACGGCGGCATACGGCGCCGCGTTGAGCACGAGGATCGCGCCGGCTCGTCGGGCACGAGCTGCGGCCAGGACGGTCTGCTGCGGGATCTCGAGCTGCGCCAGCACGACGTCGGCGGACCGCACGAGCGCCGTGGACGCCTCGTCCAGACGCACGTCGTCGTTCGCACCGGCTGCGACGACGATGGTGTTCTCGCCCGACCGGTCGACGGTGATGAGGGCGGTCCCGGTGGGCGCCGCCGAGGTCCTCAGGCAGGAGCAGTCGATGCCGTCCGACTCGAGCGAAGCTCGGAGCGCGGCGCCCTCGGGGTCGTCACCCACGGCTCCGACCATGGCGGTGCGGGCGCTGCCGGCACGAGCCGCGGCAACGGCCTGGTTGGCACCCTTGCCCCCGCCACTGCGCCGCACGGTGCCACCGAGGAGAGTCTCGCCGGGTGCCGGCAGTCGGTCGACGGTCACCGATACGTCGAGGTTGACGCTCCCGACAACGACGACGGAGCCGCTCATCGGGCACCCTCAGACAGCTTGACGGTGGCTGTCGCCAGCGCGGACAGGGAGAGCTCGGCCGGACCGGGGAGGCTCGTCGAGAGCTTGTCTTGGAGCGGCGAGATCCACCGCTTCGGAAGGGCATCGGCGCCCAGGACGGCACCGACGACGCCTCCGACGGTCGCGCCGGCCGAGTCGGTGTCCCAACCGGCCGTCACGGCGAGGCAGATGCTGCGGCCGAGGTCCCCGTCCCCGCGCGCGAGGGCGAAGGCGATGGTCGCGGCGTTGTTGGCCACGTGCACCCAGTGGAGGTGGCCGAAGTCCGCGTGCAGCGCGTCGAGCGCCTCGTCGTCGGTGAGCTCGGATCGGCCGAGGTCGGTGCCGCGGTGAACGGCCACCTGGAGCACGCCACCGGGCTCCAGCACGGTGGATGCGTCGTCGAGCACGGCCTGGACGTCGTCACCGGCCACGGCCAGCGACGCCAGAACGGCCGCCCACAGGGCACCCTCGACGCCCGCGCCGGTGTGGCTCAGGCGAGCGTCGGTCCACATCGAGCGGATCGCCCCCGACACGTCACCGGGATGGGCCCAGCCGTGGACGTCGGCGCGGATGAGCGCCCCGATCCACTCGCGGAAAGGGTTGCGCACGAGGGCTGCCCGGTCGGGGGCGACGCCCTCGAGCAGGTTGCGGTAGGCGACGCGTTCGGCCGTGAAGACGCGGCCTCCGGGGAGGTTGTCGAGCCAGGCCTGCGCGACGTCGTCCGTCGTGAGTTCGTCGCCGTGCGCCTCCAGGAGGCGGAGCGCGAGGACGGCGAAGTTGAGGTCGTCGTCCTCCGGCATGCCCTCGATGTTCTCTGCGAGGCTCGTCGGGGCGCTGCGACGGTTCCACGGCCACCGGGCAGCGACGTCGGCGCCCAGGCCCTGCGCCGTGAACCAGTCGTCGAGCGGCCACCGACCCGTGTCGCGCAGGATCTCCTCGATGCCGGCGCGCGGGATCTTCTCGACGGGCTTGCCGAGGAGGCAGCCCGCCGACCGCCCGAGCCAGCCGCCGTGCACCTTGTCGGCCAGGACGGCGCCGTCACGGCGATCGCGACGGTCGGCGCGTCCGGCCCGGTCGAGCGCAGCCGCGAGATGGAAGGGCGCCGGCGGCGCAGCCTCGTCGACGGCCCCGAGGAGCTCGGCCGCGAGTGCCCGCAGCTCTGGTGTCGCCGGCTGGTCGGCCGCGCCACTGACCGGGACGGTGAGCGAACCACCGGCGCCGGTCCACCGTCGTTCGAGGTCATCGACGTCGGCCCCCTCGGCACGAGCCTGCACGAACGCGTGGAGCAGCAGGTCCTCGGGCTGCACCCAGGTGAGCCTCATGCGGTGCCCAGCAGGCCGTCGATCTGGCCGGCGCGGGCCAGGAGCCTCTCGCGGTCGGCGGCGAGCACGCGCTCGGCCACGTCAGCGAGACGGTCCGCCGAGGCCCGGACGTCCATGCGGCTGTTGGTCTCGACGGTGGTCAGCCAGTCCGCGGGTACGACGTCCGCGCCACCGAGGCCGCCACAGACCGCTCCCGCCATCGTCGCGATCGAGTCGGAGTCGCGTCCGTAGTTGACCGCCCCGAGGACCGCTGCTGAGAAGTCGCCGTCGTGGGCCACGACGAAGCCGATCGCCACGGGCAGCTCCTCGATGGACTTCGTCCGCGAGGGACGCCGGGCGTCGGCTGCCGGCTGCCGGTAGTCGGCACCGACCGTGTCATACGGCTCGACAGCGGCCCGCAGCGCGGTTGCCAGCACGTCGGGGTCGTCCGCAGGCACCGAGCCGGCCGCCTTGACCACCGCCTCGATGGCCGAACGGGTGCCGTCGTGGGCCACGTCCAGGCAGGCCTCCACGACGCCCGCCGCATCGGCGCCGGGAGCCAGGGAGGCCGCGACAGCGGCCGCGAACACCCCAGCCGCCTCGCGTCCGTAGCTCGACTGGTGCGGTGCGGCGAGGTCGATCGCCTCGGCATACGCGCCCCTCGGGTCGCCGGCGTTGACGACCCCGACCGGCGCCATGTACATCGCGGCCCCGCAGTTGACGATGTTGCCGACGCCGGCCTCGCGCGGGTCCACGTGCCCGTAGTGCAGCCGGGCCACGATCCACTTCTCGGCGAGGAAGATCCGTTGGAGGAGGATCGCCTCGCGCTCGAGCTCCGGGATCCACGTCGGCTCGTTGATGAGTCGCGGCACGAACTCCTCGGCGACGGCGTACGCGTCGAGGTGACGTGGGCGGGCGGCATACGTGTCGATGAGCGCCCTCGTCATGAGGGTGTCGTCGGTGATGTGGCCGTCGCCCTTGTGGTACGGCGCGATCGGCCGTGCCGTGGCCCACTCCTCCGCCGCCCAGGGCGGCACGATACCGGTGACCCGGCCGCCGTGCCGCTCCTGGATCTGCTCCGGCGTGTAGCCCTCCGTCGCACCGCCGAGCGCGTCGCCGACGGCCGCGCCGGTGATGACGCCGTGGATGCGCCGCCTCAAGTCGTTCACGTGAATGTCCTTCGTGTCGTAGCGGTTCCGTGCCGTGGGGCGCCGGCTCGCCGCCGCCCCACGGATCAGCGGTTCAGCGGTTCACCTGGGTGAAGCCCTCGGTCAGCGCCTGCGTGAGCCCCGCGTCGTCGATCTGGTTGGCGAGGTACTTCTGGAAGCTCGGCGTGGCGATGGTGTCCTTCCACTGCGTGTACGCGTCCACGGCGAGGAAGGGTGCGCCGGTCAGGCCCTGTGCCGACTTCATCGTCATGTCCCAGCCGTCCTTGCCCCCGGTCGAGGAGAGGATCAGGTCCTGGGCCTTCTTCGAGGCGGGGATGAGGGCGTCCGCCTGGTTGAGCTTGGCGGTGTTCTCGGCGTTCGCGAAGTAGGCGACGAACTCCGCGGCCTTGTCGGCGTTCGGCGAGTCGGCGTTGACCGACAGCGTCTGCGGGTTCGCGGCCTGGGCGGTCCCCTGCGAGCCCGCGAGCGGCGGCAGCTCGACCCAGTCGAGGCCTGCGGGTGCGTCCTTCTTGATGTTGGCGGCCTGGAACGAGCCCTGGACGGTCATTGCGGCCTTGCCGGCGTAGAAGGACGCGAGGGCCTGCGACCCGGACTGCGTCAGGGAGACCGGGTCGATGCTCTTGTCGGTGTAGGCCATGTCCTTGACGAGCTTCGGCACCGCGAGCTCGCCTGCGCCGACGTTGATCTTGGCCTCCTTGCCGGTGCCCGTGAAGAAGGTGCCGCCGGAGGTGAGAGCGAGGCTCATGAAGGTGGCCGTCGGGCTCTTGAGGCCCCACGCGAGGCCGAACTGGCCGTCCTTGGTCGTGGCCTTGGCGAGCGCGCGGAACTGCTCGAGCGTCATGGAGTCGCCGGTCGGGATCGTGGCGCCGGAGGCCTCGAGGAGCTTCTTGTTGGCGAACACGACGTACGTCTGCAGCTCGGTCGGCATGGCGATGACCTTGTTGTCGACCGTGACCGACTTCCAGATGCCGTCGGAGATGTCGCTCTTGAGGTCGGCCGGGACCTTGGAGGTGAGATCGGCGAGGTAGCCGTCGCGGGCGAACGGGACGATGCTCGCGGCCTCGTAGTGGATGATGTCCGGCGCCGCGTTGCCATTGAACTGCGTGACGAGCTTGTCGTAGATGCCGTCCCAGCCGGCCTGGATCAGCTCGACCTTGGCCTCGGGGTGGGCGCTGTTCCACGAGTCGACGATGCCCTTGACGGCCTCGACGGCTGCGGGCTGGTCCTGCAGCGACTGGAACTTCAGGGTGACGGAGGCGCCCCCACCGGTTCCGCCGGACCCCGCGTCGGGGTTGGTGGCGGATCCTTGCGAGCAGGCGGCGAGCAGGGCGGCGGTGAGGGCCGCTCCTGCGAGTGCGAGACGACGGGTTCCCATGGTGTGCTCCTTTGCGTGTGGGACGTGGTGCGGGGTGGGTGGTGACGAGAGACGGCGAGGTGGTGAGGCGGGTCAGCCCTTGACGGAGCCTGCGAGCAGGCCACCGGTGAGGCGGCGCTGGAGGATGGAGAAGACGACGAGGCTGGGGATGGTCGCAAGGACGGCGCCGGCGGCCAGCGGTCCGAGGGCCACCTTTCCCTCGCCGCCGACGAACATCTTGAGCGCGACCGGGAGGGTGTAGTTCTCGGGCGACTGGATGAGCACCAGGGCGAAGAAGAACTCGTTCCACGCCGCGACGAAGGCGAACATGGCGGTCGCGACGATGCCCGGCATGAGCAGCGGGAAGACGATGCGGCGCAAGGTCTGGAAGCGGCTCGCGCCGTCGATGGCGGCGGCCTCCTCCAGGTCGGTCGGGATCGCCGCGACGAACCCCTGCAGCATCCACAGCGCGAACGGCATCGTGAAGGTCGTGTAGACCAGCACGAGCCCCATGAGGGTGTCGACGAGGCGGACGTCCCTCAGGATGATGAAGAGCGGGATGATGATGAGGATGACCGGGAAGACCTGGCTCACGAGGATCCAGCCGACCCCCACGGCGCGCAGCCGCCCCTTGAAGCGGGCGAGCGCGTACGCCGCCGGCATCGAGAGCAGCACGACGAACACCATCGACAGCAGCGACACGACGAGGCTGTTGACAGCGGACCGCGTCAGCCCCTGCTTCTGCAGCGCGACGGCGTAGTTGTCCCAGTGGAGCTGCTTCGGCAGCAGGCTCATGTCGAGCGCGGCCAGCTCCTGCGACGACTTGATGGAGGCCGAGACGAGCCACAGCAGCGGGAATCCGAGGAAGAGGATGTATGCCGCCAGGGCGAGGTACTGGAGCGTCTTGACGGGGGTCGAGGTGCGGTTCATGCGGTCTCCTTCCGGAACTGCGTCCGCAGGAAGCCGGCCAGGATGAGCACGACCACGATGACGAGCACGACACCCATCGCCGCGGCGTAGCCGATGTTGCGGTTCTTGAACGCCTCGAGGTAGGTGAAGAGCATCGGCAGCATCGTCTTGCCTCCGGGACCGCCCTCGGTCATGACGTACACGAGGCCGAAGCTGTTGAAGTTCCAGATGAAGTTCAGCGACGTGATCGACACGACGATGGGGCGCAGGCTCGGCAGCGTCACGTTGCGGAAGCGCTGCCAGGCGGAGGCGCCGTCGACGGCGGCGGCCTCGCTCAGCTCGGTGGGGATCTGCTGGAGCCCGGCGAGGAGCGTCACGGTGGTCTGCGGCATACCGATCCAGACCCCGACGACGATGACGGCCGGCAGGGCGGTGTTGAAGTCACCGAGCCAGTTGATGCCGCTCGGCAGTCCCACCGCGCCCAGGGCCGCGTTGAGTGGCCCACCGTTGGGCGTGTAGATCATCGTCCACATGATTGCGACGACGACAGGCGGCATGGCCCACGGAATGAGTGCCAGAAGCCTTGTGAGAGAACGAAACCGAAGGTCCGAGTTGAGCAGCAGGGCCAGCCCCAGAGAGGCCACGAGCTGCAGGAGCGTGACGGACACCGCCCAGATGAGGCCGATGCGGAAGGAGCTCCAGAAGAAGGAGTCCCCCGCGAGACGCGTGAAGTTGTCGACGCCGACGAAGTCGGCGGTGTCGTTGCGTCGCAGGGTCGCGTCGGTGAACGCGTACCAGACTCCCTGGAGCAGCGGCAGGACGCTGAAGATGACGATGGGCACGAGCGACGGGAAGACGAGCGCGATCGCCTCGCGACGCTGCTGGCTCGAGCGGTCCTGGCGACCACGGCGGGGCCGGCGGTCCTGCGTCGTGGGAGAGGGTGCGACTGCGGACGTGATGGTCATGCGTCGCCTTTCGTCGTGGTGGACGGGGTGGAGGGAGTCGCCGTGGACTCCCGGACGACGAGCTGCGGGGAGACGAAGCGCGTCTCGACGGGCGCGCCCGGGTGCTCCATTCGCCGCAGCAGCAGCTCGGCGGCGAGCCGGCCGCGCTCGTGGGCGCCCAGCGACACGCTCGTGAGACTCGGCCGGAAGATCGAGGCCATGCCGATGTCGTCGACCCCGACGACAGCGAGGGCCCGTGGGATGGACCGTCCCGCGTCGAGGGCGGCACGTGCGAGCCCCAGGGCGACAAGGTCGTTGGCCGCGATGACGGCGTCGACGCGCCGACCGGAGGTGCCCGCGACCTCTGGCCAGGCGGCCTCGCCCGCCTCGACCGTGAAGTCCTCGGCCTCGACGACGAGCACCTCGCGGCGGTGCCGCTCCGCAGCCCCGACGAACCCGGCTGATCGGGACCGGCCCGGCGTGGTGTCTCGAGGACCGTTGACGAAGGCGATGCGTGAGCGACCGGACTCGACGAGGTGGTCGTAGGCCAGGGAGACGCCGAGGCCCGAGTCCGTGCGGACCTGGTCGAGCCGCTCGTCGTCGCCGATGTCACCGATGACGACGACGGGGACCGGCGCCTGCGCCAACGCGTCGATGAGCTCGGGCGTGCGGCGCAGCGGGCTGATGATGAGTCCGTCGGCGTAGCCGCGCGACATCCCCTCGACGAGCTCGAGCAGGTCCGCTGGCCGGCGGCCGGTCGACGACACGAGCAGGCGGGACCCGGAGCCGAGGAGGCCGGCCTCCACGCCGTGCATCATGAGGGCGTAGACGGGGTTCGCGATGTCGTCGACGGCGATCGCCAGCTGGAGCGGGCGGCCGAGCTTGAGTGCCTTCGCCGCGGCGTCGGGGACGTAGCCGAGCTCCTCGGCGGCACGGCGCACGCGGTCCTCGGTGTCGGGGCGGGCCGCGATGCCGTTGAGGACGCGGGACACGGAGGCCACGGAGACCCCCGCCCGCTGGGCCACCTCGGTCACGGTCACGCGACGCGACATCCTCGCCTCCTTCAAACTGTAAACGTTTACAGTTCAGAACTGTGCCCGCCGCCGGTCACACTTGTCAAGCCCTTCAGCTCGCGACGACGACGAAGGCCGGCCCGCGCAGTGCGCGGGCCGGCCTGTCAGGTCAGCGGATTTCGAGCCTTCGGCATCCTCCGGCGCGCGGGGTCGAGGTGCTGCGTCGCGATCCGGCGCGACGGCATACCTGGAATCGCCGGAGGGCGGGCGTCAGCCCTGTTCGCCGTCGTTCTGCTGGTCCGGCTGGTCGCTCCCCCGCTTGACCGCGGAGATCTCGAACTCGAGCGAGATCTTCTCCGACACGAGGACGCCGCCGGAGTCGAGGGGCATGTTCCACTCCAGCCCGAAGTCGCGGCGGTTGATGCGGCGCGAGCCCTCGAAGCCGGCACGCAGGGCCCCGAACGCGTCGGCCTGAACCCCCATGAGCTCGAGCGGGATCGTCACGGGCTTGGTGACGTCGCGGATCGTGAGGTTGCCGGAGACCATGTAGGCGTTCTCCTCGACCTCCTCGATCTGCGTGCTCTCGAAGCGGATGTCGGGCCACTTCTCGGCGTCGAAGAAGTCGGCGCTGCGCAGGTGATCGTCACGCTGCTGGTTGCGCGTGTCGACGCTCGCCGTCTTGAGGGTGACCTCTGCGTACGACTTCGACATGTCGTCGACGTCGGCGTAGAACCGGCCTGTCAGGTCGTTGAACGAACCGCGGACGGTCGTGACCATCGCGTGCCTGGCCGAGAACCCGATCCGGGTGTGGGCCGGGTCGAAGTCCCAGTCCCCGCTCAGCTCAGATCCCTTGTCGGTCATGGGCTCTCCTGCGGATCGATGATTGGGTCGCGGCATCCTCTCACGACGCAGGGCATCGAGTCCTTCACGGTCGACAGATGGTTGGCGAGTCGGTGCCTGGATGCGAGCCCTGGCCCCCGAACGGCCGACCCCGTCGTACGTCGACACGATCTCGCACAACCGTCCGTGGCGCCACCCACGGGCGGTTTGTGAGATGGCCCGAGGGGTCGGCTATAGTTCCTGACGTTGTCCCGGCCAGGTAGCTCAGTTGGTACGAGCGTCCGACTGAAAATCGGAAGGTCGGCGGTTCGACCCCGCCCCTGGCCACAACAAGGAACCGCAGGTCAGACCACGTCTGACCTGCGGTTCTGTCGTTCCCAGGCGATCAAGGACGACTGGCGCGAAGCGGCGGCGATTGACCGTGGCAGACCCCCGTCGACCCCAAGTCGCCGCGCGACGTTGCACGAGATGTTGCACGAGATGTTGCACGACAGCTTGACGCCGGGATTCCAGCCCCGTGCTTGCGGTGGTCGTGGTTGGCGGCAGGAGTTCTGCCCGTCTGATCTCGAGCAGGGAACACCAGTTCCGTGGGCTGCCCGGAGTTGAGGTTGGCGCCGGAAACACAGACCGGCCCTTGGGCGCCGTGGACGGATGCGCCGCACCCAGCCCCGACGACGTGCGCGAGGCCTTGCGGCGGGGGGTCGCCGAGGTCGGTGTCGTCGCAACCCGTGGTCAGACGGAAGCCTTGACCGACCTCGAGCGGCTGCCCCTGGAGACCCAGTCGTTCGTCCTGGTCGCACGCGATGACGCGATGCTGCCGGGCGGCATCGAGGATCTCGAGATGAGTGACCTGCGGCGCCTGCCGTTGGTGGCCGGTCAGCCGGGCACAGGGATGCGGCGAGTCGCCGACGCGATCGTTGCTGCCACCGACTGTCGGATCGTGGTGGAGATCGAGCATCGCGAGGGCCTGCTGCCCCTCGTGCTGAGTGGTGTAGGGGAGGCCGTGGTCGCCGACTCATGGCGCCCACTCGCCGATGCCGTGGGCCTGCAGGTACGGCGCCTGGCGGTGGAGGACCAGTTTGACGTCGCGCTGGTGTGGCAGACCCACAGGCTCAGCCCGGCGGCCGCGGCGTTCGTGGGGGTGGCCGAAGAGCGGACGCCCTTTGCTGGGGAGTGACGGGTGGGCCGCCAAGGAGGAGGACGCCCCGGCCCGCGCACGTCCGGCGTACGCGGGCCAGGGCGGGAGCGACGAGGTTGACGGCGCCACGGTCACCGCGGGCGTCCGAGTGCTCCGGAACCTGTGTCACGCGGTTGCAGCCTGAGAGGACCGCTCAGCCGACGGTGGCCGGGACCACGATGCTGTAGACCTTCCGGATCGTCTCGGTGACGTCCCAGCGACCGGACCATCCCTTCGGAAACACGATCACGTCACCCGCAGAGATCTCCTGCTTCTCGCCGCTGGCATCGTCGGTGATCGTGGCACGCCCGCTCACGATGTAGCAGGTCTCGGTGTCCGGACGGTTCACCACCGGCCACCCGCCCGGCTGGGCCTCCCACACACCGACCCGCACATCGTCCCGGGCGTCCACGTCGCTCCAGGAGATCTGCGGGTCGCCGGTGTCCGCGCCCGCCCGCTGGCCCCTCGGCTCCAGAGGACCGGTCACGGCGGCCGCGGGTTGGTGGATGTAAGACATGTGCCATACCTCTCGTGGATTGCAGATTGTCAACAATAGTCTATCGGCACTGTCGGGTGTCCCAGCGTGCCTCAACGGAGTACAGGGACCGCCGATCGCCCGTCTCATGGTCGCGACCGGAAGAGCGTCGGGTCAGATGCCAAGCATCGTGTTGAGCTCGTCCAGGGACTTGACCGTCACGATCCCGTAGCCCGGCGGCACCGGGTCGTAGCCGCGATCCAGCATCACGAGGTTGCGAAAGCCCATGTCGTGCATCGGCAGAGGGTCATAGCGGCTGTGCGACGACACGTGCACGAAGTCCTCCGGCTTGGCGTCGAGCTTCTCGAGCATGTACTCGAAGGCGCCGTACCGGGGCTTGTAGTAGCCGGCCTGCTCGGCGGTGTAGACGGCGTGGAAGTCCGCTTCCAGCCGCGGCACGCTCTCGGCGAGGAAGGAGTCGTCGGCGTTGGAGAGGATCACCAGCTTGTAGTGCTCGCCCATCTTCTTCAGCGGCTCGACCACATCGGGGTGCGGCCCCCAGCTCCTGACGCCTTCGGCGAAACGCTTGCCGGCGTTCGGGTCCGCCTCGATCCCCCACTTGCGGCAGACCCGCTCGAAGGAGTCCTGCAGCACCTGCTCGTACGGGTAGTACTCACCGCACACCTGGTCGTAGCGGTAGCCGCGGAACTCCGCCACGAACTGGTCCCACTGCTCCGCGGGAACCTGGTCCCCGACCAGCTCCTTGGTGATGGGCGTCATTGGCCAGCTGATCAAGGTGCCGTAGCAGTCGAACGAGACGTACTTCGGCCTGAAGGTCGGATTGCTCATCAAAGGGTCCTCTCCGTCACGGGGTTGCTGAAAGTACCGTACGGCCTCGCTCGTCGATTGTCTACAGTCGATCACCTCATTGTTGACAATCAATCACCATGCCTCGTACATTGCTTCGGACGCCCGCCGCGACCGGCGCCCGGAGGCTCACCCGCAGGCACAGCCGGTACATGCGACGCGGAACCGCCGCGGCAGGAAGGGACGGGACGATGAGCGCAGAGGCTGGACGGGCCCGAGGGCGTTCAGGAGTACGGGCAGCTCACGAACCTCGCCCGGCCCAGCTTCCTCCTGTGAGCGGCGGGCCCGCACCCGTGATCCGGCTTGCGCTCATCCCCGGCGACGGGATCGGCGTCGAGGTCATGGAGTCGGCCAAGGAGGTTCTCCGCGCCGTGGAGAAGGCGTACGGCGCCGAGTTCGCGACGACCGAGCTGGACTGGTCGTGCGAGCGCTACCACCGCGAGGGCGACATGATGCCTCCCGACGGCTTGGAGGTGCTGAGCCGGCACGACGCCATCCTCCTCGGTGCCGTGGGATGGCCCGGCGTACCGGACCACGTCTCACTCTGGGGCCTGCTCATCCCGATCCGCAGAGCCTTCGGACAGTACGTCAACCTGCGCCCCATGCGGGTCTTCGAAGGCGTGCCGACGCCCGTGCGCCCGGAGCTGGCGGCAGGCGTCGACTTCCTGGTCGTCCGGGAGAACTCCGAGGGCGAGTACAGCGAGGTCGGCGGTCGGATCGGACGCGGCCCGTCCGAGCTTGCACTGCAGGAGAGCATCTTCTCCCGCACCGGTGTGGAGCGGATCACCGAGTACGCCATGAAGCAGGCCGAGGGACGCCGAGGCCGCGTGCACTCCGCCACCAAGTCCAACGGCATCATCCACACGATGACGCTGTGGGACGAGGTGGTCGACGAGGTGGCTTCGCGTCACCCCGGGGTGACGGTGCAGCGTGAGCACATCGACGCCATGGCGGCTCGGATGGTGATGCGTCCTTCGGACTTCGACGTGGTCGTGGCCTCGAACCTCTTCGGTGACATCCTCTCGGACCTGGCGGCCGCGGTCTGCGGCAGCATCGGCATCGCCCCCTCGGCGAACCTCGCCCCCGACGGCGGACCCTCGATGTTCGAGCCCGTGCACGGTTCCGCGCCCGACATCTCGGGCAAGGGGCTCGCCAACCCGGTCGGCATGCTCTGGTCCGTGGCGATGATGCTGGACCATCTGCGGCTCTCGGAGCCCGCGGCGGCACTCATGGCCGCCCTCGAGGCCTCGCTGCGCGAGCCGCACACGCGCACCGCCGACCTGGGCGGCACTGCATCGACCCGCGAGGTGACCGACTTCGTCATCGCACTGCTAGCACCGGGGACGAGCAGATGAGCACGAGTCGAGCCGACGTTGCCGTGATCGGTCTGGGGGCGATCGGGTCCATGGCCCTCTGGCGGCTGGCCGAACGAGGAGTGAGCGTCCACGGCTACGAGCGCTTCGGCATCGGGCACGACCGCGGCGCCTCGGCGGGTCAGACTCGCCGCTTCTCGGTACAGAGCCAGCGTGAGCCTCGCGACACACCGCTGGCCGTGGAGGCGCTCGGCTTGTGGCGCGAGCTGGAGGAGCACACCGAGCCCGAGCTGTTCCGGCAGACCGGCGGTGTGATCCTCGGGCCGGACAGTACTCCGGAGATCCTCTCTGCGATCGCGTCCGCCAGGGACAACGGGCTTCCTCACGAGGTGCTCGAGGCCGCCGACCTCGGCGCGCGCTTCCCGCAGCACGTTGTACGGGCCGGTGACGTCGGCGTGACCGACCCCCTGGCGGGTTACCTCCGGCCCGAGGCGAGCGTCGCCACCGCCGTGGAACGCGCGGCCGTCCTCGGTGCCGCTGTGAGCCCGTACACCGAGGTGATCGCCGTCGAGCCGCGGAAGACCGGCGTCGCGGTCGTGACCCGGGACGGCGAACAGACCTACGGGCGCGTCGTGCTCGCCCCGGGCCCGTGGGCGGGCGAGCTCGTGCCCGGGGCGCGTCAGGCCGTCGTTCCCCGACGCATCGTGCAGGCCTGGTACCTCGCCCGGACCCCGCGCGACTACCACCCGGACGTGTTCGGCGTCTTCGAACGCGTGGGCGACGTCGCGGCGTACGGGTTCCCCACGCTCGACGGCGCCACGGTCAAGGTCGGCATCACGTTCGAGACTCATCCGGAGGTCCGCGATCTCGCCCACGTCGACCGGTTCGTCGACCCGGCGTTCGCGTCCCGGGTGGCGACTTCGGTCCGCGAGTTCCTCCCCGGCCTGCACCCGGATCCGGTCAGCCTCCAGACAGGGATCGAGGGGTTCAGCCCCGACGGCAGGCCGCTGCTCGGTCCCGCCCCCTCCGACTCTCGGCTCGTGGTGGCCTGTGGCTTCTCGGGCTCCGGCTTCAAGTTCGCCACCATCATGGGCGAGATCGCCGCCGACTTCGCCATCGATGGCTCGACCGGCCGGGACGTCTCGTTCATGGCTCCCGACCGGCAGCTGCTGGAGCCCGCGACGAGCAGATGACCGGGATCCGGTCGTCTGCGAGTCTCCTCGGTGGAGGCACGGCCGGTCACAGCCTGCGTCAGTCAGACCCAGTGCGGTTCGGTTGGACGTAGAACAGGCGCTTGTTGACGAACTCGAGGATGCCGAGGGGGCCGAGCTCGCGGCCGAAACCGGAGCGTTTGATGCCGCCGAAGGGCAGGTCGGGTCCCCATACGGCTGGGGTGTTGACCGCGGCCATGCCGAGCTCGAGCTGCGAGGCGACCTTGGTGGCGCGCTGCTCGTCGGTGCTCCAGACCGCGCCGCCGAGACCGAAGTCCACGGCGTTGGCCAACCTGACCGCCTCGTCATCGCTGCTGACCTTGTAGACCACGGCGACCGGACCGAAGAGCTCCTCGTGGTAGGCCCGCATCTTCGGCGTGACGCCGGTCAGCACCGCCGGCGCGAAGTAGGCACCGTCGTCCGAGACGAGCTCGCCGCCGATGTGCAGCGTGGCGCCCTTGGCGACCGCGTCCTGAACCTGGGCGAGCAGGCTCTCGGCCGCCCGGCGGGACACCATCGGGGAGTATGCGGTGTCCGAGTCGTCACCCGGCGTGCGTGGTGTCATCGCCGAGGCCTGCTTGACGAGGATGGCCACGAAGTCGTCGTAGATGTCGGCCATCACGATCATCCTCTTGTTGGAGTTGCACGCCTGTCCGACGTTCGCCGTCCGGGTGGCCCACGCGAGCTCAGCGGCAGCAACGACGTCGTCGGTGTCCAGCACGATGTAGGGATCGGAGCCGCCGAGCTCCAGGACCACCTTCTTCAGGTGCCGACCGGCGGCCTCGGCGACCGCGGCACCGGCACGCTCGGAGCCGGTCAGCGAGATGCCGCGGACGCGCGGGTCGGCGATCATCGTGGCCACCTGCCCGTGGGTCGCGAAGAGGTTGAGGTAGACCCCGTCCGGGACACCGGCGTCCCGCATCAGCTCGGCGATGGCCAGCGCCGAGGTGGGGCAGTTCTCGGCATGCTTGACCACGATCGTGTTGCCGGCGACGAGGTTCGGGGCGGCGAACCGGGCGACCTGCGAGTACGGGTAGTTCCACGGCATGACGCCCAGCAGCGGGCCGATGGGGAGGTGCTCGATGCGGGCGCCGTCGTGCCCGGGCAGCGGGTGGTCGGCCAGCAGCGTCGGCCCCTGGTCGGCGAAGTACTCGAAGATCGTGGAGCAGTACGCGGCCTCGCCGCTCGCCGACGACGGCCGCTTGCCCATCTCGCTGGTGACCAGCGCACCGAGCTCGGCAGCGCGCTCCGCGAACAGCACCCCGACCCGCTTCACGATCGCCGCCCGCTCCGCAACCGGCCGTGCCCGCCAGGCCTCGAACGCCGCCGCCGAGCTGGCGAGCGCCGCCTCGATCTCGGCGTCGCCGGCGTACGGAAAGGTCTGGGTCACCTGTCCGGTGAACGGGTCGGTCACCTGGTACGGCGGGGTCTCGGTCATGTCCTTCTCCGGTGGTCGTGTCGTGTGGAGCATGGTCGGTGGGCTCAGAAGGCGGTGTAGCCGCCGTCGACCGGCAGCACTGCGCCGGTGACGTAGCTGGAGCGGTTCGAGGCGAGGAAGAGCACTGCGTCGGCAATCTCCTCGGGCGTCGCCAGGCGGCGGAGCGGGATCGACGACTCACGACTACGCCGGTATGCCTCAGGATCGGGGCGACGTTGAAACGCGGACTCGATGGCGTCCGTGGCCGTGAGCCCTGGTGCGACCACGTTGACGCGGATGCCCTGATCGGCCAGTTCGATGGCTGCTCCGCGGGCGAGCATGATGAGTCCGCCCTTGGCCGCTGAGTACAGCACCTGGCCGGCCATCCCGACCATGCCGAGGCGCGAGCTGACGCAGACGATCGACCCGCCCGGCTCCTGCGTGGACATCAACGGGATGAAGTGCTTCATGACGAGAAAGGCGCTGAGCACGTTGCTGGTGAGCACCGCTTCGGCCTGCGCCGCGCTCGTCTCGACCAGTGGTGCGCTCAGCTGCAGTCCGTGCCCGATCACCAAGGCATCGACGGAGCCGAGCTCCTGCGCCGCGGTGGCCGCAAGGTCCGACACGAACGCCTCATCGTTGAGGTCGCCGGGCTTGTAGATGTCGTCAGGACCGACACCGTCGAGGGTGGGACGTCGACCGGTGAGGAGCAGCCGCGCGCCTTCGTTCCTGAATGAGCTGCACACTGCCCGCCCGATCCCACTGGTCGCACCGGTGATCACCACTTTGGCGTCCTTGGGAAGCACGGTCTCTCCAATCTGTGACGTATCGGCCCGTCGAGGCTGGTCCTGGAACGCTACGGCGGCGCACACAGGCGGATCCACAGAGCCAGCCGTTTGTCGGACGATTTCGTCCGTGACGGCATCCTGCGTGAACGGATCGTGTCGCAAGGCCGAGATTGCGCCGGGGATGTCCAGGCCCGGTCGCGCGCATCACGTTCGCCGTGCCCGGAGGTCTTGACAGAACCGCACGGGGCCGCCACTCTGACATGCAGACATAGTGGATCCAGTATATTGGAGGCTTGCATGACAGAGCACGGCGTCGCGAACACGTCCCGCTCCCGCGTCGGAGGCCAGACGCCCAAGCGGAAGTGGTGGCAGGTGTGGAAGCTCCCCATCGGGGTGCAGTCCCTGATCGGGGTCGGGGTGGGTGCGCTCGTCGGCCTGCTCGCACCGGGAGTCGGCGAAGGCCTCAAGCTGGTCGGCACGGCGTTCCTGAACCTCGTCCAGATGGTCGTCGTGCCCTTGGTGTTCCCGTTGATCGTGCTGGGCATCGCCCGCATGGAGTCGGTGAAGAAGGTCGGCCGGATGGCAGGCAAGGCGATCCTCTACTTCGAGGTCGTCACCACGCTCATCCTGGTCCTGGCCGTGACGCTGGCGAAGCTGTTCGACATCGGCGCCGACGCGCCGGTGACAGCCGCGGATCCCTCAGCGGTCGAGCAGCTCGACAAGGGGATCGACTTCGCCGAGCTGTTGCTGCACGCCATCCCGAAGAACGTGTTCGCTGCCTTCTCCGAGGGCAACCTGCTGGCGGTCATCCTGTTCGCCACCTTCCTCGGTGTCGCGCTCGCTGCGGTCGGCGAGCCGGGCAAGCCGCTGACCACGGTGCTCGACTCACTTGCCACCGCCATGTTCAAGATCGTCGGCTACGTCATCCGGCTGGCCCCGCTCGGCGTGCTCGGCTTCATCGCCTACGACGTGGCCCACTACGGCTTCGGCAACCTCACCAGCCTGCTGGGCTTCATCGGGGTCGTCTACCTCGGCCTGGTCATCGTGCTCGGCGTCATCTTCCCGGTCATCGCCGCGATCTTCGGCGTCCGGTACGTCCCGCTGCTCAGGAGCATCGGTGACCTGGCCGGGCTCGCCTTCGTCACCCGCAGCTCAGAAGCCGTCCTCGCCCCGCTGCTGCTGCGGCTCGAGAAGTTCGGCATCAGCCGCTCGACCACCTCGTTCGTCGTGCCCCTCGGGTACTCGTTCAACACCGACGGTTCCGTGCTCTACCAGGCCGTCGCCCTGGTCTTCCTGGCCAACGCCTACGGGCTCGACACGTCGATCCCCGCGCTGATGCTCATGGTCGGGGTGCTGGTCATCCTGTCCAAGGGCATGGCGGGGGTCGCCTCCGCATCGATCGTCGTCCTGCTCGCCGCCGGTGCCACGATCGGCCTTCCCCCCGAGGGCGTGGCACTGCTCCTCGGCGTGGACTTCATCGTCGACATGGCGCGGACGGGCGTCAACGTCGTCGGCAACTCCCTCGCCGCAGCCGTGATCGACCGTTCCGAGCTGAAGTCAATCGCCAAGGCCCATGGCAAGGCCGGCAACACCGCCACCACAGCCCAGGACTCCACCGCGGACTCCACCGCGGACTCCACCGCGGACTCCACCGCAGACCCCACCGGGGACTCCACGGCGGCCCCCACCGGCGCGCCGACGAGCGCGCACGAGGGCAGCGCCGACGCCGTCACGACCTTCGCCGGGACTTCCAACGGCCACTCGCGTGAGCACAGCGACCGGCCATGACCACTCACCCCGACGCCGTCATCGGCATCCTCGGTGGTATGGGTCCGGCCGCCACCGCAGACTTCTACACCAAGCTGGTCGCGCTCACCCCCGTCGCGACCGACCAGGACCACCCCAAGGTCGTCATCTGGGCCGACCCCACCATCCCGGACCGGACCCTGGCCCTGACCGAGGGCGGGCCTGACCCGACCCCGTGGCTGCTGCACGGAGCGACGATCCTGCGCAGCGCCGGCGCCACCATGCTCGCCATCCCCTGCAACACCGCCCACGCGTTCCTGCCCGCCGTGTCGAGCCAGCTCGGACTGCCGGTGGTGCACATGGTCGACGAGGTGGCCAAGCACATCGTGACCGCGCGGCCCCAGGTGCGCACGGTCGGGTTGCTGGCCACCAGCGGCACGATCCGCGCGCAGCTCTACCAGCAGTGGCTGGGCGAAGCGGGGATCTCCGTGGTCACCCCTGGTGAGCCGGTGCAGTCGAGCCACGTGATGCCCGCCATCCGGGCCGTCAAGGCCGGCCGTCGGGACGAGACGGTCGCCCAGCAGCTGACGACGGCGGCCCATCATCTGTTCGAGCGCGGCGCCCAGGTGATCGTGGCCGGCTGCACGGAGATTCCGCTGGGCCTGCCGCTCCGGCAGGCGCCCTGCCCGGTGATCGACCCCGCGACGGTGCTCGCGCAAGCGCTCCTGGACCGGGTGGAGCCGACGGAGCCGCGCGCCACGGACGGGCACCTCACCGCGGTCGCAGTGTGAGCGGCCTCGGGACACGTGCCCAAGGACGCCGGACCGCAGAGTATTGTGTCCAATATGTCACAGGACTGGTCGGTGCAACGTCCGCGCATGAGCGACGTGGCCTATGAACGCATCCGGCAGGCCATCGTCACGGGCGAGCTCGAGCCCGGCAGCAAGATCAAGGACAGCGACCTGGCCGAGCGGCTCGGCCTGAGCCGCACCCCTGTCCGCGAAGCGCTCGCTCGGCTCGCCGACACCGGCCTGGTCGAGGCCAAGCCGGGGGTCTACACCATGGTCACCACGCTCGACCGTGCCGACGTCGAGGCGACCCTGTCCGTCGTCGAGGTTCTCGACCAGCTCGCCGTACGCACCGCCGTCCCACACCTCACCGCCGAAGACATCGCCACCATGAGACGGGCGAACGCCCGCTTCGCGGCCGCCGTCAAGAAGAACGACACCCAGGCGGCCCTCGCCGCCGACGACACCCTGCACGGCGTCATCATCGACGCGGCACGCAACCCGCTCCTCAAACGGCTCATCACCCAGGCCGAAGGTCCGCTCCACCGCATCTACTACCGCAAGTTCTCCACGCTGCTCGGCGGGCAGGACACCATCGAGCACCACAGCCAGCTCATCGAGCTCTGCAGCGCCAAGGACGTCGACAACGCGGCACGGGTCACGGCCGAGCATCGCCGACACCTCGGCGGGCTCATCGCTGAGCTGTTCGACACCGACGAGATCGGCCACAGCGCCTGAGGCTAGGCACCTTCCGCGGGTGGCGCGGCGGCGTACCTGCGTTCGAGCTCGCGCATGATGCGTCGCTCGCGACGTTCGAGCTCGGCCCGCCGGTGCATGTACCCCGCATGGGGCCGGTACCCGCTCGAGGCCGCGTCCCCATGCATTCGGTCCTGGAGCCTGGAGAGCTCCGCGACCAGCTCATCGATCGTCATCGACTCCAGGGCGGGAGCCTCGCCGTCGAGCGGGTGCAGCTCTGCAGACATCACGCAACCTCCTGAAGGCTCCATTGTGCGCCGGTCAGGACCCAATGGGACCGTCCCCTTACCCGCAATGTCGACGGCTCACGCATCCGGCCGACGGCGGCGACGGCGCCGGCCGGTCAGCTCATGGGGCCGACCGACGTCCAGGAGCGCATCGATCTGCCACGCGGTCAGGTGGTTCGGGTAGTCGGCGACCAGGTCGATGACGCGCGTGAGCAGCTCGATCTCCTCGCGCAGCCGTTCGTCGATCAAGTCGCCACTACGCGGCTGCGGCAGCTCTTCCCGCTCAGCACCCATGGGTTGCACAGCTCTCCGTGCTCAGAGAGGCCGGCTGAGCCTCACAGCAGGCCAGCCCCCGAGACCAAAACCCCCTGCCCTCTCAGGGTAAGGACATGCCCGCCATCCGTCCCGGGAACTGCGGCGACACGACGCCTCCCAAAGGGGCAGGAGCACGTCCCGCCGGCCGATCGACGACCCCTTGTGTAGTCCGGCCTCGTAGTGGGACGGTGAGCGCCACCGCCTGTGCCACGCTGCTGGAGCCCAGGCGGTGGCGCCTGTTTCGTACCCATAGAGGGGGGTTCGTCACGATTCGGCGCGATGCCTCGCGCTCACAGCGGAAGCGGACGGGGCGTCCAGCCCGTCGTGCCCAGTGTCGTGAAGTTCCGTGGGGCGGGGCGTGAGCAGGGTCGATGAAGCCGACCACTTGAAGGATTGCCCACCGCAGGTCGCCTCGCTTGGACTGGGCCCCCCACCCCTGCAACGGACCACCCAGCACCACGGCCACTCCACGCGGTAGCTCACGACACCCCATCACCGGAAGGAACCACTCATGCTCGGAATGAAGCGCCTCGGAACCAGGGGCCGCAGGACCTCGCTGTCCCGCAGGCTCGGCATCTTCGTCGGTACCCTCGCCCTGGCCGCCTCGACGGCGCTCAGCGGAGCGTCGGCCGCGTCTGCGGACGGCTACTACAAGGCGCCCTACCCCGCTGGTGAGAGCTACCAGGTCACCCAGGGCAACGGCGGTGCCTATTCGCACCAGGACTACTACAACCGGTACGCGTGGGACCTCGGACTGCCGGCCAACTACGAGGTCTCGGCGACGCAGGGAGGCTGGATCGTCATCTCGAACTGGTCGCCGTACTGGCAGAACGGCATCGAGGTGATCATCCGTCACCCCAATGGTCAGTGCACCCAGTACGCGCACCTCAACCGCTCGTTCTACGAGCCCGGGAACTGGGTGCCGCAGGGCCGCATCATCGGCTGGTCCGGGAGCACCGGCGCCGCCACGGCCCCGCACCTGCACTACTCGGTGATCAACTGCAACACCCGGCAGTCACTTCCGTCGACGATGGAGGGCTGGGTGCCGCCGACCGGTTCCTGGCCGCGCAGCTCGAACTACTACGCCTGAGGCGCCGAGGGGGACGCACGGGGCACCTCGCCCCGTGCGTCCCGGTGCCCTCCCCGGGCTGATCGTCATGCCGTGCCGCGCCGGCCGTCGATGGTCAGGTCGAGCGCGTGGGCGCCTCGCACCGCCTTGGTGGCGAGGTACTGCGCGTTCGCGTCGGACAGGTGCACCCCGGTGGGCACACGCCGCGCCACCGTGATCCCGAGCCGGTGCAGCTGGTCGGCCTTGTCGGGGTTGTTGCTGAGCAGCGACACGCGCTCCACGCCCAGGGCACCGAGCATCTGGGCCGCCACGGTGTAGTCCCGTTCGTCCGCGGCGTAGCCGAGGGCCTGGTTGGCCTCATACGTGTCGAGCCCGCCGTCCTGCAGCACGTAGGCGTCGAGCTTGGCGTAGAGGCCGATGCCGCGTCCCTCCTGGCGCAGGTAGAGCAGGAACCCGCCCGCGGCGTCGAGGCGTTCGACGGCCTCGCGCAGCTGCGGCCCGCAGTCGCAGCGCTGGCTGCCGAAGACGTCGCCGGTGAGGCACTCACTGTGCAGCCGCGTCAGGGTCGGCACGGCGCTGTGGGAGCCCTGGTCGAGAGGCCGGGCACGGTCGCCGAGGCCGAGAGCGACGTGCTCGAGGCCGTCGACCAGACCGTCGAACGTGAAGGCGCGGGCCGACGTCTCGAACCCGTCGGAGAATGCCAGTGGCACCATGACCTGCGTCCGGATCCGTGCAGCGGCAGGTGCCTCCGGCGCCCGGCTCACGGTGCGTCCGTCCCGAACCGCGGGGACAAGGCATACCGGAGGAGCACGACGTCATCGATCTGCCGCACCTCGGCCAGCGTCGCGCGCCGGTCGGGGTTCCAGGGATAGGCGCCGTCCCCGACGAAACGGCAGGCACCCGAGTCGCCGACGAAGAACGGCGCCACCACGAGCTGCAGCTCGTCCGCAAGGTCCTCGGTGAGCAGCTGTGTGTGCACGGTGCCCCCTCCCTCGACCATGAGGCGCCGCACGCCGCGGTCACCAAGGTCCTCGCAGACGCGACGCAGGGAGATGTCGTGCCCGGCGTCGACGACGTCGGCGGCGGAACCGAGACGGTCGCGGGCAGCGTCCACGGCGTCCGTCGAGCAGTAGACGAGCTTGTCCGTGTCGTCTGGGGCGAAGAAGCTTGCGGCACAGTCGAGTTCGGCTCTTCGCGTCACCGTGACCTTCGTCGGCGACGGTGGGAGGCCCCGGTCCACCCTGGCGGCACGTCGTTCTGCGGACCGCACGAGCAGGCGGGGGTTGTCCTTGCGGATGGTGCCGGCCCCCACGAGGATGGCGTCGCTGGCGGCCCGCTCACCGTCGACGCGGTCGAAGTCGGCGTCGTTGGACAGCATCAGCCGGGTGGTGGCGCGGGTGCTGAGGAAGCCGTCGATCGACATGCCGCAGCTGAGCAGGGTGTACGGGCGGTCAGCCACGGGCGCTCCCTTCCACCACGAGGGTGTGTGCGTTGAGGGCGTCGGCGCGTGCCGGACCGGCTCGCCCGGCGACGACCAGCAGCACCGCCCCGGGCAGGCTCGCCACGAGAACCAAGACCCCATAGACGACAGCGGTGCCCACCCCGGCCGAGGCGCCGAGTCCGGCCGTTCCGAAAGCCCAGGCGGCCGCTCCCTCGCGCGGTCCCCAACCGGCGACGTTGAGCGGCAGGCCCATCGCGACGAGGACGACCAGCGCGAGGGGCGCCAGACCCAGCAGGGGCGCGGTCACGCCGGCACTGCGCGCTGCGACGACGAAGGTGCCCACATGACCGGCCACCACGACGGCGGACGACGCCACCACACCCGGCCAGGTATGCCGTCCCAGCACGCCCGCGCGTACGTCGGCGACCGCAGTCCGTACCGCCCGCCCGGCAAGACTCCGGTCGCAGCCGCGCTCGGCTCGTCCCACGACCACTGCGACGAGCACGACGACGAGCACGACGACGGTGACGCCGACGAGGGCGACCACAACAGAGGACGAAACGGACGTCCCTGCCGCGGCGCTGGGTTCGGCGCCCGGGGACGTGGGGTGCAGCGGTGACGGCAGCAGCAGGAGGGCACCGAGCGTGAGGGCTACGAGTACGACCTGTCCTGCCGAGCGTTCCCAGACGACGGAGCGCAGGCCCCGGCCGAGGTCACCGCCGTCGCGACCGTGCCGCACGCCGCGGTTCACGTCGCCCATCACGCCGCCGGGGAGCGTCACGTTGAGGAACTGGGAGCGGTAGCACTCGGCCACGGCCGAGCGCAGCGACAGCTCGCCGCCGAGACCGCGGGCCACGAGGACCCACCGCCACGCGCCACACACCGTCGTGAGCGCAGCGAGCAGGGTCGCTGCCGCCAAGGACCGCGCGTCGATACCGAGCAGGGCGTCCACGAAGGGCCCCGCACCCAGCTGCCGGAGGAGGATGCCGAGGATCACGACACCCGCGAGCGGACGCAGCAACGACCGGTAGCGACGCATAGCTCCTCCGCCCCTTTCTACGAGGTCCCCGCTGGGGACGACGTCCGCAGGGGCCAACGGGTTCAAACGCCCCATACCCGCTCGAGGACCCCCGACACCTCCTCGGCGGTGCGCGACCACGGGGTCAGGGTCCGTCGGCGCTCGAGCGCACGGTGTCGCAGCCGGGCACGCAGGTCGTCGTGGCGGAGCCACGAGCGGAGGGCGGCGGCGAGTCTGTCGGGCCGACCTGCGGGCACGAGCAAGCCCGGAATGCCTGGATCAGAGCCGTCACCGTCGGGGCCGTCGGCGTCAGGGCCGAGGGCCTCCGGCAGGCCGCCGACCGACGTGGCGAGCACCGGGATCCCACGCGCCAACGCCTCGGTCACGACCATGCCGTAGGTCTCCGCGAGCGACGGCAGCACGAGCAGGTCGGCGGCGGCATACGCCTGGTCCAGGGCGACACCGGTGAGCGGGCCGGGAAAGCTCACCCGTTCGGCGAGTCCGGCGCGCGTCAGCCGGTCGCGGACGTCAGCGACGCGGGCCGGGTCCAGGGCCAGCGACCCCGCGCAGACACAGCGCCAGGGCAGGTCGGCGACAAGCGTCAGGGCGTCGGCGAGATCGGTGTGACCCTTGTGCGGGGTGACCGCCGCGACGCAGAGCAGCTCGCCCCCGTGCGCGGTGCCCGGCGCCACGGGGCTCGCGTCCACGCCCGGTCGGGCCACGTGCACCAGCGCCGGGTCGAGGGCGTACGTCTCGAGGAGCAGGTCGCGCGTCCACCGGCTCGGCGTGACGACCGCGGAGGCCGCCGAGAGGACGCGGCGCTCACCCGCCGCCGCGGCGGGATCCGCCGGCCCGAGTGGCATGTGGACGAGGACGACGAGACGCAGCCGATCGCCTTCGGGCCCCAGCACGGCGTCGGCGCAGCACGCCACGAGGCCGTCGACGAGCACGAGGGCGCCCGGGGGCACGTCCGCCAGGAGGGCCGCCACGCCTGCGAGCGCCGCTGCGTCCGGATGCGGCCACGCTCCCACCACCTCGTGCTCGTGCACGTGCCAGCCCAGGTCATTCAGGCCGGCCACGAGACGCCTGTCGTAGGTGTTGCCCCCGCTCGGGCGCGACGGGTCGTGGATCCCGGCGGGGACGACGACATGCAGGTCGGTCACAGGGTGCGTTCGTAGGACGCCCACGCGACGTGCGACTCGTGGAGCGTGACGACGAGCCCGGTCACCTGCCCCGCCGCTCCGCCCAGGTCGCCGGCGTGCACCCGCTCTGCCACCCGGTCCGCGACGGTGCGGGCCAGCACCTCGGTCGAGGTGTTCGTGCCGGCGAAGGCCGGCTCGTCGTCGAGGTTGCGGTAGCTCAGGTCGCCGACGACCTCGTGGACCCTCTGCGTGGCCAGCCCGATGTCCACGAGGATGGCGTCGCCGTCGAGCTCGGGCCCGCGGAAGGTCACGTCGACCACGAAGGTCGCGCCGTGCAGCCGCTGCGCCGGTCCGAACACCTCGCCCCGGAAGCTGTGGGCGACCATCATGTGGTCCCGGACGGTCACGCTGTACATCGAGCTCCCCGATCAGTAGGTGATGGTGTGGCAGATGGCCGGCAGCGTGCCGTCGACGAGACGCGGCATGACTGCGGGCAGCTCCTCGAACGGGGACTCCCCCGTGAGCAGGGCGTCGAAGGCCGGGTCGCGGAGGAGGTCGACGGCAAGTGCGAGCCGCTGCGCATGCGTGTAGCGCGAGCGGCGCACGGCTGCAACGGAACCCACCTGGCTCGCGCGGATGCCAAGACGTCCGGAATGGAACGACCCACCGAGCGCCAGCTCGACCCGGGAGTCGCCGTACCAGCTGAGGTCGAGGACCGTGCCCTCCGGGGCGAGCAGGTCGAGTGAGAGCTGCAGGCCCGAGCCCGTCGCGCTCGTGTGGACGACCAGGTCACGGTCCGGGGCGTGGCGGGCGGTGCGGTCGAGGTCGCCGGGCTGGGCGAAGTCGACGCCCAGTCGGCTCGCCACCTCGGCCCGCGTCGGGTCCTGGTCGACCAGGGTCACGCGCGTTCCGGGGAAACGCGACAGCAGGCGCGCGACGCAGCACCCGACCATGCCGGCCCCGACGACCGCGACACGGTCACCGAGCAGCGGGGCCGCGTCCCAGAGTGCGTTGACGGCCGTCTCCACGGTTCCCGCGAGCACCGCGCGACGGGCGGGAACGTCGTCCGGCACGACAACCACTGCCTCCGCCGGCACGACGTATGCCGTCTGGTGCGGATGGAGCGCGAAGACCGTCCGCCCCACGAGCCCGTCCGGCCCCTGCTCGACGACGCCGACGCTGAGGTAGCCGTACTTGAGGGGTGCGGGGAAGTCGCCCTCCTGGTGCGGGGCCCGCATGGTGGCGTACTGGTCGACGGGGACGGCCCCGCGGAAGACGATGGCCTCGGTGCCTCGGCTCACCCCGGAATGGAGCGCGCGCACGAGCACCTCGCCCGGCTGCGGGGCGGGCAGCGCGACGGGCCGGATCTCGCCCTTGCCGGGCTCGACCAACCAGAACGCGCGCGCGGCGGTGGACACGCGACCAGACTAAACGGACAGTGAACGTCAGCGGCGACGCCGTCGTCCTTGGTACAAAAGCCTTCGGTGAGTGGAGATGCTGTGCGGCAGGTGTTCCCGTCCGGTCCGGCGACCGGGCTCGTCGGCGTGCTGGCGCTGCTCGCGTCGCTGCACAGCAGCGTCGGGCTCGACGTGCGCGGCTGGACCGTCGGGATCGGCTGCGGTGTGGCCCTGGCCGTCCTGTTGGCGTGCGGGCTCGTCGCCGCGCGGCGGTACGTCCTCCTGCCGGCCGACCGCGTGACCCTGACCCGCGCCGTGCTCGTGTGCGGCGTCGCCGGGCTCACCGCCGACGCCGGGCTCACCGCCGACGCCGCACCCACCGCCGGGTCCGGTTCCGGCCGAGTCCTCGTCACGCTGTGTGCGGTGGCGCTCGTGCTCGACGCCGTCGACGGTCAGGTCGCCCGCCGCACCGGGACCGTGAGCCCGCTCGGCGCTCGCTTCGACATGGAGACCGACGCGTTCCTCATCCTCGTGCTGAGCATCCACGTCGCCCGCGACCTCGGCTGGTGGGTCCTCGGCATCGGCGCTGCGCGCTACCTGCTGCTGCTGGTCCGCGTCGCCAGCCGCTGGATGCCGTGGCTGCGCGGCCAGGTCCCGCCGCGACGCTGGCGGAAGGCCGTCGCCGCCCACCAGGGCATCGCGCTCACCGTCGCCACGGCTGAGGTCCTGCCGGCCGCTGCCGCCACGGTCGCGGTCGCCGCCGGGCTCGTGCTGCTCCTGGTCTCCTTCGGCACAGAGGTCGCGACGCTCCGACGGCGGGCCCGCCAGAAGGCTGTCGTGGTCGCGACGCCCGTTGCGTGGCCGGTCGGGCCACTGGGCGAGGCCGAGGTCCGGTCCCTGACGTGACGGACACGGACCGGCGTGGATCCGCGCGCCGCGTGGGCGGCCACGCCGTCACGGTGCTGGCCGTCCTTCTCGTGTGGGTCGCACTCGTCGCACCGGCACCCGTTCCGGGATGGTCGGCATCGCTCCTCGCCCTCGTCCGGATCCCGGTCGAGGGGCTCGTGCTCGTCGTGGCGATGCTGGCCCTCCACGGAGCGGTGCGGCGCTGGCTGGAGATCCTCCTCGGGATCCTTCTGGGAGCCCTCCTGCTCGTCCGCGTCTTCGACGCGGCCTTCCTCGCGACGCTCTACCGGCCCTTCAACCCGCTCACCGACTGGCGCCATGTCGGGTCGGCGAAGGACCTCGTCGCCGACGCGGCGGGACCGGTGACGGCCCTGCTCGCCGTCGCCGCCGCGGGCCTGCTCGTCGTGGCCCTCGTCGTCGCCGGGCCGCTGGCGGTGCGGAGGACCGGGGCGCTCGTCGACCGGCACCGGGACGGCGCGGCTCGCACCGGCGCCGCCTTGGCAGCCGCCTGGCTCGCCTGCGCCACTCTCGGAGTCAGCGTCGCGCCGGGGGTGCCGGTCGCGTCGTCGAGCACGGCCGCCCTCGCCGTCCACGAGGTCGGCTCGGTGCAGGCCAACCTGCGCGACCGCGACGTCTTCGCCGCCGAGATCCCCGTCGACCCCTTCCGCGACACCCCGGCACCGGACCTGCTCACGGCGCTCCGCGGCAAGGACGTCGTGCTCGTCTTCGTCGAGAGCTACGGCCGGGTGGGGGTCGAGCAGTCGCCGGAGGTGGCGGCGGCGCTGGACTCGGGGGCGGGGGCCCTGCGGGCGGCCGGCTACTCGAGCCGCAGCGCGTGGCTCACGTCCCCGACGTTCGGCGGCATCAGCTGGCTGGCGCACTCGACCCTCCAGTCGGGCCTGTGGGTGAGCAGCCAGCAGCGTTACGACCAGCTCCTCGACACGCGCCGGCTCACCCTCAGCCGGGCCTTCGGGCAGGCCGGCTGGCGCACCGTCGCCGTGGTCCCGGCCAACCGCCGCGACTGGCCCGAGGGTACGGCGTTCTACGGCCACGAGGAGGTGTACGACGCGCGCACGCTGGGCTACGCCGGGCCGGGCTTCGGCTATGCGCCGATGCCCGACCAGTACACGCTCTCCGCGTTCGACCGGCTCGAGCTCGCGCGGCGCGACCGGCCGCCGGTCATGGCCGAGGTCGACCTCGTCACGAGCCACGTGCCGTGGGCACCGCTGCCCCGGCTCGTCGACTGGGCGACCATCGGCGACGGCTCCGTGTTCATGTCGCAGGCCGGCAAGGCCACCCCTCGCGACGTCGTCTGGCGCAGCACCTCCGGCGTCCGCACGGCCTACGGCCAGTCCGTCGCCTACTCGCTCGACAGCATGGTGTCGTTCCTGCGCGGGACCCACGACGACGACCTCGTCGTCATCGTCCTCGGCGACCACCAGCCGGCCAGCGTCGTCTCGGGGCCGAACGCGAGCCACGACGTGCCGGTCAGCGTCATCGCGCGCGACCCCACAGTGCTCGACCGCATCCACACCTGGCGCTGGCAGGAAGGGCTGAGGCCCGGCACGGACGCGCCCGTGTGGCCGATGGACCGCTTCCGCGACCGCTTCCTCACGGCCTTCAGCCCGCGCGCAGGAGGCGGGTGAACCGCCCACGCCCACGGGTCGTCTTCGTCAGCAGCGAGTCCAACACCACGACGCATCCGGGCGTCGTGGCGTGGCCCGGACGACAGGAGCGTCAAGATGAGACTCCGAGCCCTTGGTGCAGTGGCGCTGGTCGTCTCCGCTGCAGTGCACCTCTACCTGTGGTTCGACGGGGTGCGGAACCAGACCGTCGGACCTCTGTTCCTCGTCAACGTCGTGGCCGGCGTGGTGATCGCCGTGATGCTCCTGCGGTGGGAGCACTGGGTGCCGGCCTTCCTCACGTTCGGGTTCGGAGCCGCGACGCTCGGGGCGTTCGTCATCTCCTCCACGGTGGGGCTGCTCGGTGTCCACACCGAGTGGGCAGGGGTGTCCGTCTTCACGGCCGCCGCGGCCGAGATCGTCTGCATCGTCGTGGGCCTGACGTTGCTGCTCGCCAACCGCTCGGTGTCGCCGGGAATGACCCCCACCCACGGCCGCCACGCGTCGTGACGCTGCGACGAGGGGCGCGCGTCAGTCCTCGATGATGCCCAGCCGGCGCCCCAGGAAGAGCACGGCGACCGCGAAGTCGTTGTCGGCCGTCTCACGCTCGACCCTGGCCCAGTCCACCTGCTCGCGCAGGGCCCGCAGCACCGGCATCACCTTCGCGAGGTCGCAGTAGTGCTCGTCGAGCGCGCCGAGCTTGTGCACGATGAGCTGGGTGGCCTCGAGCACGGGCATCTTGACCGACAGGACCTCCATCGTCGTGGCGCGCTCGACCTCCGCACGGTGCACGGCGCCGCCCACGGGGCCGTGGATGATGTCGACCATCGCACCGTTCGCGAAGACCTTGAAGAGCCAGTCCTCGGGCGGTTGCACGACGTCGAGGTCCTGGCCGGCGAGGAACTGCGCGACGTGGTCGGCGTCCTCGTCGGCGATGAGGAAGTCCACGTCGTGCTCGGGTTCGGGCCCACCCCGCGCCCAGGCGGCATACCCGCCCATGAGGGCGAACGGCACGCCGGACTGCTTGAGCGCCACGGCCACCGTCTTGAGCGCCTCCCGCAGGTCTGGCGCGTCGTCGACTCCCATGTCCTTGGTGTACCCACCTGAGGGCGTATGCCGGCGGGCTGCGTGAGCAGGCGGGCGCGCGAGGGTAGGGCCTCCCTATGAGAGTCGCGACGTTCAACATCCTCAACGGGCGTGTACCGACCGACCAGCACGTCGACCTCGACGGCTTCCGGACCGCGATCCGGCGCCTCGACGCGGACATCCTGGCGATGCAGGAGGTGGACCACAACCAGCACCGCTCCGACCACGCCGACCTCACCGCGATCGCCGCCGAGGCCATGGATGCTCCCGAGCACCGCTTCGTCGCCGCGCTGACCGGCAGCCACGGCGCGACGTGGGTCGCCGCCACCGGCGAGGAGCAGCCGGACTCCGCCGCCTACGGCATCGCCCTGCTCTCCCGGTTCCCCGTGCACGGGTGGCGCGTGGTCCGACTCGCTCCCGTGCCGACGCCGGTGCCGATGCGCTTCTCGGGTCGGCGCTGGCCCGAGCTCGTGCGCGACGAGCCACGCGTCGCGGTCGTCGCCGACATCGAGTCCCCGGAGGGCCCGGTGACCGTCGCCAACACGCACCTGTCGTTCATCGACTGGTGGAACGGCCGGCAGCTGCGCCAGCTCATGGCCGACGTGGCGGACGACACCGGTCCCGTCGTGCTCATGGGCGACCTGAACATGGGGCCCGAGCGGGCCGGCCGGATCACCGGCATGCGACCTGCGGTGCAGCTGGCGACGTTCCCCGCCGACGCGCCGACACAGCAGCTCGACCACGTCCTCCTGCGCGGTGGCGTCCGCGGCAGCAACGGCGAGGCCGTCCGCCTGCCCGTCTCGGACCACCGGGCCCTGGGAGTCGACCTCGTCCGGACGTCGGACGCGGCCTGACCAGCCGTGCCGGCGCTCAGCGGGCGGGTAGGAGCAGCGTGACGCTCGTGCCGCGGCCGAGCTCGGACTCGACGTCGATACGGCCGCCGTGGCGCGTGACCACCCGCTGCGCGATGCTGAGGCCGAGCCCGGTGCCCGGCACCTGGAGCGCCTTCGGGTTGGTCCCGCGGAAGAACTCGGTGAACAGGCTCGCCTGGTCGTCCCGCGAGATGCCGACGCCGTCGTCGACGCACTCGAGCACGACCCGGTCGCGCCGGCTCCCCACCGACACGGTCACCCGGCCGCCGGCCGGCGTGAACTTCACGGCATTGCTGACAAGGTTCTGCACGACCCGTTCGAGCTCGCCCGCGCTGCCGCGCACGAGCGGCAGCTCGTGCTCCAGCTCGAAGGTGAGCCTGACCTGCTGATGCTCGGCGCGCGGCCGGAACATGTCGACGACGTCGCGCGACACCACGCCGAGGTCGACGTCGGCCTGGGGCAGGACTCGGTCGGGGTCGCTGACCCGCGAGAGTGTCAGCAGGTCGTCGACGAGGCTCTGCAGCCGCTGGGTGTTGCGTTCGATGACGCCGAGCGACCAGTCGGGGTTGGCCTCGGGCTCCTGACGCAGCAGCTCGATGTGCCCGACGATCGAGGCGAGCGGGTTCTTCAGCTCGCGCGAGACCGTCGAGAACAGCTGCGTCTTGCTGCGGTCGGCCTCCCGCAGCTCGGCCGCGACCCGCCTCTCGACGGCATACAGCCGAGCGTTGCGGATGGCCCGCCCGAGGTCACGGCCCATCTCGAGGGCGGCCTGCGCCTCGGCGTCGGTCCAATCGGGGTCGGCCGGTCCGCGCGTGCCCGCGATGTAGCCGAAGCAGACGGATCCGGAGCCGATCGGCGCGACGAGGAGCGAGCGGGCCCCGGCGTCGCGGAGGAACTCCGTCACCTGCCTGGCGTCGCGGGTGCTCCACACTCGCGCCGGCTCGGCGCGGCTCTCGTCGACGACCGCGACGACACCGGTCTTCCAGCATCGTGTCGCGAGACCCTGCGCGACCTCGACGAGCGACACCGGCGTACGGACCGGGCCGCCGCTGCGCGCCGACACGCTCTCGCGCTCGTCGTCGTCCTCGCCGGCGAACGCCCGCAGCCACAGTCCCGATGTCGCGAGGCCCGCCGCGATGGGCACCGACGCGACGTCGAGCACCTTTGCCGGGTCGAGGTCCTCCTGCGAGATCCGCGCGACGGTCTGCACCGCCTGACCGAGCCGGACCCGCTCGGAGAGGGCATGGCGCTGCCGAGCGGCGGAGATCGCGATGCCCGTCTGGTTCGCGTACAGCTCCAGCACGGCGCGCTGCGTCAGGTCGGGTCGGCGGCCACTGAGCGGCAGGTCGACCGACAGGATGCCGAGGAGGTTGCCCACGGCGTCGAAGAAGGGCGCGAGGAGGGTGTCCTCCGCGTTCCAGGCCTCAGGGTCGTCGTCGGGCGTCAGCGGCGACCAGTCCGACGACACCCAGCCGTCGGCCGCACCCTCGGGCAGCCCGCCGGCGGGGACGAACCGCAGGCTCCCCCACTGCTCGGCGACGGCGAACTCTGCCTCGAGGTTGATCCGGGGCATCCGCCGGCCGAGCAGCTCGGCACGCGCGTCGTCGTCGCCCGCCACGGCCACGACCTCGACGTCGCCCGAGGGGACCACGAGGCTGATCGCCGCGACCTTGAAGCCGACGACGTCGGCCGCGCCCTCCACGACCATGTCGAACAGGCTCGCGAGGTCGTGCTGGGCACTGACCCGGTTCATCAGCTCGGTGAGCCGACGAACGGCGAGCACCTCCCACATCGCGCCCTCGCGCACGCCTGACCCCTTACCTACGACCCATCGGAAGCACGACGACTTCGCTATGAATCGTCCGCAGAGTCACGATATGTCCGACCTGCCCGCGCAAGTGCCGGTCCGTCAGAACCTGACACGGGAAGTCTCACGACGAAGGTCGTCCCCTCCTCGGGAGCGGAGTCGACCGACACCGTGCCGCCATGCCCCTCGACGATGGCGCGCACGATGGACAGTCCGAGCCCGGAGCCCTGGATGGCTCGCTCGTTGGCCGCGCTCGTCCGGAAGAAGCGGGCGAAGACCTTCTCGTGGTCGGCCTCCGGGATGCCCATGCCCGAGTCGGACACGACGAGTCGCACCGCACGCGGGTCGTCCTCCTCCGGGTGCACGGCCAGACTGACGCGGCCGCCGTCGGGAGTGAACTTCACGGCGTTCGACAGGAGGTTGGTGACCATGCGCTCCAGCGCCGCCGGGTCGCCCTCGATCCACAGCGGCCGCGGCGACACGTCGACCTCGCGCACGAGGTCACGCTGCGCCGTGACGGTCTCGACCGTCGTCCACGCACTAGCGACGACGTCGGACAGGTCGCAGCGGCGGGGGTGCAGCTCGAGCCGCCCGGCCTCGATGCGCGAGTTGAGGAGCAGGTCCTCGATGAGCGAGAGCAGCCGACGCCCGTTGCGGTCGACGCGGGCGACGAGCTCGAGCTGCCGGTCGGTGAGGGGGCCCGCCGCGCCGTCCTCGAGCATCTCCGTGTAGCCGAGGACGCTCGCGAGGGGCGTCCGCAGCTCGTGGCTGACCGACGAGGCGAACTCGGACTTCGTGCGGTCGATCTGGGTCAGCTCGTCGACGGCCTGGCGCTCGCGGTCGAGGGCCACCTGGAGGGCGACCTCCGCCTGGCGCCGCCGCGTGACGTCCTCGGCGACGCCGAGGTAGCCGGTCAGGTGGCCCCCCTCGTCGCGGATCCCGCTCATCGTGAGCGACACCGTGCGACGCGTGCCGTCCTTGCGGACGTAGGTCCAGTCGCGAGTCTCGGTGCTCGCGCCGGCACGGACCCGGTGCACGAGGACGTCGAAACCTGGCTGCACCCCGAGCTCCCTTGCCCTGCGGGCGATCTCGCCGGAGTCGTGCAGAAGCGACCAGTCGCGTCGGCTCACGACTTCGGAGGCGCGCCAGCCGAGGACGTTCTCGGCGCCGCGGTTGAAGAGGGTGATGACGCCCTCGAGGTCGGTGCCGACGATGACGGTCGCCGTCGCCGCCTCGAGGACCGCCTCGACGAAGGTCCGGGCAGCCCGCTCGTCGGTCACGTCGACGCCCGTCCTCACGAGGTGCGTGCGCTTGCCGTCGTCGTCGGTGAGGTAGGCGTTGGTCCACACGATGTGCCGCACGCCGAGCCCCTCGACGCGCCAGTCCTGCTCCTCATGGAGCGGCACGGCGCCGTCGGCGATGCCGGCCACGTGCGTGGCGACGTGCTCGCGGTCGTCCACGGGGAAGACGTCTGCGGCGAGCCGGCCCACGAACTCGTCCTCGGGGCCGCCCAGCAGCCGGGCTGCCGTCGCGTTGAGCCGCGCGATGACGCCGGAGGAGTCGACGACGACGATGGCGCTGGCGGCGGTGTCGAGGACGACCCCCGACAGCTCCACCTCGCTGCGGAGGTCGGCAAGGGCCGCGCGACGCTGGGTCGCGGCCACCGACAGCGACAGCGCGGTGACGGCGCACGTGACGAGGAAGGCCTGGGTGAGCGCGCCGACGGTCTCCGGTCGGATGCCGCCGCCCTGCGCCGCCGCCGTGAAGGGCCCGCCGCCGAGGCTCGTCAGCGCGACGGCCAGGGCGCCGACGACCAGCAGCTGCACGGAGACGGTGCGCAGGCCCAGGCGCAGCGCGCCCCAGACGAGCACCGGGATGGGCAGGAACGCGAGCGGCAGGACCTGGTCCGTGTTGAAGACCCACGTCGTGAGGCAGACGAGGACGGCCCACTGGACGAGGTCCTCGACACCCGGCCGCCGCGTGCGCCGGATGCCGGCCGCGATGCCGAGCGGCGCGATGACGAGGACCGCGGCGATGTGTGAGGCCGTGACCGCCGTGACCGTGGCGAGGAAGGGGCCGCCGAGGCCGTAGCGCACCGTGAGACCGGCGAGCAGGCCGAAGACCAGCGCGCCCGCGAGCGTCGCGGCGAGCAGACGCCACAGGTCCTCCATCGAGGCGAGCCGCGGGCGACGGCCCCCGCGGGTCAGCAGCCAGAAGACGACCGCGGCCTCGGAGGCGTTGGAGATGCCGAAGCACAGGCCGATGAGCGGCGGCCGCCCGCCGTAGACGTTCGCGGCCCCGCTGAAGACCACCACGCCGAGGACGAACAGCCACGCCCGCCACCCCCGAGCCGTCGCGAGGAGGAACGAGACCGCGAGGCCCGCGGCCGGCCACCAGACGGCCACCGTCGATCCCGGCGGCGCGAACCGCACCGCGGTCGCGCCCAGCACGAAGATCCCCACGAGCGCCACGAGCGCCCCCACCCACCAGCGGGTCCGACCGAACAGAGGCAGGCTCACCGGGTGGCACCACTCGGCGCGCGGCACCCCACCGGGCGACGCGCGGCGTCGGCTGCGAACCCCTGCGCAGACCTCATTGGCTCATGATGGCGCAGTTATGCGCTCAATCGGGCAAAAGGTGCGTTCGACTCGCGCGTGTCGTCACCAGCCGGACTGCATCGCCGATCGCTCGGGCGCCGGTGTCCGGGTCAGCTGGAGGAACCCGCCCGGCGGCTCGCTCCGCTCGATGCCGCGGCGCACGATCCCTCGGGCGGCCGCGAGCGCCACGTCCTTCTCGACGAAGGTGGGCTCGGTGCACGTGAAGTCACGCCCCTTCCACCGCATCGTGCACACACCCGCTCGCCTCACGTTGCGCACCCAGTCGGTGCCCCGACCCCACGGCAGCGCGATGAGGAACGACGTCGGCGTCGGGATGACGGCGACCGGCGTCGCGTACTCCTTGCCGCTCGACCGACCCGTGTGCCGCAGCACCGCCCACAGTGGGAGGGCGCGGTGCCCGGCGAGCCGGACGGCGACCTTGTTGAACTGCTTCGCGGATGCGGGAGGCCCAGCCATCCCCTCAGCATGCCCCCGGTCTGCTGCGGTGTGAAGCACCCCGCGACCGTGACGACATGCCGCTGTATGCCGTGTCACCGGTCGCGCTGCCGGGTCAGCCTAGGTGCCCCCGGACGGAGGCGTGCCCCCTGAGCAGGTTGCGCGCGATGGTGCGGCGCTGGATCTCGTCGGTGCCCTCGTAGATCCGCAGCAGGCGCAGCTCGCGGTACCACCGCTCGACGGGCAGCTCTCTCGTGTAACCCATTCCGCCGTGGATCTGCAGCACGCGGTCGACGATCTCGTTGGCCTTGATGCCTCCGTAGAGCTTCGCGATCGACTGCGACTGACGTGAGTCGAGGCCACGGTCGACCTGCCAGGCCGCGGTGAGGACGAGCCAGCGCAGTGCCTCGATCTCGACGGCGGAGTCGGCGACCATCCACTGGATCGCCTGGCGCTCGGCGATGGCCTGACCGAAGGTCACGCGGTTGCGCGCGTGCTCCATGCCCATCTCCACGAGCCGCTCGCACGAACCGAGCGCTCGCGCGGGGAGCATGTAGCGGCCCTTCCCGATCCAGCGCATCGCGAGCTCGAAGCCCCTCCCCTCCTCGCCGAGGATCGCCGAGTGCGGCACGCGGACGTCCTCGAAGACGAGCGCGGCCGGACCCCACTCGCCCATCGTGTCGATGGGCTCGCTGCGCCATCCGCGGTCGCGGTCGACGAGGAAGCACGTGACGCCCCCGTCGGCGCCCTTCTCCTTGTCCGTGACGGCGAAGACCATCACGAAGTCGGCCTCGTTGCCGCCGGTGATGAACGTCTTCTCGCCGTTGATGACCCACTCGTCGCCCTCGCGCCGCGCGCTCGTGCGGATGGCGCGCGCGTCGGAGCCCGCACCGGGCTCGGTGATCGCGAAGCAGGACCTGCGCGTGCCCTCGATCGTCGGCACGAGGTAGCGCTCCTGCTGCTCCTCGTTGGCGCTGAAGAGGATGTTGTCGGCTTCGCCGGCGAACCGGAACGGCACGAACGAGCGCCCGAGCTCGATCTCGATGAGCGCTGCGACGACGGCACCCTGTCCCATGCCGCCGTGGCTCTCGGGCGTCTGGATGCCGAAGAAGCCGGCCGTCCTCGCCTTGTCCTGCAAGGCCTTCAGCTCGTCCGGGGTGATGCCGCGCTCGTGCCGGCGCTCCCTCTCGAGAGCCTGCTGCTCGAGCGGCATGACCTCCCGGCGCACGAAGGTGCGCACCCAGTCGCGGATCTCGCGCTCCTCGGCGCTGAGGTCGAAGTCCATCGTCGGTCCCTTCGTCGTGCGGTGGCTGCGCGGTGGGTGGCTGTTGGTGTGCGGGGCGCGCGGTGGACCGCTCGTGCCGGGGTCTCAGCGGGCGGCATACCTCTGCAGCTCGGCCTTGGCGAGGGCGTTCTTGTGCACCTCGTCGGGTCCGTCGGCGAAGCGCAGGGTACGAATGCCGGCGAAGGCGGCGGCGAGCTCGGTGTCCTGGCTGAGGCCTGCGGCGCCGTGCACCTGGATGGCCTTGTCGAGGACCCACTCGACGGTCTTCGGAGTGGCGATCTTGATGGCCTGGATCTCGGTGTGGGCGCCCTTGTTGCCGGCGGTGTCCATGAGCCACGCGGTCTTGAGGACGAGCAGGCGCAGCTGCTCGATGCGCACGCGCGACTCGGCGATCCAGTCGCGTACGACGCCCTGATCGGCGATGGGTCTGCCGAAGGCGACCCGCTCGGACGCGCGGCGGCACATCGCCTCGACGGCGACCTCGGCGAGGCCGATCGAGCGCATGCAGTGATGGATCCGTCCCGGGCCGAGGCGGGCCTGGGCAACCGCGAAGCCGCCGCCCTCCTCGCCGATGAGGTTCGTGACGGGGACACGGACGTCGGTGAAGCGCAGCTCGGCGTGACCGCCGTGGTCGTGGTCGTCGTAGCCGAAGACCTCCATGCCGCGCACGACCTCCAGGCCCGGGGTGTCGCGCGGGACGAGGACCATGGACTGCTGCCGGTGCCGGTCGGCCGACGGGTCGGTCTTGCCCATGACGATGAAGATGCGGCACTCGGGGTTCATCGCGCCCGTGATCCACCACTTGCGGCCGTTGATGACGTAGTCGTCGCCGTCACGACGGATGCTGAGCTCGATGTTCGTCGCGTCGCTGCTGGCCACGTCGGGCTCGGTCATCGCGAAGGCGGACCGGATCTCCCCGCGCAGCAAGGGTCGCAGCCATTCCGCCTGCTGCGCGTCGGTGCCGAACTGTGCCAGCACCTCCATGTTGCCGGTGTCGGGGGCGGCGCAGTTGAGCGCTGCGGGGGCGAGCCGGATGCAGCGGCCGGTGATCTCGGCGAGCGGTGCGTACTGCAGGTTGGTCAGGCCGGGCCCGTGCTCGCCCGGGAGGAAGACGTTCCAGAGATCGAGGTCCCGGGCCTCGCGGCGCAGGTCCTGCAGTACCGGCACGGTGCTCCACGCCCAGCGGTCGTCGAGGGCGGCGACCTGCTCGTCGAAGACGGGCAGCGAGGGGGTGATGCGTTCGTCCATGAAGCCGAGCAGCTCCTGACGCAGCTCCTCGCTGCGGGTGTCGAAACGGAAGTCCATGTCAGCTCTCCTTCACGGCAGCGAGGCCCGCGGCGACGAGGGGGCCCGTGGCCTCGCCGATCGTCGAGAAACCCTGACCCACGGTCTGGCCCTGCGTGTACCGGTAGTGGATCCCCTCGAGGATCACCGCGAGCTTGAAGTAGGCGAGACCGAGGTGGAACGACAGGTGGCCCAGGTCGCGCCCGCTCGCCGCGGCATACCGCTGGCGCAGCTCGGGGCCGCTGATGAAGCCGGGCGTCCGAGAGACGTCGGAGACCGCGACGCTGTCCATCATGAGCGGGAGCGTCTGGTACGCCTCGAGGAGGGCGACGTCGGTGAGCGGGTCGCCGAGGGTTGCCATCTCCCAGTCGAGGACGGCCGAGACCTCGTCGTCGCTCGTGACGAGCAGGTTGTCGAGGCGGAAGTCCCCGTGGACGATCGTCGGATCGCATTGCGCCGGAACCGAGCCCGCGAGGCGCTCGTGCAGCTCGTCGATGCCGGACAGGTCGCGGCTGCGGGACGCGTCGAGCTGCTGCTTCCAGCGGCGGACCTGCCGCTCGAGGAAGCCCTCGGGACGGCCGAAGTCGCTGAGGCCGACGGCCGACGGGTCGACCGAGTGGAGCGCCACCAGCGTGTCGACCATCCGCTCGCTGATCGCACGGACGCGCCGGGCGCCCAAGGGTTCGAGCTGCACCGCGAAGCGGTACGGCGTGCCCTCGACCCGCTCCATGACGTAGAACGGCGCGCCGACGACGTCGGGGTCCTCGCACACGGCATACGTGTGGGGCACCGGCACGACCGTGTCGCGCAGGGCGGTGATGACGCGGTGCTCGCGGGCCATGTCGTGTGCGGTCGCGAGCACGTGGCCGAGCGGGGGCCGGCGCACGATGACCGTGCGTGCGCCGTCGCCGACCTCGTACGTGAGGTTGGACTTGCCTCCCGCGACGACCCGCGCCCTCAGCGGCCCGGTGAGCAGACCCGGCACAGCGGCGTCGATGAAGGCGCCGAGCCGGTCGAGCGGGAGACCGGGCGGGTCGTAGTCAGTGGTGCGGACGGCGTCGGTCACGTCAGTCCTTCGGGCCGCCGGCGACGTAGATGACCTGGCCCGACACGAAGCCGGCCTCGTCGCGCACGAGGAACGACGCCGTCGCGGCGATGTCCTCGGGCTGGCCCACACGGGCGACGGGAATCTCCTTGGCGGCGCCTTCGAGGAACTGCTCGAACGTGATGCCCATGCGCTCCGCCGTCTGGCGCGTCATGTCGGTCGCGATGAAGCCGGGCGCGATGGCGTTGGCCGTGACGCCGAACTTGCCCAGCTCGATGGCGAGGGTCTTCGTGAAGCCCTGCAGGCCGGCCTTGGCCGCGGAGTAGTTGGCCTGGCCGCGGTTGCCGAGCGCCGACGTCGAGCTGAGGTTGACGATGCGGCCCCACGTCGCGTCGATCATGTGCTTCTGCGTCGCGCGGGTCATCAGGAACGAGCCGCGCAGGTGGACGTTCATGACGGCGTCCCAGTCGTCGGCCGTCATCTTGAAGAGCATGTTGTCGCGGATGATGCCGGCGTTGTTGACGAGCACGGTCGGTGCGCCCAGATCGGCCGCGACGCGGTCGACGGCGGCCTGCACGCCGGCCTCGTCGGAGACGTCGACTGCCACGGCGAGACCCCTGCCGCCGGCCGCCTCGATCTCGGAGACAACTGCGGCGCACGCGGACTCGTCGAGGTCGAGCACGGCGACGGCAAACCCGTCTGCGGCGAGGCGCCGGGCCACTGCGGCGCCGATCCCGCGCGCGGCCCCGGTGACGATGGCGGTGCGCTGGGCGGTCGTGTCGCGGCTGGGCTGGTCGGTCATGCGTTCTCCTGCTGGTCGGCGGTGCGGTGGTCGAGCTTCTGCTGGAGGCGGTTCATGCCCGCGAGCCAGGCGTCGGGGTGCGCGGCTCGCTCGGCGTAGTAGTCGCGCACCTCCGGGTGCGGCAGCACGAGGAAGTCGTCGCCGGCCAGCGCCTCCCAGGCCGCGTCGGCGACGTCGTCGGCACTGACGGTGGCGTCACGGGTCAGCAGGTCGCGAAGCGGCCCGGACTCCTCGAGCATCCGGGTCTGCACGCCCTGCGGGCAGATCGCCTGCACGACGATCCCGCGGTGCCGGTAGGTGGCGCTCAGCCACTCGGCGAAGGCGATCGCGCTGTGCTTGCTCACGGAGTAGGGCGCGTCTCCGAGCATCGTGAGCAACCCGGCGGCCGAGGCGGTGACGACGAGGCGGCCGCCGCCGGCCTCGAGCCAGCGCGGCACGAGGAGCCGGGAGGCGCGCACGTGTGCGAGCACGTTCGTCTCGAGGGCGCGCGCCCACTCGGCGTCGGACGCGTCGAGTCCCTTGAGCGTGCCGATGCCGGCGTTGGCGAAGAAGACGTCGACGTGCCCCAGGTGCTCGTATGCCGTGTCGACGAGATGCCGCACGCCCGCGTCGGTCGACGAGTCGCCGGGGACGGCGAGTGCGCCGCTCTCGTCGGCGACCACCGCGAGCCCGGCGGCGTCGAGGTCGGCGACGACGACCTGCCAGCCCTCTCGCGCGAGGCGGGCGGCGATCGCACGGCCGATCCCCCGGGCGGCCCCGGTGACGACGGCGGTGTCGGGCATGGTGCTCCTCACGGACGACTAAGCGCTTGCTTACCTTGACGACTCAGGCCGCCCACGTCAAGTGACACGGGTTCCGCCGCACCCGCCCACCTCACCCGTCGAGTGGCCACGATCTGTGGCCCCCACCCGTCGAGTGGCCACGATCTGCGGCCTCCCACCCGTCGAGTGGCCATCATCTGCGCACTCGACGGTGGGTGGTGGGCGTCGGTGGTGCGGGGCAGGATCGGGACATGCAGCTCTCCGACGTCGTCGCCACCTCTCACGCGGTCGCCGCCACCGCCTCGCGCACGGCGAAGGTCGAGGCGCTCGCGACGTGCCTCGCCCGCGCCGCGGAGGACGGCCCGGAGACCATCGAGGTCGTCACGTCGCACCTGTCCGGCGTGCTCCCCCAGCGACGCATCGGCGTCAGCTGGCGGGGCCTGCAGTCCCTCCCCGAGCCCGCGGAGACCTCGACCCTGACGGTCGAGGAGGTCGACGCCGCCGCGACGCGCCTCGCCTCGATCTCCGGCGCCGGCTCCGGGGCGAGCCGGTCTGCAGCCGTGCAGGACCTCTTCTCGCGGGCCACGTCGGACGAGCAGGTCTGGCTGCGCGGCCTCATCACGGGCGAGACGCGCCAGGGCGCGGGCGACGGCGTCATGCTCCAGGCCATCGCCAAGGCGGCCGGCGTGCCCGACGCCGCGGTGCGGCGTGCCGTCATGCTCGCTGGTTTCACCGGGCCGGTCTCCCGGGCCGCCCTCACCGGTGGCACCGAGGCGCTCGACGCCCTGACGCTCGAGGTCGGCCGTCCCCTGCGGCCGATGCTCGCCGGGTCGGCCCCCGACGTCGCGGCGGCGCTCACCACGCTGGGCGGCGAGGTGGTCGTCGAGACCAAGCTGGACGGCATACGGCTGCAGGCGCACGTCGACAACCGCACCGACCCGGGCAGCGTCCGTCTCTTCACGCGCACGCTCGACGAGGTGACCGACCGGATGCCCGAGATCACGGAAGCCCTGGCGGGCCTCGACGTCGAGACGCTCGTGCTCGACGGCGAGGTCATCGCGCTCGACCGCGGCGGTCGGCCGCAGCCGTTCCAGGTCACAGGAGCGCGCACCGCGAGCAGCGCCGACGTCGAGCGGCTGCGCGAGCAGGTGCCGCTCACGCCGTACTTCTTCGACGTCCTCCACCTCGACGGCGTGGACCTCCTCGACGACCCGGCCGCGACCCGCTGGGCGCGGCTCGCCCAGACCGTCCCGGCGGCGTGGCTCGTGCCACGCGAGCTGACCGACGACCCAGAGCGCGCGCAGCAGTTCTTCGACGATCTCGTCGCCGCGGGCCACGAGGGCGTCGTCGTCAAGGACCCCGCCCTGCCGTATGCCGCCGGCCGCCGCGGCCCCGGGTGGGTCAAGGTCAAGCCGCGGCACACCCTCGACCTCGTCGTCCTCGCCGTCGAGTGGGGCAGCGGGCGGCGCAAGGGGTGGCTCTCCAACATCCACCTCGGCGCTCGCGACGCCGAGACGGGCGAGCTCGTCATGCTCGGCAAGACGTTCAAGGGCATGACCGACGAGATGCTCGCCTGGCAGACCGAGCGGTTCCAGCAGCTCGCCGTCGACCGGGGTGACTGGGTCGTCACGCTGAGGCCGGACCAGGTCGTCGAGATCGCGTTCGACGGCGTGCAGCGCTCCAGCCGCTACCCGGGCGGCATGGCGCTGCGGTTCGCGCGGGTGCTGCGCTACCGCGACGACAAGCCGGTGTCCGAGATCGACACCGTCCAGACCGTGAGGTCGCTCGCGGGCTGGTGAGCGGCGCAGCCGCGGTGGGCGCGTCGCGATCCGACGCGCCGCTATCTGTTGCCTACGCCGCGGTACGTAGGTAAGTTCCGGCCTGACGGCAGAATGCGTGAATTGTTCACATTCAAGGGAGGCGCCATGTCCAGGTCAGACCTGTCTCGTCGGTCCGTGCTCGCCGGAGGGCTCGCCACGGCTGCCGCGGGCGTCGCAGCCGGCAGCGCGCGCGCAGCGGGCACCACGGCACCCTCCGCCCTCGCCGGCGAGGACGGCTGGGTGACCGCAACGATGAGCCGGATGACCTTGGAGGAGAAGGTCGGTCAGCTCTTCATCCAGAACGTCTACGGCAGGGACGCAACGACCCCCGACAGCCGCAACCTCCCGCTCTACGGTGTGGCAAGCCCGGCCGAGGTCGTGCAGAAGTACCACCTCGGTGGGGTCATCTACTTCGCGTGGACCGACAGCGTCCAGGACCCCGACCAGATCGTGCGGCTGTCCAACGGACTGCAACGCGCGTCACTGGGCCAGCGCAGCAATGCGCCGATCCCCCTGCAGGTCGCGATCGACCAGGAGCAGGGCGTCGTCACCCGGATCGGCCCGCCGGCTACGCAGTTCCCCGGGTCGATGGCCCTCGGAGCCGGCGGGAGCGCCCCCGACGCGCGCACCGCCGCCGCGATCACGGGGCGTGAGCTGCTCGCCATGGGCGTCAACACGAACTTCGCACCCGTCTGCGACGTCAACGTCAACGCCCTCAACCCCGTCATCGGCACGCGGTCGTTCTCGTCTCACCCCGACGTCGCCGCCGAGCTCGTCGCGGCACAGGTCGCCGGCTACCAGCGCGACGGCGGCGTCTCGTCGTCGGCGAAGCACTTCCCCGGCCACGGTGACACCGCCACCGACAGCCACGTGGCGTTCCCGGTCATCACGCACACCCGCGAGCAGTGGGAGAGCATCGACGCCCCGCCGTTCAGGGCGGCGATCCGCGAGGGCATCGACATGATCATGACCGCGCACCTCGCGTTCCCGGCGTTCGACGACTCCGGCGACCCTGCCACCCTGAGCCGCCCGATCCTCACAGGGGTCCTGCGCGAGGAGCTCGGCTACGACGGCGTCATCGTGACGGACTCCCTCGGCATGCAGGGCGTGCGTGACAAGTACGGCGACGCCGAGGTGCCGGTGCGCGCGCTCCTCGCCGGCGTCGACCAGCTGCTCATGAGCCCCGCCATGGACGAGGCGTATGCCGCCGTGCTGGCCGCCGTGCGCAGCCACCGCATCCGACCCCACGAGCTCGACGAGAAGGTGCGGCGCGTGCTGCGCCTCAAGTACCGCCGCGGAGTCGTCGCCCAGCCCTACGCCGACCCGGCCCGGGTCTCGTCGGTCGTGGGCGTGCCCGCCCACCTCGCCGCGGCAGACGCCGTCACGGACCGCACGACGACTCTCGTGAAGAACGACGCCACGGCGCTGCCGATGGACCCGAGCGGCACGACGGTGCTCGTCACCGGCTACGGCGTCTCGACGACCGCGACCCTCGCCACGGCCCTGACGGCGAAGGGTGCGACGGTGCAGAACCTCCAGACCGGGTCGTCGCCGACGGACACCCAGGTCGCCGCGGCCGTGGCTGCCGCCGCCGACAAGGACGTCGTCGTCGTCACGACCATGAAGGCGTGGGACACCAAGGTCACCGACCCCCGCGGTGGCCAGCAGAAGCTCGTGAAGCAGCTGCTCGCGACGGGCCGGACGGTCGTCGTCGTGGCGGTGCGTGACCCCTACGACATCGCGTACTTCACCGACGCGCCGACCTATGTCGCGACGTACTCCTTCAGCCCGGTGGCCATCGGGGCGGCAGCCCGCGTCCTCACGGGAGACGTGGCACCGACGGCGACGCTGCCGGTCGACATCCCGGTGGCCGGTGACCCGGCAACCGTGCTCTACCCCTTCGGGCACGGGCTGACCTACTGACCAGGATCGGAGAGCTCCAATGACCAGCCCCACCCGCAGGCAGCTGCTCACCGCCGGTGCGCTCGGCGCCGTCGCCATCCCCGCCACGGCGGCCGGTTCCGTTGCAGCGCAAGCCAGCCCGACGGCATACGCAAGCAGCTACCCGACCAACCCGGTGACGACCGGAGCCCAGAACGCTGCGGCCGCGGGCTGGTCGATGCTCTCGGGCCAGAAGGTCGGCATCATCACCAACCCGACCGGCATTCTCACCGACCTCCGCACGATCGTCGACGAGATGCACGAGTCGGGCGCCGTCGACATCGTCGGCGTCTTCGGCCCCGAGCACGGCTTCCGGGGAACTGCCCAGGCCGGCGGCTCCGAGGGAACGCACACCGACCCGCGCACCGGACTCACGGTCTACGACGCCTACGGCGCCAACGCGACCAGGATGACGACGCTCTTCCGCACGGCCGGCGTCGAGACCGTCGTCTTCGACATCCAGGACGTCGGCTCTCGCTTCTACACCTACATCTGGACGATGTACACGGCCATGCGCGCGGCCGTCGCGGTGGGCGCGCGGTTCGTCGTGCTCGACCGGCCGAACCCCATCGGCGGCAAGGCGATCGGCCCGATGATGACGACGCCGTGGACCTCCGGAGTCGGCGCGAAGGAGATCGTCCAGGCGCACGGCATGACCGTCGGCGAGCTGGCCCGCTTCTTCGACGGAGAGTTCCTCGCGGCCGATGCAGGGGCGCGGCTGGGGGAGCTCTCCGTCGTGGAGGTCAAGGGCTGGCGGCGGGATGTCCCGTATGCCGTGACCAGCCTGCCGTGGGTCACGCCGAGTCCCAACATGCCGACGCCCGACACCGCGCTCGTCTACCCGGGCACGGGCATGTTCGAGGGCACGAACCTCTCCGAGGGCCGGGGCACCACGCGCCCGTTCGAGCTCATCGGCGCACCGTACGTCGACTACAAGTGGGCTGAACGCCTTGCGGCACGTGACCTTCCGGGCGTCGCCTTCCGGGAGGCCTACTTCACGCCGACGTTCAGCAAGCACGTCGGCGTCGTGTGCGGCGGCGTCCAGCTGCACGTGACCGACCCGTCCCGCTTCGACCCGGTCCGGTCCGCGGTCGAGATGCTCGTCGCTGCCCGCGCGCTCTACAGCGACTTCGCCTGGCGCTACGACTCCTACGACCCGTCACGGCCGTACTGGATCGACAAGCTGACCGGTTCGCAGCGCCTGCGGACGCAGATCTCAGCCGGCGCCTCCGCCGACGAGGTCGTGGACGCGTGGCGCGACGAGCTGGTCGACTTCGACGCCCGGCGGCAGCCGTACCTCATCTATCCCGGCCCGGCGGCCTGAGCGCGCCGACCTGCCCCCTGACAATCAAGGAGTGACATGCGCCTGCGCACCCTCGTCCCGGCGGCCCTCTGCAGTCTCGCCGTGGCGGGCAGCCTTGTGACCGCCGGGTCGGCGGGCGCCGACGACTTCAGCAAGCCCGACCGCGGCTTCGCCCCGCCCAACACGGTGTTGACCGAGGCGAGTCCTACCTCGCTCGGGCTCGACCCCGCGCCGATCGCGGAGTCCGTCGCGCAGATCCACGGTCACGAGGAGGCTCCCGCCGGCGGGCACCCGCTCTTCGCGGGGGCGGTCGCGCTGATGGGCCACGAGGGCCACGTCGTCGAGCGCGACGCGAGCGGCTGGGCCCTGCGCTACGCCGATGCGACGACGGAGCTGCCCCGCGACCAGCGGGAGCCGATGCGGACCGACACGATCTTCGACCTGGCGTCGGTCAGCAAGCTCTTCACGTCGATCGCCGTCGTCCAGCTGGTCGAGGAGGGCCAGGTCTCGCTCGAGAGCCCGGTGGCGGCATACCTCCCGGAGTTCGCGGCGAACGGAAAGGCAGGCGTCACCGTGAGCCAGCTGCTGGCCCACACGTCCGGCTTCACGTCGTGGCTGCCGCTCTGGAGCAGGTACCCCGACAAGGCCTCGCGGATCAAGGCCGTCATGGACCAGCCGCTCACCAACCCGGCCGGTTCCACGTATCTCTACAGCGACCTCAACCTCATCACCCTCGGGGTCCTGGTCGAGAGGCTGCGCGGCGCACCGCTCGACGTCGTCGTCCACGACCGCATCACGGCGCCGCTCGGCATGACGGACACCGGCTACAACCCCACCGACACGGGCCGGACCGCTGCCACGGAGTACCAGACGACACCGCCGCGCGGCATGGTGCGGGGTGAGGTGCACGACGAGAACGCGTGGTCGCTCGGCGGCGTGGCCGGGCACGCCGGGGTCTTCTCGACGGCCGACGACCTCGCGGTCCTGTCGCAGGCGCTGCTCAACGGCGGCACCTACGAGGGGCACCGCATCCTCGGCCGCAGCAGCGTCGAGGCCCTCGTCACCAACGTCAACGGCGACTTCCCGGGCGATGACCACGGCCTCGGCTTCGAGCTCGACCAGCGGTGGTACATGGATGCGCTGTCCGGCCCGCGCACGGCCGGCCACACCGGCTACACGGGCACCTCGATCGTCATCGACTTCACGTCGCGGTCGTTCGCGATCCTGCTGACCAACCGCGTGCACCCCTCACGCAGCTGGGGCTCCATCAACATCGCGCGCCGCGAGTGGGCCCACGGCCTGGCCGCGTCCATGGGCATCCGCCCGCGTCACGGCGACACTGCCTGGTTCACGGGAGCGGAGAACGCCGCCACGACGACCCTGACGACACCGACCCTCCCGGTCGGCTCGGACGGCGCCCGCCTCGGCTTCGACCTCTTCCTCGACACCGAGGAGACCGACCTGCTGCACCTCGAGCGCTCGACCGACGGGGGCAAGACGTGGACGGCCGTGCCGTTCGAGGTCGTCGACCGCGGTCAGGCCGCGACGTCCGACGGCGTCATCGCGGGCTCCGGGACGCGGCGCTGGGTCCAGGTGCGCGCCGACCTCCAGCCTGGGGACCAGCAGGTGCGCTGGAGGCACACGACCGACGGCGGCTACCTCGGCCGCGGCGTCGCCGTCGACGACATGCTCGTCAGCGGCCCCGGTGGCATCCTCCTCGACGGCGAGAAGACACCTGGGGCGTTCACGGCCGATGGGTGGCGGCTCGCGGGCCGAGACGCCGTAGCGTAGGCCCATGCCCAGGACCGAGGACGGGGCCTCGTCCCCCGCAGGTGTGGCCAGCACGTCGCTGCTCATCCGGTTGCGGGGCATCAAGCCCTCGCTGTCGCCGGCCGAGGACCGCGTTGCCGACATCGTGCTCGCCGACGCGCGGCGCGCTGCCGGCCTGACCATCAGCGAGCTCGCGACCGCGGCGCGCACGTCCGAGACGACGGTGCTGCGCTTCTGCCGCCGCCTCGGGCTGCCCGGCTACCCGCAGCTGCGCCTCGCCCTGGCCGAGGAGTCGGCGCAGCCGCGCACGATGCTCCGCAGCGGCACCGACATCAGCGCGAGCGACACCATCGACGACATCGTCGCCAAGGTCGCGTTCACCGACGCGAGCGCCGTCGAGGAGACCGCGCAGCAGCTCGACCGCGACGCGCTGGCGGCCGCAGCCGCCTTCATCGCGAAGGCTGGCCGCGTCGACATCTACGGCGTGGCCGCCAGCGCTGTCGTCGGCACCGACCTCCAGCAGAAGCTCCACCGCATCGGCATCGTCGCCTTCGCCTGGAACGACCCGCACCTCGCCCTGACGAGCGCCACCCTGCTCACCCGCGCCGACATCGCCATCGGCATCTCCCACTCCGGCACGACGACCGAGACGATCGAGGCGCTCGCCGCTGCCCGCTCGACCGGGGCGAAAACCCTTGCCATCACGAACTTCCCGCTCTCGCGGCTCGCGTCCGGTGTCGACTACCTGCTCACGACGGCCGCCCGGGAGACGAGCCTGCGCTCGGGTGCGACGGCAAGCCGCATCGCGGCTCTCACCGTCGTCGACTGCCTGTACATCGCGGTCGCGCAGCGCAACCTGCGCAAGGCGCGCAAGGCCGTCGTCGACACGCGCGAGGCCGTCGCCGGTCACCACCTCACCGACTGAGGCGTCCCCGCACGTCGCCCGGTGGAAACTGCCCACTCGACGTGCGGAAGCCACCGACGGGCCGGGTGGAAACTGCCCACTCGACGTGCGGAAAGCCACCGACGGGCCGGATGGAAACTGCCCACTGGACGTGCGGCGCGAGACCCCATTCCTGGTCGAGTGGGCACTTTGCACCGACCCCCGAGCTCCCATTCCCTGGTCGAGTGGGCACTTTGCACCCAGACGCAGGCTCCCAATCCCTGGTCGAGTGGGAACTATGCACCCAGACGCAGGCTCCCAATCCCTGGTCGAGTGGGCACTTTGCACCGAGATGCGAGTCTGTGCTCGTGACGCGTGTGTCACTCATTTACGGCATTGACGGCTTGTGCGTAGGAAACTAACCTCGCAGTGGTGAGCAACGAGGTGACCGTGGACGCCCCCACCGAGAAGCGCCATCCGGGAACGACGTCCATCGACACCCAGACCTCCCTCGACATCCTTCGGGCGCTCAACGCCGAGGACGCCACGGTCGCCGGGGCCGTGAGCGAGGTGCTCCCCGAGCTCGCCCGCCTCGTCGACCGAGCCGTCGAGTCGCTCCGAGCAGGCGGCACCGTCCACTACTTCGGTGCCGGCACGTCAGGCCGTCTGGCCGTCCTCGACGCAGCCGAGCTGCGACCGACGTTCAACGCCCCCGCCGACCTGGTCGTCGCACACCACGCCGGTGGCCCCGCGGCGCTCGTCGAGCCCGTCGAGAACGTCGAGGACGACGCCGAGCTCGGTCGGTCAGAGGCCGACGCGCTCGTGGCCGGAGACATCGCGATCGGCCTCACCGCCTCGGGCCGCACCCCGTTCGTCGCGGGCGCGCTCGCCCGCGCTCGCGAGCTCGGCGCCGTGACGGCCCTCGTCACCGCCAACCCCGACGCCGAGCTGGCGGTCCACGCCGACCACCTGCTCGCCGCGCGCACCGGGCCCGAGGCGTTGACCGGCTCGACGCGGCTCAAGGCGGGCACCGCCCAGAAGCTCATCCTCAACTCGTTCTCGACCGCCGTGATGATCCGCCTCGGCCGCACGTGGAGCAACTTCATGGTCGAGGTCGTGGCGACGAACGCCAAGCTGCGCGGGCGCGTGGTCCGCATCCTCCAGGAGGCGACCGGGGCCGACGCCGAGCGGGCCCGCCGAGCCCTCGACGACGCCGACGGAGAGCTCAAGCCCGCGCTGCTGGCGATGCTGGCGGGCACCGACGCTGCCACGGCGCGAGGCGCCCTCGCCGAGCACGACGGCTCGGTCGCCCAGGCCCTGGCCGCACTCAGTGGTCCCGCCACCGAACGCTGAGCCCCCCCAGCAGGCAACGTGCCGAGCGTCTCGGCACCGACAGAACCCGACAGGAGCACGACCATGACGTTCACCCCCCGCCCCACCGGCTCGTCCCGGCCGGCCCGCCGCACGGCCCTGACGATCGCCGCCCTCTCCGGCGCCCTCGCCGTGACCGCCTGCTCGCCCTCCACCTCGGGCTCGACCGGTTCGGGCGGAGCCGGCGACGGCAAGGTCACCCTGACGGTGTGGTCATGGCGCGTCGAGGACCAGGCGGCGTACACCAAGATCTTCGACGCATACGAGAAGGCCCACCCCGACGTCACCGTCGACTTCAAGGCGTTCAAGGCGACGGAGTACAACAAGATCCTCGCGACCGGCCTCGCCGGGGCGAACGGCCCCGACGTGCCGCAGGTCCGCTCCTACGGCCAGCTCCAGGGCACGGTCGCGAGCAAGTCGCTGCTGCCGCTCGACGGCAAGGTCGACCTCTCCGGCTGGGACGACAACGTCGTCGCGAGCGCCAAGGGCAAGGAGGACGGCAAGACCTACTCCGTGCCACTCGCCCGTCAGACGGTCCAGATGTTCTACAACCAGGGCCTCTTCGAGAAGAGCGGCCTCAAGGCCCCGACGACGTGGGCCGAGTTCATCGCTGCCAACGACACGCTGATGGCTGCTGGCGTCACGCCGATCGCCGTGGGCGCCAAGGACGACTGGACGCTGCCGATCGTGCACGAGGTGCTCGCGGCACCGCGCTTCGGCGGCAAGGCCTTCCAGGGAGAGGTGCTCTCGGGCAGGAAGACCTTCACCGACCCCGACTGGGTCGGATCGGTCAAGGTCGTCGGCGACCTCGCGAAGTACATGCCGAAGAACGCCACAGGGGTCGCGCAGACCGACGCCCAGACACTCTTCTCGGCCGAGAAGGCCGCGATGATCCCCGGCGGCTCGTTCGACCTGTCCGTGTTCCAGAAGGCCAACCCGGGCATGAAGATCGGCATCTTCCAGGTGCCGCCGGCCCCGGGCTCGCCGAGCGGCTCGACGGCGACGACGGCAGGATGGGCCGATGGCAACTTCGCGGTGTCGGCCAGGTCGAAGCACCCTGCCGAGGCCACGGAGCTCGTCGCGTGGATGACCTCCAAGGAGTTCGGCCGGATGGTCACCGACGACATCAAGCAGATCTCGGCCGTGCCCGGCGTGGAGCCGACCGACCCGCTGCTCAAGCAGATGAGCGACAACTACGCGAGGTCGGGGTCGCCGTACCTGCTCCTCACCGACTTCCGCTACGGCGCGCCGTCGGGCACCGACCTGCTCGGCAAGGGGCTGCAGGAGCTGCTCCTCGGCTCGAAGGACGCCGCGGCCGTGAGCCAGGACCTCGACACCGGCGTCAAGACGTGGTTCAAGCCGACCGCATGACGTCGGCCGCGGGAGGCACGACATGAGGCGCCGCACCGGCCTCGTCTTCGTCGCGCCGGCTCTCGTGCTCTTCGCGGTGTTCGTGCTCTACCCCATGCTGACGGCGTTCTCGTACGCCTTCTTCCAGTGGCAGGGCACGACGCGCGGCGCGTTCGCCGGGCTCGACAACTTCGCCACGCTCTTCACCGACGCGCCGTTCACGACGGACCTGCCACGCGCGCTGCTGCACAACGTGCTCTTCTTCGTCGGCACGATGCTCCTCCAGAACACCGTCGGCCTGTCGATCGCCTCCCTACTCCACAGCCGGCCGCGCACCCGACGGATGCTGCAGACCCTCTACGCGATGCCCTACCTCGTCAGCCCGATCGTCATCGGCTACCTCTGGACCCTGCTCCTGTCGCCCACGTTCGGCCCGGTCAACACCCTGCTGACGAACGTCGGCCTCGAGTCGTGGGCCCTGCCGTGGCTCGGCGACCCCAAGACGGCCCTGTGGGTCGTCATCCTCGTCAGCGTCTGGCAGTGGATCGGTTTCCCCGTCCTCCTCTACGGCGCGGCGCTCGGCGGCGTCCCGGAGGAGCTGACCGAGGCGGCCCGCGTCGACGGCGCGAGCAACCGGCAGGCCTTCTTCAGGATCACCCTGCCGCTGCTCGTGCCCGCCGTCGGTACCGTCTCGGTGCTGACGTTCATCTTCGCGATGGAAGCGTTCGCGTTGCCGTACGCGTTCGGTGGGTCGACCGGAAACCCTGCCGGCGCAACGGACTTCGTGTCCCTCCTCTTCTACCGCACGGCGTTCGACTCCGGCGCGACCGACGCGATCGGCAGCTCGTCGGCGCTGGCGACGCTGCTCTTCCTCATCATCTTCGGTGGCGCCTACGCCGCCACCGCCGTGCTGCGACGCCACGAGCGACGGATCACCGCATGACCGCGGCCGTCGTCACCACCGAGGCGCCCGGCGAGGCGAGCCCCACTGCCCGCGCCGCGCGCCCCGGCCGGCGCCCGCCGCGGGTCAACCGTCCCGTCGGTGGCGCGGGCGCAGGCCTGCTGCTCTGGGCGTATGCCGCCCTGGCGCTCGTGCCGCTGCTGCTCATGGTGAGCAACAGCCTCCGCACCAACGCCGACCTCATCACCGACCCGCTCGGGCTGCCCGCTCCGCCGACGACAGCCAGCTACGCCGAGGCCTGGACGACCGGTAACTTCGCGACGTACTTCGGCAACTCCCTCCTCGTCACCGTCGGGGCAGTCGCGGTCTCGACCACCGTGGCGACGATGGCGGCATACGCCTTGGCACGTGCCCGCTCGCGGATCTTCCGCTGGCTCGAGTCGCTGTTCCTCTCGGGCCTCATGCTGCCGATCCACCTCGCGATCCTGCCGATCTTCTACCTCTTCGACGGTCTCGGCCTCATCGACTCGCGTGCCGGCCTGATGCTGATGTACGCCGCATCGGGCATCCCGTTCTCCGTCTTCGTGCTGACGACGTTCTTCCGGCAGCTTCCAGAGGAGCTCGAGGAGGCGGCGGCCCTCGACGGGGCGACGAGCTGGCAGACGTTCTGGCGGATCATGGTCCCGCTCGTCCGGCCGGCCCTGGCGACCGTGGCCGTCTTCCGCTTCGTGCCGATCTGGAACGACTTCCTCTTCCCCCTCGTGCTCCTTCGCCGCGAGGACAAGTACACGCTGCCCGTCGGCCTCACGACGTTCTTCGGCGAGAACGCGACGAACTACTCGGCCGTCTTCGCCGGTCTCGTCATCACGACGATCCCGCTCATCGTGCTCTTCCTCGTGGCGACGAAGCAGATCGTCGCGGGCTTGACCGCCGGCATGGCGAAGTGATCGGCTCGCTCGCGTGAGCGAGCCGACCACGACGCCGACGGTGGTGGCCGTCGACGTCGGCGGCTCGGGACTGCGCCTGCAGAGGTATGCCGTGGGGCCGGGCCCCGTGCTCAGCGCCCCGGGCGTGCGGCTCGGGCCGGGAGGCGTCGACGTGCCGGCGCTCGTGGCGGACGCGCGTTCGCTTCTCGCCGCAGGTGAGCCCGCCTCTGCCGCAAGGCCGCCCGACGTCGTCGCATGGTCGATGCGCGGGCTGCTCTTCCTCGCCGACCGCACCGAGGTGCTCCGTGCCGTCGCCGACGGGCTGGGGGCCCGGCGCACGGTCGTCGTCAGCGACGCCGTCGCCAACCTCGTCGGTGCGACCGGCGGCCTCCGCCCTGGTGCTGTGGTAGCGGCCGGCACGGGAGCGGTCGCCTTCGGGACGGACTTCGACCGGCAGTGGCGGCGGGTCGACGGCTGGGGTCACGTGCTCGGTGACGCCGGGTCGGCGGCGGGGCTCGGCATGGCCGGGCTGCGCGCCGCACTGCGGGCGTACGACGGCCTGCCCGGTGGGTCGGCTGCCCTGCTCTCCACGGCGACACGGCTTCTCGGTGCACCCGAGACCTGGCCGAGACTCGTCATGACGACGCCCGACGCTCCCGAACGCCTCGCGTCGGTCGCCCCGCTGGTCACGGCAGCCGCGGTCGACGACCCCGTCGCGCACGAGCTCTGCGTGCAGACCGGTGCCGCGCTTGCCGAGTCGCTGCTGCGCGCCGCCGAGGGCCTCGACCATCCGGCCCTCGCGGCGACGGGCGGCCTGCTCGCGGCGGCTCCAGTCGCCGACGCCCTCGACGCGAGCCTTGCGCGTGTCGGCGCCGTACGGTCGCCCGCCCGCGGCGGTGCGCTCGACGGCGCGCTCCTCCTGGCCCGGCACCTGCTCGAGACGGGGAGTGTCCCCGAGCACCCGGCATACCTCATCGTCGGCTGACCCGGCGTCAGCGATCTGTAAGCACCTCGTCATGGACCGGGCCCGCCTCCGAGCGCTTGGCTGGGAGCACCGCAGGGCGCGCCGGCCCGGCGGCACCACCGGGAGCGACCATGTCCGAGCAGCCCACCCGCACCACTCCGCGTCGACGGAGCCTGCTGAGCAGGCCCGTCGTGACCTGGCTCGCGGGAGCCGGCGTCGTCGCCCTGGCAGTCGGCCTCGTGCTCTTCCAGCCGTGGCGCCTGCTGACGCGCAGCGTCGTCGACGAGCCACTGCCCGTCGTGGTAACGGCGGTCACGACGCCGAAGACCGACACGAGCGCGACCTCGTCGTCACCGAGCCCTGCCCCCAACGCACCCGTGCGGGTGCTGGGCGAGGGACGGTTCGTCGACGGGGAGCACGCGACCTCGGGCACGGCGCGGGTCCTCGAGCTCGCCGACGGCACCCGCCTGCTGCGGCTCGAGGGCTTCTCGACGAGCGACGGGCCCGACGTCGACGTGTGGCTCACCGACCAGCCGGCGGGCGGGGACGACTGGCGCCGGTACGACGACGGCCGCTACGTCGCGTTGGGCGACCTCAAGGGCACCGACGGCAACCAGAACTACGTCATCCCGGCCGATGCCGACCTCGGCGGCCTGACGTCCGTCGTGATCTGGTGCGACCGGTTCGACGTCGCGTTCGGGACGGCTCCGGTCCGACCCGCCTGACGTCAGCGCATCGGGTCGAACGCGCGCAGCTGCTCGGGCGTCGTGCCCGTGACGATCTGCTCGGCGAGGAGACGGCCTGTGACGGGACCCAGCGTGATGCCCCACATGCCGTGCCCGCCGGCCACGAAGACCTTCGAGCTCTTCGTGGCGCCGACGAGGGGCAGCCCGTCGACGGTGCAGGGGCGCGAGCCGACCCACTCGTCCTGACGGTGGTCGAGGTCGGCGCCCGTCAGCAGCGGGCGGGCGGACTCGACGATCGCCTGGATGCGGCGCCGGTCGAGGGCGGCCTCGGGCTGGCGGAACTCCATCATGCCGGCCACCCGGAGTCGGTCACCGACCGGCGTGCACGCGACGCGGGCGGCGGGGAAGTAGACGGGGCCGTTGGGCAGGTCGTCGACGGCGACGCTGAACGAGTAGCCGCGGCCGGCCTGGACGACCCGCCTGACGCCGAACTGGCGGGCCAGCGTGCCCAACCAGGCACCGGTCGCGACGACGACGGCGTCGTAGTGCTCGGTGCCGCCGAAGTCGTTGGTGATGACGACACCGTTGGCGGTGTCGGTGATGCCCGTGACGGCGCTGCCGGTGACGATCTTGCCGCCGCGGGCGGTGACCGAGTCGGCGAGCGCGGCGACGTAGGCACCGGGGTTGATGAACCGCTGGCCGTGGAGCACGATCGCGGCGCCGATCTGGTCGGACAGGGCCGGCTCGATGGCACGCGCCTCGTCCCCCGAGAGCACGTCGAACGTGATGTCGCCGCCGGAGGCGTGGATGTGCTCGATCTCCTCGAGCAGGGTCTGGCGCTCCTCGGCGGTCCGGTAGGCCGCCGTGAACGACTTCGCCTCGTACGTCTCCGCGTCGACGCCGCCGGCCTTGAGCAGGTCGAAGCTCTGCAGCGACAGGTCGTTGACGGGGACGAGGGCGCCCATGGCCTTCTTCCAGGCCTTCATCGTGCTGTGGCGCGTGAAGCCGGTGACGAAGCGCAGGAAGTCGGGGCGCGCGCTCGGCGGCACGTAGACGGGCGAGCTCGGGCTGAGGACGGCGCGCAGGCCGTACTTCAGCACGGCGGGCTCGGGCAGCGGCGTCGCGATGCCGGGCGTGAGCCAGCCCGCGTTGCCCCAGGACGCACCGGCGGCCACGCCGTCGCGGTCGATGACGGTGACCTCGACGCCGCGCTCCTGGAGGAACCACGCGGTCGCGAGGCCGACCATGCCGGCGCCGACGACGGCGACGCGCTCGGGGACGGGGGTGCCGGACGGTGTCACAGCGGCCATGTGATCGACTCCTGGGTCAGGGTGGAGATCTGGGGTGGTGCGTTGCCTCCATGGTGGGGGTGACGGAGCGCTGCATCGTGGTGCTGGGATGACAGAGTTCCAGGCATGGCTTGTGCTGGTGGCACAGCGTTGGGTCATCATGGGGTATGCCGTCCGCCTCCTCGCGACCACGCCGCACCTCCGCGACCCGGACCTCCTCCACGACCCCCGTCGGTCTGCCGGTCGGGCAGCTCGTCGGCACCCTCGGCGGCGGCCTGCTCACAGTCGTGGTCGACGCGGGCGGCTCCGCCGTCGACGACGTGACGCTGGCCGAGCCGGCGTCCGGCGTCTTCGGCCAGGCCGGCGACCTGCTCCTCGGGGTCGGGGTCGAGCGTCCCGCCGAGGCGGTCTCCCTGCTCGAGGGCGCGGCCGGGGTCGACACGGGTGCCGTCGTCATGCGGCGCGCCGCCGCCCGCAACCCCGAGGTCAGGTCGGCGGCGGCGCGCCTCGGCGTCAGCCTCGTCGAGCTGGCCGAGCATGCCTCGTGGGCACACGTCGTGTGGCTCCTGCGCGGCGTTCTCGACCGCGCCGCGAGTGGGCCGGCCCTGCGCGCGGAGGGACCGGTGCTCGACGAGCTCTTCGCCCTGGCCGACGCGTGCGCCGCGCTCGTCGCCGCCCCGATCACGATCGAGGACACCCAGTCGCGGGTGCTCGCCTACTCCTCGACCCAGGACGTCGCGGACCCGGCCCGCGTGTCGACGATCGTCGGCCGGCGCGTGCCCGACGAGGTGATCGCCAGCCTCCGGGGCCGCGGCGTGTTCAGGCGTCTCGCCCGCTCCGACGAGCCGTTCTTCGTACCGGCCGGGCGTGGCCTGCGGGCCCGCCTCGTCGTGCCGGTGCGGGCGGGCACCGAGTGGCTCGGATCGATCTGGGCCGTCGTCGACGAGGAGCCGCCCCAGCACGTCCTCGTCTCGCTCGCCCAGACCGCCTCCGTCGTGGCCCTGCACCTGCTCCGGCTACGCTCGCAGGCCGACCTCGCCCGACGGGTCTCAGCCGACCGGCTCCGGGCCGTGCTGAGCGGCGACACCCTCGAGGCGGAGGGCTGGCTGCCGCCGCCACCGTGGCGGGTCGTCGTGCTGTCCGGCGCGCACCGCGACCCGGGCTTACGGGCCGACCGCGACCCCGACGCCGCTCGAGACCCCGAGCGTGAGCTCGAGGTCTGGGAGTCGGTGGCACGCCGGAGGTCATGGCGCCAGCCGCTCCTCGCGATCTTCGACGGCGTCGCTCTCGCACTCGTCCGGGACGTGCCCGGAGACACCGCTCCGGGCACGTGGGAGTGGCTGCTCGGTGTCGTCGAGGAGGTGGCCGGGGTGAGCCCTGCTGCCACCGCGAGCGCCGGGGGACGGGTCTCGCGCACCGTGGACCTCGACCGCTCGCGACGCGAGGCCACCGAGGTCCAGCGCCTTCGCGGTGCCGGCCGGGTGACCGGCACGACGACCACCGTCGAGGACGCGTGGGCCGCCGTGACGAACGCACGTGCCCTCGGCGGCATCTGGACCGAGGAGCTCCTCGGCCCGGTCGCGACGCTGCGCGACCACGACGAGGCCCACCAGACGGCATACCTCGAGACGATCGCCGCCTGGCTCGACCATCCCGGCGACCCGCGTGCGGCCGCAGCCGGCGTCCACGTGCACCCGAACACCCTGCGCTACCGCCTGCAGCGCCTCTCGGACGTCGTGGACCTCGACCTGCACGACCCCGAGACGCGGCTCGCGCTGCGCCTCCAGCTGCGCGCGCTCGGGCACTGACCGCGGGCCGGCCCTCCCAGGGCCTCGGCGACTCGTGCCTAGTCGTCTCCGAGGTGCACGGTGCCGTCGGGGTCGACCCGGAAGCCCGCGTTGTGCACGAAGTCCCACCGGAACCCGTCGGGGTCGGCCACGCACGCGCTCACGCCTCCCCACTCACGCCTCGCGGGGGCAGTGACGGACGTCGCACCGGCGGCCAGCGCGGCGGCATACAGCTGCTCGACCTGCTCCTCGGCGGCGACGTTGTGACCGAGGGACATCGGCGGCCCGGAAGGGCCGTGGGCGACGTCGCCGTACTCGCTCGACATCTGGGACACGTCCCAGAGGGCGAGCAGCTGGCCGGGCGCCCCCTGCACGAAGCAGATCTGGCCCGGGAGGTGCAGCACGAGCCGGAAGCCGAGCCCGTCGACGTAGAAGGTGCGCGACACCTCGACGTCGCGGACACCGAGCGTGATGGCGGTGATGTCGGGGCGGGTGGTCATCCCGCCACGATAGGACGCTCCACCGACGTCTCCGGTCCGTAAGGACCGGTAAGCACGCCGTCATGGAGTGCCGCCCGCCGTCCCGCTTGACTCGGTGGAGAGCCGGTCACGGTGACCGGCCGAAAGGTGGAAAGCCATGTCGCACAACCTGACCCGTGGGATCGTTCGGTCGCTCGGGATCGCCGTCCTCGCCCTCCCCGGCCTCGTGGCCGCAGGCTCCGCAGCCCAGGCCGGCGGGGTGTCCGGACCGGCGTTCTACGTCGACCACGAGCTCTACCGCACCGTGGCGACGCCGACCGACCTCAGCGGCACGGGCGCGCCCGAGCGGGCCTGGGACACCATCTACAGCTTCGGCGCCGTCCAGCCGAGCGTCGCGACGGCAGCGCCCGGTGACCGTGACTACAACGGCGGGCGCTGGCAGGTTCACGCGGTCTCGCTCACCGGAACGTACGCCGAGGCCCTCTCTGCGGGCGACCTCGACGGCAACGGCGTGCTCGACTCGGCCGACGAGGTGCAGGCTGCCATGGACGGCGGCGCACTCGTGGACGGCGGCGTCGTGAAGTACTTCGTGTGCACCGTGAACCCGGTCCCGAGCGGGAACGCCTGAGCACTCGTGCCTGGTAGCAGTCGGGGGAGCGACACCGTGCTGGTGCCTCTCCCCCGACTGGTTGACCGGTTTACCCCCAACTAACGGTCGAGCTCAGTGCCCGCCACCCAGCAGGTCGCGAACCTCTGACTCGCGGTACCTCCGGTGCCCACCAAGGGTCCGGATCGAAGTCAGCTTGCCTGCCTTGGCCCATCGGGTCACGGTCTTCGGGTCCACCCGGAAGAGGGCCGCAACCTCGGCAGGTGTCAGCAGCTTCTCGGTCTCGTGTCGATCCTGAGTCGTCATTGTCATATCCCCACCACCCTGTCGCTAGGTGCAGCGACACGCATGTGCCCCAGTCCGGGGCTCAGTAAAGACAGAGTAAAGTCTCGGCAAGCCCGATGGCGGTTAAACACTGAAAAGAGTCAAATCGTCCCGCTTTTGCAACACAGGGTGTATACGCCGAGCGGTCTTCCATACCACGGGCGCCAAGCGGGCCCGCAACCGGGGTCCCCCATGACCCCCGGGACGGCCGAGGCGGGTCGCCCACGGTTCGCTCGCCGCCGAGGCGCCCTACCTGGGTGGCGGCGGGCGCGGGATTTGCCTCACTCATGTAGCGTTAGCACCACGAGAACACACACATTCCCGGGGCCGCTACGCGGACATCGAAGAACCACCCGGTTCTCCGAGGAGCGATGCCGTCCCGGCACGACGCACGAGGGGGTCACGCCATGGGGCGCGGCCGAGCCAAAGCCAAGCAGACCAAGGTCGCACGGCAGCTCAAGTACTACACACCTGATACGGACTTGAGCGCGCTGGAGCGTGAGCTGCACGGTCCGTCGCAACGCGACGGCACCAACCAGCCACGGTCCGTCGACGACGACGAGTACGACGAATACGGGAAGTGGGCCTCGGGCGAGCGCTGAGCTCGCCTTCCCCTTCCGTCTGCACCTCGTGCGTCGAGTGTTTCCACCCGGCGCGCGATCGGTGCTGCCTTCCGCCCCCGGCGGAGGGAGTCTGGTCAACGCGACGATGCCCGCGCACCCTCAAAGGTGCGCGGGCATCGTCGCGTGGCGGCGCAGTCCGTGGGGCTACGGCTCTCAGGCGATGGGGTGCTGCCCGGCCACCTGCACGGCGCCGCCGTCGACGCCCTTGGCCCCGCGGACGATCTCGACGTCCGGGGCGACCAGACCGTCGGCGTGCGCGCGCTCCTCCGTGGCCACCTCGCCGAGGCGCCAGGCGCGTATGCCGCGTGCCTCGCTCAGCTCGATGGCGCGGTCGGCGTGCGCCTCGGGCAGGACGGCCACGAAGCCGATGCCCTGGTTGAGGGTGCGCTCGATGTCGGCCTGCGGCACGCGCCCAAGGTCCTGGACCGTGCGGAAGACGGCAGGCGGCGTCCACGTCGACCGGTCGAGACGGGCGAAGGTGCCCGAGGGCAGCACGCGCGCGAGGTTCGCGGCGAGACCGCCGCCGGTGACGTGGCTCAGGGCGTGCACGTCGACGCCGTCGTCGGCGATGAGCTCGAGCAGCGGTTTCGTGTAGATGCGGGTCGGCTCGAGCAGCTCCTCGCCGAGGGTGCGGCCGAAGTCGTCGACGTGCCGGTCGAGCTGCCAGCCGGCGCTCTCGATGACTCGGCGAACGAGGCTGAAGCCGTTGCTGTGCAGGCCGCTGCTCGCCAGGGCCACCACGACGTCACCGTCGGCCACGCGCTGCGGACCCAGCACGGCGGCATACTCCACGACACCCGTGGCGGCGCCCGCGACGTCGTACTCGTCGGGCTCGAGCAGTCCGGGGTGCTCCGCGGTCTCGCCACCGACGAGCGCGACGCCGGCCTCCTCGCACGCGCGCGCGATGCCACCGACGATGGCGGCGATGCGCTCCGGCACGACCTTGCCGGTCGCGATGTAGTCGGTCATGAAGAGCGGCTCGGCGCCGCACACGACAATGTCGTCGACGACCATGCCGACGAGGTCGAAGCCGATCGTGTCGTGCTTGTCGAGGGCCTGCGCGATGGCGACCTTGGTGCCGACGCCGTCGGTGCTGGTGGCCAGGATCGGGCGGGTCATGCGCGCGATGGCGCTCGCGTCGAACATGCCGGCGAATCCGCCGAGACCGCCGACGACCTCGGGCCGCGTCGCGCGCCGCACCGACTCCTTCATCAGCTCGACGGCCTTGTCACCCGCCTCGACGTCGACTCCGGCCGAGGCATACGTGATGGGGGCATCGCTCACGCGCACAGCCTACCGACGGCCGGCGGTTCGATGTATTCGGCTGTCACGGGTGACCGTCGAACACATCGACCCGCGACCGCGACGCGTCCACACCCCCCGGGCGTCGGATGCTCATCGTCCACAGGCCTGCCTTCGCGATCGCTCAGCCGTGCTCGGTAGGCCAGCCTCACGCCATGGACAGGGAACGGCTGGCCACCGCGCGCAGACTGGCTGAGAGCCAGGACGGGGTTGTGTCGCGCCGCCAGCTGTACGCCGCAGGGCTGAGCGAGATTCACGTTCGACGGGCGGTCGAGTCAGGTCGTTGGCAGACACACGGCCGTCACACCGTCGCCGTGCACACCGCACCGCTCGGTGTCATGGCTCAGCGCTGGCGGGCTGTCTGGGAGGTCGGCGAGTCGATCGCGGCGATCGACGGGGTGACCGCGCTGCAGGCTGCCGGGTTGAAGGGCTACGAGGACGACCGAATCCACCTGTCCGCGAAGCACAACCACAACACCGTCACCAGCCGGGGCGTCACGGTCCACAAGATCATTCGTCGCGTGCCTGATGAGGTGCTCGCAACCGGGGTGCCGCGAGTACGTCCGGCGGTGGCCGCGGTTCGCGCTGCTCACTGGGCGGTCTCGGATCGGCAAGCAGCGCTCGTGCTGCTCATGACAGTCCAGCAGAAGCTCACGGCTCCGGCCCTCCTGGCTGCGGCTCAACGATCCGTCCGTGGACGCACGCGAAGGGCGTTCATCGGTGCGGTGGTTCGAGACATCGCGTCGGGCGTCGAGTCCCTGGGCGAGCTCGACTTCGCGGGTCGATGTCGACGACGCGGGCTGCCGGAGCCGAGCCGTCAGGTCGTCCGGCACGGGGCACGAGGACGCATCTACCTCGATGTCCGGTGGGACTGCTGCGACCTGGTGGTGGAGATCGAGGGCGCACACCACCGTGAGGGCCTGAACGTCATGATGGACAACCTGCGCCAGAACGCCCTCGTGCTCGCGGGCGACCGGGTGCTGCGCATCGACGTCATCGGCCTACGCCTCGAGCCCGATCTCTTCCTCGACCAGGTTGCCGCCGCACACTCCCACACCGGCCGCCGGTTCGATGTGTTCCGCGGTCACGGGTGACCGTCGAATACATCGAACCGATCGATTCTCAGGGGTGCTGGAGGGCGTTCTCGCCGCCGACTCCGACACCGAGGCTGACGCCCTCGACGTCGACCGAGCGGTCGTGGCCGGTGCGGACCGTCAAGGGCAGCGTCTCGAGGACGTGCTTGCCGATGTGGCCGTCCTCGGGCAGCTCGATCGGGTAGCGACCGGTGAAGCAGGCGGAGCACAGCTCGTCGGCAGGCTGGTCCGTCGCGCCCACCATCCCCTCCTCGGAGATGTAGCCGAGCGAGTCGGCGCCGATCGACGCACGGATCTCCTCGACCCCGAGGCCGGTCGCGATGAGCTCGGCACGCGTCGCGAAGTCGATGCCGTAGAAGCACGGCCACTGCACGGGCGGCGACGAGATGCGCACATGCACCTCGGCCGCGCCCGCCTCGCGCAGCATCCGGATCTGCGCGCGCTGGGTGTTGCCGCGGACGATGGAGTCGTCGACGACCACGAGGCGCTTGCCGCGGATCGTGTGCTCCAGCGGGTTGAGCTTGAGCCGGATGCCGAGCTGGCGCAGCGTCTGCGACGGCTGGATGAAGGTGCGTCCGACGTACGCGTTCTTGACGAAGCCTTGGCCGAACGGGATGCCCGACTCCTGCGAATAGCCCACAGCTGCAGGCACGCCCGACTCGGGCACACCGATGACGAGGTCTGCCTCGACGGGGTGCTCTCGGGCGAGGACGCGGCCCATCTCGACGCGCGCCTCGTGCACGACGCGACCGCGGATGACGGCATCGGGGCGTGCGAGGTAGACGTACTCGAAGACGCAGCCCTTGGGCTGGGGCGCCGCGAACTTGTGCGAGCGCAGGCCGTCCTCATCGATGACGATGAGCTCGCCGGGCTCGACCTCGCGGATGACGGCGGCACCGATCGTCTGCAGCGCCGCGGTCTCGGAGGCCACGACCCAACCCCGCTCGAGGCGGCCGAGCGCCAGGGGCCGCACGCCCCACGGGTCGCGGGCGGCATACAGGGTGGACTCGTCCATGAAGACGAAGGAGAACGCGCCGCGCAGCTTCGGCAGCAGCTCGAGCGCGGCCTGCTCCGGGGTGCGGTCCTCGTCGGCCGACAGCAGCGTCGTGACGAGCGCCGTGTCGGAGGTGTTGCCGCGCGCGAGCTCACCCGTGATGCGGGTGCCACCGAAGTGCTCGTCGACGAGGGCCTTGAGCTCGACCGTGTTGATCAGGTTGCCGTTGTGGGCGAGCGCGAGCGTGCTGTGGCCCGTGCCGCCGAGGGTCGGCTGGGCGTTCTCCCACGTCGACCCGCCGGTCGTGGAGTAGCGCGTGTGCCCGATCGCGATGTGCCCGCGGAGGGAGCTGAGCGCCGTCTCGTCGAAGACCTGGGACACGAGGCCCATGTCCTTGTAGACGAGGATCTTCTCCCCGTCGCCGGTCGCGATGCCGGCGGACTCCTGGCCGCGGTGCTGCAGCGCATAGAGCCCGAAGTACGTCAGCTTCGCGACGTCCTCTCCGGGAGCCCAGACGCCGAAGACCCCGCAGGCGTCCTGCGGGCCCTTCTCGCCGGGGATGAGGTCATGGTTCAAACGACCGTCGCCACGTGCCACTGCCCAAGTGTCCCACACGTGCCGACGGCCGCAGGACGCCGTCAGCCGTCGGTGCCGCGCAGCGGCAGCTCGGCGAGCACCTCGTAGCGTGGACGCCGCCCGCGCCCCTCGCCGAGGTGCGACTCGACGAGGACGAACTGCTCGACGCGCCACGCCGGGCCCTCCCACGCGTCGAGCGCGCGGATCCAGCGGGTCGCCTCGGCGGGGCGGTGGAAGCGGCCGAGCGTCAGGTGTGGGTGAAACCGGGTGCCGTCGGGGGTCGCCCCGACCGCGCTCGCCGCATTGCGTATGCCGCCCGCTGCCCTCACGAGGTCACCGCGGACCTGCTCCACACCCACCCACAGGATCCGCGCGGCATACGGGTTGGGGAACGCACCCGCACCCGACAGGCGCAGCACGAGCGGGTCGCGGCGTGCGGCCGAGCGCGCCAGGGCCTCGGTGAGGTCGTCGAGGCGGGCCTCGGGGACGGCCCCGAGGAAGGCGAGCGTGACGTGCCACTGGTGACGGTCGGTCCACCGGATCTCGGGGCCGGCCTCCCGACGCGGCTCGACACGCTCCTCGAGGTCGTCGAGCACGTCGTCGGGCGGCACCACCGCCACGAAGAGCCTCATGGCGCCACCGCGGCGCCCGAGGCGAGTAGGGCGTCGACGTCATCGATGCCCCACGCAGCGAGCGCGGACCGGGTGTCGGCCCCCGGGCTCGAGGGCGGAGTGGTCAGGGACGCCGGGGTGCGCGAGAAGCGCGGCGCGGGGGCAGGCTGGACGACGCCGTGGTGCTCGACGTAGGTGCCGCGCGCGGCGAGGTGGGGGTGCGCGGGCGCCTCGGCATAGCTGAGGACGGGCTCGACGCAGGCGTCGGTGCCCTCGAGGAGCTCCGTCCACTCGTCGCGGGTGCGCGTGCGGAACGTGTCGGCGAGCAGGCTGCGAAGGGAGGGCCACTGCGCCGGGTCGAGACGGTCCGGCGCCGTGTCGGTCAGGTCGAGCAGCCGGAGCAGCTCGGCGTAGAACGCCGGTTCGAGCGGCCCGACGGCGAGCCAGCCGCCGTCGCTCGTCTCGTAGACGTCGTAGAAGGGGGCGCCGGTGTCGAGGAGGTTCGTGCCGCGGCGGTCGGACCACAGGCCGGCCGAGACGAGCCCGACGACGAGCGACGAGAGGTGTGCGGTGCCGTCGACGATGGCGGCGTCGACGACCTGGCCACGGCCGCTCGCACGAGACTCGAGGAGCGCGGCGAGCACGCCGACGACGAGATAGAGCGCGCCGCCGCCGAAGTCGCCGACGAGGTTGACCGGCACCTGCGGCGGGCCGCCTGCGCGACCGATGGCGTGCAGGGCGCCGGTGATCGCGACGTAGCCGATGTCGTGGCCGGCGGTCTGGGCGAGCGGGCCGTCCTGGCCCCAGCCGGTCATCCGTCCGTAGACGAGGGCGGGGTTGCGCGCGAGGCAGGCGTCCGGACCCAGGCCGAGACGCTCGGCCACACCCGGGCGGTAGCCCTCGACGACGACGTCGGCGCGGTCGACGAGGGCCAGTGCCGTGGCGAGGCCGTCGGGGTGCTTGAGGTCGAGGGCAACCGAGGGACGGCCCCGGCGCAACAGGTCGGACTCGGGAGGGAGAGGCACCGGCAGGGTCGCCTCGCCCGGACGGTCGATGCGGATCACGTCGGCCCCGAGGTCGGCGAGCAGCATGCCCGCGAACGGAGCCGGTCCGAGGCCGGCGAGCTCGACGACGCGGACCCCGGCGAGAGGACCCGGGCGCGCGGCCTGCGTCACGAGCCCTTGCGGCCGGCGCGCTCGAGCAGGATCGCGACGATGCCCGCGAGACCGGCGCCGAAGAAGGCGCCGAGCGCCCCGAGGAAGAGCACCGCGGCGCCGGTGTCGAACGGCTTCGTCGTCGTGTAGCTCGGGCCGCCGGGGTCGCGGAGACCGAGCCAGACGCCGATCACGAGCCCGACCAGAGCCCCGGTGACCAGGAACCGCTTGAAGTTCGGGATGCGCGAGCGCTCGGGCCGGCGTGGAGGGGTCGGCTGGGTCGGCTGGGTCACGGGCCCAGCCTAAGCGAGGCGAGCGGGAGGAGTCCTTCGAGGTGGGCGCGCTGACCGCTCGCCCGGACGCGGGCCCCGTCGACGGCGGCCTCCCAGGTCAGGTCGCCGACGGCGAGCCGCAGCCACGTCGACGCGTCGGTCTCGATGACGTTGGGCGGCGTGCCGCGGGTGTGGACGGGGCCCTCGATGCACTGGACGGCGCCGTGCGGCGGGACGCGCACCTCGAGGGTGCGGCCGGGCGCGGTCGTCGCGAGCTCCTCGAGCGTGAACCGGACGGCCGTCGCCGTGGTCTTCCGGTCCGCGGCATAGTCGGCGGCGCGGCAGGCGGCGAGCGCGGCGCGGCCGTCGGCGATCGGCGTACGTCGGCGGGGCGGCATACGGGCAGGCTATCGACGGGCGCCGTCAGTGCGCCCCCGGGTCAGCGCAACCGAGGCATGACGTCGGCGGCGACCTCGTCGAGCACGTCGCGTGTGCCGCGGAACGGGTCGGTCGTGCGCGGCCAGTGCGTGATGACGTCGGTGAAGCCGAGGTCGGCGGCACGACAGACGGCGTCCTCGAACGCGGCGGCGCTCGAGAGCGCGAACGTCGGCGGGGCGTCGATGTCGAGGTAGCGGGCCAGGTCCGCGGACGGGCGGCCGGCGGCCTCGAGTGCGTCGTCGACGCGTCGGCTGTGGCTCGCCACGAGCGCCCACCACTCCTCGTCGGTGTCAGCGACGCCGCCGTAGGTCATCCATCCGTCACCACGCTCGACGGCGAGCCGGATCGACTTCGGGCCGTTGGCGGCGATGACCATCGGCACGCGGTTGCCGGTCTCGCCCCCGCGCACCGGGCCCGGGAGCGTGCGCACGTCGCGCGCGCTGTAGAAACGGCCCTCGGCGGTGACGCGGTCGTGGCTGAGGAGACGGTCGAGCAGGTCGGTGAACTCGTGGTACCGGGCGGTGCGGTCGCGCAGCGGGAGGTCCTCGCCCGTGATGCGCGAGTCCAGGTCACCCCCGGCGCCGACACCGAGGAGGAAGCGGCCACCGGAGATGTCGTCGAGCGCCAGCACCTCGCGCATGAGCTGGACGGGGTGGTGGTTGTTGGGAGACGACACGAAGGTGCCCAGGGCCATCCGCTCCGTGGCCGCGGCCGCCGCGGCAAGGGTCGGCACGGCACCGAACCACGGGGAGTCGGGCAGCCCCTCCCAGGTCACGTGGTCGAAGGTCCAGCCGTGGTCGAAGCCCAGCCGTTCGGCCTCGCGCCACATCGGCTCGGCCACGCGCCAGGGGTGCTCGGGCAGGATCGCCAGACCGAATCGCATGCCCCGACCGTAGCCTGTGGGGGTGACGACCAACTGGGACGCCGAGGCTGTCCTCGCCGCCTCCAACGAGTGGAGCTGCGTGCCGGACGGCGCGCCCCACGTGCGGAACGAGGAGTACCTCGTCGTCGCGTACCCCGACTACTTCCTCACCCCCACGTCGGCACGCGTCTTCGGTTCGGAGCGGGATGCCGCCTCGCTCGCCGACGAGATCTGCGCGGTCGCGCTCGGCTGGGGCCGCGAGCGGCTCTGGTGGCGCCTCTCCGAGTTCACCCGTCCGCCCGGGCTCGAGGTCGAGCTCATGGCGCGCGGGGCGGCCGTCGTCGAACGGATGGACGTGCTCGCCGTCCCTCTGGCCGCCGGCGGGCCCGACCTCGCGGTGCCCGACGACGTGGAGGTGCGCCGCGTCACCGACGAGCAGACGGTTCGCGACGCGATCGTGGTCGGCAACGACGCGTTCGGCGGCGAGCCCCCGAGCGACGACCAGGTCGCGACGGCGCTGCTCGAGGTCGAACGCGGTCTCGTCGACGACTCGGGCGGACGGTGGGTCGCGTACGTCGACGGGCGTCCGGCGGGCACGGGCGGCTACACGCTCGCCGGCGAGGTGTGCCGCCTGTGGGGTGGCAGCACGCACCGCTCGGTACGCGGCCGGGGCGCCTACCGCGCCGTCCTCGACGCTCGCCTGCGCACCGCGCGCGCCGCCGGTGCCACGCTCGGCCTCACCCACGGAGTGGTCGACACGTCGTCGCCGATCCTGCGCCGGGCCGGGTTCACGCGGTACGGCGAGGAACGCCAGCTCGTCCTCGACCTCTCGTGACCCCGCCGACGGCCGAGCGGGTCTCGCTCGAGTGGGACGAGCAGGGCGGCGTCACCGTGCACATGGACGGCTCGCCTCAGTCGCACGTCCAGCCCGACGACCCGACGCTCCTCGTCTTCGAGTACGTCCAGCACCTGGCGCTGGCGGTCGAGGCCGTGGCCCCTGCGCCCCGTCCGCTCGGCGTGACGCACGTGGGTGGCGCGGGACTCACGCTCCCGCGGTGGGTCGAGGCGACGCGTCCGGGGTCGCCGCAGATCGTCCTCGAGCCCGATGCCGCGCTCACCGAGCTCGTCCGCCGTGAGGTCCCGCTCCCCCGGCGCCACCGCATCCGGGTGCGGCCCGTCGACGGGCTCACGGGAGTGCGCGCCCTCAGGACCGCCTCGGCCGACGTCGTCGTGACGGACGCGTACGCCGAAGGACGCGTGCCGCCGGAGCTCGTCGGGACGGCATACGTCGAAGAGGTCGGGAGGGTCGTGCGGCCGGCCGGCCTGGCCCTGTGGAACCTCGCGGACGAGCCCGGCCTGCGGTGGGTGGCTCGTGTCGTCGCCACCGTCGAGGCCCTCCTGCCACATGTGGCGCTCGTCGCGACCCATGAGGTGCTCAAGGGACGGCGCTTCGGCAACGTGGTCCTCCTCGCGAGCGTGTCGCCGCTTCCCGTCGAGACGCTGCGGAGGGCGGTGGCGCGGGCCAACCTGCCGACCGGCCTGCGTGAGGGAGAGGCGCTGCGTCGCATGGTCGCCGGTGCACGTCCGTTCGGGCCGGAGGGTGAAGCGAGCCCAGTGCCCCCGGACGCCCGTGGCTGGCGGGTGCGCTGAGCGCGTCGTAGCGCGTCGTAGCGCAGGGTCCCGGCTCCCACCACCACGACGAAGCGGGCCATGACCCCATCGTGGCGGACCTCAGGCGCCGAAGACCGCCGGCAGCGTGAACTCGTGGGCCGACTTGAGCTCGGCCACCGAGACCGAGAAGAGGCCGGGGACCTCGAGGTCGCGGCCACCCGTGACGCCGATGCGGGCGTGCGGCACGTCGCCGAGCATCGCCTCGAACTCGGCGGCGTGGCCGGCCGGGACGGCGACGAGCGCACGCGCCGTCGACTCGGAGAAGAGGGCGGTGAACGCGTCGAGCGGGTTGCCGTCTGCGTCGACTCCGACGCGGTCGAGCCCGTCGACGGTCACGCCGACACCGTGGCGCATGCACGCCTCGGCGAGCGCGATGGCCAGGCCGCCGTCGGACAGGTCGTGCGCCGCCTCGACGACACCGGTGCCGGCCGCCTCGACGAGGACCCGCCCGAGTGCCTGCTCGGCGGCGAGGTCGACCTTGGGCGGCAGACCGCCGAGGTGCTTGTGGACCACGTGCGCCCACTCGGACCCGTCGAGCTCGTCACGCGTCGTGCCGAGGAGGTAGACGTGGGCGTCGTCGTTGCGGAAGCCGGAGCCGGACCGCTTCGAGACGTCGTCCATGACGCCGAGGACGCCGATGACGGGCGTCGGGTGGATCGCGACGTCGCCGGTCTGGTTGTAGAACGACACGTTGCCGCCGGTCACGGGGATGCCGAGGAACCTGCAGCCCTCGGCGATGCCGCGGATCGCCTCACGGAACTGCCACATGACGCCCGGGTCCTCCGGCGAGCCGAAGTTGAGGCAGTCGGTGACGGCGAGCGGTGCCGCCCCGGCGGTTGCGACGTTGCGGTACGCCTCGGCGAGCGCGAGCTGCGCGCCGGCATACGGGTCGAGCTTGGCGAACCGACCGTTGCAGTCGGTCGCGACGGCGACGCCACGTCCCGTCTCCTCGTCGACGCGCACCACGCCGGCGTCGTCGGGCTGAGCGAGCGCCGTGTTGCCCAGGACGTAGCGGTCGTACTGGTCGGTGACCCAGGACTTGTCGCACAGGTTGGGCGAGCCGATGAGGGTGAGCAGCTGCGCGCGGATGTCGTCGCCCGTCTCCGGCTTGGCGAGCGAGGCGGTGCCCGACGCGTTGAGCTCGTCGAGGTATGCCGGCCGGGCCAGCGGGCGGTTGTACGTCGGGCCCTCGTGGGCGACCGAGCGCGGCGGCACGTCGACGATGACCTCACCGTGCCACGTGATGACGAGGTGGTCGCCGTCGGTGACCTCACCGATGACGGTGGCCTCGACGTCCCAGCGGTCGGTGATCGCGAGGAACTGCTCGAGGTGCTTCGGCTCGACGACGGCCATCATGCGTTCCTGCGACTCGGACATGAGGATCTCCTGCGGCTGCAGGCTCGCGTCGCGCAGGGGCACGAGGCTGAGCTCGACCTGCATGCCGCCGTCACCGTTGGAGGCGAGCTCGCTTGTCGCGCAGGAGAGCCCGGCTCCACCGAGGTCCTGGATGCCGTCGACGACGCCCGCCTTGTAGAGGTCGAGGCAGCACTCGATGAGCACCTTCTCGGCGAACGGGTCGCCGACCTGCACGGCGGGGCGCTTCGTCGGGCCGCCCTCGTCGAACGTCTCGGAGGCGAGCACCGAGACCCCGCCGATGCCGTCGCCGCCCGTCTTGGCACCGAAGAGGATGACCTTGTTGCCGACACCGGACGCCTTGGCGAGGTGGATGTCCTCGATGCGCATGGCGCCGACGCACAGGGCGTTGACGAGCGGGTTGCCCTGGTAGCAGTCGTCGAAGACGACCTCGCCACCGATGTTGGGCAGGCCGATGCAGTTGCCGTAGCCGCCGACTCCGGCCACGACGCCGGGCAGGACGCGCTGGGTGTCCGGGTGGTGCAGGTTGCCGAAGCGGAGCGGGTCCATGACCGCGATCGGGCGCGCACCCATCGACATGATGTCGCGGATGATGCCGCCGACACCGGTCGCGGCGCCCTGGTAGGGCTCGACGTAGGACGGGTGGTTGTGCGACTCGACCTTGAAGGTCACCGCCCAGCCGTCACCGATGTCGACGACGCCGGCGTTCTCGCCGATGCCGACGAGGAGCTTCTCGCGCATCTCGTCGGTCGTGTTCTCGCCCCAGAGCGAGAAGTGGACCTTGCTCGACTTGTAGGAGCAGTGCTCGCTCCACATGACGGAGTACATGGCGAGCTCGGCGATGGTCGGACGGCGGCCGACGATCTCGCGGATGTTGGCGTACTCGTCGGGCTTGAGGCCGAGCTCGGCCCAGGGCTGCTCGACGTCGGGCGTGACGGCGGCGTGCTCGACGGTGTCGAGGACCGGCGCCGCCGGCGCCTGCGGGACGGTCTGCGTGTCGCTCATGCGTTGGCTGCGCTCTCGAGGGTCTGCTTGATGATCGAGGTGAAGAAGCCGCGGCCGTCGAGGCTCGGACCGAAGCCCTCCTCGACCGCGTGCTCGGGGTGCGGCATGAGGCCGACGACGTTGCCGCGCTCGTTGGTGATGCCGGCGATGTGCCGGTAGGAGCCGTTGGGGTTGCGGTCCTGGGCGTCGGGGACGTAGCGGAAGACGACCCGACCCTCGCCCTCGAGCGTGTCGAGCGTGCGCTCGTCGGCGACGAAACCGCCCTCGCCGTTCTTGAGGACGATGGTGATCTCCTGGCCGGCCTCGAAGTCGGAGGTCCAGGCCGTCGTCGCGTTCTCGACGACGAGGCGCTGGTCGACGCAGTTGAACTTGCGGTGGTCGTTGCGGATCAGCGCACCGGGCAGCAGGTGGCTCTCGGTCAGCACCTGGAAGCCGTTGCAGATGCCGAGGACCGGCAGCCCGCCCTGGGCTGCGGGCACGAGGGCCTCCATGACGGGGGCGAAGCGCGCGATCGCGCCGCAGCGGAGGTAGTCGCCGTAGGAGAAGCCGCCGGGGAGGATGACGGCGTCGACGCCCTTGAGGTCGGCGTCGCCGTGCCACAGGGAGACCGCCTCGCCGCCGCACTCGCTCACGGCGCGCGCCGCGTCACGGTCGTCGAGCGAACCGGGGAACGTGACGACGCCGATCTTCACTGCGCGTCGTCCTGCTCGTCGTCCTGCTCGTCGCCGCCGTCGGAGCCGCTCTCGTCCAGAGCGCGCACCGAGACGACGTCCTCGATGACCGGGTTGGACAGGAGGGTCTCGGCGGCCTCGCGGGCCGCGTCGAGCTGCGCGTCGGTGACGTCACCCTCGACGGTGAGCACGAAGCGCTTGCCCTGGCGGACGTCGGTGAAACCGTTGAACCCGAGCCGCGGCAGGGCGCCACCGACGGCCTGTCCCTGCGGGTCGAGGATCTCGGGCTTGAGCATGACGTCGACGACGATGCTTCCCATCAGTGGTGCTTCTCCCTGCGCTGGATGGGGATGGAGGCGTCCCTCAGGACGCCCAGAGTCTATATCGGGCGGCGCGGGCGCCCTTGACACCGTCTCAACGGGACTGGAGGGCGTCGAGCGCGACCGCCATCGCCATGCCCACCCGCCAGTCCATGGGCTTGCCGTCGGCGAGCGCCGGGAGGGTCACGTGGTAGACGTCCTTGAGCCCCACCTTCTTGTCTGAGCTCAAGGCGACGGACCCGTCGGGGGCCTTGAAGTCGAAGTGGAAGAGGAAGGGCCCCGGCAGGTCGTTGACGACGGGGAGCACCTCCCAGAGACGTCGTGCGATGGCCACCTTCTGGTTGCGCTCTCGCCCGATGAACTCGCGCCCGTCGGGCAGCGCGAGCATCCACGTCGAGTTGAGGAGCGAGGCGCCGAACTGCTTCTTGAAGTAGCCGATCGGCTGGCCGTTGCCGTCGGTCACGTCGTAGCCGGAGCCGAGGTCGATGCGCTTGCGGGCCTTGAAGCCGAAGAGCGGATGCGTCTTGGCGGAGTCGGTGTAGAAGGTGACCTGCTCCTTGAACGCCATCCGCTTCTGCTCGGCGAAGCAGAGCAGACCGAGCTCGTTGCCCTGCTCGTCGGCGCGGATGATCTCGTAGCGGTTGACCATGAGCGTGAGCTTCTGCCGGAGCACGTAGCGCTCGGCAGCGGCGGGGGTCTTGTCGGCGACGGGTTCGGTCATGCGCCCAGCGTGCCACAGCGGGCGTCACACTCCCCTGCGGTATGCCGTGGGCGCGCAGAGGGCCGACGCGACCGTCACCGACCAGGAGCGATGCGCGCGTGCAGGTGCATGTCGTGCCAGCCGTCCGGGTGCAACAGCGCCGACCGTCGGGTGCCCTCGAGCTCGAAGCCGTTCTTCTCGGCGACGCGGCACGACGGCTCGTTGTGCACCGAGTGCATGAGCTCGACCCGGTGCAGGCCGAGAGCGAAGAGCCACTCCGTCATCGCGGTGAGCGCACGCCCGGCGACACCCCTGCCGCGGCCCCCGGGCAGCACCCAGTAGCCCACCTCCGCGAGGCCTTCGCGGAGGTGCAGGACGGGCAGGCCGACGCGGCCGACGATACGGCCGGTGTGCTCGACCACCGCCCACTCGGCGCCGGTCTCCGTGGCCCAGCGCGCGTGCGCCCGACCGCGGATCCACTCGAGCGCATCGTCGTGGGTCATGGACCGACGGTGCCAGCGCTGGATCGCCGGGTCTGCGTACGCCCGGACGAGCACCTCGGCGTCGGTGTCACGGAAGGGCCGGAGGGAGAGGTCGTCACCGGCCGGGATGCTCGGCTGTGCCTGGCCGTTGAGGGCACCAGGCCCGACGGCCACGGGGAGAGCAGACATGCCGCCATCTTCGCATCTGACAGCGATAGCCGGTCTCTAGGTCGGAATGCCTTGCACGCCAATGAAACTCGCTGTGCATGAACGCTCGTGTCGCGAAGTCCGGTGGTTCAGAAGGGTGGCCGGCGTTCTTGGTTATTCGGTTGCAGCCACCGAGACGGAGGTGTCAGATCCCGGCTATGACGATTGTGCTCAGCACGCCGACGCCCGACGGGATGCGCGAGGCTGTTGCGGCGCTGCGGGAGTGGCAGCACGACGAAGCGCCGATGCAGCTGCATCCCGGTGACATCGGCTGGAACTACCGGTTCGGTACGGCCGAGACGGCCGCGGTGGTCAGGACCTGGAGCCGGCACGGACGGATCGTCGCTGTCGGGATGCTGGATACGCCCACGCTGGTGCGGATGACGGTGGCTCCTCACGCCTTCGGGGACGAGGGCCTGGCTCGGCGACTCGTCGAGGACCTTTCGCTGCCGGAGCGCGGCGTGCTGCCGGAGGGAGCGGTGTCCATCGAGGCGCCGCAGGGCCTGCTGCTCCACGACCTGCTGACCAAGGAGGGCTGGGGTGTCGACGAGCCGTGGACGCCGCTCTTCCGCGACCTCGCCGAAGCGGTGGAGGACCCCGGCGTGTCGATCAAGGCGATCGGCCTGGAGCAGGCACAGGACTTCGCCGACGTCCTGCGGTCCGCGTTCGACACCACGAGGCCCACGCGCGAGTACCGGCACGAGATGTCCGCGGCACCGTTCTACGCCGACGCCCGATGCCTGGGTGCCTACGACGACCAGGGCAGCCCCGCCGCGGTGGTGACGGTCTGGTCGGCCGGCAAGGGGAAGCCGGGACTGGTCGAGCCGATGGGCGTCCATGCGGACCACCGCGGCCGCGGCTATGGCCGGGCGATCACCGTCGCCGGGGCGGCCGCGCTGCGGGAGATGGGGTCGTCGAGCGTGCGCGTGTGCACGCCGAGCTCCAACGTCGGCGGCGTCGCGACGTACAAGGCGGCCGGGTTCGCGGCGAGGCAGGAGGTCGCCGACCGGATCCGGAAGGTGTGACGTCGGGGTCTCCGGACCTTCTCAGCATGCGCCAGCACCTCGGACGAGCATCCGCTGCTGAGACTCCGAGGGAAGGGTCAGAACGACTCGCCGGTGAGCCGCTCGTAGGCCTCGACGTACTTGGCCCGGGTCTGTTCGACGACGTGCTCGGGGAGCTCCGGCGGCGCCTCGCCGCTGGCGCGGTCCCAGCCCGACTCCGGCGAGGTGAGCCAGTCACGGACGAACTGCTTGTCGTACGACGACTGGGCGTGGCCCGGCTCCCACAGCTCGGCCGGCCAGAACCGCGACGAGTCGGGCGTCAGCACCTCGTCGGCGAGCACCAGACCACCTGAACCGTCGGGCGCGACACCGAACTCGACCTTCGTGTCGGCGATGAGGATCCCGCGCGCAGAGGCGATCTCGTTGCCGCGGGCAAGGATGGCTCGCGTCAGGCGCGACACCTCCGCGGCCACGTCGGCACCCAGCTCGGCCTCCACCTCGGCCGGACCCATCGGGAGGTCGTGCTCCCCGAGGGGCGCCTTCGTCGTCGGCGTGAACACGGGTTCGGGCAGCTTCGACCCGTCGACGAGCCCCTCCGGCAGGGCGACGCCGGACACCGAGCCCTTCTCGCGGTACTCCTCGAGGCCACCACCCGTGAGGTAGGCCCGCGCGATCGCCTCGACCTTGAGCATGTCGAGCTTGCGCACGAGCACCGCCCGTCCGGCGACGGCGTCGGGCACCTCCGTCGACACGACGTGGTTGGGCACGAGGTCGGCGAGCTGGTCGAACCACCACAGCGACAGGCGCGTCAGCACCGCTCCCTTGTCGGGGATCTCGGGCGACATCATCCAGTCGTACGCCGAGAGCCGGTTGGACGCGACGAGAAGCAGCCGGTCGGGCACGACGTCCCCGTCCGCGTCGAGCGGCGCGTAGAGGTCGCGCACCTTGCCGGAGTAGATGTGCTCGTAGCCGGGCAGTTCAAGCGGTAGATCGGTCACGCGCACAGCCTGCCACCTGGTCAGACGGTCGGACAGCACGCGCTCAGGGGGAATGGGCAGGTTCATGACAGGGCCTCCTTGAGGGCATCGATCTCGATCACGTTGGTGAGGCTCCGGCGAGCCCGGTGCAGACGGGACTTCACGGTCCCCTCCGAGACGCCGAGCGCGCCAGCCGCCTCGGCCATGGAGCAGTGCGACCAGACGACCAGCTCGATCGCCTCGCGCTGTACCGCCGGGATGCGCTTCAGGGCGCGGTGCACCTCGCTCATCTGCCGTTCGTCGTCGACGCGCGCCGCAGTGGAGGAAGCATGGTCGGCCGAGACAGCGCCACCGGCGTCCGCCTCGATCCGCCCGTGTAGCAGCCGCTGCCGCCGAGCCGAGCGCGCGACGTTGGCGCACTCCTGCCCCGCCATCACGAGCAGCACGGCCCGCGCCGTCTCGGCCCGCAGCTGGTCCACCGTGCCGTTGCGGGCTCGTCGCCACACGGCGGTGAAGGTCGCCTGCACGACGTCTTCCGCAGCCGCCCAGGACGCCGTGCGCCGGAACGCGAAGTTGTACACGGCATCGCAGTGCCGCCGGTACAGCTCCGTGAGCGCCGCGCCGTCGGCGTCGGCCAGCCGCGACCACAGCCCTCGGTCGTCCAGCGCGCCGCCGGATTCCGTCATCGCCCCTCCTCGGATCGCAGTCGTCGTGCTCATGCCAAGGAGAGTCCGGCTCAGCCCGGACGGTTCGCCTCAGCCGACCGCGATCTCGCCTCGTTCTGCGCGCAGCCCGATGTCGGTGCGGTGATGCGACCCGTCGAGCTCGATGACGTCCACGGCGTCGTATGCCGCCCGCCTCGCCTTCGCGAGCGAGGGCGCCACGGCGACGACGTCGAGGACCCGCCCACCCGCGGACACCAGCGTGCCGCTCTCGTCGAGCGCGGTGCCCGCGTGGAGGACGACGACGCCGGGCACCTCGGCAGCGGCGTCGAGCCCGATGATCGGGTCGCCCGTCCGCGGAGACGCGGGGTAGCCGTCCGACGCGATGACGACGACGACGGCATGGTCGCTCGACCACCGGAGCCGCCCGAAGTCGGCCAGGCCGCCGGTGGCCGCCGCGAAGAGGAGCTGCGCGAAGGGCGTCTCGAGGCGCGCGATCGACGCCTGCCCGTCGGGGTCACCGAAGCGCGCGTTGAACTCGATCACCTTGGGGCCGCGGGACGTCAGCGCGAGCCCGACGTAGAGGACGCCCACGAAGGGTGTGCCGCGGCGGCGCATCTCGTCGATCGTCGGCTGCGCGACCCGCGCGACGATGTCGTCGGCGAGCCCTGGCGACGCCCACTCGAGTGGTGAGTAGGCGCCCATGCCGCCGGTGTTCGGACCGGCGTCGTCGTCTCCGACGCGCTTGAAGTCCTGGGCCGGCGAGAAGACGACGACGGTCTCGCCGTCGCTGACGCAGAAGACGGAGACCTCCGGCCCGTCGAGGAACTCCTCGACGACGAGGCGGCCGTCGGCCTTGGCGAGGCAGCTGCGGGCGTGCTCGACGGCGGCCTCGCGAGAGTCCGTGACGACGACGCCCTTGCCGGCGGCGAGGCCGTCGTCCTTGACGACGTGGGGGGCGCCCAGCGCGTCGAGCGCTGCCTCCACCTCGTCGAGGGTCGTGCACACGTGGGCCAGCGCGGTCGGGACGTCGGCTGCGGCCATGACCTCCTTGGCGAAGGCCTTGCTGCCCTCGAGGCGGGCGGCCTGGGCGGAGGGGCCGAAGACGGCGAGGCCGGACTCACGGCATACGTCGGCGACGCCTGCGACGAGCGGCGCCTCGGGGCCCACGATGACGAGGTCGACCTCGTGCTCGCGCGCCAGCGCCGCCACCGCAGCACCGTCGAGGATGTCGACGGGGACGCAGAGCGCGGTCGCGTCGATGCCCGGGTTGCCGGGCGCGGCGATCACCGCATCGACCTCGGGATCGGCCGCGACGGCCTTGACGAGTGCGTGTTCACGGGCGCCGGAGCCGAGTACGAGGACCTTCACGGCCGACAGCCTATTGGCTGACCCACCCGTGGCTGCCACGCTGTCTCGGTGCCCAACACCCACCCGGCCCCCGACCACGGCGCGTGGCTCGTGCAGACCCTCCAGGCGCACCGCGACGCGGTGCTGTGGAAGCTCGACGGCCTGTCGGAGTACGACACGCGTCGACCGCTGACGCCGACGGGCACGAACCTCCTCGGACTCGTCAAGCACCTCGCGTACGTCGAGTTCGGCTATCTCGGCGCCACGTTCGGCCGCCCCGCGGACCGCCAGCTGCCGGCGTGGGCCGACGGCGCGGAGCTCAACGACGACATGTATGCCCGCGCCGATGAGTCGCGCGAAGAGGTCGTCGACCTCTACCGCGAGGCGTGGCGGCACGGCGACCGCACGGTCGCGCTCGGCCTGGACACGATGGGCCGCGTGCCGCACTGGCCGGAGGAGCGGGCCCACGTCGACGTCCGGTTCGTCCTCGGCCACCTCGTCGCCGAGACCGCCCGTCACGCCGGCCACGCCGACATCCTGCGGGAGCTGATCGACGGTGCAGCCGGCCGCTTCCAGGGGCGCGACAACCTGCCCGACGTCGACCGCGACTGGTGGGTCGCCTACGTCGCGAAGGTGCAGGCCGCGGCCGAGGCGTACCGCTGAGGATCACGCGAGCCGGGCGAGCAGCCCTTCACGGACGCGGGGCCACTCGTCGACGAGGATCGAGTGCACCGCCGAGTCGCGCCAGGACCCGTCCGCACGCCTCACGTCCCGCCGCGTGATCCCCTCGAAGGTCGCGCCGAGCTTGAGTATCGCGGCGCGGGAGCGTGCGTTGATGACGTCGGTCTGGATCTTGACGCGGCCGAACCCGCACGTGTCGTAGGCGTGCTCCAGCAGCAGCAGCTTGCTCTCCGGGTTGACGGCCGTGCCCCACCAGCGTGAGCCGTACATCGTCCACCCGAGGTGCACGTGCTCACGCACCGTGTCGACGTCGCCGAGCGAGCTGGTCCCCACGACCGTGCCGGCCGGGCCGAGCTCTCCGTCGGCGACGAGCCGGATCGTGTATGCCGTCCGGCCGGCTTCGCGCGACGCCACCGCCGCGGCCACGAGGGCCTCCGTCTCGGCGACGGTCTCGTGGGGCGCCGACATCGCGTAACCCTGCTCGTAGCAGCGCGGGTCGGAGTAGACGGCGAAGAGCTCGGCAGCGTCGTCCGGGGTCGTCAGGTCGAGGCGGACGACCCGGCCGACGAGCGGCGCGCCGGTGGGCGGGACACAGGGCGTGGTTGGCATGACATGACAGTAGACTTGATGGTTCCCGCGCCGCCTCAGGCGTCCCTCGAGTCCTTGGATGTCAGTGAGCACTTCGAACGCATCGTCCCAGCGGAGCAGCGCGTCCCGATCGCGCGATGTCTCGTCGGTGGCGACCAAGAGCATCCCCGACGAGCTCGCCCGCGAGATCGCCGTCGAGCAGGCCCACGTCGACCGCGTCCACGAGGAGCTCGGGAAGGCGGGCCTGCGGGCCGACGTCGTGCAGGCCGAGGGCCTGGCGCGCGGGCAGTTCGGCCGGTCCGTCGAGGTCGGCGACGCCGAGGGCGCCGGGCTCTTCGAGCGCGACGCCCTGATGTTCCACGCTGCCAAGCGGCGCACCGCGCTCGACACGCAGCACGAGGGTCTCGTCTTCGGTCGGCTCGACATCGACCACGCGATGCTGCGGGCCGCTGCCGCCGCCGGCACCGGCGACGTGTCCGGCAACGGCTACCGCCCGGCCTCCGACGCGGCGAGCGAGGACCGCGAGGTCCGCTACATCGGACGCCTCGGCGTCCGCGACGACGACTACGAGCCGCTCGTCATCGACTGGCGCGCCCCGGCCGCCTCTGCCTTCTACCGGGCGACCCCGACGCAGCCGATGGGGGTGCTGCGCCGTCGCGTGCTGCGCAGCCGCGGCACGACCGTCATCGGCGTCGAGGACGACCTCATGGTCCCCGAGGCACCCGACGACCTCGTCGTCGTCGGCGACGGCGCCCTCATGGCCGCGTTGACCCGTAGTCGCGGCGAGCGCATGCGCGACATCGTCGCGACGATCCAGGCCCACCAGGACGAGGCCATCCGCGCGAGCGCTCGTGGCGTCACCGAGATCACGGGAGGCCCCGGCACCGGCAAGACGGTCGTCGCGCTGCACCGGGCGGCGTACCTTCTCTACTCCGACCGGCGCCGGTTCGAGTCGGGTGGCATCCTCGTCGTCGGCCCGTCGGGCGCCTACACGGCCTACATCGAGCGCGTCCTCCCCTCGCTCGGCGAGGAGAGTGTCATCCTGCGCGCCCTCGGCGACGTGCTCGACGTCGTGCACACCGAGCGCCTCGACCCCCCGGCGGTCGCACGAGTCAAGGGTTCCACCCGCATCCGCACGCTGCTGGGGGCCGCGTCCCGCGGCCGGGTCCCCGACGCACCGACCGAGTTCCGCGCGATGGTCGCCGGGCGGCCCGTGCGTCTCGAGGCGCGCGACCTCGACCGGGTGCGCTCGCAGGTCCTGCGCCAGCACCAGCGCAACACGGCCACGGCTGCCGCACAGGCTGCCCTCGGCGAGGCCGCCTGGGCCTCGCTCGGCATCACGGGCGAGCGCGAGGCCAAGGCCGAGTTCCTCGACAGGTGGGAGGACCACCTCGACGTCGAGGCGTTCCTGCAGGCGTGGTGGCCGCAGGTCGACCCGCGCGAGGTGCTGCTCTGGCTCGGTGACCCCGCTCTCGTGCGCCGGCACGCCCGCGGGACACTGCGCGACGACGAGGTCGAGGCTCTTTCCGCGTCCTTCCGCCTCGCGCTCGAGACCGGCACGTGGTCGGTCGCCGACGTCGCGCTCGTCGACGACGTCGCTGGGCGGGTCGGGCCCGTGCAGGAGGCCCCGCAGGAGGAGCGTGGCTTCTACGAGATCGAGGAGCTCGACGACCTCAGCCAGTACGGCGTGACCGAGGTGCAGCCCGTCGTCAGCGCCGCGCGTGACCACGCGCCGCTGGTGCTCACCGATCCGCGCGAACGCCTCCTCGCCGGCCGCATCGGCAAGCCCGACGAGTACGCCCACGTGCTCGTCGACGAGGCGCAGGACCTTTCCCCCATGCAGTGGCGGATGATCGGCCGCCGGGGTCGCCACGCGTCCTGGACCGTCGTCGGCGACGCGGCGCAGGCGTCGTGGCCCGATGCCGCCGAAGCGGCCGACGCGCGCGAGGAGGCCTTCGGCTCGCAGGCGCGGCAGCTCTTCCACATGGACACGAACTACCGCAACGCTCGCGAGATCTTCGACTACGCCGCCGAGGTCGTGCGCCGCGAGGTGCCCGACGCCGACATCCCGCAGGCTGTCCGCGAGACCGGCGTCGAGCCCGTCGAGGGCGCCCTCGGCACCGACCCGTTCTCGTCGGTCCGCGCCGCCGTGGTCGAGCTGCTCACGCAGGTCGAGGGCGCCATCGCGGTCGTCACGCCGGCCCTCCACGCGGCCGCGCTCGCGCCGGTGACCGAGCTCGGCGAGGGCCGCGTCCAGGTCGTCGACCCGATGTCGACGAAGGGCCTCGAGTACGACGCCACGGTCGTCGTGGACCCCGACGAGATCACCCGCGAGTCGCCCGGTGGCGTCCGTGTCCTATACGTCGCCCTGACGCGCGCCGCGCACCGGATGACCGTCCTGTCCTGATCCGCTCTTGACGCAGGATGCGGGCGGTGCCCGGTGGGCGGACGGCCTGTCCGGATTGCGTGATCCTGATTTCCGAGCTGGTCGCCGCAGACTTCACCGTCGTGGACGGCTCGTGTCGCCCGTTGTCAGGTGCTCACCGGATGTGCCCGCAGGATGCGCTGCAGGCACCCGTTTCCACCTAGGTAAAGAGTTGTTCAAGGATTGCTCGAACCATCGACTGAACCCCGACTGCGGGGGATGATTGGTCCAACGCCAGGGCGTGCGAACCTACCCTCCCCGCCGTCTCCTCCCCCCTGAGACCCTTGGCGTTTGGCGAAGTCCCGCCCCCCAATGTGGACGACGCACCGGGCGAGGGACGAGATGCAACCCCCCTGCATCTCGCCCCTCGCCCGCTCCCATGTCCGGGCCCGTTCCGTGTGCCGTCAGGCGCATGTGCGAATGAAAGTGCCCACTCGACCGTTCGTGGGTCGAGTGGGCACTTTCACCCGGATGCACGTTCCCACTCGACCTTCGTCCAGGTGGGGCGGCGGGTGAAAGTGCCCACTCGACGCCGGCTCGGGTCAGTGGCCGAGGAGGGTCCGCACGCGGTCGGCGCCGACGGCGAGGAGCAGAGTCGGCAGACGCGGCCCGGTGTCCTTGCTGACGAGCAGCCGGTACACGAGGGCGAAGAACGCGCGCTGGGCGGCTGACAGCTCGGGGTCCTTGACCTTGGCCTCGGGGTCGATGCCGCGCTGGATCTTCGGCACGCCGTAGACGAGGTGGGTCAGCCCGTCGAGAGACCAGTGGTCGTCCAGCCCGTCGACGAGCAGGCGCAGCGAGTCGCGCTGCTGCTCGTCGAGCGAGCCGAGCAGCTCGGTGTCGGGGGCGGTGCGCACGACGGTGCGGTCCTCGGCCGGCACGTAGCCGAGCATCCACCGCTCGGCGCAGTCGAGCCGCGGGCGCAGGTCGTCCGTCGACTCGACCGGGTTGTCGGGGTCGAGGTCGGACAGGATGCGGACCGCCTGGTCCTCGTCGCCCTGCGTCACGTCGATGACCGACGCGATGGTGCGGAACGGCATCGGACGTGGCGTGGCCGGCAGGGTGGCCGTCGCAGTCGACGTCGCGCGCAGGTGCGCGGCGAGGTCACCGGACTGGGCCGTACCGTCGGCGACCTTCCGGCCCAGGGCGTCCCACTCGTCGTAGAGACGCTGCAGCTCGGGACCGAAGGCGACGTCGAAGCTCTGGTTGGGTCGGCGTCGCGCGTAGATCCACCGCAGCACTGGCGCCTCCATGACCTCGAGGGCGTCGTTCGGGATCGGCACGCCACCCTTGCTCGAGCTCATCTTGGCCATGCCCGCGATGCCGACGAAGGCGTACATCGGGCCGACGGGACGCTCCCAGCCGAAGATCGGCGCGAGGTCCTTGCCGACGACGAAGCTCGACCCCGGGCTCTGGTGGTCGACGCCGGACGGCTCGAACATGACGTGCTCGTGGGCCCACCGCATCGGCCAGTCGACCTTCCACACGAGCTTGCCGTTCGTGAAGGTGTCGAGGTCGACGGTCTCGGTGTGGCCGCACTTCGTGCAGTCGTAGGTCAGCTCGTGGCTGTCGTCGTCGTAGGCCGTGACCGTGGTGAAGTCGGTGCCACACACGGTGCAGAACGGCTTGTACGGGAAGTAGCCGGCCTTGCCCTCGCTGCCGTCGTCCTCCAGGGCGGCGCCCGAGCCGCGTTCGGCCTCGGTCGCGGCGGCGGCCTGCTCCTCGGTGAGCGTCGCGGCCTTGCCGCCGCCCTTGCCGCCGCCCTTGCCGCCCTTGCCCTTGCCGGTCGTCTTCCGGCGCGCGGCCTCGACGGCCTCGAGCGTGCGGTACTGGTCGAGCACCTTGTCGATGGCGGTGCGCTCGCGCATCGCGAGGAGCACCGGCTCGCGGTAGACGCCCGCGCGGTACTGCTCGGTCTGGCTGATCTCGCGCACCTCGATGCCCGTCGCCGCCATGGCCTCGAGCAGCGGCGCCTTGAAGTGGTCGGCCCAGCTGGCGTGCGGCGACCCGGCGGGCGGCGGCACCGAGGTCAGCGGCATACCGATGTACCGCTCCCAGGAGTCGTCGACGCCGGCGAGGTTCTTCGGCACGCGACGGAAGCGGTCGAAGTCGTCCCAGCTGAGGAGGTGCTCGCACGGGATGCCGCGCCGTTTGATCTCGTCGGCCACGAGGTGCGGCGTGATGAGCTCGCGGAAGTTGCCGAGGTGGATCGGGCCGGACGGGCTGATGCCCGACGCGCACACGATGGTCTCGCCGGGGTTGCGCTCCTGCGCCTCCGCGACCACCTCGTCGGCCAGACGGGTGACCCAGTCGAGCGGGGCGACCAGTTCAGACATGGATGTCCTTCTTCTCCAAACGCTGTCGTATGCCGTGTGCCTCGTGACGCCCTTGACGTCCGTGACGCCGCGATGGCGTCAGCTGGCGACGGCGGGCTTGAGCGGGAAGCGCTCGATGATCTCGTCGCGCCCCGGGCCGACACCGATCGCCGACACGCGCGCCCCGATGAGCTCCTCGACGCGCAGCACGTAGGCCTGGGCGTTGGGGGGCAGGTCCTCGAACCGGCGGCAGTGGGTGATGTCCTCCCACCAGCCGGGCAGCTCCTCGTAGATCGGCTTCGCGTGGTGGAAGTCCGTCTGGTTGACCGGCATCTCGTCGTGTCGGACGCCGTCGACGTCGTAGGCGACGCAGATCGGCACCTTGTCGAGGCCGGTGAGGATGTCGAGCTTGGTGATGACGAAGTCGGTGACCCCGTTGATGCGCTGGGCGTAGCGGCCGATGACGACGTCGAGCCACCCACACCGGCGGGGACGTCCCGTGGTCACGCCGAACTCTGCACCGGTCTTGCGGAGGAACTCACCCATGTCGTCGTGCAGCTCGGTCGGGAACGGGCCCTCACCCACGCGCGTCGTGTAGGCCTTGAGGATGGCGATGACCGAGTCGATGCGCGTCGGCGGGACGCCGGACCCGGTGCACGCACCGGCCGCGACCGCATTGCTCGACGTGACGTAGGGGTAGGTGCCGTGGTCGACGTCGAGGAGCGTGGCCTGACCGGCCTCGAAGAGCACGGTCTCGCCCCGGTCGAGGGCGCGACCCAGCTCGAGCGCCGTGTCGGTGACCATGGGAGCGAGGCGGGCGGCATACGACAGGAGCTCGGCGACCACCTCGTCGACGTCGGCGGCACGCGTGTTGTAGATCTTGGCCAGGACCTGGTTCTTGACGGAGAGGGCCGCCTCGACCTTCTGCCGCAGGATGCCCTCGTCGTAGAGGTCCTGGACGCGGATGCCGATGCGGTTCATCTTGTCGGCGTAGGTCGGCCCGATGCCGCGGCCGGTGGTGCCGATGCGGCGGCTGCCCAGGAAGCGCTCGGTCACCTTGTCGAGCGTCCGGTTGTACGGCGGGATGATGTGCGCGTTGGCGCTGACCTGCAGCTTGCTCGTGTCGACGCCACGGGCCTCGAGGCCATCGAGCTCCTCGAAGAGGACGGAGATGTCGATGACGACGCCGTTGCCGATGACCGGGACACAGTTCGGACTGAGGATGCCGGACGGCAGCAGGTGCAGCGCGTACTTCTCGCGCTTGCCGTTCTTCTCGATGACGACGGTGTGGCCGGCGTTGTTGCCGCCGTTGAACTTGACGACGTAGTCGACGCTGCTGCCCAGCAGGTCGGTCGCCTTGCCCTTGCCCTCGTCACCCCACTGCGCTCCGACGAGCACGATTGCCGGCATCGGTCTGCCTTCCGGTTGTGGTCCAAGCCAAACGCAAGGTTATCGGTTCGAGACCCCTGCCCCAGACCGCGCCCAGTGGTGGGTAGCGGGCGACTTTCCTCGAACCCGCGAGCGCGCTTCGTTCGGGCGACATCTCGCCGGAACGAACCGAAGGCGACCCATCGACGCGCGGTCGCGGGAGCCGTCAGGCAGGACGTCGAGCGCGGTGGGCCCGCTGAAGCGCCGCGTCGACGAGCGCACGCACGCGCTCCGGATGCCGCAGGTCACCCCAGGTGAGCCGTACGACCTCCCACCCGAGCGAGCGTATGCGGTCCTCCCGCTGCTTCTCGTCCCAGAGGTCCTTCTCGCTGCGGTACTTCAGCCGTCCGTCGAACTCGACGAGCACGCGCGTCCCCACGATTCCGAAGTCGGCCCGGTAGCCAAGGCCGCCCGGAGTCCAGGTGCCCGTGTCCGGCACCGCGTACTGCGGGACGGCACGGTAGCCAAGCTGCCGGAGCACCCACGCAGTGACGGTTTCCCCTGCGGACTCGTGCCTCGCGTCACACAGCGGCAGCGCGGCACGCACTCGGCTGATGCCGGGCCGGCGGCCGAGGACGTCGGCGCCGAGCTGGAGCGCATCGGCGCTGACGAGCCCTCGACCCAACGCTGCGTCAGCCGGCACGAGGAACGAGCACGGGTGCCTCAGTCCGGCGAGGGCGACAGCCACGGCGGGATGGACCGTGTGCGACGTGCCTGGCAGGCGATGGGCGTCCGGATGTTCGAGGGCCGGACGGACGATGAGGCCAGGCTTGGCGTGTGCCTTGCCTGTTGGACGGGTCCGCATGAGGTGCGCCACCGCCCAGTCCGGCTCGTAGGTGGGCAGACCCAGCAGGAGCAGGGCCGACGCGTCACTGGCGACCGCGACCCCGGCGTACTGCTGCAGCAGCGCGGCCAGCCGCAGTCGGTGGTGATCCTCGTCGTCGGCCGGCGCGCGGGTCGAGAACCACCCGTGGTGGAGGCGGTGGCAGCGTCCAGCACGCAGCAACGCGCGCAGCTCCGCCTGGTCGATCCCAGCCGCGCGGGCGCGGGACAGGGGGAACACGTCGTCGCGGGCGATCAGGGTGAGGTCCATGCCGTGACAGTTCCGCGACAGAGTCCCGTCCGGAAAGGCACCGGCGGCCGGCTGTGGACGGCCGGCCCCCGCGATTCGGGGATGGGGACAACGGCTCAAGCGGCTGACCCCGGTTCGATCGGGCGATATGTCGCGGGATCGAACCGGGGTCACCGGATCGGGTCGAGCCTGTCGGTCAGAAGCCGAGCTCGCGCGCGGCTTCGGGGCTCGAGTCGCGGAGGAACTGGGCGCAGCGCGCCTCCTCGTCGGTCTCGCCGATCGCGCGCGCGGCGCGGGCGAGCGCGGCGAGCGCGCGCAGGAACCCACGGTTGGGCTCGTGCGACCACGGCACCGGGCCCTGGCCGCGCCAGCCCGACTTGCGCAGCGCGTCGAGGGCGCGGTGGTAGCCGGTGCGGGCATACGCGTACGCCTCGACGTCGCGGTCACCCTCGGCGAGAGCGTCCTCGGCGAGCACCGCCCACGCGAGCGAGCTCGACGGGTGGGTGGAGGCGACCGTCACCGGGTCGACCCCGGAGTCGAGCTTCTCGGCGGCAGGGTCGACGGCGAGCCGCGTCTCCGGGATGCCGAGCAGGTTGTCGCTCACTGGTGCGTGCCCGCCGACCGCAGCGCCGTGCAGGCCTCGACGATGCGCGCGGCCATGCCGGCCTCGCCGGCCTTGCCCCACGCACGCGGGTCGTACTGCTTCTTGTTGCCGACCTCGCCGTCGACCTTGAGCACGCCCGCGTAGCCGGAGATCATCCAGTCGGCGATCGGCCGCGTGAAGGCGTACTGCGTGTCGGTGTCGACGTTCATCTTGATGACACCGAAGTCGACGGCCGCCGAGATCTCCTCGGGCAGCGAGCCCGAGCCGCCGTGGAAGACGAGGTCGAAGGGGCGCGCGTCCTCCGACAGGCCGAGCTCCTTGGCGGCCGCCTTCTGCGCCTCGAGGAGCACCTCCGGGCGCAGCTTGACGTTGCCGGGCTTGTAGACGCCGTGGACGTTGCCGAACGTGAGCGCCGTCAGGTAGCGGCCGTTCTCACCGGCGCCGAGGGCCTGGACCGTCGCGATGGCGTCCTCGGGCGTCGAGTAGAGCTTGTCGTTGATCTCGTGGGCGACGCCGTCCTCCTCGCCGCCGACGACGCCGACCTCGATCTCGAGGACGACGTTGGCCTGCTTGGCGAGGTCGAGCAGCTCGCGCGCGAGCGAGAGGTTCTCGTCGAGCGGCACGGCCGAGCCGTCCCACATGTGCGACTGGAACCAGGGGTTGCCGCCGGCCTTCACGCGCTCGGTCGACGCGGCGAGGAGCGGGCGGACGAAGCCGTCGAGCTTGTCCTTCGGGCAGTGGTCGGTGTGCAGCGCGATGTTGACGGGGTAGTTCTTCGCGACCTCCTCGGCGTAGGCCGCGAAGGCGAGCGAGCCGCTCACCATGTTCTTGATGTTCGGGCCGGAGAGGTACTCGGCGCCGCCGGTCGAGACCTGGATGATGCCGTCGGAGCCCGCGTCGGCGAAGCCCTGGAGGGCCGCGTTGAGCGTCTGCGAGCTCGACACGTTGATGGCGGGGTACGCGAAGGAGCCAGCCTTCGCGCGGTCGAGCATGTCGGCATACACCTCGGGGGTGGCGATGGGCATTGCTACTCCTGCTGTTGAGTGATCTGGTTCACGATCCGCCGTGAATCCTGCCACGTATGCCGCCACCTGCCCACGGGTGCCCACCCACCGGTGAGCGTCCGCTCAGCGGCTCGTCGGGCGTCAGGCGCGCGGGTCGAAGACGTACGGCGTCGTCGTCGCGACCCGGTGCAGGCCGAGTCGGCGCAGGATCGGCTCGGAGTCGGGCGAGGCGTCGACGCGGACGTAGTCCTTGCCGCGCTCGAGCCCGAGCCTGGCACGGTGGAGCAGCGTGGCCCGGTAGAGGCCCCTGCCGCGCCAGCCGGCCAGGGTTGACCCGCCCCAGAGACCGGTGAAGCCGCTCGAGTCGTACTCGCCACGCGCCGCGCAGAGCACCGGCCCGTCGCGCGACTCCTCGATGACGACGACGTCCATGGACTCGGGGCGGGCGACCCAGTCCGGGTAGAGCGACTCGGTGACCCAGGCCTGGGACTCGCCCCAGACGGTTTCGGACATCGTGCGCATCCGGGCGAAGTCGGCGAAGTCGTCGGCCGCGCGGACGACGAGCCCGTCGGGCAGGTCGATGTCCTGGGCCGCGAGCGGCGCCGCCTCGCCGAGGATGAGCGCCTCGTCGTCCTGGCGCACGAAGCCGGCCGCGACGAGTCGGCCGCCGAGGTCGGCGGGGCCGTCGTAGTCGTACGTCTTCCACTCGACGCGCTGGCCGCGGTCGGCGAAGAAGTCGCGGACGCGGGCGATGAGCCCGTCGGGGTCGTCGCCGAGGCCGTCGGGACTCTCGACCATCGCGAAGTGGCCTGTGGGGTCGACGTCGTACTGCTTGCGAACCGGGCCGTCGAGCTCGATGGGTCGCGCGGCAGTCCCGAGCGGCACGGGCGCGCGCGTCTGGTCGTGGAAGACGCGCAGCAGCTCCTCCGGTGTGAGGCTCGACATGAGGTCGGAGCTCGCCTGTCCACCATCGCTCTGGAACGAACTGGGGTTCACAGGCACCAGCCAAGCATGGTCGAATCCGTCTCGTCATGCGCGTTTCCCCTCACCGCACCTCGTCCCGCGACCCCGGTCGGTCATCGGGTCCCCTCAGCGAGCGCGCAGCCGCTGCGCTGGCCGATGCCCGGCCGGTGCCGTTCTGGACCGACCGCGCGGAGCGGCCTGAACCGCGTCCGCGCCTCACCGGGACCACGGCCCGCACCGAGCTGCTCGTGGTCGGCGGCGGGTTCACCGGCCTGTGGGCCGCCATCCAGGCCAAGGAGGCCGACCCCGCCCGCGACGTCGTCGTCATCGAGGCCGGGAGGCTCGCCGACGGGGCGTCCGGGCGCAACGGCGGGTTCGTGGCCCCGTCGCTCACGCACGGTCTCGCGCAGGGCGTGGTGTGCTGGCCCGACGAGATGGAGACGCTCGACCGGCTCGCGGCGGAGAACTTCACCGGCATCGAGAAGACGCTGACGGCATACGGCATCGACGCCGACTTCCACGTGCCGGGCGAGCTGACTCTGGCGCTGACCCGGCTCCAGGTGCCGGCGGTGCGCGAGTCGTACGAGCTCCACCGCCGCCACGGCGTCCCGGTCGAGCTGCTCGACTCCGCCGGGTCGCGGGCGCGGGTGGACTCGCCCCGCTACCTGGCCGGGATGTACGACCCCGAGGTCGCACTCGTCGACCCCGCGCGGCTGGTCTGGGGCCTCGCGCGGGCGGCCGAGTCGCTCGGCGTCAGACTCCACGAGCACACGCGCGCAACGGCGTTCGACTCCGACGGTGCCGGCGTGCGGGTCTCCCTCGACGGTGGAGCGATCCGCGCCGACCGCGTCGTCATCGGCACGAACGCCTCGCGAGGCGTGCTCCGCCGCTTCAACGCGTGGGTGCTCCCCGTCTACGACCACGTCCTCATGACCGAGCCGCTGACCCCCGCCCAGCTCGCGTCGATCGGTTGGCGAGGACGCGAGGGACTGACCGATGCGGCCAACCAGTTCCATTACTACAGAAGGACGCTCGACGACCGGGTGCTCTTCGGTGGCTACGACGCGAACTACCACTTCCCCGGGCGCATCGACCCCAGGTTCGAGCAGTCGGACGCCTCGCACGGGCTGCTGGCCGACCACTTCGCCGACATCTTCCCGCAGCTCGACGGCATCCGTTTCACGCATCGCTGGGCCGGCGTCATCGACGCCACGTCACGCTTCACGCCGGTCTTCGGCACCGCGCTCGGCGGCCGCATGGCGTATGCCGTCGGCTACACGGGGCTTGGCGTCGCCTCGACCCGGTTCGGTGCGGCGGTCGCACTCGACCTCGTCGATGGACGAGACACGGAGCTGACGCGTCTGGGGATGGTGCGTCGCAAGCCGATCCCGTTCCCGCCAGAGCCGATTCGGTATGCCGCCGTGCGGGCCACGCGCTCGTCGCTGGCTGCCGAGGACCGGACCGGCCGCCGCAACCTGTGGCTGCGGACCCTCGACCGGATCGGCATCGGCTTCGACTCCTGACCGCTGGTGCAAAGTGCCCACTCGACGTTGGGGAGATGGGTTGAGACCACCGAACCGGGTCGAGTGGGCACTTTGCACCCGCGCGTGGGGGCGACGTCAGAGGACGACGAGGTCGGTCGGCCTCGTGTTGAACCGCTCGACGCCTTCGGCGGTCACGGCGACGATGTCCTCGATGCGGGCGCCCCACCGACCGGTGAGGTAGACACCGGGCTCGATGCTGAAGGTCATGCCGGGCTCGACGGGCAGATCGTTGCCCGCGACGATGTACGGCTCCTCGTGCCCGTCGAGGCCGATGCCGTGGCCCGTGCGGTGGATGAAGTACTCGGCGAGACCCGCGTCGGCGAGCACGTCACGCGCGGCCCGGTCGATGGCCGCGCACGACACGCCGGGACGGACCGCGTCGACCGCGGCCAGCTGGGCCGCCTGCAGCGCGGCGTACGCCTCCGACACGTCGGGCTCCCTCGGCGACCCGACGGCATACGTCCGGGTGCTGTCGGAGCCGTAGCCCGAGGGCAGCGGGCCGCCGATGTCGACGACGACGACGTCACCGTCCTCGATGACCCGGTCGCTGACGGAGTGGTGCGGGCTCGCGCCGTTGGGCCCGGAGCCGACGATGACGAACTCCGCCGTCGCGTGACCCTCCTCGACGATCGCGGCCGCGATGTCGGCGGCGACCTCGGCCTCGGTGCGGCCCGCCCGGAGCCACTCGCCGACGCGCGCGTGGACGCGGTCTATGGCCGCTCCCGCCGCGCGCAGCTCGGCGAGCTCGGTGGAGTCCTTGCGCATCCGCAGCTCGCGCAGCACGGGGCCTGCAAGCTGCTGGTCCGCCGCCCCCGCGTCGCGCAGCCTGAGCAGGTGCAGCGCGGGCGTCATGTCGGAGACGGCGACACGTCCGCTCGGCACTCCAGCCAGCGCCAGGGCGTAGGGGTCCTCGCCGTCGACCCAGGTGCGTACCTCGACACCGAGGTCGCCGAGCGGCACGTGGCCCAGCCCGGCGTACTCGAGCGCGGGCGAGACGAAGACGGGCGCGACCGCGTCGTCGCTCGGTACGACGAGGGCGGTGAGCCGCTCGAAGGAGGAGCCGGCCACTCCCGTGAGGTAGCGCAGGTCGGACCCCGGCGACACGACGGTCGCCGCGACCCCGGCGTCGACCGCGCGACGACGCAGCCGGTCCAGCCGCGAGCGCATCGTCGAGACGTCGAGGGCGGAGGTGGTGACAGCCATGCGCCGACGGTACCGCCGCCCCGCCGCCCACCCGGCGACTGGCTCCTCCTCCCGGCGGATCCGCCGGGACGCGACCCTGCCTAGGCTGGGCCGCATGTCCCGGGGTCGCACGCTGCTCGAACGCGTCGAGACGTGGGCGGGCGCCGACTCCGAGTGGGAGCGGGTGCCGGGGGATCCGGCACACGCGCGTCGGGTCGACATGTGGATCGCCCTGTGCTTCCTCATCACCGGATCACTCGGCGTCGAGCTGCTACGCAGCATCGACTCGCTCGGCCAGCTACAGGACTCGTGGGCCTGGCCCCACGTCGCGGTCGCGGTCGGGACGATCCCGCTCGTCTGGAGGCGCCGCTGGCCGCTGCTCGTCGCGTCGGGGCTGTCCCTGCACCTGTTCGGCTTCGGCCTGGCGATGCCGGCGGTGGCCGTTTCGGTGCCCATGCAGGTCGTCTACTTCGTGGCCCTCTTCACCGGCGTCGCGTGGGCCCGCGACCGCCGCGCCATGGTCTGGGTCGTCGTCGGGATCGTGCTGCTGATGTTCGGCTGGCTGACGTGGCAGTTCGCCGTCGGCAGCGGGGTCGAGGAGGCGATGAGCCACACCGGCGAGCCGCAGGTCCGGCAGGGTCTCTTCAGCCCCGCCGCGGCCTACGTCGTCTACACGCTGCTCATCAACCTCTTGTACTTCGGTGGGGCGATCCTCGGCGGCCAGGCGGCCTGGCGGGCCGCCCTCCAGCGCGACCGGCTCGCCGAGCAGGCCCGTACCATCGACGAGCAGGCCTCGAGCCTGCAACGGCAGGCCGTCGTCGAGGAGCGGCTGCGCATCGCGCGCGAGCTGCACGACGTCGTCGCGCACCACGTCTCGGTGATCGGCATCCAGGCAGCCGCCGCCCGGCGGGTGCTGCGCCGTGACACCGACGCGGCCGAGGCCGCCCTGCGCTCCGTCGAGACGTCGTCGCGCGAGGCGGTGTCGCAGATGCGCGAGCTGCTCGGCACGCTGCGCACGGGCGAGGAGGCGCCCACCGGCAACGCGCGTTCCCCCGAGCCTCGTCTCACCGACGTGCCGGCGCTGGTCGACCAGGTGGCCACCGCGGACGTACGCGTCGAGTGCACGGTCGTCGAGGACTTCCCCGGTGCCGTCGGCGCCGTCCCGGACGCCCTCGGTCTGTCGCTCTACCGAACCGTGCAGGAGGCGCTGTCCAACGTGCGCCGACACTCGACCGCTTCTGCCGCAAGGGTGTTCGTCCGGGTCGACCGCCGTCCGGAGCCGGGGTTCGCGCACGGCTACGCCGAGGTCGAGGTGCTCGACGACGGCCGACCACGCACCGGCACGTCGGGCACCGGCCTCGGGCTGCTCGGCATCCGCGAGCGCCTCTCCGCCCACGGCGGTGTCAGCGAGATCGGCCCGCGCGTCACGGGCGGCTACCGCGTCCGCGTCCGGATGCCGCTCCCCGAGGACCTGTCGTGACCGGCGCCGGTGCCGCGCGGCCGACGCGCGTCCTGCTCGTCGACGACCACCGTCTCGTGCGCTCGGGCTTCTCGCTCATCCTCTCGGTGGAGGACGACCTGGAGGTCGTCGGCGAGGCCAGCGACGGCGATGAGGCCGTGCGCCTGGCCCGCGAGCTGCGGCCCGACGTCGTCCTCATGGACGTGCAGATGCCGGTGTTGGACGGCATCGAGGCGACCCGACGCATCGTGGCCGACGGGCTGTCGAAGGTCGTCATCCTCACCACCTTCGACCGCGACGACTACGTCTTCGCGGGGCTCTCCGCCGGGGCGAGCGGCTTCCTGCTCAAGAACTCCGACGCCGAGCACCTCGTCGAGGCGGTGCGCACCGTGGCCGACGGCCACGCCCTCCTGGCGCCGCAGGTGACCCGGCGCGTCATCGAGCAGATGACGTCGCGCGGCGGCACCGAAGCACCGGTCGCCTCACACCGGGACGCTCGCCTCGACGACCTCACGCCCCGCGAGCTCGAGGTGCTCGGGCTCGTCGGCCGCGGCCTGTCGAACGGCGAGGTCGCCTCGCGTCTCCACCTCGGCGAGGCCACGGTCAAGACGCACCTGTCCAACGTCTTCGCCAAGCTGCACCTGCGCGACCGCGTCCAGGCAGTCGTGCTCGCCTACGAGGCGGGCCTCATCCTCCCGGGGGAGACCCGGGGTCACCCGTCGGGCTGATCCCCCGAACATGGGGTTCCGCCTAGCGTTGCCGCCATGAGCGACAACGGGGAACGACTCACCAGACCACGCGCGACGGCCGACGTCGAGCTGCGCCACCTCACACGGACGTTCGGCGACATCCGGGCCGTCGACGACGTCAGCTTCACCGTCCCGGCGGGCCTGCTCACGGGCTTCGTCGGCGGCAACGGGGCGGGCAAGACGACGACGATGCGGATGCTCATGGGGGTCCTGTCCCCCACGGCCGGCGAGGTGCTCTGGGACGGCCGGCCCATCACGCGGCTCGACCGGCGGCGCTTCGGCTACATGCCGGAGGAGCGCGGCCTCTACCCCAAGCAGCCGGTGCTCGACCAGCTCGTCTACCTCGGTCGGCTCCGGGGCCTCGGCGCCTCGGCCGCGCGGGCCTCGGTGACCACCCACCTCGAGCGGCTCGGCCTCGCCGAGCGCGCCAAGGACCACGTCGAGAAGCTCTCGCTCGGCAACCAGCAACGCGTCCAGATCATCGCCGCGCTCATGGGCCGACCGCGCGCGCTGGTGCTCGACGAGCCGTTCAGCGGGCTCGACCCGGCAGCCGTCGACAGCATGGCCGACCTGCTGCGCGAGCACACCTCGCGTGGCGTGCCGGTGCTCTTCTCGTCCCACCAGCTCGACCTGGTCGAGCGGCTCTGCGAGCGCCTCGTCGTGCTCGCCCGCGGCCGGATCGTCGCTGCGGGCTCACCCGACGACCTCCGCGCCCACTCCGTGACGCGGCACCGCCTCGTCCTGTCGGGCGACGCCGGCTGGGTCCGTGGTGTGCCCGGCATCCACGCCGTCGACGTCGAGGGCCGGACCGCACTGCTCGAGGTCGTCGAGCACGGCGCCGAACGCGGGCTCCTCGAGGAGGCCCTGCGGCGCGGCGAGGTCCACGAGCTCTCGCCACAGCGGCCGAGCCTGGCCCAGATCTACCGGGAGGTGACGGCATGACCACCATCCAGCGGCGCCCCCTCGACGACATGACCGCCGACGACGCCGACGCGTTCGGGGACGCCGGTCGGCCGTGGGTCGTCGTGGCCGCGCGCGAGGTCGTCGTGCGCCTGACGAACCGCGCCTTCCTCGTCTCGACGCTCATCACGGTCCTGTTCATCGCCGGGTTCAGCGCCTTCTCGGTGTGGGAGAGCGGCCGCACGACGACCTACACCGTCGCCGTGCAGGGGGCCGACGGCAGGCAGCTCGTCGAGCGCGCCGCGTCCGCGGTCACGGAGTCGGACGACAAGGTCGCGATCGAGACCACGCAGGTGACCGGCGAGGCCGCGGCACGCGCCCTCGTGGATGCCGGCGACGCGGACGCGTGGCTGCACGAGGGGACGTCGGGCTGGGTGCTGACGTCGGCCGACGACCCGGACCGGGTGCTGCGGACGGCCGTCGAGGGGGCCCTGCGCGGCACCGCCCTCGAGCGCAACGCCGCAGCGGCAGGCGCCACCGTCGAGGCGCTCGAGCAGGGAACCACCCTGACCGCCAACCGGTTCGACGGGCAGCTCGGGCACACCGGCTTCGTCAAGGCCGCGACCTTCGCCTTCGCGCTGCTGTTCTTCATGGCCGCGATGATGTTCGGTCAGCAGATCGCGGCGAGCGTCGTCGAGGAGAAGCAGTCACGGCTCGTCGAGATCATCGCGACCGCGATCTCGCTCCGGCAGCTGCTCGCCGGCAAGGTCGTCGGCAACTCCGTCATCGCCCTCGGCCAGGTCGTCCTCTTCGCCGCCGTCGGCCTCGTCGCGGTCTCGTTCACCGAGTTCTCGACGCTGTTGCCCAGCCTGTCGACGTCGGTCGTGTGGTTCGTGCTCTTCTTCACCGTCGGGTTCTTCGCCCTCGCCTGCCTCTACGCCGTGGCGGGCGCGCTCGCCTCGCGCACCGAGGACCTCCAGTCGACGACGGCACCCATGACGATCGTGCTCATGTTCGTCTACGTGGCGAGCTTCGGTCTCACCGGCACCGCGCTCAAGGTCGCGTCGTTCGTGCCGATCGCCTCGGTCGTGTCGATGCCGGGCCGCATCCTCTCGGGTGACGCAGCCTGGTGGGAGCCGGCGCTCTCGCTCGTGGTCATGGCGGCGTTCTCGGCGGCGACGGTCGTGCTCGGCGAGCGGATCTACCGCCGGTCGCTCCTGCAGACCCGCGGGCGCGTGTCCTGGAGGCAGGCGCTCACCGCGCCGGAGTGACGGTGACCGCCGGCCGCTCGCCCTCCACCGTGACCCGGCGGTAGGGCGAGCACCAGAGGACGACCGCCGAGACCGCGAGCCCGACGACGCCGGCCAGGATCGCGGTGCGGTCGCCCCACGTGGCCGCAGCCCAGCCACCGAGTGGTGCGGCGACGGCGATCGAGCCCCAGTTGAGTGACCGGATGGTCGCGTTCATGCGACCCCTCAGCCGGTCGGGGGTCACGAGGTTGCGGTAGCTCATCTCGAGCGGGCCCTTGAGCCCGAGCCCGAGACCGAAGAGGGCGTTGGCGGCGAGAGGCCACACGACGGCATACGGCCCCGGCTGCGCGAGCAGGAGCAGGGCGTATGCCGCCGGGCTGAGCCACTCCATGGCCGTGATCACACGGCCGGTGCCGAACCGCACCCCCAACCGTGGGGCGAGCCCCGCGCCGAGCACACCCGTGACGCCCGCAGCGGCCAGGACGAGTCCGACCGCGAGGGCGTCGAGCCGCAGCTCGGTCGTGGCGTAGTGGACGAGGACCGTCGTCACCACTGCGTTGGCGAAGAACCACAGGTGGAGCGACACCGCGTACGGACCGAGCGTCGCGTGGCGGTAGACCCAGCGGGCCCCTTCGCGCAGCTCGGTCCACAGGTGGCGGTCGTGCTCATGACCGGTCGCCTCGGGCCTGCGCTCGTCCACCCGGACGGTCGCGAGCACGAGCGCCGACACGGCGTACGACACGGCGTCGACGAGGACCGCCACCGGTGCGGACAGCAGCCGCACGAGGGCCCCGCCGACGAGCGGACCGAGTGACTGCGTCGCCGCATACGTCTGGGAGAGACGGGCGTTCGCCGAGGCGAGTGACGATGCCGGGACGATCGTCGGCAGCAGCGACTGGTGGGCGGCGCTGAAGAACATCGACGCAGACCCGACGACGAAGACGAGCCCGGCGAGCACCGGCACCGTGAGGTGCCCGGTCAGCGCGAGCAGGCCCACCGTCGCGAGGAGTGCCGCGCACACCGCGTCGGCCCCGATGAGCAACGGACGCCGCCGGACCCGGTCGACGACGACGCCCGCGACGAGGCCGAAGAGCAGGTACGGCAGCCACTGCGCGGCGCGCACGACACCGAGCGCCACCTGGTCCGCGTCGAGCGTCTCGATGAGGAGCAGCTGGAGCGCGAGGGTCGAGACGAACGTGCCGAGGTTCGACACGGCATCGGCCACCCAGAAACGGACGAATGCCGCATGCCTGGACACGCCCCCGAGCTCGCCCGTCATGCCTGTGGTCTCCTTACGCGATGCCGACCCATCCTTGACGACTGCCTGCCGAGTCCTGACCAACGCCACGACAACGCCCTGCCACGACCAACCTACGGTTTCGAGCAGTCGCCCGGCCGAACGGGTGACCCGAACCCCGAGGAGCACCATCCATGCAGCTCACGAAGCTCCGGACCCTGTCCGTCGCCCTCGCCGCCACCTTCGCCGCAGGCCTGGCCGCCACAAGCGCCAGCGCCGCCCCGGTCGAGGGTGACGTGCCGACGTTCCAGGAGTTCGCCGCTACCACCTTCGAGGACCTCGACGGGCAGTACATCGTCAACGGAGACGAGCCCGAGGACAGCAAGGGCGACCTGCGTCAGTTCTACGACGCCATGGTCACCGGTCCGCGCCACGTCGACGCCGAGTCGCTCATCATCAACCGGGTCAACGGTCAGGACGACCGCTGGAGCCAGGCCGCCGTCGGCAACCTGACGTACTGCGTCAGCACGAAGTTCGGCGCCGACTACAGCCGCGTCGTGTCCGCGATGGCTGCCGGCGCCGGCCAGTGGGAGGCGGCCTCGTCGGCCGTCGACTTCATCCACGTCTCGACACAGGACGGCAGCTGCACCACCCGCAACAGCTCGGTGGTCTTCTCCGTCGAGCCGACGAAGACGACGCAGTACATCGCCCGCGCCTTCTTCCCGAGCACGTCGAAGTCGGGCCGCAACGTCCTCGTCAACGCGAAGTCGCTCTACAGTGCCGGGTCGTGGACGCCGTCGAACATCATGGCGCACGAGCTCGGCCACACCCTCGGGTTCCGCCACGAGCACACCCGCCCCGAAGCCGGGACGTGCTTCGAGGACAACAACTGGCGTCCGCTGACGCCGTACGACTCGGCGTCGATCATGCACTACCCCCAGTGCAACGGGACGTCCGACGACCTGTCGATGACCGCCTCCGACCGCGCCGGAGTGCAGGCGGTGTACGGCAGCTGACGTGATCAGCAGCTCCCTCTGATCGCGGGTGAGCGGGCCCCGGCCGCCGGATGCGTCGGGGCCCGCTCCATGCCTACGTCCGCGCTGACGTCTGCGCCCACGTCCACGCCCACGTCCACCCCCGGCGGAGGCCGTATGCCGTCAGGCCGGCTGCGGCGTGCGGATGCCGGTGGGCACCGGCTGGGGCGGCGGCGGACCGACGTAGTGCGCGGCCGGCCGGATGATCTTCGGGTCGCGGCTCTGCTCGAGGACGTTGGCGGTCCAGCCGACGACGCGCGCCACGCAGAAGGTCGGGGTGAACATCGACGGGTCGAGACCGGCAAGCTTCATGACGACCCCGGCGTAGAACTCGACGTTGGCGTGCAGCTCGCGACCGGGCTTGAGCTGCGCCAGCGCCTTCTCGATGGCGTCCTCGACACCGGTGGCGAGGACGACGAGCGGGTCGTCCCACCCGCGGGCGACCGCTTTGAGCATCTCGGAACGCGGGTCGCGCGTGCGGTAGACGGCGTGGCCGAAGCCCATGATCCGGTCGCCCGCCTCGATGCGCCCACGCACCCAAGGCTCGGCGCGGTCGAGCGTCCCGATCTCGTCGAGCGACTCGAGGGCCCGGCTCGGTGCGCCGCCATGCTTGGGGCCGGAGAAGGACCCGATGGCGCCGACGAGGCACGCGGCGAGGTCGGCGCCGGTGCTCGCGATGACACGAGCCGTGAACGTCGACGCGTTGAAACCGTGGTCCATCGTCGCGACGAGGTACTGCTCGACGGCCCGGGCGTCTCGCGCCGAGGGCAGCTCGCCGGTCACCATGCGCAGGTAGTCCCCGGCGTGCCGAAGGCCCGGGTCGGCGGAGATCGGCTCGAGGCCCTGGTGCAGGCGGTGGGCCGCGGCGAGGATCGTCGGTGTGACGGCGACGGCCGCCATGGCCGCCGCGCGCGCCTCGTCCGCGTCGGCGTCGTACAGCGGCCGGATGCCGCTGACGCCGCCCCACGCGGACAGCGCCGTGCGCAGGACCTGCAGCGAGTCGGTCGTGGTCGCGCAGATCCCGGGCAGCAGGTCGGCGAGCTCGCGGGGCATGATGCGCAGCCGGCCGACCTCGGCCGTGAAGGCGGCGAGCTCGTCGTCGTCGGGCAGGTGGCCGTGGAAGAGCAGGTGCCACGCCTGCTCGAAGCCGACCTTCTGGGCCAGCTCGACGGCGGAGTACTGCCGGTAGTGGAAGAAGCCTTCGTCGCCTCGGACGTCGCCGAGCTCGGTGTCGGTGACGACGACCTTCGCGAGGCCTTTCGGGACGGTGACGAAGCCCGCGTCGGTCGTGCCGGCGGGTGTCGAGTCTGCGGTGGTGCTGGACATGAGTGCTCCTCTCGGGTTCACTCGTCACTCTCAAACATGTTGATCAACATCGTCAATGTTGATCCAGTCAACGTTGACCCGATCAACACGGAGGCGGGATGACGGGCACGACCGGGGCGTGGATCACCACCACCGAGGCCGCGCAACGGCTCGGGGTCAAGCGAGCGACGCTGTATGCGTACGTCAGCCGTGGGCTGCTGCGGAGCGAACGTCGTCCTGGCCAGCAGGAGAGCCTCTTCGAGCGCGCGCAGATCGACGCCATGGCGTCGGCGACCCGCGCACCGGGTGGTCCCCAGCCGCTGCTGCGCTTCCGGAGCATCGCCACGGCCGTCAGCAGCCAGGCCGACGGAGACCTCCTCTATCGGGGCGTCCCGCTCGCGGACGTCGTCGCGATCGGCTCGCTCGACGAGGCCGCTGGCGTCGTGCTGGGTTCCCTTGGGGCGCAACCGGTTCCACCCGCCCAGGTGCCGGTGGGCGTCGACCTCTCGGCGCTGCCCCTCGAGCGACGGGTGCCGGTCGCGGTCCAGCTGCTCGCAGCGGCCGACCCGTTCTCGTCCGATGCCGACCCCGACCGGGTGCGGGCCTCGGCGCTGTCGACCGTCCGGGCCGCCGTGGGTCTCGTGGCGCGACGATCGGTGCTCGCTCCCACCACACGTCCTCGAACCGGCGACATGTCGTGGGATCGAGCCCCAGCCACCGGGTCGAGCCGCGATCGCCCGGTCGATCTTGCTGCGCTGACGCTCGAGGCGCTGGGAGGCGACCCCGCCTCGAGCGCCGACGTCGCCGTCCTCCGTGTCCTGCTCGTCGCGCTGCTCGACCACGGGCTCACGGCCTCGACGGTCGCCGCACGCGTGGCCGCGTCGACTCGCGCCGGCCTGCACGACTGCCTCTGCGCGGCCTATGCCGCCATGGCCGGTCCGCTCCACGGCGCGGCGCCCATCGCCGCCCACGGCCTGCTCGCCGAGGGCACCGACCCCTCCGTGCTCGTGGCCCGCTCGCTGCGCGAGCGCGGTGGGGTCGCCGGCTTCGGGCACTTCCTCTACCCGGACGGCGACCCACGCGCCGACGTGGTCCTGAACGCCCTGTGGCGGCGTCGTGGCACGACCCGCCTACGCCGTCGGGTCGAGGCGCTGGCCGCGCTCGTCGCCGACCGGACCGGCGCCCTGCCCAACATCGACCTCGCCAGCGCGGCGGTGCTGCACGCGCTGCGCCTGCCCGCCGAGTCCGGCGAGGTCGTCTTCCAGGTGGCGCGCTCGGTGGGTGTCGCCGCGCACGTCGTCGAGGAGTACGCCGAGGAGCCGTTGCGCTGGCGCGGCCGCGACCCCGGCGCGTGAGGCGTGTCCTGCCGCCCGCCGGTCAGACGTGCTGGTCGAAGACGTGACGGCGGACCCACGCGTGCATCGCGACGGCCGCCGCGGCTCCCGCGTTGATCGACCGGGTCGAGCCGAACTGCTCGATGTGCAGCACCGCCTCGCACTCGGCACGCATGGGCTCCGAGAGCCCCGGCCCCTCCTGTCCGAAGACGAGCACGCACCGCCTCGGAAGGTCGTACGTCTCGATCGGCACCGACCCCGGCAGGTTGTCGACCCCGACGAGCGCGAGCCCCTCGGCCCGCGCCCACGAGGCGAGGGCGGCGGCATCCGGGTGGTGGTGCTCGTGCTGGTAGCGGTCGGTCACCATCGCGCCGCGGCGGTTCCAGCGCCGCTTGCCGACGATGTGGAACGCCCGGGCACCCATGGCGTTCGCCGTGCGGATGACCGAGCCGATGTTGAAGTCGTGGCCCCAGTTCTCGACCGCGACGTGGAAGTCGTGCCGCTTCGCGTCGAGGTCGGCGACGATCGCATCGTGCCGCCAGTAGCGGTACGCGTCGACGACGTTGCGCCGGTCACCGTGGGCCAGCAGGTCCGGGTCGTAGTGGTCGCCCTCGGGCCACGGCCCCTCCCACGGCCCGACCCCGACGTCGGGTCCGTCCACGCCAGGGGGACGGGACATTCGCGACTCCTCGACGCAGACGGCGGTTCGAACGGCCGGGCGGCCGCCCTGAGTCTACGAGCGGGTGCGACGTGGGTTCAGGAGGAGGACGGAGCGACCACGGTCGCGACCGACCTCCTCCCTCGCTCCCACCGCCATCGTGATCCGGCGCCGCGCACGGGCGGAAGGGGTCGACACGTCATCGATACGGCTTCGAGACCGGTCCGAGACCCACACCGAGACCCACAACCAGACCCACAGCCCGGGGACAGCGGGGACCCAGAGGGCCACGGCCACACGGCATACCCTGTGACGCATGCACGCACTCGCAGCCACCGTCGCTCCGGCCCTGGGCCCCGACTGGATGGACCCCGCCTACCTGCTGAACCAGTACCAGGGCGCGTTCTTCGCCATCGCCCTCGCCATCGTCTTCATCGAGTGCGGGCTGCTCTTCCCGATCCTGCCGGGTGACTCGCTGCTCTTCGCGGTGGGCCTGTTCATCGCCACCGGCCAGGTGCACGTCAACCTCGGCGTCGCGATCATCGCCCTGTGCGCCGCAGCCTTCCTCGGCAACGTCGTCGGCTACGAGATCGGCCGCGCCATCGGGACACCGCTCTACGAACGTGACGGGCGGGTGCTCAAGAAGAAGTACTTCGACCAGACGACCGCGTTCTTCGACAAGCACGGCAACAAGGCGCTCGTCATCGGCCGGTTCGTCCCGATCGTGCGCACCTTCATCACCGTCGTCGCCGGCGTGAGCCGCATGGACCGGCGCCGGTTCTTCACGTGGAGCGCCGTGGGTGCCGTCCTGTGGGCGGCCGGGCTGACGCTCGTCGGCTACTTCCTCGGCAAGTCGTTCCCGGGCCTCGCTGACAAGCTCGAGATCGCGATCGTGCTCATCGTCGGCGTGTCCGTGCTGCCGATGGTCTACGAGTACCTCAAGCACCGACGCGAGGCCAAGGGCATCGCGGCCGAGGTGGGCGAGGCCGCGAGCGACCTCGCCGACCGCGCGACCGACACCGACCGGACGCCCTGACGCATCCTCTGAACCCTGCGCGCCTCTTCGCCCGATGCCCTGACGGCGCTGCGGCGGCGGAGCACACTGGTGGGCAGGGGCGATGGGAGACGTCATGGACAGCCCGCTCGCGCAGCCGCGCACCGGTACGACCGACCTCGCCGCGCTCTACCGGCGCAGCGTGCAGTGGTGGGCGGCCCAGGTTGCCGCGGTCACCGACGACCAGTGGGGTCAGCCGACTCCGTGCACCGAGTGGAGCGTGCGCGACCTCGTCAACCACGTCGTCGGCGAGGACCTCTGGACCTCGCCGCTCATGGGTGGGCGGACGATCGCCGAGGTCGGGGACCGCCTCGACGGCGACCTGCTCGGCGAGCACCCGCGCCGCGCCGCCGCCTCGGCTGCGGTAGAGGCCCTGGCCGGCGTCGACGGCGCCCTCCCCTCGCACGGCACGGTGCAGCTGTCGTACGGCGAGGAGTCGATGGACGAGTACGTGCGCCAGCTCATGGCCGACCACCTGGTCCACGGATGGGACCTCGCCGTCGCGATCGGCCGCGAGCGCAGCCTGGATCCCGAGCTCGTCACCGAGGTGGCGGCGTGGTTCGACGCAACGGAGGAGGCGTACCGCTCGGGCGGTGCGATCGGTGCGCGCACGAGGCTGACGGGCGACCCGCAGGGCGACCTGCTCGCGCGCTTCGGACGCGACGCCGCATGGGGACCGGTGCACGCCGGCTTCGCCCGCTTCAACGCCGCGTTCGGAAGTGGAGACGTCGACGCCATCATGGCCTGCATGACCGAGGACTGCGTCTTCGAGTCGACCGGCCCGGCGCCCGACGGCGAGCGCCACGAGGGCGCCGCGGCCGTGCGCGCAGTGTGGGAGCAGCTCTTCGGCCAGACGCCCGACCCGCGGTTCAGCGAGGAGGAGTCGTTCGTCACGGGTGACCGCGCCGTCCTGCGGTGGCGGTTCGACTGGGGCGGCGAGTCGCCGGGGCACGTACGCGGTGTCGACGCCATGCGCCTGCGTGACGGTCTCGTGTGCGAGAAGCTCTCCTACGTCAAGGGGTGAGGCTCACCAGTCCAGGCCGCCCTTGAACCGCGTCTGCGCGTCGTCGGTGAGCTGGCGCAGGTGTCCCGACGCGATGGTGTAGAGCCAGATCTCGCTCCACAGGTCCTCGTCGCCACGCGTGAACGCCAGCATCCTGCCGTCGCGCGAGAACACCGGACCGAAGTCGGTCAGCGTGGCCGGCGTCGGGCCGGGCACGGGCGTGATCACGCCGGTGGCGACGGTGAGGATGGCGACGCGCGGAGGAGACCCGTCGGTCCACGTCGACACGGCGATGCGGTCGGCGGTGGGCGACCACGCGGGCGCCGCGGCGCGCGTCGCCGCAGCGGTGACGTAGGTGAACGCCGACCGCGCGACGGGCGGGCCACCCGCTCGCACGGCGCCGACGGCCGCGGCCGGGACGACGGCGACCGACCAGCGCTCGGTCGGTGAGAGCTCGGCGACGCCCATCGCCAGGCCGGCGGTCGGGTGCCACGACAGCGTGCCGATGTCTGCGCCGACTCCCGCGTCGGTGATGCGGGTGACGGCACCCGTGGCGATGTCGACGCAGAAGACGTCGGTGCGGGCGCCGTCGGTGCCGCCGTCGACGACGCCGAGGTAGAGCAGGGTCGAGCCGTCGAGCCACACCGGGCTGTGGCCCGGGCCGAGGGTGTGCGTCACGGCGCCGGTGGCCGCGTCGATGACGGCCAGGTGCGAGTCGGGGTCGGCGTCGCTCGCCGTGTGGATCGCGAGCGATCCGCGCGACGGCGACCACGCCGGGTCACGGTCGCTCTTGAACACCGGCGACGAGCGGTCGTCCGTGACGCGGCGGACGAGACCAGACCACGCAGAGACCCGGAAGATGTCCTCCTGGCTCGTGGTCTCCCCCTCGACCGGCCCGGGGTCTGGGACGGCGTACGAGAAGTACGCGATGTCGCGGAAGAGCCACGGCGGCAGCTTGATCGGGACCTTGATCGGGACCTTGATCGGGACCTTGATCGGGATCTTGCCCGGCAGGTGCGGCACGAGCGGGCCCAGGACCGGGATCCGGTCGAGCGGCAGGCGGCTCGCGATCTCGTCGCGGCCGGGAACGGAGAAGCGCTTCGCCATGACAACCCCCTGTTCGGACCGGTCAGGCCTGGGGCGTGCCGGAGTCGGAGGTCGAGTCGGTCGTCGGGTCCGGCTGGGCCGCGCCCGGGGCCTGCGCCTGCGGGAGAGCGCCCGGGGCTGTGCCGGGCTGGGTCGACGGACCGCCGACTGCGCCCGGCTGGGTCGACGCGGACACGGCGGGCGGCGGGGTCGAGCCGCCGACACCCTCGCCACCGAAGGAGACGCTCGGCACGATCGCCTCGGTCGCCGGGGTCTCGAAGTACTCGGCGCGCTTCACACCGGCGATGTTGGCGACGATGTTCGACGGCACGCTCTCGACCTTCGTGTTGAGGTCGCGCACGAGCGCGTTGTAGTAGCGGCGCGAGCTCGCGATGCGGTCCTCGGTGCTCGTCAGCTCGGACTGCAGGGCGAGGAAGTTCTGGTTGGCCTTGAGGTCGGGGTAGGCCTCGGCGACGGCGAGGAGGCGACCCAGTGCCTGGCTCAGCTGGCCCTCGGCCTGGGCTGCGGCGGCCGGCGTCGCCGCGCCGGACATCGCGGCGGACCGGGCCTGCATGACCTCCTCGAGGGTGCCGCGCTCGTGGGCGGCATACCCCTTGACCGTCTCGACGAGGTTGGGGATGAGGTCGTGGCGGCGCTTCAGCTCGACGTCGATCTGGCGCCAGCCCTCCTCGACCTTGTTGCGCAGGCCGATGAGCCCGTTGTACATGACGACGCCCACGACGGCGAGGAGCACGACGAGGCCGAGCAGGATCCAGACGATGATCATGGGGTTCTCCCGGTAGCAGGGCGGTCAGTGTGCCGATCCTAGTGCTGCACGCACCGCCCGGACCGGGCCGCTGCTGCGACGGCACCCGGTGCTGACGGGTTCCTGCTGCTTCCTGGGGCCGCGGGTCGTGTCGGTGCCGGGTCGTAGCGTGGACGGCATGACGACCCTGCGGTTCACGGCCGATCTGTGGCGGTGGGAGGCACAGTCCGGGTGGTTCTTCGTGACGGTCGACCCGGACGTGTCCGCACGCATCCGCGAGGTCCCCCGCCCACCGCGCGGCTTCGGCTCGGTGCGGGTGCGGGCCACCGTCGGCGCCACGACCTGGACGACGTCCGTCTTCCCCGACTCGACGCGCGGCGCTTACGTGCTGCCGGTCAAGAAGGCGGTCCGCCGGGCCGAGCGCCTCGACGAGGGCGACCCCGCCGAGTTCGCCCTCGAGGTGCTCGAGTGAGCGGCCCCGCCCGCAACCGCGTCAGCCCCATGAGCGACGTCGTCGCGGCGACGGGGCGCGGTGAGCTCATGGGCAACCGCGGCCGCCTGCACGACGGCGACGGCGCGCGCGACGTGCGCCGGCACCACGTCGGGCGCGCGTGGATCACGTGCGTGCTCGAGTTCCGTGGCCGACGCGCCGCCCAGTGGGACGCCGGCCACTACACACCGCTCTTCTTCCTCGACGAGCCGGTTGCTCTCGCGGCCGGCCACCGGCCCTGCGCCGAGTGCCGGCGGGCCGACTTCACCCGCTTCCGTGACCTCGTCGCGGCGGCCCGTGGACTCGACCACCTGTCGGCGCCAGGGCTCGACCGGGTCCTGCACGAGGAGCGCTGGGACGCCGGCCGACGCACCCGCCGGCTGCACGCGTACGCGTGGGGCGACCTCCCCGACGGCGCGTACGTGCTGCTCGACTCCGGTCCTGCTCTCGTGAGCCCCGACGGCCTGGTGTCGTGGCGTCCCGACAACACGTACGCCGTGTCGCCCCTCCCGAGGCCGACGCGCGGCACGGCGGCCGTGATCACGCCACCGTCGTCGGTCGAGGCCCTGCGCAGCGGCTTCGACGCGCACGTCAGTGGACGCCCGCAGGGTGCTCAGGCGAGCCCGAGCTCCTCGAGCGAGTAGACGTAGCGGTACTCCACGCCCTCGGCGGCGATCTTCTCGCCGGCCCCGGTGGCGCGGTCGGCGATCGTCGCGACGGCGACCGGCGTGGCGCCGTCCTCGCGCACGGCGTGGACGGCCTCGAGCGGGGACGCGCCGGTGGTCGTCGTGTCCTCGACGACGAGGACCTGGCGGCCGGCGATCGACGGGCCCTCGATGCGCTGCTGGAGCCCGTGGGCCTTGCCGGCCTTGCGCACGACGAAGGCGTCGAGACGCTCGCCCGCGGCCGCGGCCGCGTGAAGCATCGACGTCGCGACCGGGTCGGCGCCGAGCGTCAGGCCACCGACGGCCGCATACGTCAGGTCCTTCGTCAGGTCACGCATGACGATCCCGACGAGGGGCGCGGCCTCACCGTCGAGGGAGATGCGGCGCAGGTCGACGTAGTAGTCGGCCTCCTTGCCCGAGCTCAGGGTCACGCGACCGTGGACGATCGCCCTCTCCTTGATGATCTCGAGCAGGCGGGCACGGGCGGCGGCGATGTCAGTGGCGGTCACGAGGCTCCATCGTAGAGCGCCTCGGGCACCGGCCGGCGCGGTCAGCGGCGGACGAGACGGGCGCGGCGCCGGATGACCGAGCGCGGCACGACCCGGAGCAGCCCGACGATCGCCTTGTACTGCACGCCCGGCACCGACACGACCCGGCCCTTGCTGACGTCGTCCAGGCAGTCGGAGACGAGCTTTACGGGGTCGAGCCACATGAAGCCCGGGCCCGGCTTGCTGATGCCCGCTCGCTCCTGGAACTCGGTGTTCGTGAAGCCCGGGCAGAGCGCCGTGACGGTGACACCCGACCCGGCGAGCTCGCCCGCGAGGCCCTCGGTGAACGTCGTCACCCAGGCCTTGGCGGCGGAGTACGAGCCGGAGGCGATGAAACCCGCGACCGACGAGACGTTGATGATCGCGCCTCTCCCGCGCCCGCGCATCGACACCCCGGCCGCGTGCGACAGGACGAGCACGGCGCGGGTCAGCACGTCGAACGCAGCCTCCTCGTCGGCGAGGTCGTTGCGCAGGAAGCTGCGCCGCTGGCCGTAGCCGGCGTTGTTGACGAGGACGTCGACGGGGCGGTCCGGGTCACCGACACGGTCGGCCACGAGCTGCAGGGCCGACCGGTCCGACAGGTCCGCGGTGAGCACCTCGGCGGAGACGGCATACCTGCTCATCAGCTCCGCCGCGACCGCCTCGAGCCGCGCGCGGTCACGGGCGACGAGCACGACGTCGTGGCCGCGGGCAGCGAGCTGCCGGGAGAACTCGTGGCCGATGCCGGCGCTCGCACCGGTGACGAGGGCCGTGGGTCGCGTCGTCCGGTCTGCAGTCATGCGCCTCACCCTAGGCACCCGGAGTCGGCGCCGCCGTCTAGGGTGACCGACTGTGCGCATCGCCACCTGGAACGTGAACTCCATCCGCTCCCGCATCGACCGCGTCGAGGCCTGGCTCGGCCGCAGCGACGTCGACGTGCTCGCGATCCAGGAGACGAAGGCGCGTGAGGACCAGTTCCCCTTCGAGCGCTTCGCGGCGCTCGGCTACGAGGTGGCCCACCACGGCCTGAACCAGTGGAACGGCGTCGCCATCGTGTCGCGGGTCGGCCTCGACGACGTCCGCGTCGGCTTCGACGGCATGCCCGGCTGGGGCGAGCCGCTGGCGCCCGAGGCTCGCGCCCTCGGGGCGGTCTGCAACGGCGTGCGCATCTGGTCGCTGTACATCCCCAACGGCCGCGCGCTCGGCGATCCGCACCTCGGCTACAAGCTGAGCTGGCTCGAGGCGCTCTCCGTCGCCGGTCGCGGCTGGCTCGCAGCCGACCCCGACGCGCAGATCGCCCTCCTCGGGGACTGGAACATCGCCCCGACCGACGCCGACGTGTGGAGCGTCGCGTACTACGAGGGCAGGACGCACACCTCGCCCGGGGAGCGCGCGGCGTTCCAGGCGGTCGTCGACGCGGGTTTCAGCGACGTCGTGCGGCCGCACACGAGCGAGCCGGGCACCTTCACGTACTGGGACTACACGCAGCTGCGCTTCCAGAAGCGTCAGGGCATGCGCATCGACTTCGCGCTGTGTTCACCCGCCCTCGCGTCGCGCGTCGTCGGCGCGGCCATCGACCGCGAGGAGCGCAAGGGCAAGGGGGCCTCGGACCACGCGCCGGTCGTCTTCCAGGTCGAGCCGTGACGGGGCAGCAGGGGCGCGCGTCGGTCAGAGGCCGACGAAGCGCGGCACCTCGGCGTCGGCCGGGGTGCGCGAGGCTGCCCGTCGACGCGTCCCGAGCGTGAAGGCGACGGCGGCACCGACGAGGGCCGCGGCCGCGCCGCCGAGGAACACCGTCTGCACCTGGACGACGCCCGCGCCGACGAGCGCGTCGGTGTCGAACGGGTCCGGCAGGCGGCGCACGGCCTCGAAGTAGCGGCTGAGGCCGATCGAGGTGAGCAGCGCCAGCCCGACCACCATGCCGACCATGCGGGCAACGACGACGAGGGCGCTCGCGACGCCGTGCGCGTCTGCCGGAGAGCCGGCGAGGGCGGCGTTGTTGACCGGAGCGAGGGCCAGGCCCATGCCGAACCCGACGACGACGAGGACCACCGTCGCGGGCACCGTGTCGCCGACGGACTCCAGCGTCCATCGCGACATGACGAGGAGGCCACCGCCGGCGACGAGCAGGCCTACGCCGGCGACGAGCCCGTCGCCCAGCGCCCGCAGCGACCATCCGCCGACGAGCGCACCGACCGGGACGGCGAGCAGGAAGCGGACGAGGACGAGCGCCGCCCCGGTCTCGTCGTAGGTGTCGGTGAGCCGCGCGAGGAGCGGCACGTCGACGACGACGGCGACCAGTGCGGTGCCGACGAGGAGGCTGACCACGAGCGACCGCAGGCCGCGGGCCCCGACGACGCCGCGCGGGATGAGCGGGTCGGCAGCGCGCCGGTGCCACCAAGCGAGCACGACGAGGGCGACCGCGCCGAGGGGCAGCAGGCTGTAGCCGAGCGTCCCGACGACCTCCTTCTCGGGGTCCGACGACGCGAACGTCAGGACGAGGCTGCCGAGCGCGACGGCGACGAGCAGGGCTCCGAAGAGGTCGGCACGGCGCAGCACGGTCCACCAGCGCGGCGCCGTGACGACGGCCAGGACGGTGAGCAGGCCCAGGCCCACGACCCCGATCGGCGTGAGCACCCGGGACTCCCCGGCAAGGGGGACGAAGGGCGCCCCCAGGGTGACGTCGGTGACGAGTGACTGTGGGGCTGCGAGTGCGAGCCCGGTGACGCCGGCGCCGAGCACCGCCAGGATCGCGGCCGCAACCGTGACGGACCGTCGACGCGCCCTCCGGGCCGGGTGCGTCTCGTCCACCGCCGCAGGTCCGCTCCGGCGTGTCCCGAGGAGGTGGATGACGGCATACAGGATGAGGGCGGCAACGGCGTTGAGCCAGAAGATCGCCCGCCACCCCGACCAGGCCAGCACGATCGCGCCGAGCACCGGACCGAGCACCGAGCCGAGCTCCTGCACGGCACCCACCACTCCGAGCGGCGTGCCGCGACGGTCGACCGGCCACAGGTCGGCGACGAGCGCCAGCGTCGCCGGCACGAGGCCGCCGCCGCCGATGCCCTGGAGCACGCGGCCCGTGACGAGGACGGACATCTCGACGGCGAGCGCCGTGACGGCCGAGCCGACGACGAACACGACGAGGCAGCCGAGCAGGATGCGGCGGCGGTCGAGCAGGTCGGAGAGGCGACCGATGAGCGGCAGGACGGCGATGTAGCCGAGGAGGAAGCCGGAGATGATCGGTGTCGCCCGCTGCAGCGCGTCGATGCCGATGCCGACGCCCGCCATCATGTCGGTCAGGGCGAGCACGACGACGTAGGTGTCGGCGGCCGCGAGGGCCACCGCGGCCGAGGCGGCCGTCAGCAGGGCGAGGCGGTGGGGTGCTGGTGGAGCCGCGGTCTCGGTCACCGTGTCCTCAGGGCTTGGTGATCGTGACGGGCTTGCCGTACTGGTCGAGCGTCAGGGTGTACGTCGACGTCGTGCCCGCGCCGAAGAAGGGGCCCGTGATGACGACCTGGCGCAGCTGCTGGGCGTCGGTGAGGCCGTACGTGACGGTGAAGGTGCCGCTGCTGTCGCCGATGAGGAACAGGTCGGTGACGGCCTTGCCCGGGAGGCTGCCCTTGATGGTCGAGAGCACCTCGGACCCCTGCCGCACCTGGTCGCCCGCCGTGGGCGAGGCGGTGGCGGTGAGGAGCGAGGTCAGCCCCTTGTCGGTCGAGAAGAGGACGGCGGGGTCAGGCAGCCCGAAGGCCTTGGGGTCGATCTCGTTGGTGCCCGGGATGAGCGGGAGCTTCGCGTAGACGACGCCGTCGACGGAGGTGATCTCGGCGTCGGCCTGCACGCCCTTGAGCGTGACCTTGAAGGTGCCCTTGAACGCCGGCGGGTGCTTTCCCCAGCCGTCGGCCGACACGACGCCGCTCGCGCCCTGGGGCACGTTGGCGCTCACGAGCCCCAGATGGACCGACGGCGCGGCGTCGACCGCGGCCCTGGCGGTCGCGAGGCGTTGCGCGGGAGACAGCTGCGTCTGGCTCGGAGTGGACCCCTCCGGGTCGCCGGAGCAGGACGCCACCGTGACGACGCACAGCGCCGAGAGGGCGGCCGCGGCGAGCTTTCCCGAGATGCGCATGGGGGTCAGGCTAACCGAGCGGTCGTGCCGCTTCCGGGCGCCGCTTCGGGGCGCCGGGCGATTGTGGGTATGGCTAGGGTCAGGGACGTTGGCGGGACACCCCTGCCACCTGACGAAGGAGCACCAACCCATGGCCCTGCTCGGAGTCATCCTGCTGCTGCTCGGCGCCGGTGCCGGCGTCGTCGCCTACCTCGCGACCCGCGGCCAGGCCGGGACGGTCGCTGTGACCGCGTTCGGCTTCACCCGCAACGCGACCCCGGTGGAGCTGATGCTCTACGGCGCCATCACCGTGCTCCTGTTCGCGCTGGGCTGGGCCCTGCTCTCGGCCGCGGCCCGCCGTCGGGTGCGTCAGCGCCGCGAGGAGAAGAGCGAGGCTCGCGTCACAGAGCTCGAGGAGAAGACCGAGGACGTCCGCCGCCATCACGAGCGTCGGCTCGACGAGGCCGGGCTGCGCGACGAGGACCTGCGCCGTCGCGAGGACGAGCTCGCCGCTCGCCACGAGGGGCTCAACACCCGTGAGGCCGAGCTCGACCGCCGCGAGGCGGAGTGGCGCGAGCGCGAGGGCCGGTCGGTGGCCGACGTCGAGCGACCCGTCGAGGCGCACACGTCCCGCCGGGACGGCCTCGATGACCGGACCGACCTCGACGATCGAACTGACCGCGACCGCGACGGCCGTGACGACCGGGCCGAGCACCTGCCGCCCGCCGACGAGCGCGGCCGCGACTCGACGGCGTGAGGGACCACACCGCCTACGTCTTCGACCTCGACGGCGTCGTCCGCGACTTCGCCACGGGCGACGCCGGCCCGGCCATCGAGGCCGCCCTCGGGCTGCCCGCGGGACACGTGTCGGCCACGGCGTTCCGCAGCGAGCTGCTGCTCCCGACGATCACGGGTCGGCAGTCCTTCGCCGAGTGGTACTCCGCGATCTGTGCGGCGCTGGAGGAGGTCGTGCCCGAGCCCGACCGCGTGCGCGAACACATGGAGCAGTGGCGGGCGCACCGCGGCTCCGTCATCGACGAGACCGTCGAGCGGCTCGAGACGCTGCGCTCCGACGGCCACCGGACGTACGTCTTCACCAACGGCACCGACCAGGTGCCGCACGAGCTGGAGCTCCTGGGCATCACCCGTCTCTTCGACGGGCTGCTCAACAGCGCCGACTTCGGGGTGGCCAAACCCGACCCCGACGCGTATGCCGCCGCCCACGCGGCGATCGAGGCCGACCTCGGGCGTCCCGTTCCGCGACCGGACGTGTGGTTCACGGACGACCGCGACGATAACGTCGCGGCCGCCCGTGAGTTCGGCTGGGAGGCAGAAGTTTTCAGGCGCTGAGCCGAGGTGAGCTCAGGGTGAGCTCCTCGCCCGTGTCGCCGACGCCGACAGTCACCGTGGAGCCGTCGCGCACCTCTCCGGACAGGAGGCCTCGCGCCAGCCGGTCGCCGATCTCCCGCTGGACGAGGCGCCGCAGCGGACGGGCGCCGTACGCCGGGTCGTACCCGCGCTCGGCGAGCCACCGCCGCGCCGCGTCGGTGACCTCGAGCGTGACCCGCCGGTCGGACAGCCGGGTGGCGAACGCCCGCACCTGCAGGTCGACGATGTGCGCGAGGTCGTCGCGGCTCAGGCCGTCGAAGACGACGACCTCGTCGAGCCGGTTGAGGAACTCGGGCTTGAAGGTCGAGCGCACGACGCCCATGACCGACTCGCGCCGCGCCTCGGGGCTCAGCGTCGGGTCGGTCAGGAACTGCGACCCGAGGTTGGACGTGAGCACGAGGATGACGTTGCGGAAGTCGACCGTGCGGCCCTGACCGTCGGTGAGCCGGCCGTCGTCGAGCACCTGGAGCAGGATGTCGAACGTCTCGGGGTGCGCCTTCTCGACCTCGTCGAGCAGGATCACGGAGTACGGCCGGCGTCGGACCGCCTCGGTCAGCTGCCCGCCCTCCTCGTAGCCGACGTAGCCCGGCGGGGCACCGATGAGGCGGGCCACCGAGTGGCGTTCGGAGTACTCCGACATGTCGATGCGCACCATGGCGCGCTCGTCGTCGAAGAGGAAGTCGGCCAGGCTCTTGGCGAGCTCGGTCTTCCCGACGCCTGTCGGGCCGAGGAAGAGGAACGAGCCGGTCGGGCGGTCGGGGTCGGAGACGCCTGCGCGCGTGCGCCGGACGGCATCCGACACGGCCCGGACGGCGTCCGTCTGGCCGATGAGGCGCGCGCCGATGTGCTGCTCCATGTGGAGCAGCTTCTCGGACTCGCCCTCGAGGAGGCGGCCCGCCGGGATGCCGGTCCAGGCGGAGATGACGTCGGCGATGTCGTCGGCACCGACCTCCTCCTTGACCATCGGTGGCTCGTCGCTGGCCGTGGCCGCGGCCTCGCGCTCCTGTGCCGACGCGAGCTCCTTCTCCAGCGTCGGGAGGTCGCCGTAGAGGATCTTCGAGGCGGCGCCGAGGTCACCCTCGCGCTGGAGCCGGTCGGCCTGCGTGCGCAGGTCGTCGATGCGGGCCTTGAGGTCACCGACGGCGTTCAGGCCGGACTTCTCGGCCTCCCACCGGGCGTTGAGCGCGGCGAGCTCCTCGGTGCGGTCGGCAAGGTCCTTGCGCAGTCGCTCGAGCCGCTCGCGCGACGCGTCGTCGGTCTCCTGCTCGAGCGCGAACTCCTCCATCTTGAGACGGTCGACGGCACGACGGAGCTCGTCGATCTCGACGGGGCTCGAGTCGATCTCCATGCGCAGGCGCGAGGCCGCCTCGTCGATGAGGTCGATGGCCTTGTCGGGCAGCTGGCGGCCGCTGATGTAGCGGTCGGACAGCGAGGCGGCGGCGACGAGGGCCGAGTCGGCGATCGTCACCTTGTGGTGGCCCTCGTAGCGCTCCTTGAGCCCGCGGAGGATCGCGATGGTGTCCTCGACCGACGGCTCCCCGACGAAGACCTGCTGGAAGCGCCGCTCCAGTGCGGCGTCCTTCTCGATGTGCTGGCGGTACTCGTCGAGCGTCGTCGCCCCGACGAGGCGAAGCTCGCCGCGGGCGAGCATGGGCTTGAGCATGTTGCCCGCGTCCATCGCGCTCTCGCCGCCCGCGCCCGCACCGACGACGGTGTGGATCTCGTCGATGAAGGTGACGATGTGCCCGTCGCTCTGCCTGATCTCCTCGAGCACGGCCTTGAGGCGCTCCTCGAACTCGCCGCGGTACTTGGCGCCGGCGACCATGGCCGAGAGGTCGAGGTTGTAGAGGGTCTTGTCGCGCAGGCTCTCGGGCACGTCTCCCTCGACGATGCGCTGGGCGAGGCCCTCGACGACGGCGGTCTTGCCGACACCGGGCTCACCGATGAGGACGGGGTTGTTCTTCGTGCGGCGGCTCAGCACCTGCACGACGCGGCGGATCTCGGCGTCGCGGCCGATGACGGGGTCGAGCTTGCCATCGCGGGCGCGGGCCGTGAGGTCGGTGCCGTACTTCGCGAGCGCCTCGAACGTGCCCTCGGGGTTGTCGGACGTGACGGCGCGCCCGCCGCGCAGCTCGGGGATGGCCTTCTCGACGGCGTCGGCGTCCAGGCCGAACTGCCCGGTGCGGGCCAGTGCGAGCAGCAGGTGGTCGGTGGAGACGAAGGAGTCGCCCATGGCCGTCATGTACTGCTGGGCCTGCTGGACGACGCGCAGGCCCTGGGGCGAGAGCTGCGGCTGCTGCGCGCCTCCGGTCACCTGCGGCATGGCGGCCATGGCTCGCTCTGCCGCGGTCGTCGCGGCCTCGACGCTCGACCCGCCGGCCGTGAGCAGCGCCGGGGTCGTGGTGCCGCTCTGGGCTGCCAACGCCAGCAGCAGGTGAGCCGGCTCGATGTTCGGGTGGTGCTTGCCCGTGGCCGTCGTCGCGGCCTGGGCGAAGGCCTCCTGAGCCTTGTTGGTCAGCTGTAGGTCCATGCGTTCTCCTGGTGCGGGGACTCGGTCAGTGGTGACAACCCTCGTGAAGTTGAGTGTATTCCACTCAACTTCACGTACCGAGCAGGCGTGCCCGACGGTCAGGCCGGACAGAGCTGCCTGCGCTCTCCCGGGCGTCCTCAGTCGTGCGGGTCGGGGTCGTACCAGCCGTCGTGCGCCGCCGCGAGCTGCATGAACCGAGCGGCGTAGGCCGGGTCGTCGGGGGTGCGCACGTAGACGGCCCACTCGTGGTCGTCCGAGTCGTCCTCACCGGCCAGCGCCTCGCGCACGACCCGCACCTCCGTCAGCCCTTCGGCCTCGAGCGCGTCGGCGAGCTGCTCGGCGTCGTCGCGGTCCGGCAGGACGATCAGGTGCTCGACGACAGGCCCGGGGCTCACGATCCCAGCGTAGGTGGGCCGACGACGCCCTGGCGCCTCGCGGCGCCAGTCAGGCCGCCGACCTGCACGTCAGACGGCATCGTCCGGCTCGGAACCGGTCTCGACGACGCGCCGGGCGATCTCGCGCAGCTTCACGTTGTGGTCCTGCGACGCCCGCCGGAGCGCCCCGAACGCCTCCTCGGAGGTCATCCGGTGGCGCTCGATGAGGATCCCCATGGCCTGCCCGACGAGGCGATGGCTCTCGACCGCACGCTCGAGGTTGGCCTCGTTCTGGCGGAACCGGTCGACCATGACGATGCGGTCGACCGACTGGGCCAGCGAATGGAGCAGCAGCTCGCCGAGCGTGCGCTCCACGGCGCCGTCCCCCGAGAGGTGGCGGCCCTCGATCCAGACCTGGCAGTGCGCGTGCTCTCCGCGCGAGCCGATGAGCAGACCGTCGCCGCTACCGTGGCCACGGCCGTCACCGGCCGCGCCAGCCCCATCAGCGCCGTCAGCGCCGTGACTGCCGTCCAGCTCCTCGAGCGCCAGGGCTGCGCGGGCCGCCGGCGCCAGCGCGGACGGCGGGACGATGCCGGACGCGTTCGCATGGAGGTCGTGCTGGATCGTCGTCACGCGAAGCACGGCCTCACCGCCGAGCGCGTCCCCGAGGGCCGCGGCGGCAACCGAGAGCACCTCCTCGAGGTCCTCCGACCGCACCATCTGCCGAGCCGCGGCGACGATCCGCTCGGCGGCGTCGGTCGCAGGGCGCGACGGGGGCGGGACGCTCACGTGGGCCTCCAGGGGTATGCGTTGGAAGGCCCGCGAACTTGGAGGCAGCACAGTCTTGCATCACCTCGCGGGCTCGGACAAAACGCGACACGAGCGAGCTGGACCGCATCTCGCGGACCGGGACGCGACGACCGCCGGGAGACTGCTCGCCCGGCGGTCGGTCGTCACGCCTGCGGCTCAGGCGTCGTCGGGGTCCTGGCCGGTCTCGACGACCCTGGCAGCGATCTCGCGAAGCTTGATGTTGCGGTTGAGCGAGGCCTGCCGCAGCATCTCGAAGCCCTGCTTCGCCGTGACCCGGTGCCGCTCGATGAGGACTCCGACGGCGTGGCCGATCAGGCGGTGGCTCTCGATGGCCTGCTCGAGCTGCTGCTCCTTCTCGGAGTGGGCGCGTTGGGCGACGACGCGGTCGACGGCCTGGCCCAGCGTCTGGGCGAGCAGGTCACCGACGACGAGCTCGTCGCTCGAGACGAGGCGCGGTTCGTCGAACTGGACCCACGCGCGGCAGTCCGACTGCTGGGCGCTGGGCAGGAGCAGCAGGCCCTCACGCTTCTGCCCCACGAGCGCGTCGTGGGTGTACGGAGTCGACTCGAGGCCACGGCGGACCGAGACGTCGAGATCCGACAGCGCCACGTGACCACGGGGTGAGAGGAGCACGGCGTCACCCTTCTCCGGCGTCACGCGCAGCGTGACCTCACCGTCGAAGAGCACCGTGAAGCCCGTGACGGCCGTCGCGAGGGCCTGGTCGAGCTCGTCGGCGGCCGCGAGGTCGACCGCCAACCGGGCAGCGAGCTCGCGGCGCATCCGCGACTCGCGCTCTCGCGTCTCGTCCGTGAAGACGACGATGACGAAACCCGGGTGCTCGGGCGTGCCGCGGACGCTGGCGGCCCGGGCGTGCACCCATGCCTCGCCACCGCCCCGGCGCAGGATGCGGTAGCGACCCTCGACGACCGGTTGGCCGGCACGCTGCAGCTCGAGGCGCTCCTCGTGGGCCCGATGCTCCTCGGGGTACTGCTCGGCCGGGACCCACCACGGGTACGGCGGCACGTACGGCCCGCTGTCGAGGGACCAGCCGAACGTCCTCGTGAAGGCGGCGTTCATCTCGACGACGCGCCCCTCCGCGTCGCTGATGACGAACGGCTCCTGGATCGCGCCGACGATCGCCCGCAGCCACGACGCGTCGCGCGAGCGGGCCTGCGCCCGGACCAGGTTGGCGGCGAGGCGAGCCCGCAGCTCGTCGGGCTCGAACGGCTTGACGACATAGTCGTCGGCCCCCTCGACGAGGCCCGTCGTGCTCGCCTCGACCCCGGCCCGAGCCGACAGCAGCACGACGGGCAGGTCGCGCAGGTCGGGGTCGCTGCGAATCTCGCGGACGAGGGTGAGGCCGTCCATGCGCGGCATCATGACGTCGGCCAGCACGATCGACGGGCGGTGCGAGCGCATCCACTCGAGCGCCTCGACGCCGTCCCGGACGGAAGCGACGTCGTAGTCGACGACGAGGTGCCTCGCGACGTAGTCGCGCATGTCGTGGTTGTCCTCGACGACGAGCAGTGTGGGGCGCACGGAGCCCGTCGTGTCGACCCCCGCATCGGCTGCCGGCGTCGAGGTGGGAGCCGGCTCGTCGGCGCCGGCCTCCGACTCGTCGGGCACGACCCACGTGCGCGCCTCGCTGAGGAACGACTCGACGGGCCGCGGCGTGATCGACGGGCGCTGCGTCGTGACGTCGCTGGGCGACCCCCACGGCAGTCGGACCGTGAACGTGCTGCCGCTTCCCTCCTTCGAGGTCACCGTGATGGTGCCGTCGAGCAGGTCGACGAGCTGCTTGACGAGCGCGAGCCCGATGCCGGCGCCCTCACGCGACCGTCGCTCGTCACGGCGGTCGAGCTGGCGGAAGCGGTCGAAGACGCGGTCGAGGTCAGGTTCGGCGATGCCGATGCCGGTGTCGGTGACCGACACCGCATAGCCCTCCGCGTCTGTCGCGAGTCGCAGCGTGATGCGGCCGCGCGGCGTGAACTTGAGCGCGTTCGACAGGAGGTTGAGCACGATCCGCTCGAACATGTCCACGTCGACGTAGGCCTCGCGGTCGATCTCGTCGCACTCGACCTCGAAGACGAGGCCCATCCGCTCGATGGCCGGACGGAAGTTCGCGGCGACCCCGCTCGTCAGCTCTTCGACGTCGGCCCGCACGCGGTGCGCCTCGATCGCGCCGGCCTCGGCGCGGGTGAGGTCGAGGATGCGGTCGACGAGGCTGGAGAGCCGCTCGGTGTTGCGGCCGATGAGCTCGAAACGCTGACGCTGCTCGGCGTCGAGGGCCGGGTCGAGCAGGGCGTCGTGCACCGGACCGGCGATGAGCGTCAGCGGCGTGCGCAGCTCATGGCTGACGTTGGCGAAGAAGTCGGCCTTCGCGACGTCGAGCTCGGCGAGCGACCTCACCCGGTGCCGTTCGTTGCGCAGGTGGCGCAGCCCGCTGAGGACCGAGGCGACGTGCGAGGCGCACAGCTCGGCATACACCTGGAGCGCGGTGTCCCACGGGCGGCGCGGGTTCTCGGTCAGCACGAGGTGGGCGCTCGGCTCGCCGCGTCTCGGCCCGCGGACCGGCACCACGTGGACGCCGTCTCCCTCGACGGGCGCACTGCCCGGGCCCGCCCACACGAGGTCGGCGTCCAGGTGGTCCTCGGTGTGGGCGCGGAGCACGTCGAGGGTGCGGCGTCGCACGTCTGCGGGGCTGTCGGCGTCGGCGAGGGTGTCGACGAGCTCTGCCGAGGCCCTGGCACGCCGGTCGGCGAGCACCTTGGCCGTCGTCTCGGTCGCCACGTTGAGCACGCCGCGCACGACGCCGTCCGCGTCGCGGATCGCGCCGTAGGTCCACGTGAAGTAGGCCTCCTCGAGGAAGCCGTTCCGGTCGACGACGAGCAGCTCGTCCTCGACCCACGTCGCGGGACCGCCGGCCAGCACGCAGTCGAACATCGGTCCGATGACGTCCCAGACCTCGGGCCAGACCTCCTGCACCGGCTTGCCCCAGGCGCCCGGGTGCTTGTTGGCGCCGAGCATCGCGCGGTAGCCGTCGTTGTAGATCATGGCCAGCTCGCTCCCCCAGCACACGAGCATGGGGAAACGCGAGGCGAGGCACACGTCGACGACTGTGCTCAACGTGGCAGGCCACGTGTCGACCGGCCCGAGCGACGTCGCGGACCAGTCGGTGCTGCCGAAGAGCTCCTGCATCTCGCTCCTGGGCGACGTGCCGGCGAGAGCCGAGTCCGTCGGGATGGCGCGCGAGAGGTCACTCTCGGGGTGGTGCGGAGTCACACGACCGCTCGGACTGGGGACAACGGTGGACCTCCGCTGCGACGTACTGCGACAAGCCCCATTGGCTCGAGGCTGGCACAGTCTTGCACAGGACCCAGCGCTGTCGGGGCGAGCACGCTAGCGCTCCGGGCGCCAGACCACGAGCGCCTGCGAGGAGGGTGACCGTGGCGGTCGCTGCCCGGGTCGCACGGCGACGACCTCGCCCCGCGGACCGACCGCGAAGACCCGCGCTCCTGCCGACAGCGCCGCCTGCGCCGCGGAGAGCTCGGCGGACAGCTCCTCGACCCGGGCCTGGAGCGCCGTCACGTGGTTCTCGAGGTCGAGGATGCGCTGGATGCCGACGAGCGAGACCCCCTCCTGGGAGAGTCGCTGCACCTCGCGGAGCAGCGCGACGTCGCGGGTGCTGTAGCGCCGGCCCCCTCCGCGTGTGCGTGACGGCGACACGAGGCCGAGCCGGTCGTACTGACGCAGCGTCTGCGCGTGCATGCCGGCCAGCTCGGCAGCGACGGAGATGACGAAGACCGGGGCGTCGTCGTCGTGACCTCCTGGGCGGGGGCTCCTGCGTGCCATCGTCGTCACCGTCCTCTCGTCAGGAGCGAGCGCGCTCGAAGAGCTCGGCACGCGGGTCGTGGCCGTCCTCGGCGGCGGCCATGCGCTCGACGGCCTCGCGGGCCTCGTCGGTCAGGCGCTGCGGTACGACGACCTGCACCTTGGCGAGTAGGTCGCCCGTGTGGTCACCGCGCTTCACGCCCCTGCCCTTGAGCCGCAGGACTCGCCCGCTCGGCGTCCCGGGGGCGACCTTCACCTTGACCGAACCGCCGTCGAGAGTGGGCACCGCGACGGTCGCACCGAGCGCGGCCTCCGCGAACGTGACCGGCAGGTCGAGCGTCAGGTTGTCGCCCTCGCGCCCGAAGACCGGGTGCTTGTCGACCGAGACGGTGAGGATGAGGTCACCGGCCGGCGCGCCCGGGTCGCCTCGGCGGCCCTTGCCGCGCAGGCGGATGCGCTGGCCGTCCTTGACACCGGCGGGGATGCGGACGTTGATGCGCCCCAGGTCGGGCGAGCTCAGCGTGACGGTCGACCCCTCGACGGCGTCGCGGAAACCGATGCTCGTGCTCGCCTGGACGTCGGCGCCGGGTCGCGGGCCCGCCGGGGCGCCATAGCCGCCGAAGCCGCCGGCCGCACCCGGGCCGGCACCGGGGCCGGCACCGCCGAACATCTGCCCGAGGATGTCGTCGAGGTTCGGCGGGGCGCCACCGGTGCCGAAGCGGACGCGCTGCCCGCCCGGACCGCCCGCACCGCCGAAGGCGGAGAAGATGTCCTCGAACCCCGCGCCGGCGCCCCCGGGGCCACCCGCCGTGAAGCGGGCACCACCGTGGGACATCGCGCGGATCGCGTCGTACTCGCGGCGCTGCTCGGGGTCGGACAGGACGGCATACGCCTCGCCGATCTCCTTGAAGCGGTCCTCCGCTGCGGTGTCGCCGACGTTGTGGTCGGGGTGCATCGTGCGGGCGAGCCTGCGGTACGTCTTCTTGATCGTCGCGGCGTCGGCGTCCTGGGGCACGCCGAGGATCGCGTAGAAGTCCTTCTCGAACCAGTCCTGACTAGCCATGGCGCACCTCCTTCGTCACTGTGGTCCCATCATCGGGTATGCCGCCGGGCTGCGGGTGCAGCCCGGCGACGGACGTGTCAGGCGGGGTCGGCAACCGAGACCCGTGCGGCGCGGACCAGTCGGTCACCGATGCGGTAGCCCGGCTGGAGCACCTGGACGACGGTCGTGGCAGACGCGCCCTCGGGCAGGTCGGCCTCGATGTGCATGAGAGCCTCGTGCACATTGGGGTCGAACTCCTGGCCGGCCTCCCCGAGCCGCTCGACGCCGTACCTGCCGAGGATCGACTCGATCTTGTCGGCGATCGCGGCGAACGGGCCCTCGGAGAGGTCTCCCGCCTGGCGCGCCATGTGGATGTCGTCGAGGACCGGCAGCAGCGACTCGACGACGCTGCCGACGGCCGTCGTGCGGATGACGTCGCGGTCGCGGTCGACGCGCTTCTTGTAGTTGACGTACTCCGCCTGCAGGCGCTGGAGGTCGGCGAGCAACGACGCGGCCATGGTGTCCTCCTCCGCGAGGGCGGCACCCTCGGACTCGTCGCCCTTGGGCTGGTCGCCCTCTGAGCCCTTGGACGGGTGGTCGAACTCGTCCTCGCCACCCGGCTCCGACGACGCGCCCGGACCGCCCTCGTAGAACGAGTGGTGCTGCGCGCCGCGGGGCTCGTCGCCCCGCGGCGGGGCGCCGGCGGCGTCGCCGCTGCCGGCCCCCGGCGCACCCGTGGCGGTCACGTCGGGCTGCTCGCCGGACGCGACGTTGTTCGGGGAGTCGGTCACTTGGCGTCCTTGACCTCGTCGTCGTCGACGACCTCGGCGTCGACGACGTCGTCGTCGGCCGCACCGGACGCGCTGGACGTGCCCGACGTGCCGGCCGACTCACCGGCGTGGGGCGAACCGTCCTGCGCTCCAGCGGAACCCGCCGCGTTGGCGTTGGCCTGCTCGGACGCGTAGACGGCCTGGCCCATGGCCTGGGACTTCGTGTTGAGGTCCTCCACCTTGGCCTTGATGTCGTCGGCGCCGGCCTCGGAGCCCTCGGCGATCGCGGCCTTGAGGTCGGCGAGCGACTCCTCGACCGGCGTCTTCACGTCGGCGGGGACCTTGTCGCCCGACTCCTTGAGGAACGTCTCGGTGGAGAAGACGAGCTGCTCGGCCTGGTTCTTGACCTCGGCCTCCTCGCGACGCTTGCGGTCCTCGTCGGCGTGCGCCTCGGCGTCCTTGACCATGCGGTCGATCTCCTCCTTGGAGAGGGCCGAGCCGCCGGTGATCGTCATCTTCTGCTCCTTGCCGGTGCCCTGGTCCTTGGCGGAGACGTTGACGATGCCGTTGGCGTCGATGTCGAAGGTGACCTCGATCTTCGGCACGCCGCGCGGGGCCGGCGCGATGCCGGTCAGCTCGAAGGTGCCGAGCGACTTGTTGTGCTGGGCGATGTCGCGCTCACCCTGGAATACCTGGATGAGGACCGACGGCTGGTTGTCGTCGGCGGTGCTGAAGATCTCCGAGCGCTTCGTCGGGATCGCGGTGTTGCGGTCGATGAGCTTGGTGAACAGGCCACCCTTGGTCTCGATGCCGAGCGAGAGGGGCGTGACGTCGATGAGCAGGACGTCCTTGCGCTCGCCCTTGAGGACACCGGCCTGGAGGGACGCGCCGACGGCGACGACCTCGTCCGGGTTGACGCCCTTGTTGGGCTCCTTGCCGGCCAGCTCCTTGACGAGGTTGGCCACGGCGGGCATACGCGTCGAGCCGCCCACGAGCACGACGTGGTCGATCTCGCTCACCTTGATGCCGGCGTCCTCGATGACCTTGTGGAACGGCGCCTTCGTCCGGTCCAGCAGCGACTTCGTCATCTGCTCGAACTGGGCGCGCGACAGCGTCTCGTCGAGGTGGATCGGGCCGTCGGGGGTCATCGAGATGTACTGCGCCGAGATGTTGGTGCTCGTCGCGGTGGACAGCTCCTTCTTGGCGCGCTCGGCCTCGTCACGGAGGCGCTGCATCGCGATCTTGTCCTTGGACAGGTCCTGGCCCGTCTTGTTCTTCACCTGCGTGATGAGGTGCTGGACGATGACCTCGTCCCAGTCGTCACCACCGAGGTGGTTGTCACCGTTGGTCGCCCGGACCTGGATCGTGGCGAAGCCGTCCTCGGCGTCCTTGCCGACCTCGAGGAGGGACACGTCGAAGGTGCCGCCACCGAGGTCGAAGACGAGGATGAGCTCGTCCTCCTTGCCCTTGTCGAGGCCGTAGGCGAGGGCGGCCGCGGTGGGCTCGTTGACGATGCGCAGGACGTTGAGGCCCGCGATCTCACCGGCCTCCTTCGTGGCCTGGCGCTGGTGGTCCTCGAAGTAGGCGGGGACGGTGATGACGGCGTCGGTGACGGTCTCACCGAGGTAGGCCTCGGCGTCGCGCTTCAGCTTCTGCAGGATGCGGGCGCTGATCTCCTGCGCCGTGTAGGTCTTGCCGTCGATCTCGGGCGTCTTCCAGTCGGTGCCCATGTGGCGCTTGACCGAGCGGATCGTCCGATCGACGTTGGTGACGGCCTGGCGCTTGGCGACCTCGCCGACGAGCACCTCGCCGTTCTTGGAGAACGCGACGACGGACGGCGTCGTCCGCCCGCCCTCAGCGTTCGCGATGATGCTCGGCTCGCCGCCCTCGAGGACGGAGACGGCCGAGTTGGTGGTACCGAGGTCAATTCCGACCGCACGTGCCATGGGTGACTCCTTGAAGATCTGGGTGAAGATCGTGGTCTTGCTTGGTGGTCTGGTGAACAGGTCCTCGCTCAATCTGCTCCGGATCGGCCGTGATTGTCAAAACCGGACTCGCAAATCTTGCGTTCACCACACTCAACTTCGTGGGCGCGAGGATTGTTCCCAGATCACCCGGGGAGATGGAGATCAGCGGCTGGTGAACCGGCCGAGCTCCTCGAGGAGCAGGGCGTGCGTGTCGTCCCACCTGTCGAAGGCGCGCACGATCCGGTCGAGCTCGGTCGGTCGGGGGTGCGCCTGCTGCGCGGCGTGCAGGAACGCGCGGGTGACCCGTGACCTGTCGACGTACTCCACCAGGGTGACGACGGCCGTCCGGGCGGTCGGCTCGGAGAGCAGTGGCATCGCGTCCGGGCGCAGGTCGAGCGCGGGGACGGGGAGCAGGCTCGTCGCCAGCTCGCCCAGGTGCTTGAGCCACGTGTCGTCCGGGGCTGCGGCCACGAGCTCGTGGCGCACGGCGGGCCGCAGCTCCGGGTTGTCCCCGCGCAGGGCCAGCCGGGCCGCCGGGCCCAGCGGACCGCCCGTGAGGCGCAGCTTGCCCCGCAGCCGCTTGCTGACCTCGGTGGCCCGTTCACCGAGCACGTCGTGCGTTCGGGGGCCGCGCGTGCTGCCGCCTCGAGCCAGGCGCGCTCGGTCAGCGAGGGAGCGCAGGTCGGCGGAGATCTCGAGCAGGTCGCGCTCGGCGTCGCCGAGCACCGCGCCGAACGCGAGCATGACGTCAGGGTCCGGCACGAACAGCCCGGCCACGTCGCCGACGACCACTGCGTCGCCCTCCCGCCTCCCCAGTGGCACCCCCGTCAGGCGGTGGAGGACGTACTGGCGGAGCTGGTCGACCGGGTAGAGCGCGCGGGTGGTGAGCGACTTGGCGTCGTAGAGCGGCTGCTCGAGCCCGTCGAGGGCGATGCCCTCGGCAGCGCGAGCCAGGGCCGCCACGAAGGTGCCGACGAAGGTCTGCTCGCGGTCCGAGCCATCCGCCGACCGAATCGCGAGAAGACCCGCGCGGGCGTCGACGTCGCCCGAGAGGAAGCGGCACAGCACGTCGTAACGGTCTGACGGGTCCTCGCTCGTGGTCGGTTGGGCACTCACCTCCGCGACGTACGCCGCCCACTGCGCGGAGTCGGAGTACGCCTGGGGCAGCCACTGCGGCACTGACGAGGAGCGGCCCCACTCGCGCGTCCGGAAGAGGTCGACGGCGTCGTCGGCCTCCCCCACCTCGAGCAGCGCAGCCCCCTGTGTCGCGACGTAGCCCGACCACAGGTGCGCGGGAAGCAGCCGCGCGTGCTCAGGGGTGAGCCGGTCGCCACGGAGCAGACGCAGCTGGGCCTCGACCTGCGGCGCCATCTCGGACACGCTCTCACCCAGCTCACGAGCCAGTCGTGCGTGGTGGTTGCGCTCGGCGAGCACGCGGCCGTGTGCACTCTCCCATTCGCCCTCGAACACCGGCGGCTCTCCCGTGGCGAGCATCATCCGGTGGTAGAACGCCTCGATCACCTCGGGCGTCGCGTCCTCCATGAGGTCCGGCACCGGGTTGTACCACCGAGCCGCACGCTCGTGGATCTCGCGCACCCGCTCCCGCAGGACGGGGTCACCCGACATCAGGGACAGCATCGCCCGGCGGACCTCGGGCTGGTGGTGCAGGCTGCCGTCCTCGGCCCGCCTCACCAGCCACACCTCGTCGGCGAGGCGGTCGACGAGCCGCTCTGCCTCCTCCTCGTCGAGGTCGGTGAAGCCGCACGGTACGGCCAGCACGTCGCGTACGAGCTGGGGGGTGACCCGGCGCAGCGCCAGACCTGGGTGCGCGAGCTGCTGCACCCGGTCGTCGCCGATGTGCTCGAGGAAGCGGTCGTAGAGCACGGCCCGGCGCAGCTCCTCGTCGAGGGCGGGGTCGATGCCGTCGCTGCTGAGGAACGCATCGCGGTCCGGTGCGGCCAGCCGCCCGACGAACCGCGCCGCAACGTGCAGGCTCAGTGGGTTGCCGCCGACGAGCCCCGCGAGGCGGGGCGCGTCGTCATCCGCCACACCGAGGCGCCGGAGCAGCTCGGTGGCCGCATCCTGGCCGAGCTCGCCCAGCTCCACCTCGTGGCCCGGCAGGGCGGCGAACCGGGCCCGGCCCGAGACGATGACGCGGAGCCCGGACAGGCCCATGCCGTCGCGCAGCCGGAACAGCCAGTCCGCCATGACGGGTTCCGGGTCGTTCCAGCTCGTGCGCGGACCGCTGAACGGGCGGGCTCGCTGCCACTCCTCGAAGGTGTCGAGCACGAGGGTCACCGGCTCGAAGGCATGGACCGAGGCCGAGACGAGGGGATGGACCCGACCTTCGAAGGCGGAGTAGCTGCGCTGGGACGTCTCCGGGTCGGGACTCGCGCCTGAGGCCAGCTCCCGGCGCTCGATCCGTGCCTGCGTCTCGGCGGCTCGGGCCTCTGCCAGCCCCTGGGCGAGCTCGGGCCAGGCGAGCTCCAGCTGCCGGGTCACCTCGTAGCCGAGCTCGACCTCCGCATGGGGCCGGAACGCGACGCGGTCGAGGTCGATGACGACCAGGGCGGGCGCCGGCAGGCCGGAGAGCAGCGCATCGAGCCGCGGCGCGCACACGCCGGCGAGCAGCGTCGACTTGCCGGCACCGCCGATGCCGCTCAACGTCAGCACGGGGACTGGCGGCCAGCCCGCGACGGGTGGCGCCATGAGGAAGTCCTCCACCTCGCGTCGCTGCTCCTCGCGCCCGACCAGGCCGTGGGCGAGGAGGCCGACGTAGCTGTCACGGATCGACTCGACGTGCGCTCGGCACGTCGCCCACGCGATGCCCGCCCGCACGTCGGCGAGGTCCGAGACCCAGAGCAGGGCCTGCGCCACCTCGGCGCTGGACGCGCCCGCCACGACGTCGGCCGGGACCCGGCCGACACCCGGCGGGAGCGGGCCGGCCAGCCCCCCGGCGAGGCCGCCGACGACACCGGGGATCAGGCGTCGGAGCACTTCTCCGGCGGCGTCCGTCGCGACGCCGGCCGCTCGGGAGACGGCCGCTGTCAACCCGGACGGGCCGGCGCGCAGCCGCCCCAGAACCTGGCTGCGTGGCATGCTGCGCATCGTCCATGTCATCCGCCCGTCGACGACGGCGCGGTCGAACTCCGCGGCGAGCGCCCCGAGCAGCTGGCTACGACGCGCGGGGTCCGGTTCGCCTCGGACGAGGTCCCCCGGACGCACGGCTCCGCTCACCGCTGCCAACGCCCTGACCTCGTCGAGCGCGAGCGAGCGGGGGTCGGGGCCGGGCGCGTCCGGCCCCGGCTCCGGACGAGCCGGATCGCGTTCCAGGCTGTGCGCGAACGCCGCCACCTCGGTCGGTGGGCGAGCCGACCACTCCTTGACGAGCGCGAGGATCGCCGGGTCGTCCGGCCGCGGCACGGCGCCGCCCGGGCTACTCATCCCGCACCCCCGGAGCAGCCAGGGCGCTGATGAACGGACCCAGCGTCAGCGCCAGTTCCCGACGCGCGTCCTCGGCCACCTCGTACGGGCCTGCACCGGGCTTGGCGGCCTGCGACGCCGCGAGAGCGGCTCCGACGAGGGGGCGCAGCGTCGCGACGACCTCCTCGGCGGTCCCCCACGGCAGCAGGGTGCGGGCGATGTCGTCGACCGTCGGAGGTACGAGGTACTCCACACAGGCCTCGAACCCCGACGGCAGCGACTCCTGCCAGCCGGCGAGGACCAGCCGGATGCCGGCGGCGTGCGGCAGCTCGAGCACGAGCTGGCGCACCAGGTCGACGACGGCCGCCGACGGGCGCGAGGCGCTGCTCTCGAAACCCTCCAGCACGAGCCACGCACCGGACCGGCCGGCGATCCTGTTCAGCGTCTCGGCCAGGGCAGGCGCGGTCCTGTTGCGCGTGTCGCGCTGGCGGGTCGTCAGGCCCATGGAGCCGGGCGCGCGCACGTCTGCGGCGAAGGCGCCGGCCACCTTGGCCGCGAAGGTCTCGGCGTCGTCGCCCTGCGCGTTGGCCACGTCGAGGGCCGCGTACGCGCCTCCGAAGGGGGTGACGAGGGCGTGCACGAGGTGCTTGGTGAACCGCAGCCCCAGACCGGGGGTCGGCGCGAGAACGGCCAGCAGCCGGTCCTGCGCCGCCGTGCCGGGGCCCATTCCGCGCCAGATGCGGTCACGGGTCTCGGCGCGCCCGATGACGACTCGCGTCACGGTTGCACCGGCCTCGTCCACGAGCTCGACGCTCGGCACGGGCGGTGCAGCCTCGGGCAGCTCGAGCGCGGCGAGCCTCGGCGCCCACGGCACCACCGGGACGGCCCTGTTGTTGGCCTCGTCCTCGTGCACCGGCGCCGACAGACGACCCGCCTGGTGGAGGCCCACGACCCTGAACTCGGCGTCGAACACCGGCGCTCCCGACGAGCCGCCGCTGGTGTTGGCGGAGTGGAGCAGCCGCAGCGGCGGGTCGCCGAGCCTGCGGTCGACCCGCCCGATCGACCACAGCATCGGCAGCCCCTGACCTCGTCCGTCGCTCGGGTGGTGGAGCACGTGCACCTGGAAGGGCTTGCGGGGCAGGCGCTTCCGCGGCGCGGTCGAGTGGAAGGGCTGGCGTTCGGCCAGTCGCAGGATGGCGACGTCCCACGGGCCCTCGGCCCCGATGCCCTCGACGCTGTCGAGCACGAAGGTCCCGGCCGTGAGCTCGTTCGGTGCGGGCGGGCTGAAGTAGGCGAGCCATCGCGTGCTGAGCGAGACCTGTCTGCCGGGAAGGCGGGTCGGCTTCTCGTCGTCGTCGAGCAGGTCGGCCACGTCGCCGAACGTGACGGTCAGCAGCCTCGTGGAGTCGGGCCGCGCGACGGGAGCGGTCGGGTCACTCAGGTCGACAAGGTCCTGGACCACGTGGGCGGCCGTGGCCACCAGGGTCGGCGCGACGAGGACGCCGGTGCCGGCCTGCTTCTCGTCGACGTCGATGCGGCAGACGAGGTCGCAGGCCAGGAGCATGCGGCGCGCCGCCACCCGGGCGTCCGTCGGGGCGTAGACCGCCGACGAGAACGTCTGCAGGCTGGCGAGCCGGTCGAAGACGCCCTGCTCGATCGCGGCGGCCGCTCCGGCGGGGCCGGCCACGACGAGACCTTCCTTGACGAGGGCCGCCTGGAAGGCCAGCACCTTCCTCCGCCCGGCCGCGTTGACGAAGGCGCTCGCCACGTAGTCCCCGGGATCCTCGTAGTCGGCGTTGCGGATGCCGAGCTGGTCGAGGACGACCCGGATCCGGGGGATGTCGGGCACCACGGAGGCGGCGAGGGCGAGCACTCGGGCGTCCCAGTCGGTCATGGCGCGTCACCAGCCGGGCACGGCGTCGGCCAGCTGCTGGGTCGCACCCTCGAGGGAGTGTGCCCAGTTGACCCGGCCCGGGTCGCCGGCGAAGTGGATCCCGAGGACGAGCCGTCCCCCGGCCTCGAGGTCGACCACCATCGAGCCGGAGCTGCCCCCGAGGGTGCTCGCGTCGTGGCCGATGACCCACCGCCGCCCGTCGTCGGCCACGTCGCCCCGTCCGTACGTCAGCAGGCCGGGCGTCAGCCGCTTGACGCCTTTGACCCCCGCGAAGAGGGCGGCGAAGATGTCGGGGGTGGTCGAGCGGGAGCCGCCCGGGAACCCGACGACGTAGACCAGCCGGCCGCGCGAGGCGAGCGCTCCCCGGGTGTGGGGGTCGTCTCCCCGGGCCACCTCGACGGGAGTGGGGAACGACTGGCCCGCAACCTCCTCGAGCTCGAGGACCGCGAGGTCCAGGCCGTCGAAGTTGACGCCACGCAGCGAGGGATGCGCAAGGCCGGGGTCCCCTGCTGGGCCGACCGCCACGACCCGACGAACCGGGAACCGCCGGCCGCCCGGCTCGTCACCGATCTCGGCGCCGAAGTCGACCGTCACGCCGGGCTTCAGGTCGCCCGTGAAGGTGCCGCCGGATCGAGCGGGGTGCAGCGAGATCGCTTGCAGCACATGGTAGTTCGTGACAACCAGACCATCACCGACGGCCCAGGCGGTTCCTTGGTAGCCCAGGGTGGCGCCAGGGTCGTCCACGCGACCGGCCGCCTGGCACGCGGTGCGGACCTCGGACTCCACGCGTGCGAGCGTCGCCGCGTAGTCCCGGGCCGCCGGTGCCAGCAGGTCGACGAAGTCGTCCTCGACGAAGAGGACCGGACGGGACCCGTCGCTGTGGACGACCGCCTCGAGCCCGGCCAGCTCGTCCCGGCCCAGCTGCGCCCCGTCCCCGCGGTCGACGACCTCGCGCAGGCCGTGTCGTGCACCCTCGGTCAGCCGTCGCAGGGCCTCCGGGTCGGCGTGCTCGCCGAGCCGGTCCTCGAGGTAGCCGACGTCGTCCATGAGCCGCCCCACCTGCAGGTCGGGGTCCACGACCGGCGCCGACAGGCTGCCCGTGGACTCGAGAGCGACACCGCCCCCCGACCCCTTCAGCAAGCGCTCGTACATCGACCCGACCGACCCAGCGGACATGACGCACCTCCGATGCGTGACCGCGCGGCCGCGCTGGACACGGCCTGACCATCAGTATGTTCTCCAGAGGCCTTCGGCGTCGGGGAAATACGTCACCACGCGTCTCGTCGACACGGCATACGGCCGGAGGGTGCTGCTGCGCGGGAGCTGACGATTTGGCCTCGCGGGCGGCCCGACGTCCCGTCGGGACTCGCCAGCCGGCTGCGTCGCGCCTGACCGGGCTCGATGGCGGCCGGTCAGGCCCAGGGGCCGGTGCCGCCGATGCGCTCGATGTCGTACCAGACGACGAATCCGCCGTCGGTGCGCGGGGCCGGGAAGGTGACATCGCTCCCGACATACGTCTTGGCGAGCCCGTCGAGCGCCTCCCAGGCACCTCCCTCGGTCACCGTGGCGCGGACGCGCAGGACGGCGTACTCGTCGAGGAAGCGCCCCGGCACGCGCGGCGCCTCGACCGAGATGACGGCACGCGGGTCGCGGCGCATGTTGCGCACCTTGACCGTCTCGTGGAGGTGGCCGGTGTAGAGCCGGTCACCCTCGCGACCGACCCAGACGACGGTCACCTGCGGGCTCCCGTCGGCGTTGACGGTGGAGACGTGGGCGAGCGGCCCGCTGTCGACGAGAGCGCGCAGCGCCTCCGGAATCGTGGTCACCCGCCGAGCGTAGGCCCGGTCAGACGACGCGGCGCAGCTCGAAGGCCGCACGCAGGGGCGCCACGTCGGCTTCGGGCACGTACGTCCGGGCGAGCTCGTACGTCTCCTCGACGAGGCCGACGAGTGTCGCCACCGCCTCGTGCGGTGGCGCGACGAGCAGCGACCGGATGCGTTCGGCGAGCCGGTCGGGTCGACGGGGCAGCAGCCTCTCCTCGCGGTCGAGCCACTTGTGGAACGGGTGCGGCATCCACACGCGGTTGATGCCGAAGAGCGCGTCGAGCACGCCCTGGACGTCGTCGACGAGGTCACGGTGGAGCAGGAGCACGTCGTCGCGCGCCGCGAGCATCTCGAGCCGCTCCCGCGAGCGCAGGTCGAGGCCCGAGAGCACCATCGCGACCGCGAGCGACTCGGGGTAGTCGTCGCACCGGGACCGCCAGTCGCCGATGACGTCGTGGCCGTGCAGCGGTATGCCGTCGCGCAGGGCCGTGACGCGCACCTGCAGCTCCGCCTCCGTGTCGCCCTCGAGCACGCGGTCGAGGTACCCGTCGATCGTGGCCGCGACGAAGCCGCTGACGTCGATCTTGACCCCATCGACGAGCAGCCCGTCGGCCCACTCGTTGTCGTCCTCCTCGGCGTAGACGCGGCTGAACCCGGCGCCCTCGACGGCCGCCTCCCGCTCGGCGACCGTGGGCGCACCGGCCCAGTACACGTCGAGCTCGATGTCGGAGTGGGCGTCGGCCCAGCCCCGGCCCACCGACCCGCCGACGAGAGCGGCGACGACCCGGTCGTTGGCGGCGTACGCCCGGACCGCCTTGCGCGCGATGGCGATCCGGCGCTCGACCTCGTGCACGCTCACGCGCCCGCGGGGAGGCGCACGCTGGCGACGGTCGTCAGCACCGGGTGGGCGTCGTCACCGTCGCGGACCTCGCCGCCCCGCCAGACGATCGCCAGGTCGCGTCCCTGGACGGTCAGCTCCGCGAGGCAGTTGTCGAACCACGGCCCGTCGGTGACCCGCCACGGGTAGGCGGGGTCGGGCACGCGCTTCGATCGGCCGGCGATGGCACACATCGGCCGGACGAGACCTCTCGCGAAGAGCGACATCATGACGCGGAGCCCGCGCGGCATCGGGTTGCGGATGGGTGAGCACACGGCCTGCAGGACACGCGACCTCGCGCCGACGTGCGGGCGGGCGTCGACGACCTCGACGACCTCGGCGACGTAGGAGTTGTGCACGTCACCGGAGAGGAAGACGACGTTCGCCGGCGCCCCACCGCGCTCTCCGCGGGCCACCTCCATGACCATCTCGAAGACCTCGGCGAACCCGCCGTTGAACGCGGCCCAGTGCTCGAGGTCGACGGTCCGGCGCACCTTCTCGGCACCGTGCGCGACGAGTCGGCCGTGGACGCCCGTCGCCAGCACCTCGTCGATCGCCTCGAGGTCGTGCAGACCCGGCGGGAGCAGGAACGGCAGGGACGTGCCGATGAGCAGGTGCTCGACGTCACCGGCCAGCTGCTCGTCGAGCCAGCTCATCTCGTCGGGGTCGAGCATCGAGCGGCGCTCCGGCTCGAGGACGCGGGCAGCACGAGAGTCGACGACGACGAGGCGGCTGTCGCCGAGGTCGCGTCGGAAGCTCCACCGGTAGACCTCCGGGTGCCGGTCGACACGCCGTGCCAGGTCGAGGACGGCCTGGGTCAGGTCGAGCTCGTCGCCAGTGGCTGCAAGGACCTTCGCGAAGATCTCGTCCTCGGCGAGCAGACCCGGGGAGAGGTTGCCGATGTGCTGGTACACCCAGTAGCTCGCGAGTCCGCCCATGAGCCGCTCGTGCCACCAGGGCGTGCGGTTGATCTCCTGGTGCCATCCCCACGAGGTGTTCCAGTCGTCACGGATGTCGTGGTCGTCGAAGATCATGCAGCTCGGCACGGTCGAGAGCAGCCAGCGGTTCGCCTCGTCGTGCCAGGCGAGCCAGTACAGGTGCGCGTACTCCTCGTAGTCCTTGATCTCCTCCCCCGGGGCCTCGTCGAGGGATCGGCGCGACGCGATGAACTCCCGCATCGCCTCGGAGGTCTCGTCGGCGTAGACCTGGTCGCCGAGGAAGGCGATCAGGTCGGGCCACGCCTCCTCGCCCCGGCCCAGCGCCAGCGCCAGGGTGCGCAGGGCGTCGACCCCGTGGGTGCGGTTGCCCTCGCGGTCGTGCGGGACGGTCGTGCGGCAGGAACCGAAGAGCAACCGGGTCGGCTGCGTGCGGTCGATGGTGCGAATTCGCGGCGGCGGGAACGTGCTCTCGGGCTCCGGCCACACGCGCTCGTCCCCGACCCGGACGGCATACTCCCACTCGCCGCCGGGCTCGAGCCCGTCGACGACGACGAGGGCGTAGTGGTGGTCCTTGACCGAGAACGTCGGGGCGCGCCAGTCGCGCCCGTCGGCCTCGACGGTGACGGCCGCCGGGCCGGACGTCTCGACCCACACCGTCGCCTCCGTCTCGCCGACGTAGCGCAGCATCGGGCCGAGGACGAGTGGGCTCGGTGATGCGGTTCGAGTCATGGCTCAGGATTACTGCACGCGGGCACGTGTGGGGGACGAAAGCGCCGTGGAACGCCTGTGCACCGTCACCGGCCCAGGTGCGCGTCGAGGAAGGCGAGGGTCCGCTCCCACGCGTCCGCGGCCACGTCGGCGTTGTACCTCGAGGGCGCGGTGTCGTTGAAGAAGGCGTGGCCGACGCCGTGGTAGACCCTCGCGGTGAAGTCCACGCCGGCGGATGCCATCCGCGCCTCGAGGTCGGGCACTCCGTCGGTGATGCCGCGGTCGTCCTCGCCGTAGAAGGCGAGGACCGGGCAGGTGATGGTCGCCGGGTCTGCGTGCTCCGGGAAGTGTCCGTAGAAGGGGACGGCCCCGCCCACGCGAGGGTCGCCCGCCGCGAGGGCGAACGCGTACGTTCCGCCGAAGCAGAAGCCCATGACGGCGACGCGCCCGTCGATGCCGGGCTCGTCGACGACGGCGTCGACGACGCCGGACAGGGCTGGCACCGCCCAGGCCGCGAACCCCGGCTGCCGTGCGGGTGTCGTCGCCGCACGCATGCGCGGCTGGGCGGCGAGGCGTTCCCCCTCGTCGGCGCTGTGCATGAGCGCGAAGATCTCGGCGCCCACCTCGGGCGTGAGCCCGACGTGGCCGAGCAGGTCAGGCGCGACGGCGAGGTAGCCATGCGCAGCCACACGGTCGGCGACGTCCTTGATGTGGTCGGCCAGGCCCCAGATCTCCTGGATGACGACGACCGCCCCGCGCGGCGGCCCGCTCGGCTCGGCCCGGTAGGCGGTGAGGTCGTGGTCGGGGAGGTCGATCATCGTGCCCATCCCCCAGTCCTACCCCCTTTCGGCTGGCAGCGTGCTCACAGGGGTCCGGGGGACAATCTGGCCGTGACCGACGACCGCCTCGCCGCGTGGCTGACCGCGCTCGTCGACGCCGCGGCGCCCGGCGGTGCGCCTGCTCGGGCCGGTCTCTCGCCCGAGATGGCGCTCGTCCGCCGCTCGATGCCGTCCGGGGCCGAGCTCGCGCTCGCCGGCGACGTCGTCGTCAAGCTGCACCACCCGAGGACGGATGCCGCTGCGCTGGCCGCGCGCCTCCGCGCCGTGACCGTGCCCGGTCTCGCGCCGCTGTGGGTTCAACCGATGCAGCGCGAGCCGCTCCTCGCGCCGGATGGCCGGCTCGCCTCGGTCTGGCCCCGGGTCGAGGTGCTCGTCGAGGGCGCCGACAACCACCCGTGGGCGGAGGCCGGCCATCTGCTCGCCGCTCTGCACGGCGCCGAGCCCGACGGCACGCTGACGAAAGCTCTTCCTGCCCAAGGCGGTCCAGCACGCGTCGAGCGCGCCCTGCGTCGGGTGCGCGCGCTCGACCACCCTGCCCGCCCGGACCTGGTCGACCTCGGAGGTCGACTGCTGGCGGATGTGACGACCGAACGTCCGCGTCCCACCGTCGTCCACGGCGACTGGCACCTCGGGCAGCTGGCCCACACGCCGGAGGGCCTGCGGCTGCTCGACGTCGACGACCTCGGCGTCGGGGGCCCGGCCTGGGACCTGTCCCGGCCGGCGGGGTTCTGGGCCGCGGGAGTGCTCGACGACGCGGCATGGGAGACGTTTCTGGAGGCGTACCGCGAGGCGGGCGGTCCGGCCGTCCCGGCACAGGGCGACCCGTGGGCACACCTCGACCTGCCGGCCCGCTGTGCGGTCTTCGTCGCGACCGTTCGGGCCCTCAGGGTCCAGCCGGCTCACAGCGGGGACCCAGCCGACGCCCTGTTGGAGGCCTGCTCCCGGATGTGAGGATGGGGTCATGAGCCAGCAACCGCCTCCCTTCCCGCAGCAGGACTCGACCGGTGCCGCCTACCAGCCCCAGGGCTTCGTCTGCCCGAAGTGCCGGGGCACGATGCGCACCTACGACCGCAACGGTGTCCACATCGAGCAGTGCGACCAGTGCCGCGGCATCTTCCTCGACTTCGGCGAGTTCGAGCACCTGAGCCAGCTCGAGAGCCGCTTCGCCGCGCAGCCGCCGCCCCAGCAGTACGGCGGCCCGGCCTGGGGCAACCGTGGCGGCAAGCACTACCGCAAGAAGGGGATGGCGGGCCTGTTCTTCTCCAGCTGACCGCCGGACGAGCTGCCAGCCGACGCACGCCCGCCGACGAGGTCCGTCGGCGGGTGCGCGTCAGCGGATCCGCCGCTTCTTGAGGTAGTCGCGCAGCTCGGAGTAGAGGTCGTCCTCGGCGCCGTACTCGACGACGTTGCGCGCGCTCTGCAGCCACGGCCCCGTCGAGGGCCGGATCTCAGTGACCGCGGCCTCGAGGTCTGCCATGCCGATGAGCCGGACGGTGCCGCTCCGGACCCCGTCCAGCAGGGCCCGCTCAGCCGCGGTCTCGCACGCGTGGGCGAGGTCGGCGCCGGACCAGCCCTCCGTCCGGCGCGCGATGGAGGCGACGTCGATCGCCTCGATCGGACGCTGGCGCAGGTGGTAGCGCAGGATCGACTCACGGGCCGCCTGGTCTGGGGGCAGCACGAGCAACGTCCGGTCGAGGCGCCCGGGGCGGCGCAGCGCGGGGTCGACGTCCCACGGCTGGTTCGTCGCCGCGAGGACGAACACCCCCTCGTTGCCGCCGTCGACGCCGTCGAGCTCGGTGAGCAGCTGGTTGACGGCCGTGCGCATCGCGGTGTTGCGGGTGCTGCTGCGCTTCTGCCCGAGGGCGTCGATCTCGTCGAGGAAGAGCACGACCGGCGCCTCGCGCCGGGCGAAGTCGAACAGCTCCTTGATGTTGCGCTCGCTCTGGCCGATCCACATGTCGAGGACGTCCGCGAGGCCCACGGAGATGAACTTGGCGCCGAGCTCGCCGGCGACCGCTCGCGCGAGGAACGTCTTGCCGCAGCCGGGTGGGCCGTAGAGCAGCAGGCCGCCGCGCAGGCTCTTGCCGTAGAGCCGGCGCAGCTCGGGATTGCGCATCGGGGCGAGGAAGGCGGCCTCGAGGCGCTCCTTGACGTGGGTCATGCCCCCGACGTCGGCAAGCGTGACCGTCGTGGACTCGGCGTCCCACGCCGACGCGTCGGGCTGCGCGGTCCCCTCGCCGCCCTCCTGGCCGGCGCCCACGAACATCGGTGGAACGGCGTCGCCGAGCTCCGCCTCGGCCTGACCCCAGTCGTATCCGCCCTTCGAAGGGGTGGGTGGCGATGGCGCCGCGGGTGCTCGCTCCTCGGCGGGCGCGGGAGGCGTCGACCCAGGCTCTGAGGTTCCTGAGAGGGCGCGTTGCATGAGCCCCCGAGCGACCGAGCTGCCCGGGTCGTGCGACAGCGCGACGGCGCAGTGCTGCACCGCCTCACCACCGTGGCCGCGGTCGACGAGCAGCTCGGCGAGGTGGAGCCGGAGCGTGACGTCGCCCGGCGCAGCTTCGACGGCGGCGCTCAGGCTGGCGATCAGCGGGTCTTCGGACACTGAAGGACTCCTCGGGGTTCAGGATCGACGACCGGGCCAGAAGCGCAGCCACGAGAGCAGCACGCCGACGATGAGAGCGATCATGGCACCGGCCATGATCGCTTGCGCCGGTGCCGGCGGGAGGACCGACGCCACGACGCAGGCCACCGCCACCGGCGCGAGGAGCGCAGCCCACACGGCGCCGAGCGGGTCGCCGCGCCACGTCGCCCGGACCACCGCGCGGAAGCGGCCGCCCGAGGCCCGGACCAGACGGACCAGCACCCAGATGCACAGGCCCAGGGCGAGCAGCGACACGCTCAGGGAGAACGTGCGCGACCCGTCCGCACCGCTCGTCAGGGCGTTCTTGGCGCTGGGCCGGACAACGAAGACGCACACCGCCCACAGCACGAGGTGGGCGCGCCAGACCCACGCGATGACGGCCTGGGAGAGGCCGTACGTCGACTCGCGGCTCTGGGGGTCGAGGCGGAGCGCCCCGAGGAAGCCGCTCAGGGCTTTGGTCGGGTTGCTCCCCTTGAGCTGGATGCGTGCCAGCTCGTGCACCGCCTCCGCGCTCTGCGGGTCGAGGCGCAGCGCCTCGCGCACATGGCGTTCGGCGACTGCGCGGTCCTCCTTGGTGGGGCGCGCCCCGTGGTCGAGCCGGGTGCGCGCCACCAGCAGGTGCGCGGAGGGCTCGTGCGGCGCCAGGCGCAGGGCCTCCGCGGCGGCTCGCTCGGCGACGTGTGTCGAGTAGCGGTCACCGAGGGCCGCATGTCCCAGCACGTAGTGTGCGAGCCACAGCCCGGGCTCGAGCTCGACGGCTCGCTCGGCGACCATGGCGGCCTCACGGGGTTGCTCGAGCTTGAGGTACGCGAGCGCCTGGATCCGGTAGGCGTGCTCCGACGCCGGTTCGAGCCGGGCCGCGTGCTGCGCATGTGCCAGGGCGGCCCGTCCGCCGCCGTCGAGACCGAGGTGGCACACAGCTGCCATGAGGTGAACCCGCGGGTCGTCCGGATGGCTGCCGAGGACAGGGCGCACGACCTCGAGCGCCTCGGCGTGGCGCGCGGTGTCGGTGAGCAGGTCGGCGCGCGCGAGCGTGGCGTGGAGGCTGTCGTCCAGCATGCTGGCTGATGCTAGGCGCCGGACGACCGCGGCGGGTGCGAACCTCGCGATCCCGGCGCACCGGTGTGCCACCCTGACGCCGTGGGTCCCTGGGCCGAGAGGCAGGACGAAGCGCAGCCGTATGCCGTCCGGCGGGCGCTCGAGCACGTCCGCGGCCTCTCGGCGGGCCCGCCGCTCGACCCCTCGCTGCGGGTCACCCTGAACTTCCACCCCGACCGGCTCGTGCGCGACGAGCCGATCCTCGCCGCCATGGCACGCGACGGCGTCTACCGGTCCCAGTTCGAGACCGGCACGAGCAACGGCGGACTGACGGCGCATGCGGGCGGTGACCGGTGGCGGTGGGAGAGCCGGATCTTCGGCGGCGCCTACGACGACGCCGAACCGGCGCTGCGGCCGAAGTACGGCGCCCTCGACCGGCACGCCCGGCCGTACGGAGGTGCGCCGCGCTTCGGCTCGGCCCACCTCCGGCTCGCGCCGCACGTCCTCGACCGGACGACCTTCTGCTTCCCGGACAGCGTGCTCGAGCCCGAGCACTTCGGCGTGAGCACGGCGTTCGCCCTCGCCGAGATCGCCGACGCTGCAGGTCACGACCTGCTCGACGACTACGTCGAGGCCCACGTGCACGGCATCGTCAGGCTGGCCCGAGACGTCGAGGCGGTGGTTCTCGACCCGGGTTACCGCGGCACCGACGTCGAGGCCGACGCCGTCCGTCTCGGTGTGCCGGTCGAGTGGCACCCCGGCTACCGGCTCGACGTCGACGTGCTCCGCGCCCACGCGGACTACCGCGGGCCGCAGTTCGTCGCGCTCGGCGAGTCCCTGGCCGTCGACGGCGTCGTCACCCCACAGCTTCTCGGCGCCGCGTCACGCGCGGGACGGTACGACGGGCAGGCGCTCAAGAGGGTGTGGCACTACGTCGCGAGGTTCGGTCGGGCCGAGGAGGGATGACCGCTGAGGGACGACCGCGGAGGGACGACCGCGGAGGGCTGACCCTCACTCGACGCGGCTGACGGTCCCCTCGATGCCCGCCACGATCCTCGAGTAGTCGTCGGTCGGCGAGCCGCCCAGGACCGAGCCCCAGGCCGGCACCAGCTCGGGCCCGTAGCGGTGGCCGTAGCCGTCGGGCGGGTCGTGGCCCACGGCCATGTCGGTGGTCAGCTGCCAGAAGGTGACGAACGGGATCCACGTGACGTCGGGGTTGACGTCACGGCCCCTCGGCTCGCGCAGCCAGTCAGGCTCGGCGCCGAGCAGCGCAGGGTTCCACCAGACCACGGGGTCGGACGGGTGCTGGGCGTAGACGAAGCGTGGGAACGCCCAGGCGCCGTAGTCGCGCCCGTAGTAGTCGTGGGCCAGCTGGTCACCGCTCGCGGCGAACCGGACGTGGATGCCGTCGTCGACCACCGGGACGATCTCCGGAGAGCCCTCGTTGCGCTGCGCCGTCAGCGTGGCCGCGATGTCGGTGAAGCTCGGGGTGCCGACCCAGACGCCACCGCCCGCCTTCGCGATCATGTCGGCGGCGTCGGTGAAGGCCGCGTGGCCGCCGTACGAACCGAGCGACTCTCCGCCGACGACGAGCTGCGGGCGGTCGTCCTCCGGCATCGCGCGCCACACGGCATACACCTTGTCGAAGAGCGCCTTGCCGGCCTCGCGAGGGGTCTCGCGGTCGGTCATCATCGACATGGCACTGGGCAGGTAGGAGTACTGCATCGCGGCGATGGCGGTGTCGCCGTTGGCGAGGTACTCGATGGACTGGGCGGACCAGTCGTCGACCCAGCCGGTGCCGGTCGTCGTGAAGACCGCGAGGACGCGGCGGTCGAACGCCCTGGTGCGCTGGAGCTCGGCGATGACGGCGTCGGCCACGTCGGCGACGGTGCGGTCGGACGTGCGTCCCGCGTAGACCCGGATCGGCTCGATCGCGCCACGGCCCGTCGCCGCCATGATCTCGTCCGGGGTCGGGGCGCTCGTGACGAACATCTGGCCCTGGAACCCGAGGCTGCCGTAGGACTCGAGCGACCCGGGCCCTCCCGAGCGCAGCGGCGACGTGGGCGCGGCGCGACCGGACGGGGTCGTGTTCACCTGTGCCGCGACGCCTGCGAACGCCTGCATGCCCCGGTGGAAGAGGACGCTGTCGGTGATCCACGCGGTGGCGAGCGCCACGACGACGACGGCGATGAGGGATGCGATGGTCTTGGGCAGCACGTGTCCGGCGGCCTCGGCGAGCTGGTGCGTGGCGCTGCGCAGGCCCCGGGCGACGGCGAGGAAGAGGACGGCGATGAGGGTGGCGACTGCGAGCGCCATCGCCCAGTCGACCGGGTCGAGCGGGGTGAGCCGGACGAAGGCCGCCGTGCGGGCCTGGGCCCGGACGTTGGCGACGGTGAGGCCGAGGACCGCGACGGCGCCGAAGACCGGCGCGGCGACGAGCAGCCAGTGCCGGGCCTCGCCGCTGACGGTGACACGCAGGTCGATGAGCCGGGCGATGGTGCGCACGACCCAGGCGATGAGCACCCCGAGCCCGTAGCCGCCCACGGCGCAGAGGCCGCTGATCATGCCCTGGTAGTACCAGGTGCGCGGCAGCAGGCTCGGCGCGATCGACGTGAGGAAGTACGCCGCGCCGAAGAACAGTCCCGTGCGCGAGAGGTGCCACCACCGCCGGTCGGCGTCGCGCCGCGCGCGCGGGGCTGACACATCGGGCATGCCGCAACAGTAGGTCGCGGCGGTGACCGGCCGCCTCGGGTTTTGCCCCTACGGGATGGCCCTGAGTGCGGCGCCGGCCGGGCCGGGCAGGATGAGCAGGACAGGATGGGCAGGGCAGGATGGGTAGGTGCGCAACCTCGACGAACGGATCACGACCTTCAGCCGCGACGGGCTCCGGTTCGACGTGACCGACGCCGGCCCGATCGGCGGCGACGTCGTCGTCCTGCTGCACGGCTTCCCGACCGACCGCACGAGCTGGGACCGCGTCGCCTCCCGCCTCCACGCGGTGGGCCTTCGCACCCTCGCCCCCGACCAGCGTGGCTACTCCCCCGCGGCCCGCCCCGAGGACCGCGACGCGTACCGCCTCGACGAGCTCGTCGCCGACGTCCTGGCCCTCGTGGACGCGTCAGGACGTGAGCAGGTCCACCTCGTCGGCCACGACTGGGGCGGTGCTCTCGCCTGGCTCGTCGCCGGCAACCACCCCACGCGCATCGCCTCGCTCACCGTGCTCTCGACGCCCCACCCGGCCGCGATGTCGCGGGCCTGGCGCCGAGGCAACGAGCAGCGGCTGAAGTCCTGGTACATGGCAGCCCTGCAGGTGCCCCGCCTCCCCGAGCGGGCCATGGCCGCCGGCTACGACCGGCTCATGGCTCGCTGCGGCCTGCCGCCGGACGACCGCAGCAGGTATGCCGCCAAGCTGGCCCACGCGGACGCGCTCGCCGGGCCGATCAACTGGTACCGCGCCGCCCGGCACTCCGACGTCGGGGCCCACCGCGTGCAGGTGCCGACGACGTACGTCTGGGGCTCGCGCGACCCCTTCCTCGGCCGCACGGCAGCCGAGCTGACTCGTGAGCACGTGAGGGGCGACTACGAGTTCGTCGAGCTCGACGCGGGCCACTGGCTGCCCGAGACCCGCGATGCCGAGTCGGCCGCAGCGATCCTGCGCCGGGTCGCCCGCGCCGGCTGAGCGGCATACGCCCGCTTGTCGGCGACGTGACGGACGCCTCGCTCGATGCGGGGAAGAGGGGTCGGCCGGGGTAGGTTGCACGACCGTGAAGATCGACATCTGGTCCGATATCGTGTGCCCGTTCTGCTACATCGGCAAGCGCCGCCTCGAGGCCGCGGTCGCGCAGTTCGAGTACGCCGACGAGGTCGAGGTGACGTGGCACAGCTTCGAGCTGGACCGCGGCGCCGAGGCCGTCTCGGACCTCCCGCTCGTGGACCTCGTCGCGCGCAGGTACGGCACGACCACGGAGCAGGCGGTCACCCAGCACCGCTCGATGTCGCAGTCCGCCGCCGAGCTGGGGCTGGAGTTCAACTGGGAGCAGGCCCGGTACGGCAACACCTTCGACGCCCACCGGGTCGTGCACCTCGCGGCCGAGCACGGCCTCGCCGACGCGGCCCACGAGCGCCTCATGCGTGCCTACTTCACCGAGGGCCTGGCGGTCGGCGACCGTGAGGTCCTCGTGCGGCTCGCCACCGAGATCGGGCTCGACGCGGGCGCCGTGCGCGAGATGCTCGACTCCGACGACTACGGCAACCACGTGCGCAGCGACGAGGCGACGGCCAGGATGCTCCGCATCGAGTCGGTGCCCTTCTTCGTCTTCGACCGCAAGTACGGTGTCTCCGGGGCCCAGCCCGTCGAGGTCTTCGCCCAGGCCCTCGAGACCGCGTGGTCGACCCGGCACGACGTGCCAGAGCCGGTCACCGTCGGGGGCGGCTGCGGCGGTGGGTGCGGGGCCGGCGGCTGCGGAGGCGTCTGCAGCGCCTGAGCCGCGCCTACCGTGGTGGACATGGCCCACCCGATGATGTTCGACGCCTCCGACCCCTACCTCACGCGGGTGCGCGAGATCTGTCTCCGCATGCCCGGTGCCGACGAGAAGGTGTCGCACGGTCGTCCGACGTTCTTCACGACGAAGGTCTTCGTGACGTACGGCGGCACCGTCAAGGGTGACCACGACCCCGAGCCCCACGGCCAGTCGGTGCTCGTCCTGCCGGACGCCGACGACCGCCCGGCGCTGCTCGGCGACGACCGGTTCTTCGAGCCCGCGTACCTGGGCCCCTCGGGCTGGGTCGGGCTCGACCTGCGGGCCTGCGGCCCGCCCGACGCGGTGGACTGGGCCGAGGTCACCGAGCTCGTCGACGCGTCGTACCGCCGCACGGCTCCCGTGCGGCTCGTCCGTGAGCTCGACGCGCGCTAGCGCACAGCCGCCCGTCGTCCACCCGGGCGCGGCGGACGCGTAAGGTACCGCTCGCCGAGTCGACGAAAGGCGCACATGGGACGGCACACCGACCCCGCGGTCATCGGGTCGCGGCGCGCCACGGTCGTGACGCTGATCGTGTCGGTCCTCCTCCTCGCGGGCGGCATCGCGATCCTGCGGTCCGCCGGTGACCTCCGTATCGGCCCGACCCGGCCGCCGACCCCGTCGGTGACTCCAACGACGACCCACGGCGGCGACGTCACCGAGCCGGGCCGCACCCCCACGACGTCTGCCACGACACCACCGACGACATTTCCCACGACGACGATGTCTGCCGCGATCACGACACCACCGGCCCCGACGAGCCGTTCGCCCCGGGCCACGGTCACCGCGCCGTCGGACCCCACGCGTACGCCGTCGGCCTCGCCGACCCCGACGCCCGCCAAGCCGGCCGCCCCACCCCGCGGCGGCGTCAGCCAGCAGGTCGTCGCCCTCGTCAACGTCGAACGGGCCCGCGCCGGGTGCGGGCCCGTGTCGGCCGTCCCGGCACTCGCGCGAGCGGCCCAGCGGCACAGCTCCGACATGGCCGCGCGGGACTACTTCTCGCACACGAGCCCCGACGGCACGACGTTCGCCGACCGCATCCGCGCCGCCGGCTATGCGGGCGACGCCATCGCGGAGAACATCGCCGCCGGGCAGACGACGGCGAAGGCCGTCATCGCGAGCTGGATGGGCAGCGCGAGCCACCGCGCGAACCTCCTCGGCTGCACCTACCGTGACGTCGGCGTCGGCTACGCGACGGGCGGCACCTACGGCACGTACTGGACCCTGACGTTGGGCGGCTGAGCGGCGCGTAGGGTGCGCGTCATGCAGCCGTGGCACTCGCAGGACCGGCACGTCGTCCGCCTGGACTGGGGGCCTGTCGCGGCCGAGGCCCTGACGACGTATGCCGTCGGCGCGGGCTCGCCGGTGTGTGCAGTCGTCGTCGACGTCCTCAGCTTCACGACGTGCGTCTCCGTCGCCGTGGATGCCGGCGTGACGGTCCACCCGTACCGGTGGCGCGACGACTCGGCGCGAGCCTTCGCGCACGAGCGCGGCGCCACCCTTGCGCTGCCGAGGTCGGCGTCGCGCGCCGACGGCGGGGTGAGCCTGTCACCGGCCTCCATCCGGGCGACGCCGGGGCTCACCGACCTCGTGCTGCCCTCGCCCAACGGGTCGACCATCAGCGCGCTCCTCGCAGGGACGGGCGCGCAGGTCGTGGCCGCCTCGCTGCGCAACCGCTCCGCCGTGGCCGCGTGGGTCGTCGACTGGCTCCAGTCCACGCGCGGCACGACGGGACAGCCGGCCGTCGTCGTCGTGCCCGCCGGGGAGCGCTGGCCCGACGGGTCACTTCGTCCCGCCGTCGAGGACCTCTGGGGAGCCGGCGCGGTCGTCGCCGCCCTCGCGTCGCGGCTCGAGCACCGGGCCGGACCCCTCCTGCTCAGTCCCGAGGCCGAGGCCGCCGGCACGGCCTGGCTCGCCGTGGAGGACCGCGTGGCGGAGGCCCTGGACGACTGCTCCAGCGGCCGGGAGCTGGTCGAGCAGGGCTGGCCCGACGACGTCGCGGTCGCCGCGGAGCTCGACACGTCGGAGGTCGTGCCCGTGCTCCGCGACGGTGCGTACGCGGCGTCCCGCCGCTGAGCCCCCGGCTGAGCCGCCTACTGCCCCAAGGCAGTCCAGAAGACGGAGGCCGCACGCGAGGGGCGTCCGGTGCGCCGCTCGGACCAGTCGGCCGACGTCATGAGCGCCGTGACCGCGTTGACGCCGATCCAGCGCAGCGGCTCGGGCTCCCAGTCGCGCGAGGTGCGCCCCGCCCAGGGCAGCGACGCGAGGGCGTCGGGGTCGTCGCCGCTGATCATCGCGGCGAGCGTGCGACCGGCGAGCGCCGACGTCGCCACCCCGTCACCGACGTAGCCGCCCGCGAACGCCAGTCCCGTGTGGCGGTCGTGGCGCACCGACGGGAACCAGTCGCGCGGGACGCCGAGGTTGCCGCCCCACGCGTGCGTGAACGTGACGTCGGCCAGGACCGGGAACATCTCGACGAGGATGCGGCGCAGGCTGGCGTGCACGCGCTCGTCGCGGTCGTAGAGCGGCGACACCTTGGAGGCGTAGTGGTAGGGAGCCCCTCTGCCGCCGAAGGCGATCCGGCCGTCACGTGTGCGCTGCCCGTAGATCGTCAGGTGCCGGTTGTCGGCGAAGGTGGTGCGCTTCTCGAGCCCGATCCTCGCCCACACGTCGTCGGGCAGCGGCTCCGTGGCGGTCATGAGCGAGTAGACCGGCGCGATGGCTCGGCGGCGGCCCCTGACGGTCGGCGTGTACCCCTCGGTCGCGAGGACGACGTGCTCGGCGCGGACCGTCCCGTGCGGGGTCACGACGCGGCGGCTGCGCACGTCGACGGCCTGCGTCCGCTCGTGGATGACGACACCGCGGCGCTCGACGGCGTCGGCGAGTCCGCGGACGAGCCGGGCAGGGTGGATCGCCGCGCAGTGCGGCGTCCACGAGCCCCCGAGAGCCTGGCTCACCGCCGCCATCTCGGTCACCTCGGCCGCGTCGAGCAGCCGGTGGTCGTCCTCGCCGAACCCCCACGCGTGGTAGTCGGCGACCTCCTCGCGAAGCCGCTCGAGCTGGGCCGGGTTCCGGGCGACCGAGAGGTAGCCGCCCTGGTCGAAGTGGCAGTCGATGCCCTCCGCGGCGGTGATCCGGCCGATCTCGGCCACCGTGTCGTGGAGCCGGTGCTGCATCCGCACCGCGGCGTCTCGGCCCCGCTCGGCGGCCATCCGCGTCAGCGAGGTGGGGAAGAGGGCCGAGCACCAGCCGCCGTTGCGGCCCGACGCGCCGAACCCCGCGACCTCCTTCTCGATGACGGCCACCCGGATCGTCGGATCGGCCGCGATGAGGTGGTACGCCGTCCAGAGCCCTGTGTAGCCGGCACCGACCACCGCGACGTCGACGTCGAGGTCGGTGTCGAGCGACGGCCGCGGGGTGATGTCGTCGATCGTGTCGTGCCAGAGGCTGAGGCCGCGGTAACCGCTCATGGGCATGGCGGGATCATGCCACCTCCGGCGCTATGCGCAAGGTCCCGGGAGGTCGCCTCTTTCGCTGGAATCGCCTTCCAACGCTTCGGATTCCGTAGCCTCTGGACGTGTGCGCGGCCTCTTCCGCCAGTGCGTCGCGCACGGCATGATGCGGCCATGAGCCACCTCGACCGCGCCCGTCTCGCCGAGCTGCACGAGCGCGAGCGCGCCGCCTTCACGCAGGCGAGGCCACGGTCGCGCGCCTTGGCCGAACGGGCCGCCGCGCACATGCCGGGCGGCGTGCCGATGAGCTGGATGGTCAAGTGGCCCGGCGACTTCCCGGTCTTCGTCGAGCGCGCCGAGGGCGCGCACTTCACGTGCGTCGACGGCATCGACCACGTCGACCTGTGTCTCGGCGACACGGGCGCGATGATGGGGCACTCGCCGGCCCCGACCGTCGAGGCCGTCATCCGCCAGCTCTCCCGAGGCATCACGACGATGCTGCCCACCGAGGACGCGATCGCCGTCTCGACCGGGCTGGCCGAGCGGTTCGGGCTGCCCTTCTGGCAGTTCACCCTGACGGCCACCGACGCGAACCGCCACGCGATCCGCTACGCCCGCCACCTCACCGGCCGGCGCAAGGTCGTGGTGCACAACTGGTGCTACCACGGGTCCGTCGACGAGGCGTTCGCGACGCTCGGCCCCGATGGCACGACCGTCGACCGCCCGAGCACCATCGGCGGCCCGGTCGACCCGTCGGAGACGACCCCGCGTCGTCGAGTTCAACGACCTCGAGGCCCTCGAACGGGCGCTCGCCCACGGCGACGTCGCGGCGGTCCTCGTCGAGCCCGCCCTGACGAACATCGGCATCGTCCTGCCAGACCCGGGATACAACGAGGGCGTCCGCGAGCTCGCCACCCGCTACGGCGCGCTGCTCGTCAACGACGAGACGCACACCATCTGCGCCGGGCCGGGCGGCTACACCGGCGCCCACGGCCTCTCGCCCGACCTGCTCGTCATCGGCAAGTCCATCGGTGGCGGCATCCCCTGCGGGACCTTCGGCTTCAGCCAGGACATCGCCGACCGCATCGCCCGCACCGTCGAGCTGGAGGACGTCGACGTCGGTGGCATCGGCGGCACGCTCGCCGGCAACGGCCTGTCGACGGCGGCGATGAAGGCGACGCTAGAGCAGGTGATGACCGACGAGGCGTTCGCGCACATGGTGCCGCTCGCCGACGCCTGGGCCGACGGCGTGCAGGCCGGCATCGAGGCGGTCGGGGCCGACTGGCACGTGACGCGGCTCGGCGCCCGGGCGGAGTACACCTTCTCGCCCACGCCGTCGCACGACGGCCGGCAGGCGCACGACGCCGACGACTTCGAGCTGCAGCAGTACCTCCACCTCTACGCCCTCAACCGCGGCATCCTGCTCACGCCGTTCCACAACATGGCGCTCATGAGCCCGGCCACGACCGCTGCCGACGTGGACGCCCACACGGCGATGTTCGGGGCCTGCCTCCGGGAGCTCTTCGACCGGCCGGCGTAACCGCTGGGGAGTTGCCGCCGCGGCGTCGCGCTTGACAGACTAGTAAGCGCGCTTATCTTTGGGTCATGAGCACTCTCGCGCACCTGACCACGGACGTCCCCGTCGAGCCCTCGCGGCTGTGGGCCCGGTGGGCCGACCCGGACACGCACCCCGAGTGGAGCCATGACCTCGCCTGGGTGCGGCTCGAGCAGCCGCTCGAGGTGGGCGCCCGGGGACACCTCAAGCCGAAGGGCGGGCCGCGCTCCCGCTTCACCGTGACCGAGCTCGAGGAGGGGCGCACCTTCGCCGACACGACGCACCTCATCGGCGCCCGTCTCACGTTCAGGCACGCCGCCGAGCCCGCCGCTGCCGGGTCCCGGGTCACCGTGACGGTGACGATCGAGGGCCCGCTCGCCGCGGCGTGGACACGCATCCTCGGCCCGGCCGCGACCCGCGAGGGCATCGAGAAGGACCTTGAGGAGCTCGTCAGGCTCCTCACCGCGGCTCCGACGGCTCCGACCGGCGCGACCCGGACGGCGGACCGGTGAGGTACTGGCTCGGCGTGGTCTCGGCCGAGCACGTGCGGCTCGGGGTCGAGCTCGGGATCGCGCAGGTGCACCACGGCCGCCGTCCCGGCCTCGCCCGGATGGCCGCCGGCGACGGTCTCGTCTACTACTCACCCAAGGAGCAGCTCGGCGGGTCGGTGCCGTCGAGGAGGTTCACGGCGATCGGCCGAGTGTCCGACGACGAGATCTGGCAGGCCGACGAGGGCGACTTCCGGCCGTACCGGCGCCGCGCCGAATGGGCGCCGGGGCACCCGGTGCCGATCGCCACCCTCCAGGAGCGTCTCGTCCTGACCCGGGCTCCGAACTGGGGACACGCGCTCCGCCGCGGGCTCCTGCCCCTCGACGAGGCGGACTTCCACCTCATCGCTCAGGCCATGACCGGCTCTGCCGCGCGGTCTGCATGACCCGCCTGGAGACGCGCTTCGCCGACGCCGACGACAGCCCCGGCCTGCTGCTCTGGCGCGTCGGCAACCGGTGGCAGGCCGCTGTGCGCGAGGCGCTGGCACCCCACGACCTGACGCACACGCAGTTCGTCCTGCTCGCCTCGCTGACGTGGCTGCGACACGGCCGCGACGAGCCGGTGACCCAGCGCGAGCTCGCGGCTCATGCCCAGACCGACGTCATGATGACCTCGCAGGTGCTGAGGGCACTCGAGGCCAAGGGCCTGGTCGAGCGACGCCCGCACCCCGCCGATGCACGGGCCCGCGACCTCGTGGTCACGCCTTCCGGAGTCGACGCCGCGAACCGTGCCGTGGTCGCCGTCGAGGCCTGCGACGCCGCCTTCTTCCGCGCTGCCGGCGACGACCTGCCGCACGTCGTGGCCGGCCTGCGTCGGCTCTCGGCCGGCCAGGGCTCCTAGCCGGTCGGGGCCAGCGCCTGCACGAGGGCCGGGAGGGCGACGGCCGCCGTCGCACGCCACAGGTGGTGCGCGACGTCCGAGGTGTCGGTCTCGTGCGGGTTGACCTCGACGACCGTCGCGCCGGCGCCCCGTCCGATGACGGGCAGGCCGGCGGCCGGGTGGACGAGGCCTGACGTGCCGACGACGAGGACCAGGTCGGCCGACTCGACCACCGCGACGGCCCGTTCCCACGCGTCCAGCGGAAGCAGCTCACCGAACCACACGACCCCGGGGCGCACCAGCCCACCGCACTCCACGCATACCGGTGGGTCGAGGCGCTCAGGCTGCGCGTCGCCTGCGTCCGGCACGTCCACGCGGCCCTCGTATGCCGTGTCGCACCGCGAGCAGCGGAAGCTGGCGAGCGACCCGTGCAGGTGCACGACGTCGGGGCTGCCGGCGCGCTCGTGCAGGTCGTCGACGTTCTGGGTCACCACGGCGACCGACTCGGCGCCGGCGACTTCGGCCCACGTGGCGACGGCCCGGTGACCGGCGTTCGGCTCCACCGCCGCAAGCGACCCGAAGCGCGAGAGGTACCACGCCCACACGAAAGCGGGGTCGCGCTCCCAGGCCTCCGGTGTCGCGAGATCCTCCGCGGCATACCGCGCCCACAGCCCGGTCTGCGCGTCGCGGAACGTCGGCACGCCACTTTCCGCGGACATGCCCGCGCCGGTGACGACGACGACCCGGCGGGCGGAACGCGCGGCGTCGAGGACGGGACCGGGCACCTCCATGCGGACAGGTTCGCACACGCGGGCCGAGCCGACCGGTCCCGCCGGACCTGCGCGGCTAGCCTTGCCGCGACAGCCATCGGACGCCAGGAGGACTCGGTGAGCGAGAGCGACGACACAGGGGACACACCGCGACCGGCCGCCACAGGCCAGGCCGGTCCACGGCGGCGGACGAAGGTCGGGATCGTCGGGGCTGGCGCCGTGGGGGCCACCCTCGCGTTTGCCGCGCTCATGCGTGGCGTCGCCCAGACCGTCGCCCTCTTCGACGTCAACGCCGCCAAGGTGCGCGCCGAGGCGCTCGACCTCAGCCACGGCATCCAGTTCGTGCCGATGGCCCGCGTCGACGGCTCCGACGACATCGCGGTGCTCGCCGACTCCGACGTCGTCGTCTTCACGGCCGGTGCGAAGCAGAAGCCCGGCCAGTCGCGGCTCGACCTGGCCGAGACGACGATCGGCATCGTCCGCTCGATCCTGCCGCGCCTCGTCGAGGTCGCGCCGGACGCCGTCCACGTCATGGTGACCAACCCGGTCGACGTCGTGACGTATGCCGCGCTCCAGGTCTCCGGGCTGCCGCCCGAGCGGCTCTTCGGCTCGGGCACCGTCCTCGACTCGTCGCGGCTGCGCTTCCTGCTCGCCGAGCACACCGGCGTCGCGGCCCAGAGCGTGCACGCGTACGTCGTCGGTGAGCACGGCGACTCGGAGCTGCCGCTGTGGTCGTCCGCGACCATCGGTTCGGTGCCGGTGCTCGAGTGGCGCTCGCCGGGCGGTGCCACCGCGCTCGACGCGCAGACGCGTGCGCGCATCGCCACCGACGTCGTGCAGTCGGCCTACCGCGTCATCGAGGGCAAGGGTGCGACGAACTACGCGATCGGGCTCGCGGCGACCCGCATCATCGAGGCAGTGCTCAACGACGAGCGCCGCATCCTGCCGGTCTCCTCGCTCCTCGAGGACTACCTCGGCATCAGCGACGTCTGCCTGTCCGTGCCGGCGATCGTCCATGCCGGCGGGGTGGGCGACCGGGTCGAGGTGCCGATGACCGACGACGAGCTGGCGGGCCTGCGGGCGTCCGCCGAGGCGGTGCGCTCGACGGCGAGACGGTTCGGTTTCTGAGGTCGCGGCCGGCGTGGCGCGGCCGTCCCACGCGGCAGCCGAGCGAGCCCGGGCGGCGCGGACCGGAGCATGATGGGCCTGTGAGCTCGTCCGCCGCCTCTGACGCCGCCCCGGCGCCAGACCGCGACGCCCCGCCACCCCCGCGGACCACCTACCACCACGGTGACCTGAGGCGCGCCCTGCTCGACGCCGGCACCGACCTCGCGCGTGAGGGCGGCCCCGACAAGGTCGTGCTGCGCGAGGCCACCCGTCGCGTCGGCGTCTCCGCAAACGCGGCGTACCGCCACTTCGCCGACCGCGACGCCCTGCTCGGCGAGGTCGTCTCACGGGCGCAGGCGCGAGCAGCCGACGTCATCAGCGCCACGATGGATGCCGTCCCCGACGACCTCGACCCCGGACCTCTGGCGCGGGCCCGGTTCCGCGCAGTCGGCGTCGGCTACCTGCGTTTCGCGATGGACGAGCCTGGGCTCTTCCGGGCAGCGTTCGCGGTGCCGGTCGACCTCAGCCGGGCTGCGTCCCCCGACGCGGCCGGGTCGAGCGGCCGCACGCCGTTCCAGCTGCTCTCCGACGCGCTCGACGCGATGGTCGACGCCGGCGTCATGGCGGCGGAGCAGCGACCCGGCGCCGAGCTGCTCGCGTGGTCCGCCGTCCACGGCATGGCCATGCTGGCCCTCGACGGACCCCTGCGCGACCTGCCGCCCGGCGCCGTGGACGAGCTCGCCCCGCGGCTCGTGACGATGGTCGACCTCGGGCTCGGGCTCTCCGACGGATCTGTCACGGGCTGACAACCTTTTCGGGCGGGAGCGCGTCTTGGAGGTGACGCATGCCCGATGGGCCGGCGCCTGCCACAATGAAGCGCGCGACCGCGCCGACTCGAAGCCGCGCCATGCGGTCAGGACAGCAGGGGACACGATGAGCACCATCGGCAGGGACACGAAGCGCACCGTCAAGGCGGTCGCCACGGTGTTGACGGTCGCCGCACTCGTCGCGACGGCACCGGCCGCGCGAGCCGACGACGCAACGGGCACACCGACCCCCACGACCACCACCAGCTCCTACGGCGCCGACACGTCCACGGCCGCCGCGTCCGACACGTCCTCTCCGACCACGACGACCTCCCCGACCACGTCGACGCCCATCACGACGACTCCGCCGAGCAGCCCCGTCGTCCTGCGCGCCGGTGACACGGGCTGGGCGGTCAAGGACCTCCAGGCGCGCCTCGCCGTGCTCGGTCGCCCGTCGGGCACGATCGACGGCGTCTACGACTCAGGCGTCGCCTCGGCCCTCGCCGGGTTCCTCTCCGCCAACGGCCTGCCCGGCGATGGCAGCCAGCTGACGGACACCGCGCGTTCGCTCCTGACGAAGCAGACGGCCTCCGCCCTCGTCATCGCCGCCGGCACGTCGGGCTGGGCCGTCAAGGACCTCCAGGTGCGGCTGCGCCTCGTCAAGGCCACGTACTGGACGTACGCCATCTCCGGCGTCTACGGGTGGACGCTCGGCCAGCGCGTGCTGACCTTCCAGCGCGACCAGAACCTGCCCCAGTCCGGCATCGTCGACCAGCGCACCTGGAACCGGCTCGTCGCGCTCACCGCGACGACGACCCGGCTCAGGGAGGGCGCGTCCGGCTGGGCCGTCAAGGACCTCCAGGTGCGGCTGCGCCTCGTCAAGGCCACGTACTGGACGTACGCCATCTCCGGCGTCTACGGGTGGACGCTCGGCCAGAAGGTGCTCGCCTTCCAGCGCGACCAGAACCTCCCACAGTCCGCCGTGCTCGACCAGCGCACCTGGAACCGTCTCGTCGCCCTGACAGCGACGCCGGTCGTCCTCGCCAAGACGGCACCGGTCGCCAACGTGCGCGAGCTCCAGCGCCGCCTCGGGGCCAAGGGGCTCTGGCCGTACGCCTACTCCGGCGTCTACGGCTGGACGCTCGGCCAGAAGGTGCTCGCCTTCCAGCGCACGTACAACCTTCCGCAGTCCGGCACCGTGGACCAGCGCACGTGGACGCGTCTGCGCGCCCTCACCTACACGCCCGGCACGTTCGACAAGCACCGGTACTACGCCGGGCTCCGACCGTACATGCCGACCATCGGCTCGCTCGACTCACGCTGCCGCACGGGCCGAGTCATGTGCGTCGACAAGGCCACCCGCACCTTGACCTGGGTCGTCGACGGCACGCCGCTCATGGTCATGTGGGCCCGCTTCGGCATGCCGGGGCTCGAGACGCGTGAAGGCACCTTCTCGGTGTTCAAGAAGTACGAGTACGTCGTCTCGAACCTCTACTTCACGCCGATGCCCTACTCGATGTTCTTCTCCGGCGGACAGGCCGTGCACTACTCGTCGAACTTCGCGCGGCTCGGCTACACGACCGCGAGCCACGGGTGCGTCAACATCGCCGACTACGAGCAGGTGAAGTCCCTGTACTTCAAGGTCCGCCTCGGCGACAAGGTCGTCGTCTACCACTGAGCGTGGCTAGACGTCCTGCTCGACCGTCGCGGTGACCTTCGTGCCGAGCTCGACGGTGCGGCTGACGGTGCACCACTCGTCGTGCGAGCGCTTGACGAGCTTGGGCAGCATCTCGCGTGCGGCGTCGCCGCCCTCGCCGTCCGGGAAGCGCACCCGGAAGCTGACGTTGATGTCCTGGAGGTGGTTGCCGTGCTCGTCCTTGACCTTGTCGGCGGTCACGACCACCTCGAAGCTGTCGGGCTCTGCGCGACGCGTCGTCACGGTGTCGACGTCGACAGCCGTGCACGCCGCGATGCCGGCGAGGAGCAGCTCGACGGGCGACAGCTCGTCGGTGCCGGAGCTGACCGAGATGGAGCCGCCGCGGCGGTTGCGGGCCGTGTAGCGGCCCTGGCTGTCACGGGTCAGGGTGATCTGGCGCAGGTCGGACGCGTCGGTGCTCATGGGGTGCAGCCTTCCAGAGTCGGTGGTGGCGGGTCGGGTCAGGTCGGGAGTCAGGACCAGGCGTCGGCGAGCAGCTCGTAGGAGCGCAGCCTCGCCTCGTGGTCGTGGGCGCCGCAGGTGACGATGACCTCGTCGACGCCCGTCGCCTCGACGAACCCGGTGAGGCCCTGGCCCACCTCGTCGGGCGTGCCGACGAGCGAGACGCGGGTCATGTCGGAGACCGCCTGGCGTTCGGCCGGCGACCACTGCGCCATGAGGTCCGCGATGTCGCCCTCGGGTCGCGGCAGCGCCGTACGCCGCCCGGTGACGATGCCGTGGAAGCGCTGGAGAACGCTCGTGAAGAGGCGCTCGGCCTCGCCCGTCGTGTCGGCGACCATGACGTTGACGCCGGCCATGGTGCGCGGGGCGTCGAGGCCGCCCGGTTCTGTCGACGGCGTGAAGCGGCTCCGGTAGACCTCGAGGGCGCTCATCAGCGCGGCGGGCGCGAAGTGTGACGCGAAGGAGTACGGCAGCCCGAGCGCGGCCGCAACCTGGGCGCCGCCGTGGCTCGAGCCGAGGATCCAGATCGGCACGTGCGTGCCCTCGCCCGGGATGGCGCGCACCTTCGCGTCGGGGTGGGGGTCGCCGAGGTAGCCGATGAGCTCCTCGACCTCGCCGGCGAAGTTCGCCGCGGCCGCCTCGTTGCGGCGCAGCGCACGAGTCGTGAACGGATCGGTGCCGGGGGCGCGCCCGAGACCGAGGTCGATGCGGCCGGGGTGGATCGTCGCCAGGGTGCCGAACTGCTCCGCGACGACGTAGGGCGCGTGGTTCGGCAGCATGATGCCGCCCGCCCCGACGCGGATGGTCTCGGTGTGGTCCGCGACGTGGCCGATGAGCACCGCCGTCGAGCTCGACGCCACGCCGCGCATGTTGTGGTGCTCGGCCATCCAGTAGCGGCCGTAGCCCCACTTCTCCGCGTGCTTCGCGATGTCGACGGTCGAGGAGATCGCGTCGGTCGCGCTGCCGCCGTCGACGACGGGCACGAGATCGAGGATGTTCAGCTGGGCTCTGGGGGCGACGTTCACGTGGGTGCCAACCGACCCCATGGGTCGAGGTATTCCGCCGAGCCCCGCCGCGACTCATCGCCTCAGCCTCGACCGCGATGCCGTGTGCCGTCAGGGGAGGTCGAGCTGGGCGACCTGGTCGTCGCGGTCGGGACAGAAGGCTTGGACGCCCGCCGCCATGAGCTGCTTCGTGCGGAGAGCCTCGCCGGTGTTGCCGAGGGGCTTGTCGGCGTCGTCGACCGCGATCTGGCGTAGCTCAACGCCGCCGTTCGTAAGGGCCCAGCACGTCGTGGTCCCGGTCTCGATGTCGTCGGCGACCGTCGCACCGGTGACCTTCGCGCCGAGCTTCTGTGCGGCGAGGACGAACTGTGCCTCCTCCGCCGAGATCGTCGGCCGCGCGCTCGCGACGTCCGACGGGAGGTCGGCGAGCGTCGGGTCGGACCCACCGCACGCGGCCAGCGACACGGCGACGAGGACGGCGGCCGCCGCGAAGGCGAGCGGGCGTGGCAGGGCCCGGCGGACGGCATACGGGCGTTGAGCGTCGGTTCCGGTCATGGGGTGCATCGTTACCCTGAACGCGTGAGCGAGACCGATCGTCCCCGCGATGCCACGTCGGCGAGGCTGGCGACCGAGGCGCCGCTCGCCCGCGGGGCGCTCGTGGCGTCGCTGGCCGGGGTCGTGTTCGGCTTCGCCTTCCTTCCACAGCTGCTCGGGCTGGCGCTCGCCGGGCTCAGTCTCGCCCGGCGCGAGCCGGGAGGTCGTCGACCGGCCCTGCTCGCCGCGACCCTCAGCCTCGTGCTGACCGCCGGATGGGCGGTCGTGCTCGGTCTGCTCCTCAAGTGGTGGGCCACGACCCGTTGACGCAGCCATCCACCCACGGCTGGATGGTTGCGGTGGATCACGCCTGACCGCCGCAACCATCCCGCCACGGGTGGATGGTCGCGGCGGCGGTGCGCGCCTACTGCGAGTACGTCGAGAGGAACTTCTCGAGTCGGCCCACGGCGTCCTCGAGGTCCTCGACGCGCGGCAGGAAGACGAGCCGGAAGTGGTCGGGCGTCGACCAGTTGAAGCCGGTGCCGTGCACGATGAGCATCTTCTGCTCGCGCAGCAGGTCGAGGGCGAACCGCTCGTCGTCGCGGATGTCGTGGACCTTCGGGTCCAGGCGCGGGAAGAGGTAGAGCGCGCCCTGAGGCTTGGTCACCGAGACGCCGGGGATCGCGTTGAGCAGCTCCCACGCGACGTTGCGCTGCTCGAGCAGCCGGCCGCCGGGCAGGATCAGCTCGTTGATCGACTGGTAGCCGCCGAGCGCCACCTGGATCGCGTGCTGCGCGGGCACGTTCGCACAAAGGCGCATGTTGGCGAGGATGTCGAGGCCCTCGAGGTAGTTGCGCGCGTGCTCCTTCGGGCCGGTGATGGCGAGCCAGCCGGAGCGGAAGCCGGCCACGCGGTAGGCCTTGGAGAGGCCGTTGAAGGTGAGGCACAGCAGGTCGGGCGCAAGGGCCGCGACGGACGTGTGCGTGGCGCCGTCGTAGAGGATCTTGTCGTAGATCTCGTCGGCCATGATGATCAGCTCGTGCTCGCGCGCCACCTGTGCGATCGCCTCGAGCACCTCGCGCGGGTAGACGGCGCCCGTCGGGTTGTTGGGGTTGATCACGACGATGGCGCGGGTGCGGTCGGTGACCTTGCTGCGGATGTCGTCGATGTCGGGCGCCCAGCCGGCCTGCTCGTCGCAGACGTAGTGGACGGGGTTGCCGCCGGCGAGGCTCGCCGCGGCCGTCCACAGCGGGTAGTCGGGCGCCGGGATGAGTACCTCGTCGCCGTTGTCGAGCAGCCCCTGCATCGCCATGACGATGAGCTCGCTGACGCCGTTGCCGAGGTAGATGTCCTCGATGTCGACCTTCGGGAACTCGCGCACCTCGTAGTGCTGGGCGATGGCGCGACGGGCCGGGAGGATGCCCTTGCTGTCGCTGTAGCCCTGGGCGGTCGGCAGCTCCTGGATGACGTCGACGAGGATGTCCTCGGGCGCCTCGAAGCCGAACGGCGCCGGGTTGCCGATGTTGAGCTTGAGGATCCGGTGACCCTCCTCCTCGAGCCGCTTGGCCTCGGCCAGCACCGGGCCACGGATCTCGTAACAGACGTTCTGCAGCTTCTTGCTCTGGGTCACCCGGCGCATGTGGTCCAGCGTCCCACCGGCGTGAGCCGGAGACCGCGACATTCCCAGCATGTGGCCCGTCGCGTCGGTCACGTTCGCGAGCGAGCCGTATGCCGGGTGGCGGCGTCAGCGGCCGAGGCAGCCGAAGGCGCTGGCGGGGCTGTGCGCGACGAGCGACTCGACGAGTGAGCTCTCGCTCCGTGCCACGACGTCGATCGTCAGGAGGCGCCCGGACTCGATCCTCGTCAGGTGGGCCACGGTGGGCGGTGCGGTGGCCGGGTCCTGCGTCCACCCCTTCTGCGTCAGGTAGCCCACGAGCTCAGCGGCCTGCGGCCCGGTCGACGGTGGGTAGGTGCGGGTGACGCGCCCGTCGGCGGAGTCGCGGCACGGCGGGATCGCGCTGTGACCGAGGGGGGTCAGGCTGCGGTCGAGCACCTCGATCTCACCGGCGAGCGCCGTGAAGGCCGCGCCATCGTCGGCATGCACGCGCGACGACCATGCCCAACCTGCGAAGCCGACGAGCCCCAGGACGAGCACGAGGAAGCCGAGCAGGGCAGCGGACGGGCGACGCGACCGGCGCGGACGGGCGGGGGTGTCGCCGGACCGGCCGGCCACACGAGAGCGGCCGCGGGCTGGTCGCCCGGGGGCCTCGTCGGTGAAGCCGGAGTCTGTCACCGGGACAGTGTGAGACACCGGGCGGCGCGCCGGAAGCGCCCGCCGCAACTGTCTCCGATCCGTGACTACTCACGCACCGCGGACCGCGGACGGGGGAAGAGCGGCCGCTCCAGGTCGAGCAGGTGACGACCGTCCAGCAGCCGCGCAGTGCGCAGACCACGTCGCACGAGCAGGACGGCGACGACGAGCGCGAAGGGCACACCGACGACTGTCGTCGTGAGGCCCAGGCTGTAACCCTCGGGCAGGGTCGCGAAGCACACGACGGTCGCCGCGACCGCGAGCGGCCGCTCCAGCCGAGGCGCCCACTCGTCGCCGAGGGAGACGGCGAAGACGGGCAGCATCCAGAGGAAGTACCACGGCAGGAAGACCGGGGCGAGCGCGACGACGGCGAGCATCGCCCACGCGAGCCCACCCACGGCACGCCGCCGATCGTCATCGGCACCATGCTTGACGCCGGCCAGCCAGACGAGCACGAGGAGCAGCGCCATCACGACGAGGGCGACCGCCCGCGACACGTCGATGCCTGTCTCGCGCCAGTCGTCGTGGCCGAGCAGGTGCCCCACGGCGCCGACCGCGATCCCGATCGCGGTGGGCAGCGACGTCCACTGCTCGTTCCTGCCGGGCGTCCCGCTGGGGTTGAGCCAGGAGAACCCGAGACCGGTCAGGACCCCGCCGAGCGCCATGGGTACGCCCGCGCTCGCGAGGGTGAGCACGCCGGCCCGGATGACGCCCGGCCAGCCGCCCACGTCGCCGGAACCGCCGGCGTATGCCGTCCGGCCCGTCGCCGACGCCCGCTCGGACGCGACGTGGCGGGCCCAGAGGACCGCGACGAACGGCAGGGCGACGACAGCGGTCACCTTGACCATCGCCCCGAGTGCGACGACGACGCACGCGGCGGTGAACCGGCCCCGCAACGCGAGCGCGAGACCACCGAGGACGGCGGCGACCATGAGCGCGTCGTTGTGGGCACCGCCGACGAAGTGGGCACCGACGAGCGGCGTGGCGACGCCGAGCCAGGTGGCGCGGACGGGGTCCCGGCCGAGGCGGCGTGCGACGTCGGGCACGGCCCAGGCGACGACGACGACCCCGACGACGGCGAGCAGGCGCAGGAGCAGGAGCGCCACCCACAGCTCGCCCGACACCGACGCCACCGCCCGGGCGAGCAGCAGCCACAGCGGGCCGTACGGCGTCGGGCTGTCGAGCCACGTCGGTGCGGTCGAGGTGCGCCACGGCGAGTCGAGCTCGCGCACGACGTGGTCGTAGGGGCTGAGCCCGTGGTCCCAGAGCAGGCCCTGCGCGGCATACGAGTACAGGTCTCGGCTGTAGAGGGGCATCGCGGCGACGAGCGGCGCGAACCACAGTGCGACCGTCGCCCACCACCAGCGCACCGACACCGGCGCCCGGCGCAGCCTCCACCAGGCGACGACGAGGAGGGTCATGCCGAGCAGGGACAGCGTCGCCAGCAGGGGCGATCCGCCCTTCGGTGTCCACAGCGCTACCCCAGGCCACAGCACTCCGGTGTTCGGGCGCGGGAGGGCGCCGGCGCCCCACGAGGCGGCCGCGAGCACGACGCCGGCGGCGCAGCCGGCCCAGCGCCAGGTGGCGGCGTGGTCGCCCGCCTCAGCCATGCGTGACCGGCTCGTCTCCCCAGGCGAGCAGGCGCCAGCCGGTGTCGGGGTCGCCCTCCATCGTCACGACGTGCGTGTTGTCGAGGCGCCGCTCGTCGAAGAAGTCGGCGGGAAGGCCCAGCGACGTGGAGCACCAGACGCGCATGGCAGCACCGTGGCTCACCGCGACGGCCGACTCGTGGCCGTCGGCGGCGATCCGGGCGATCGCGTCGTCGTAGCGCCGCATGAAGCGCGCTCCGCTGTCACCGCCGGGGATCGTGTGGTGCGGGTCGTCGCGCCAGCGGATGACGGCGTCGATGTACGGCTGCCACTCGGTGGACATCTCGTAGTCGCCGGCCTGGATCTCGCGCAGGCCGGGTAGGACGACGAGCTCGAGGCCGAGCAGCTCGGCGAGCGGTGCCGCGGTCTGCTGCGTGCGCACGAGGTCGGAGGTGTAGATGGCGCCGAGGTCCTCGCCGCCGAGCCGGTCAGCGAGGGCTCGGGCCTGGGCGCGACCCTCGTCGGTGAGATCGAGGCCGGGCACCGCCGTGTCGAGCTGGCGCGCCACGTTGGCGTGGGTCTGCCCGTGGCGCACGAGGAAGAGCCGCACGCTCAGCGTCCCTTGACCGTGACGCCACTCAGGCACTCGACCCCGGCCTTGGGGCCGGTGTGGAAGTTCTTGATCGAGACGGGCGCGGTCGCCCCTGCGGCGAGCTTGACGTCGATCTCCTTGCCGGCGACGTCGGAGCCGTCGGACAGCTTGACGATGAAGACTCCGACGGTGAACGTGTGCTCGTCCGAGTCGGAGTTGGTGAGCGTGCCGCTGAAGCTCCACGACCCACCTGTGGGCGCGCACGTGACGTCGGTGAGGCTCGAGGCGGCGTCGAAGAGGCCACCGTCGCTCGGGGCCGTCGTCTCGGAGGGGTCGATGGCGTCGTCGCTCGGCGTCTCGGCCGTGATCGTCGGCTGCACCGGGACGCTGACGGTGGGTGCGATCGAGTCGTCGGGGGACGAGGGCGTGGGCTGGCCGCAGGCACCGAGCAGCGCGGCGAGGCCGAGCGCGACGGCAGGTGACCACGGGGCCCGTCGTGCGGGACGGGCAGTCGAGTCGTGGTGGGCTCGACCGGGACGGCCTGGGTTGGGCACGAGCGGCCCCTTCCTGTCGCGAGGTGTGCGCGGGCCCATTGTGCCCCCGCGAGGCCCTCAGGGCAGTAGCAGCCGGGCCGCGACTCCGGCCGCGATGACGAGCAGCCCCGCCGCGAGAGCCAGCGTGTCGGCACCCCGCCACGGCGCGGGCCCCGCCCACGTGCGCCGCCGGGCCTCGGCGAAGCCACGGGCGTCCATGGCCAGCGCGAGCGTCGCGGCCTGGCCGAGCGCCCCGATGAGCAGGCCACCGGTGACGACGACGGCCTCACGGCCCTGCTCGACCGGCCCCCGGTCGGCGCGGATGCCCCGCACGCGCCGGGTCGTCATGAGCTCCCGCCAGAGCGTGTCGAACGCCTGCACGCGCTGGAGCGCCGCCGTGGCCGCGACGACGGGCCTGGGTGGCAGGCGAAGCCGCTGCGCGAGGTGGTCGCCGAGGCGTTCGGGGTCGAGGAAACCCACGACGAACGCCGACGGGACGAGGAGGCAGAGCACGCGCAGGGCGGCCCCCGAGGCGACCTCGAGGTCGCGGCCCCCGAGCAGCCAGGCGGACCATCCGACCCCGACGAGGGCGAGCGCGGCGGGCGCGAGCCGTGCCAGCACGCCCCGGACCCTCCCCTCGGGCGCGCGTCCGCGACCGGGGGCGAGCAGTCCGACGAGACCGAGCAGCACCTCGACGCCGAGGACGGTCAGCCCCTGACGCCACGTGTCGAGCAGCGCCGGCAGCGGTAGGACGCAGAGGGCGGCCGCGAGGAGGGCGAGCGGGCCGACACGTGCGACCAGTGGCCGCCGCTCCGGTTCGGTGTCAGGCGCGGGCTGGACCGGGGGGTGGAGCGTCATGACGCGGTCGGCGTCGGCGACGACGCCCGGGTCGTGCGTGGTCACGACGACGGCTGCGCCCTCGTGCCGGGCTGCCGCGAGGACGCCCGTCACGGCGGCCCAGGTGAGCCGGTCCTGGCCGACGGTCGGCTCGTCGGCGAGCACGAGGGCGGGGCCGTGGGCGACGGCGGAGGCCATCGCGAGCCGGCGCTGCTCGCCGCCCGACAGCTGACGCGGGTCGGCACCGGCGAGGTGCGTGAGGCCGAGGGCCTCGAGCAGGGCGTCGGCGCGACGGGCCGCCGCCTGGGAGTCGAGGCCGAGTGCGCGGGGCGTCGTCAGGACGTCGTCGCGGACCGTGCGGCCGACGATCGCGGTGGCTGCCCGTTGCGGCACCCACGCGACGACGCGGGCGAGATCGGGCGATGACCACTCGTGCGGCGGCGCGAGGCGGTCGCGGGCCGCGGCGTGGTCGCCGGCTTCGGCAGGTGTCAGGGGCAGGGCCACCGCGACACTTCCCCGCGCGGGCTCGACGAGCCCGCCGAGCGCCGCCATGAGTGAGGACTTGCCGGCCCCGCTGGGCCCGATGAGGGCCACGGTCCGGCCGGCACGCGCGTCGAGGTCGGCGCCGTCGACGGCGAGGGCGGTGCGGGACCGCTCCCCCAGCCGCCGGCTGCGGTGCTCGACCCGGATGCCGGAGGCTGCGACGACGAGCCGGCCGTCGGGCACCCGACCGGCGACCGCCTGCGCGAGCGGCTCGAGGTCAACCTCGAGCGGCTCGGGATCAGGCACTCCAGGCACCCAGATACCTTGTGCAGCAAGCGATTCCCCGCGCTCGGCCAGGACCTGCGCGGGGTCGCCGTCGGCGACGACCGTGCCGGTGGCGTCGAGCACGACGATGCGGTCGACGAGGTCGAGCCAGCCCTCGAGGCGGTGCTCGACGACGACGAGGGTCAGGCCGCGGCGCTCGACGACGTCGCCGACCACTGATCGCACCTCGGCCGCCGTGACGGCGTCGAGCATCGCGGTCGGCTCGTCGAGGAGGAGGACCGACGGCTCCATGACGAGGGCCCCGGCGAGGGCGAGGCGCTGCGACTCACCGCCGCTCAGCGTCGACGGCGAGGAGGCCGCAGGCATGGTGAGGCCGACCTCGCGCAGCGCCGCGTCGACGCGTCCGGGCATCTCGGCCGCCGGGACCGAGACGTTCTCGAGCCCGAACGCCACGTCACGCCCGATGCTCGACGCGACGACGCCCGCGCCGGGGTCCTGGAGCACGAGCCCGACCGAACCCGGAACCGCTTGCGGCGCCTGGCCGCCCACGGTGACCGAGCCGGACAGGTCGCCCGAGTCCGCCGTCAGCAGCAAGCCGGCGACGCCACGGAGCAGGGTCGACTTGCCCGACCCGCTCGGCCCGGCGAGCAGGACGCGCTCGCCGGGCTCGATGGTCAGGTCGAGACCGTCGAGGACCGGACGCGAGCGCCCGAACGGACGCCACGTGAGGCCCTCGACCCGCACGCCGGCACCGGACGTCACCGGTCGCGCCACCGGGTCGAGGTGTTCGGCTGATGGATGCACCGGCGCGTCTACCTCACACCAGTCAGACGGCTCGCCGCTCCCGGACCTCCTGGCCCGGTGGGAACGGGTTGAGGGCACCGACGAGGGCCAGCGCCTTCGTCAGCGCGACGGCGACGACCGAGCCCAGCACCGCGACGCTCGCACCGAGCAGGAAGAGGTAGGCGATCTTGTAGCTCCAGCCCCAGTCGGTCCAGTAGGAGTACCACTCGTAGACGGCCTCGAACGCGCCGCCGAGGAACCCGCCGAGCAGCAGTGGGCCCCAGTGGTACACGGCATACCCGAAGGCGGCGAAGCCGAGCTCGACACCGAGGCCCTGCACGAGCCCGGACACGAGCGTCGTCAGGCCCCACTGCGTGCCGATGAGCGCCGACACGATCGCCGCGAGGAGCTCGGTGAAGACCGCGGCGCCAGGACGGCGGATGATGAGGATGCCGACGATGCCGGCGACGAGCCACGGCCAGTTGAAGAGCGCGCCGAGGGGCGGGAAGCCTGCCGACACAGCCTCGGACGGGGCGGCGTAGACGAGACCCCACGCCCAGTAGGCGACGCCGAAGGCGACCCCGAGGAAGGCGCAGGTGAGCAGGTCGATGGTGCGCCAGCGGGTCAGCGGCCCGCTCGCGGTGATGGTGCTGGACATGATGGGACTCCCGGGTTCCAGTGGATGCAGATGGATACCTGGGGGAGGGCACCGGGACGGACACGTCGATGACGTGTGCCGCCAGGTGACCTGAGAACTACCGACTTCCTTCGCCGGTGCTAACCGGAGCAGGTTCGAGGGTCTGCGGCTCGGCCCGTCCGGGCTGCCGCACTCTCAGCGCGTCTCGCGCTCCCCTGTCGTGATGGGTGGTGGTGCTGTTCAGTTGTCGGGGGTGACTCTACTCCGCGCCGCATGGGTACAGTCACCGCATGGGCTCCAAGGACTCGAAGAAGGCCGCCGCGAAGGCGAAGGCCGCGGCCACCGGCACGCCGCGCACCCCTGTCGGGGGGCCGGTCTGGAAGGTCCTCAGTGTCGGCACGACGTTGCTCGCCACGAAGGTCGCGACCGATGCGGCGCAGAAGGGCTGGAAGCTCGCGACCGGCCGCAACGTGCCCGTCAAGGGTGACTACGAGCGCGAGCGCACGCGCGACGTCGTGCTCTTCACGGCCCTGTCGTCGATGGCGGTCGCCGCCGCGCGCGTCGCCGCCGAGCGGGGTGCCGCGACGTACTACCGGCGCTCGACGGGGCACCTGCCCAAGGCGCTCGAGGACGAGCAGGTCAAGCCCTCCGACAAGAAGGCGGCGAAGAAGCTCACCAAGGCCAGGCACAAGGCGGAGAAGGCGATGCAGAAGGCCATCGACAAGGCCACCGGGTCCCGGTAGCGCGTCGGCGAAGCCACCCATCGGCTGCTCCGGGGCTCAGCCGGCTCCTTCCGGTACGAGCACGGCGGCGCCACGCACCCGACCTGCCTCGAGGTCCTCGAGTGCCCGGTCCGCCTCGCCCAGCGGTACCGGCGTCGTGGCGACCCGGAGCCCCAGCCGCTCGGCGAGGAGCAGGAACTCCTCCCCGTCCTGCCTCGTGTTGCTCGTGACGCTGCGCAGGTTGCGCTCACGGAAGAGGTGACGCTGGTAGTCGAGCACCGGCACGTTGCTGACGTGGATGCCGGCGAGGGCCAGCGTGCCGCCGGGAGCCAGCGCCTCGAGGGCGATCGGCACCAGCTCACCGGCGGGCGCGAAGAGGATGGCTGAGTCGAGCGGGACGGGGGGCGCGTCGTGCGGCCCGCCCACGGAGGCCGCCCCCAGCTCCTCGGCCAGGGCGCGGGCGGCGGCGCCGCGCGTCAGGACGTGCACCTCGGCACCCTGCGCGACGGCGACCTGCGCGGTCAGGTGGGCGCTCGCGCCGAAGCCGTAGATGCCCAGCCTCCCTCCGGGCGGCAGCTCCGCCCGGCGCAGGGACCGGTAGCCGATGATCCCCGCGCACAGCAGCGGCGCCACCTCGACGTCGTCGAACGAGGCGGGCAACCGGTAGGCGAACGCCTCCGGCACGACCGCCCACGGGGCGTAGCCGCCGTCGGCGTCCCAGCCCGTGTAGCGCGAGGCAGCGCAGAGGTTCTCGCGCCCCGAGCGACACCATCGGCAGGAGCCGCACGTGGCCCGCAGCCAGGCGATGCCCACCCGGTCGCCGGGGACGAACCGGTGCGCACCCTCGCCGAGGAGCGCCACCTCCCCCACCACCTCGTGGCCGGGCACGACACGGTGCCGGTGCCGGGGCAGGTCGCCCGTGGCGACGTGCAGGTCGGTGCGGCACACCCCGCAGGCCCGGACGCGGACGAGCACCTCACCGGCCCCGGGCTCGGGGATCGACAGCTCTGCCCGGACGAGGGGGCGTCGCCGGAGCGGTCCGGGCTCGTCGACGACCCACGCGTGCATCGTGCTCACGGAGCCTCCCTCGGTCGTCGGGCGCGTCGGGGTGCACGGCTTTTCCTGATTGCACTCCTGCCGTCGCGTCCCGGCAAGGGCCGAGGTCCTGCCCGGACACCGACGTCGCCGGAACACAGGGGCCATCAGCTCTTCGCATCCGGGCCCGACCGTGCTGTCCTGATCTGACAGCGCATCGAGGAGGCCACCATGAGAGCGCATGTCGGAGACCGCATCATCCTCGCGGCCGAGCACGTCGATGAGCCCACCCGTGACGGGGAGGTGCTCGAGGTCCGTGGACCCGACGGCGGGCCGCCGTACGTCGTCAGATGGGCGGACGGCCGCACCGGCCTCATCTACCCCGGCCCCGGAGCCGTGCTGCGCCTCACCGCACCGGACGACGAGGCCGCGGCAGCCGCCCCGGCGCCCGCCACGAGCGGGGCGGACCAGCCGCAGCAGGCCCACCCACGCGAGTGGCAGGTCCGCGTCTCGCTCCTCGAGGCCGGTGACGACACGAACGCCACCGTGGTGCTCGTCGCCGACTCCCCGGAGCGGCTGAGTGCACGCGGATCGAGCCACCGGTCGGCCCACGACACGGCCTCGCGGGAGATCGGCGACGAGGTCGCCGTCGCCCGCGCGCTGCGCCACCTCGCCGACCAGCTCATCGCCAACGCCGAGCGTGACATCGGTAAGCGCACGGGCGAGCAGGCGCACGTCCGCACGACCTGAGCGACGCCGCCGCGCGTCCCACGTCCCACGTCACGCGTCGCCGACGCGGACCAGCCCCGTCTCGTACGCGAGCACGACCATCTGCACACGGTCGCGCAGTCCCAGCTTGGCGAGGATGCGGCCGATGTGGGTCTTGACCGTGGCCTCGGCGACGAAGAACGCCGCGGCGATCTCGGTGTTGTTCAGGCCCTTGCCGACGGCCTCGAGCACCTCACGCTCGCGCTCGGTCAGCACCTCGAGCCGCTCCCGGCCGCGGGGTGCGGCCGGGGCGGACAGGACCGGCAGAAAGCGGTCGAGGAGCCGCCGCGTCGGGCCGGGCGCGACGACCGCGTCACCGGTGTGCACGGCGCGGATCGCCGAGAGCAGCTCGGAGGGGCCGGCGTCCTTGAGCAGGAACCCCGCCGCACCCGCACGCAGCGCCGCGAAGACGTACTCGTCGAGGTCGAAGGTCGTCAGGACGAGGACCTTCGGGTACCCGCCGCGGTCGACGATCCGTCGGGTCGCCTCGATGCCGTCGAGCCGTGGCATCCGGATGTCCATGAGAACGACATCGACGTCGCGCCCGGGGAGCGCGTCGAGGGCGGCCTGTCCGTCGGCGCACTCGGCGACGACCTCGATGTCGGGCTCGGCGTCGAGCACCATGCGGAAGCCTGCACGCACGAGCGCCTGGTCGTCGACGATCATCACGCGGGTCGGGCGGTCGCTCGGCTGGTCGGTCAACGCGGCTCCTCCGTCGGCATCGTGGCGAGCACCTCGAACCCGCCGCCGGCGCCGGGTCCGGCTGTCAGCGTGCCACCGTGCACGGCGACGCGCTCGCGCATGCCGTGCAGGCCGTGGCCGTGGCCGTCGTCGAGGCTGCGCGCGCCGACGCCGTCGTCGGAGACCCGGATGCGGAGCAGGTCGGGACCCTGCTCGACGTCGACGACGGCGATGGCCCCCGCACCGGCGTGCTTGATGACGTTGGTCAGCGACTCCTGGATGACGCGGTATGCCGCGAGGTCGAGCCCCATGGCCCGGGGCCGCTCCGTACCCCGCACCGTGAGGGAGACCGGCACGCCGGCCGCCCGGACCCCGGCGACGAGGTCGCCGAGCTGGTCGACCCCGCCGGTCGGGGCGAGCTCGGCACCCGACTCGGGGTCGCGCAGCACGCCGACGAGGCGGCGGGTCTCCGTGAGGGCGTCGCGCGCGGTCGACCCGATGGTCTCGAGCGCACCGACCGACCGGGCGAGGGCGCCCTCGGGGCTGCGCTCGGCGGCATACGCGGCGCCGTCGGCCTGCACGACGATGACCGACAGCGCGTGGGCGACGACGTCGTGCATCTCGCGGGCGATGGACGCACGCTCCTGCTGGGCCGCGAGGCGCAGCTCCTGCTCGCGCTCCCGCTCGATCCGCTCGGCCCGGTCCTGGAGGTCGGCGAGACGTTGGAGCCGGGCGCGCTTGAGGTCGCCGAGGGTCCACGCCGACAGCGACGCCGCGGCGCAGGCCACGAAGGTGAAGAGGAACTCACCAGGACCGGGCACCTGGCCGCTGACGGCCGCGAACCGCACCCCTGCGATGGCGGAGCCGAGGGCCGCGACGCCGAGCCCGGCAAGTCGGACGGAGCGGCGGCGGTCGTAGGCGGCGAGCGAGTACAGCGCCACCAGGAAGGCGATGTCGCCGGGCAGCAGGTTGCTCGTCGGCAGGACGCGCACGGCCAGGGCGAGACTGACCACGGCGAAGGCCGTCGCCGGACGCGACCGACGCCAGACGAGGGCGAGGTTGGCGAGCCCGACGACGGCCCAGCCGCTCCCGTGACCCTCGCCGAGGATGACGAGGCCGAGCAGGGCCAGGGCGACGGCGAGCGGGACGTCGAGCAGCAGCGGCCGGCGCTGCAGCCAGTCGTAGACGTTGCCCTCGGTCACGGCCCGAGCCTACGAGGGCCGCGGATCGGGGGTCGTCAGACCCAGGTCGCACAGGGACTCCTGCCCCGGCCCTTCCCGCGAGGGTGCCCGAGGTGGTGTGCTTGGGGGGACCGCGAGCGCGAGGAGGTGTGCCATGGAGGCACAGGTGGGTGACCGCATCACGATGGCGGCGGAGCACGTCGGCCAGAGCACACGTGAGGGCACGATCCGCGAGGTGAAGGGCGCCGATGGCGGGCCCCCCTACGTCGTGGAGTGGTCCGACGGCCACACCGGGATCATCCATCCCGGCCCCGGCTCGGTGCTGCGCTGCGAGCACCCGGCCGACGAGGCCACCTCCTAGAGGTCCAGCGCGCGCACGATCGGCACCCCGGCCCGGTAGGCGAGGTGCAGGTGGCTCGGTGCGTCGATCACGGCGAGCTGCGCCGGCTGACCGGGAGCGACGCGCCGGTCCAGGCCGAGCGAGCGCGCCGAGACCGCGGTGGCCGCGTGCAGCGCCTCGGCCGGCGTCATCCCCATCTCGCGCACGGCGAGCGCGATGGCGAAGGGGATCGACGACGAGTAGCACGTGCCCGGGTTGCAGTCCGAGGCGATCGCGACCTCGACGCCCGCGTCGATGAGGCGCCGCGCGTCGGGGTAGGGCGAGCGCGTCGAGAACTCCACGCCGGGCAGCAGCGTCGCGACGGTCGTGCCGCGTGCGGCCGCGAGAGCCTCGACGTCGGCGTCGTCGAGGAACGTGCAGTGGTCGACGCTGCGCGCGCCGAGCTCGCACGCGAGCCGGACGCCCGGGCCGTGGCCGAGCTGGTTGCCGTGGACCCTGAGCGCGAGGCCGGCAGCGCGCCCGGCCTCGAGGATGGCGCGCGCCTCGTCGCCGTCGAAGGCGTGCGCCGAGTGTGGCTCGCAGAAGACGTCGATGCTCTCCGCGAGGCTCGTCGGGCCGTCGGCGACGACCGCGGCGAGCATGGGCCCGGTGACGAGGTCGACGTAGGCCGCACGGTCCGACGCGTACTCACGCGGCACGACGTGGGCTCCGAGGAACGTCGTGTGCGGCGTCAGCTCGCGGGCCACCCGGAGCGAGCGTAGCTCGTCGTCGAGAGTCAGGCCGTAGCCGCTCTTGATCTCGACGGTCGTCGTGCCCTGGGCCCGCATCTCCGCGACGCGGGCGGCCACGAGCGCGCGGAGCTCGTCGTCGCTCGCTGCCCGCGTGGCAGCGACCGAGACGGCGATGCCGCCGCCGTCGTAGGGAGTTCCCGTCATCCGGGCCGCGAACTCGGCCGAGCGGTCGCCGGCGAAGACGAGGTGCGTGTGCGAGTCGACGAAGCCGGGGATGACGGCGCGCCCGCCGAGGTCGCGCCGGTCGTCGGCGTCGGGCGCCCCCGCGGCGGGCCCCACCCACTCGATGACGCCCTCTGCCGACACGACGACCGCGGCGTCACGGACGATGCCGAGCAGCCGGTCGCCGGGATCGGGGTGGCCGTCGGCACGGTCCGGGTCGTTCGTCGTCAGCTCGGCGATGCCCGTGAGCAGCAGGCTCACGCCGGGACCCCTCCAGCCACCCGGTCGATCGCGCCGGCGAGCAGACGGCCGACGTCGCCCATCCGGTGGTGCCCGTCGCTGACGACGACGTCACCGCCGACGACGACGGTCGACACGTCGGAGGCGACGCACGCGTAGATGATCTGGTCGTGCGCCGCACCCGCGGTGTTGACCGTGTCGGTGCGCACGGTGACGAAGTCGGCCAGCGCGCCCTTGCTCAGGTGGCCGCCGTCGGACCAGCCGAGTGACCGGTAGCCGTTGAACGAGGCGGCGAGGAGCAGGTCGTTGGCCGAGAACCGGTCGCGCTCGTTGGTGACGAGCCGCTCGTGCATCTCCAGGCCGCGCAGCTCCTCGAAGGGGTCGATGACGACGTGCTGGTCGGATCCGAGCGAGATGGGACTGCCTGCGTCGTGCAGTGCGCGCGCGGGGCCGATGCCGTCGGCGAGGTCGCGCTCGGTCGTCGGGCAGAAGCACGCTCCGGTGCCGGTGCCGCCGAGCAGGTCGATGTCGCCGTCGTCCATGTGCGTGGCGTGGACGGCCGTCGAGTGGGCGCCGAGGGCCCCCGCCTCGTCGAGCAGCTGCGTCGGCGTGCGGCCGTAGAACATCTGGCACGCGAGGTTCTCGCCGTGCTGCTCCGACAGGTGCACGTGCAGCGGCAGGTCGCCCGCCGCCTCGACGACGCGAGGCAGGTCCTCGCGGCGGACGGCGCGCACCGAGTGGATCGCCGCGCCGAGGCGCACCCGGTCGGTCGCCCCTCGCCGCGCCGACATGCGCTCGGCCCACGCGTCGACCGTGCCGTCGCTGAAGCGGCGCTGGCCCGGGTGGAGCTCGACGTGGCCGCCGCCGTTGAGGCCGCCCTCGAGGTAGCAGGTGTCGAGCAGCGTCATCCGGATGCCCGCCTCGTCGGCGGCCTGGCGGACGGCGAGGCCCATCGCGTTCGGGTCTCCGTAGGGGTGCCCGCCCGGGCGGTGGTGGACGTAGTGGAACTCGCCCACGACGGTGATCCCGGCCTGCACCATCTCCGCGAACACCGCCCGGGCGAGCGCGAAGTAGGTGTCGGGGTTGAGCTGCTCCGCGGCGGCATACATCTGCTCGCGCCAGCTCCAGAAGTTGCCGCCGCCGCCGTTGACGCGACCGCGGAGCGCGCGGTGGAAGGCGTGGCTGTGCGCGTTGGCCATGCCGGGAAGCGTCACGCCTGCGAGGTGGACGTCACCCGGTTGCGGGTCGGCGTCGACGAGGACCTCCTTGATCAGGCCCTCCTGGGTCACGAGACGCACGCGTCGCGCAAACCCACCCGTCAACCAGGCACTCTCGCACCAGAACGCAGTCATCGGACCTCGCCCATCCAGCCGCTCATCGAGTGGTGTCCTTCCGTGTGCACAGTTCGGTCACGACGGCGGTGAGCGCCGTGACCCCATGGTGGCAGTCGTCCATGCCCGCCGACTCGGCGGGCGAGTGCGACACACCTGTGGGGTTGCGGACGAAGAGCATCGCGCTGGGCACGCCGTGGGTCGCGAGGATGCCGGCGTCGTGCCCGGCGCCCGTCCCGAGGAGCGGTGCGTCCGGGAGTATGCCGTGCAGCCGGCTGACGAGCGCCGGGTCGAACGTCGTCGTCGGCGTCCACGACTCGGGCGTGGTCGTCGCGCCGTGACGGCGGGCCTCGGCAGCCACGGCGTCGACCGCGGCGTGCACCACGTGCTCGCTGCGTCCGCGCGCGTCGAGCCAGGCCGTCACGTGGCTCGCGATCGCGTTGACCCCGCCCGGGACGACGTCCACCTTGCCGACGGTGGCCACGCAGCCCAGCGCGACGGCATACGACCTCGCGGTCTGGATGACCCCGGCGAGGCCGATCATCGCGTCGTGTCGGTCCTCGATGCGGGTCGTGCCGGCGTGGTTGGCCTCGCCGGGCAGGTCGATGCGCCAGCGGCCGTGCGGCCAGATGTCGGTGCCGATGGCCACGGCACGCGTCGGGTCGGAGAGGTCGTCGCCACCGTCTGGGGCTATCGCCAGCGCCTTGCCCTGCTCGACGTGCAGCTCGACGAACTGCCCGATGCGACGCACGGCCTCGTCGTCGCGGCCGAGCGACTCGGGGTCGCGCCCGACGCGCTGCCAGGCCTCGGCCATCGAGATGCCGTCACCGTCGGACAGGGACCGGGCGCGGTCGCCGTCGAGGGCGCCGGTGATGATGCGCGAGCCGGCACACGCGATGCCGAAGCGGGCGCCCTCCTCGTCGACGAAGTTCACGACGCCGAGCGGCACGTCGGGCTCGAACCCGGCATCGCGCAGCGCGTCGACGGTGGCGAGGGCGCTGACGACGCCGAGCGGCCCGTCGAACGCGCCCCCGTCGGGGACCGAGTCGAGGTGGGACCCGATGACGACTCCCGGGGTCGTGTCGGGGTCGCCCCACCAGGCCCACTGGTTGCCGGCGCGGTCCTCGACGACGTCGAGGCCTCGGGCCGCGCACTCCCCCGCGAACCACTCGCGCAGCTCGGAATCGGCCCTGGTCCATGCGTAGCGGCGGTAGCCGCCCGTCTCGCGGTCGCGACCGACGGGCTCGAGATCAGCCCACATCCGGTCGAAGCTCGTCGTCACCTCGATCACCACCCCTCGCGTTCCGAACCTCGAGCCCGGACCTCACGTCCGGACTCGTCACTAGGCTTCCTGACATGGACTCCGACCATGCCGCTGCTGCTGACCCTGACCGCGATGACACAGCCGAGCGTAGTGACTCGGGCTCGGGCCTGCCGGTCCGCACGCGGGCGGTCGCCGCGGCTCTCGCGGCCGGCATCGAGCACACGGTCACCCAGCACGGACGCGTCGGGAGCCTCGAGGAGGCGGCCGCCGCCCGGGGCATCGAGCCACGTGACCTCATCAAGACCCTCGTCGTACGCCGGGCCGAGGACGACCACGTCTTCGTCCTCGTGCCCGGAGACCGCACCTTCTCGTGGGCCAAGGTGCGCGCCCTGCTCGGCACGAACCGCATCTCGATGCCCGACGCCGAGGCCGCGAAGGCGGTGACGGGCTACGAGCGCGGCACCATCACGCCGTTCGGCTCGTCCACGCGCCTGCCCGTCATCGCCGACACCCACCTCGTCGGCCGGCGCATCTCTGTCGGCGGCGGCGCCCACGGCGTCGGCCTGACCGTGCACGGCGACGACGTCATCCGGCTCTTCGACGCGACCGTGGCCGACATCTCCGACGAGGAGGTCCGCAAGGGCTGACCCGCGACCCCGGTTCGATGTGTCCCGCGGTCGCCGGTGACCGCCGAACACATCGAACGAGGCGGACGGCATACGGTCTCAGGACTCCTGCATCGGGATGCGGACACCGCGCTCGTGCGCGACGCGGTCGGCGATGTCGTAGCCGGCGTCGACGTGACGGATGACGCCCATGCCGGGGTCGTTCGTCAGGACGCGGGCCAGCTTCTGCGCCGCGAGGTCCGTGCCGTCGGCGAGCGACACCTGGCCGGCGTGCAGGCTCCGCCCGATGCCGACGCCGCCGCCGTGGTGGATCGAGACCCAGCTCGCGCCCGAGCTCGTGTTGACGAGGGCGTTGAGCAGCGGCCAGTCGGCGATCGCGTCGGACCCGTCGGCCATGGCCTCGGTCTCGCGGTAGGGGCTCGCGACGGAACCACTGTCGAGGTGGTCGCGGCCGATGACGATCGGGGCACTCACCTCACCGGTGCGCACGAGCTCGTTGAACGCCAGACCGGCCTTGTCGCGCTCGCCGTAGCCGAGCCAGCAGATGCGGGCGGGCAGGCCCTGGAAGGCGATGCGCTCCTGCGCGCCGCGGATCCACTTGTGCAGGCGGTCGTTGTCGGGGAAGAGGTCGAGCACGGCCTTGTCGGTGGCGGCGATGTCCCTCGGGTCACCCGAGAGCGCGGCCCAGCGGAACGGGCCCTTGCCCTCGCAGAACAGCGGCCGGATGTAGGCCGGCACGAACCCCGGGAACTCGAACGCGCGGTCGTAGCCGCCCTGGCGGGCCTCGTCCCGGATCGAGTTGCCGTAGTCGAAGACCTCGGCGCCGGCGTCCTGGAACTCGACCATCGCCTTGACGTGCTTGGCCATCGAGGCCCGCGCCCGGTCGGTGAAGTCCTCGGGCTTCTTCTCCGCGTACTCGGCCCAGTCCTCGAGCGCGACGCCCTCGGGGAGGTAGGACAGCGGGTCGTGGGCCGACGTCTGGTCGGTGACGATGTCGATCTCTACGCCGCGACGCAGCAGCTCGGGGAAGACCTCGGCCGCGTTGCCGACGACCCCGACCGACCAGCCGCGGCGCTCCCGCTTGGCCGCGAGGGACTTCTCGATCGCGTCGTCGAGGTCCTTCGCGACCTCGTCGAGGTACCGGTGCTCGACGCGGCGCTGCAGGCGGGCCGGGTCGACGTCGACGACGAGGCACGCACCGTCGTTGAGCGTGACGGCGAGCGGCTGTGCGCCACCCATGCCGCCGCACCCACCGGTCAGGGTCAGCGTGCCAGCGAGCGTGCCGCCGAACTTCTTCTCGGCGACGGCGGCGAAGGTCTCGTAGGTGCCCTGGACGATGCCCTGGGTGCCGATGTAGATCCACGAACCGGCCGTCATCTGGCCGTACATCGTCAGGCCGAGGTGCTCGAGGCGGCGGAACTCGGGCCACGTGGCCCAGTCGCCGACGAGGTTGGAGTTGGCGATGAGGACGCGCGGAGCCCATTCGTGGGTCTGCATGACGCCGACCGGGCGGCCCGACTGGACGAGCATCGTCTCGTCCTGCTTGAGCGTCGTCAGGGTGCGGACCATCGCGTCGAAGGACTTCCAGTCGCGCGCCGCGCGTCCGGTGCCGCCGTAGACGACGAGGTCGTCCGGGCGCTCGGCGACCTCGGGGTCGAGGTTGTTCATGAGCATGCGGAGGGGGGCCTCGGTGGCCCACGACTGCGCGGTCAGCTGCGTGCCGCGTGCCGCGCGGACGGGACGTGCACCTTCCATGGTGATCTCCTTCTCGTATGCCGGGTGGGTCAGTTGAGCGGGCCGGTGGCCGACTCGGCGGCGGCGCGGACGTCGCCGTCGAGGACCGCGGCGTGCGCGCCCTCGATGTCGGGGGCCAGGAAGCGGTCCGGCCCCGGGTGGGCGTTGGTTCGGGCGTCGAGCGCCGCGATGACCGCGGCCGCAGCGGCGCCGGGCTCGAGCGGGGCGCGCAGGCGGATGCCGCGTGCCGCCGTGAGCAGCTCGATGGCGAGCACCCGGCCCAGGGCGTCGACGGATCGACGCAGCTTGCGCGCACCGGACCAGCCCATCGACACGTGGTCCTCCTGCATCGCCGAGCTCGGGATCGAGTCGACGGATGCGGGCACGGCCAGGCGCTTCATCTCCGAGACCATCGCGGCCTGCGTGTACTGGGCGATCATGAGGCCCGAGTCGACGCCGGGGTCGTCGGCGAGGAAGGGCGGCAGCCCGTGGTTGCGGGCCTGGTCGAGGAACCTGTCGGTGCGCCGCTCGGCCATCGACGCGACGTCGGCCGCGACGATCGCGAGGAAGTCGAGGACGTAGGCGACGGGAGCTCCGTGGAAGTTGCCGTTGGACTCGACGCGGCCGTCGGGCGTGACGACGGGGTTGTCGACGGCAGAGGCGAGCTCGGCCGCGGCGACACGGGCGGCGTGGTCGACGGTGTCACGGGCGCCACCGTGCACCTGGGGCGCGCACCGCAGCGAGTAGGCGTCCTGGACGCGGGTGCACTCCTCGGTGCGGTGAGACTCGCGGATCGGTGAGTTCGCCATGACGGCAAGGATGTTCGCGGCCGACGCGGCCTGGCCGGGGTGCGGCCGAAGCGCGTGCAGGTCCGCGGCGAAGACGTCGTCCGTGCCGAGCAGGCCCTCGACGCTCATCGCGGCGCTGACGTCGGCGACCGTGAGCAGGTGGCGCAGGTCGTGGATCGCCAGGACGAGCATGCCGAGCATGCCGTCGGTGCCGTTGATGAGGGCGAGGCCCTCCTTCTCCGCGAGGACGACCGGCTCGATCCCGTTGTCGCGCAACGCCGTTGCCGCATCGGTGAGCGTGCCGTCCGCCAGACGCACCGGGCCCTCACCCATGACCGCCAGGGCGCAGTGCGCCAGCGGGGCCAGGTCGCCGGAGCAGCCGAGCGACCCGTACTCGTGCACGACGGGCGTGATGCCGGCACTCAGCACGGCGGCATACGCCCGGGCGACCTCGAGGCGCACGCCGGTGCGGCCGGTCGCGAGCGTCGACAGACGGAGGAGCATGAGGGCCCGCACGACCTCGCGCTCGACCTCGGGGCCGGCGCCGGCGGCGTGCGAGCGCACGAGCGAGCGCTGCAGCTGGGCGCGCAGCTGCGTCGGGATGTGGCGGGTGGCGAGGGCCCCGAAGCCCGTGGAGACTCCGTAGTGCGCCACCGTGTCGTCGGCGAGCGCCTCGACGACGGCGCGGCTGCGGGCGATCTCCGCCTCGGCCTCTGGCGCCAGCTCGACGCGGGCGTCGTGCCGGGCGACGGCGACGACCTCGTCGAGCGTGAGCGGACCGGTTGGGACGGTGACGGTGCCGGTGACGGTGGGAAGGGCTGCGTCCATGACACCCATCGAACCGCCGTAACGGTGGCGCGACGGTCCATGGAGGAGCACAATTGTCTCGGATGCGAGACGTCGATGATCGCGGACAGGAGGTGGACGCGCATGTCCAACGCGCCGGCCGCCGCCAACGCGCTCGACGTCCTCGAGCACCTGTCGCGGCACGCCGAGCCGGTGCCGGCCGCCTCGATCGCGCGCGACCTCGGACTGCCCCGCAGCTCGGTCTACCACCTGCTCAAGGTGCTGCACAGCCGCGGCTACGTCACCCACTACGTGGAGGAGCGGCGCTTCGGGCTCGGCCAGGCGGCATACGAGCTGGGGTCGGCCTACCAGCGCCAGGCGCCGCTGGCCCGCGTCGCGCGCGCGGCGATGCGGCGCCTCGTCGACCAGTGCGGACGCAACGCCCACTTCGCGACCCTCGACGGCCGCGACGTCATCTACCTCCTCGAGGAGCGTGCGCCGGGCCAGCCCATGCTCGTGACCGACGTCGGCGTCCGGCTGCCCGCCCACCTGACCGCGAGCGGCCTCGCGATGCTCTCCGCGCTCCCCGCCACGCAGGTGAGGGCGCTCTACCCCGACCGCGACTCCTTCGTCCAGCGCGGCGGTGGTGGGCCCCGGTCGCTGGCCGAGCTCCGCAGCCTTCTCGCGCGCACCCGCACCGACGGGCACGCCCGCGAGGAGGGGACCGTCACGGCGGACCTCTCGTCGGTCGCCGTGCCGGTCCTCGACCGCGGCGGACGCCCGCTCGCGGCCGTCGCCCTGACCCTGCGCACCGGTGACGCCACCGACGAGCACGTGGGCGACCTCGTGGCCCGGGCCCGCGTGGCGGCCGTCGACGTCGCCCGACGGCTCAGCCCGAGCTCGACGTCCTCCCGGCGTTGAGGCGCCCGCTCTCCTAGGGTGCGGGCATGGACATCTTCCTCGTCGGCGGTGGCTGGGACGACGCGCTCGCGCCGCAGGTCTACGGCGGCTTCGTCGAGGCGGCCGCGCGCGCCGCCGGCGGGGTCCCGCGCATCCTGCTCGTCGTCATGGGCACCGACCCCGAGTCGCTCGAGTACCACGACCGCTACCTCCACACGCTCGGCCTCGTCGGCGGCCACGCGCTCGTCGTCGAACGCGTCGCCGAGGGCACGCCCTTCGACGCGACGGCGCTCGACGGCGTCGACGCCCTCTTCGTCGGTGGCGGGCCGACGCCCGAGTACCACGCGTCGCTCTCCCCCGCGTACGACCGCATCCGCTCCCTCGTGACCGGCGGTATGCCGTATGCCGGGTTCTCCGCGGGCGCGGCCATCGCGGCCACGCACGCCGTCATCGGCGGATGGCGCGTCGACGGCAACCCGGTCTGCCCCGAGGACAGCAACGAGGAGCTCGACGACGTCACCGTCGTCGAGGGCATCGGGCTCGTCGAGGGGGCCGTCGACGTGCACGCCGCCCAGTGGGGCAACGTCTCACGGCTCGTGGCCGCGGTCGAGGCGGGCCTGGTGCCGCACGGCGTCGCCATCGACGAGGACACGACGCTCGGTCCGGGTGGCCGGGTCGTGGGCGCGGGTCACGTGTGGCACGTCACCTCGGTGGGCGGCGCGGACGGCGGGGCGCTCGTGCGGCGCCGGGGCGCGGGTCAATAGGGTCGCCCCATGCGCGCGATCACGATCCCCGAGCCCGGAGACGCCGACAGCCTCGTCCTCGACGAGGTGCCGGACCCGGAGCCGGGTCCGGGGCAGGTGCTGCTCGACGTCGTGGCGGCCGGGGTCAACCGCGCCGACGTCATGCAGCGGCTCGGCCACTACCCGCCCCCGCCGGGTGCGTCGGAGTACCCCGGGCTCGAGGCCAGCGGTCGTGTCGCGGCGCTCGGCGAGGGGGTCGAGGGGTGGCACGTCGGTGACGAGGTCTGCGCGCTCCTCGACGGCGGCGGCTACGCCGAACGCGTCGTCGCGCCCGCGGAGCAGCTGCTCCCGGTGCCGCGCGGGGTGTCGCTCGAGGACGCCGCGGGCCTGCCCGAGGTGACCTGCACCGTCTGGTCCAACGTCTTCCTCGTCGCCAACATCCAGCCCGGTCAGGTGCTGCTCGTCCACGGCGGCTCGTCCGGCATCGGCACGATGGCGATCCAGCTGGCCAGGGCCGTCGGCGCCCACGTCGCCGTCACGGCGGGCAGCCAGGCGAAGCTCGACGTCTGTCGTGACCTCGGTGCGGAGCACCTCGTCAACTACAAGGAGGAGGACTTCGTCGAGCGGGTCCGCGAGCTGACCAAGGGCCACGGTGCCGACGTCGTCCTCGACAACATGGGCGCGAAGTACCTCGGCCGCAACGTCGAGGTCCTCGCCACGAACGGCCGCCTCGTGACCATCGGCCTCATGGGCGGGCGGCGCGGCGAGCTCGACATGGGCATGCTCCTCGCCAAGCGCGGGGCCGTCATCGCGACGTCCCTGCGGGCTCGCCCGGCGACGGAGAAGGCCGCCATCGTCGCCGCCGTGCGCGAGCACGTCTGGCCGCTCATCGAGTCGCGCGACGTCCGGCCGGTCATCCACTCGCGACACCCGCTCGAGCATGCGGCCGAGGCCCACCGCGAGCTGGAGGCCTCGGCGCACATCGGGAAGATCCTCCTGACGACCTGAGCACCGGGCGGCCTTGCCCGACGGGACGATTCGGCCGTGTCCACTCGTTGGGGTTACGCGTGACCGGCCACGGGCGTACCGTCGGTCAATGGACCACTTCGCTTGAAGCGGCCCCCGATCTGAAACGGGAGGTTCATGGTGTTCATCCAGGTCATCCAGGGTCGGTGCAAGGACGCCGACGCCATCCACCGGCAGATGGACCGGTGGCGTGACGAGCTCGAGCCGGACGCCAAGGGCTGGCTCGGCGGCACGTACGGCATCACCGACGACGACGAGTTCGTGGGCATCGTCCGCTTCGACTCCCGCGAGTCCGCCGAGCGCAACTCCAACCGGCCCGAGCAGGGCGCCTGGTGGGCGGAGACACAGCGCCTCTTCGACGGCGAGGTCTCGTTCCACGACTGCGACGACGTGACGATGATGCTCGACGGCGGCAGCGACGACGCGGGCTTCGTCCAGGTCATCCAGGGGCGCCTCAGCGACCCCGAGAAGTTCCGCCACATGATGGAGGGGCCGATGGACACCCTCCACGAGGCTCGACCCGACATCCTCGGCGGCACCATCGCCGTCGACGCCGACGGCTTCTTCACCCAGACGGTCGCGTTCCGCACCGAGGCGGAGGCCCGCGAGGGTGAGAAGAAGAGCCCGCCGCCCGAGGTCCAGGCCGAGATGGACGAGATGTCCAAGATGATGACCGACGTCAGCTACCACGACCTGCACCACCCGTGGTTCGCCACGGCTGGGTCGCGCTGACCGGTCCGCCGGCCCACGTATGCCGCCGCGGGTCGTCCCCCCCTGTGGGACGACCCGCGGTTCTGGTGCCGGGCCCTGACCGCACTGACCGGCACACGACGGGGTGAGGCAGGATGGGGCGCATGAGTGACGACGCCAGCCGACAGGGCCAGAGCACTGACGACGGGACGCGCGACGACCCCCGCATCGTGGTCGTGACGCCGGACGGGATGGGGGTGGCGACGGCGCCGAACAGCGACGGCCGCGACGCCGAGGACCCCGACGCCGACGAGCCCCGTGGGCGCACCAACCCGGCCGACCTCGTCGAGGAGCCCGCGAAGGTCATGCGCATCGGCTCGATGATCAAGCAGCTGCTCGAGGAGGTGCGCAACGCGCCGCTCGACGAGGCCGGTCGCCGACGCCTCGCCGACGTGCACCACCGGTCCCTCGAGGAGCTCAAGGACGGCCTCGCCCCTGAGCTCGTCGAGGAGCTCGACCGCATCGCGCTGCCCTTCCGCGACGAGTCGCCGAGCGACGCAGAGCTGCGCATCGCGCAGGCCCAGCTCGTCGGCTGGCTCGAAGGCCTGTTCCACGGCATCCAGACGGCCCTCGTCGCCCAGCAGATGGCCGCCCAGCAGCAGCTCCAGCAGATGCGGGCCCTGCCGCCCGGTCCCGGCGCGTCCTACGGCACACCTCCGGGCACCCACCCGGGCCAGCACGCCCCGGGCGAGGCCGGTCCCACCGGCCAGTACCTCTGAACCACAGCGCAGCCGGGCAGCACCGATGCGCGCCGTCGTCTACGACGAGCCCCGCCGCTTCGAGGTCCGAGAGGTGCCCACGCCGGGCGCCGGCGCGGGTGAGGTCGTCGTCGACGTCCAGCTCGCAGGTGTCTGCGGCACCGACCTGCACCTGCACGGGGGTGGGTTCTTCGCCTCCTTCCCGCTGACGCCTGGGCACGAGTCGGTCGGCACGGTCCGCGAGGTTGGTGAGGGCGTCGGGCACGTCAGCGTCGGGCAGCGCGTCGTCGTCGACAACGCGTCGGCGTGCGGCCGGTGCGCCCCGTGCTCGCGCGGTGAGGCGCTCTTCTGCGAGCACTTCCACTCGCTCGGCGTCAACGCTCCCGGCGGGTTCGCCGAGGCCCTCGTGTCCCCCGCGCACAAGGTGTATGCCGCCGACGACCTGCCGCTCGACGTGGCCGTCGTCGCCGAGCCGCTCGCGTGCGCCGTGCACGGCATGGACGTCCTGGGGCTCCGGCCGGGCGCCGACGTGCTCGTCGTCGGGTCCGGCACGACCGGACTGCTCCTGACCCAGCTGCTCGTGCACGGGGGCGCCGGGCGCGTCACCGTGGCCGCGCCGACCGAGTTCAAGCTCGAGCTCGCGCGCGCCTACGGCGCCGACCGGGTCGTGCGCGTCACGCGTGACGCCGCAGAGACAGCGAGCACCCTTGTCGCCCTCCAGCCGCAGGGCTTCGACGTCGCGATCGACGTGACCGGCGCGGCGTCGGTGGTCGAGACGCTGCCGTCACTCACGTCGACGAACGGCACTGTCTTCGTCTACGGCATGTGCGACGAGGACGACCGGATCGCGCTGCGCCCCTACGACGTCTTCCGACGACAGCTCACGGTCAAGGGCTCGTTCGCCCAGGTCAACTGCATGGACCGCTCGCTCGCCATGCTCCGCTCGGGCCGGGTGATCACCGAGGGGCTCATCACTCACCGCTTCGCGCTGGCCGACTACGGCGCGGCACTCGAGGCCCTGGCCCACGACCCGACGAGCCTCAAGGTCGTCGTCGAGCCGCAGCACTGAGACCCGCCGGCCCTACGGTCGCGGGTGCCGCGCCGGCGTGCGTGGCGCCGGTCGACCGGGCCGGCCCCGAGCCGCCCACGGGGCGACGAGGAGCAGCAGCCACGCGAACCCGACGACGAAGCTCGCCACGAGGATGACCGCTCCTGCCGCGCCGCCGAGGAGGCGTGGCCCGAAGCCGAGCAGCACGGCATACGTGACGAAGAGCGTGCCGACGACGGCCTTACGGCGAAAGGACCCCACGACTCCTCCTCGCTGCTTCGCGGTCCGAGACCCCATGTGAGCACCCCGACGTGAACGCGTGGTGCTGCCGAGGTGACGTGTCCGCGTCCGGTTAGGGTGAAGTGATGCGACAGGTGGGGAACCTGCTGACCGGCGACAGCCCCTGGCTGCGCCGTGGGTCCCACGTGCTCACGTGGATCGGCGTCCTCGCAGCCTGCTACCTCGGCGGGGTCGCCGCGACGAACCTCGCTCCCACCGTCGCCGAGACGTCGCAGTACCGCGCGGTGCTGCGCCTCGACCCCGTGCCGCGCCACTCCCCGGTGCTGCACGCCCCGACCATCGTCGGCGACGTCGACGTCCAGTTCGCCTCTCCCATCGTGGCGCCCGGCCTCGACGTGCAGGTCGCGGTGCGCGAGGAGATCACCAACCTGTTCACCCGGCCCCACGTCGACATCCGGGCCCTGCAGCCCTCGAACGACGAGATCTCGGCCGCCATCCAGCAGGCCGCGGTCGGTGTCGGCATCCGGTTCGCCCTCGGCGCGACCGCCATCGCCGTCCTGCTCTCGCTCGCGTCGCACTACATCAGGCAGCGGAACACCCGCGGGCACCACGTGCTCTTCGTCGCGTCGGCGATGGTGGTCGCCACCGTCGCGACATTCGGCGGCATGGCCTCGACGTACCAGCCGAGCCGCTTCGCGGAGTACCGCACGAGCGGCGTGCTCGGAGTCGTGCAGCGCAACGCGGGCCTGCTCGCCGACGTCGAGGCACGCGCCACCCAGGTGACGCCGTACTTCCGCAACCTGCTCGCCGTGACACAGGCGCTCCAGCAGAAGTACGTCGCGGGCACGGTCGACGAGCCGGCGTCGGCGCGCTTCCTGCTCGTGTCCGACATCCACGGCGCGAACCAGTACGCCCTGATGCGCACGATCATCGAGGAGGAGGACATCGACGCCGTCATCGACAGCGGCGACCTCGTCAACTTCGGCCGCGTGCAGGAGGGCGACGCCGCGGGCATCTACCGCTCGATCCAACAGCTCGGGGTGCCCTACATCTTCACGAGCGGCAACCACGACCAGTCGTCGCCCACCGACCGCGCCCTGCTTGCGCGGATGGCACGCATCCCCAACGTCGTCCTCCTCGAGGACGCCGCCGGGACCCTGCGCGAGCTGAGCTTCCACGGCCTGCGCATCACCGGCTTCAACGACCCGCGCTACTTCGGCGACGACAACGCCGAACCCACGGCGAAGCAGAAGCCCGCGGTCGACCGCTACAACGCCGCCGCGGCCGACGAACCCGAGCCCGACATCGTCGTGACCCATGAGCCGTATGCAGCCGAGGCCATCGAGCGCGGCCGCATCCTCGTCAACGGGCACATCCACACCCCCGCCATCGAGGGCAACCGGATCCAGGTCGGCACGTTCACCGGGGGTGGCGTCGTCGCGCACTACTCCGAAGGGGCCGGGCAGGAGCTCAACGGCCAGCCGTACTCGTTCGACATCGCGCAGTTCGGCACGTCGTGCGAGCTGACCTCGCTGACGCGCTACAGCTTCCGCAACCTGCTCGAGGGCCGGCCGGCGTACGACAACGTGCAGGTCGTCAGCGGCGCTCGCATCGACCCGTACCGGCCGGCACAACCGGCGGCGCAGCAGCCCGGGGAGACCCAGCCCGACCCGGAGAAGCGCATCTGCAGCCGCATCGACGAGACGAGCGTGCGCCCCCTCCCGCTCAGGCCGGAGGCGTCTCCCGGGTCGACGAACCCGACGGGGTCGACCGTCAGCCCCTGAGGTCGGGGAACTGCTCGTCGCGCCACTCGAGCTCCGGCTGCGCGGCGCCCGAGGCGTCGAGGTCGTTCTCGCGGCCGCGCAGCTCGACGCGGCGGATCTTGCCCGAGATCGTCTTCGGCAGCTCGTAGAACTCGATGCGCCGCACGCGCTGCCAGGGGGCGAGCTTCTCGCGGGCGTGGGCGAGGATCGAGCGGGCCACCTCCGCACCCGGCTCGTGCCCTGGAGCGAGCGCGATGTACGCCTTGGGCACGGCCAGCCGCACCGGGTCGGGCGAGGGCACGACGGCAGCCTCGGCGACAGCGGGGTGCTCGATGAGGACCGACTCGACCTCGAACGGGCTGATCTTGTAGTCGCTCGCCTTGAAGACGTCGTCGGTGCGGCCGACGAAGGAGATGTAGCCCTCGGAGTCGACCGACGCGACGTCGCCCGTGTGGTAGAAACCGCCGGCCATCGCGTCGGCGTTGCGCTCCTCGTCACCCTGGTAGCCGGTCATGAGCGGCACGGGCCGCTGCGAGAGGTCGAGGCAGATCTCGCCCTCCCGGTTGCCCTCCGCGTCGGCCTCCGTGACGAGCGTGTCGGTCAGCGGGTCGACGACGACCACCGGGCACCCGGGCAGCGGCCGGCCCATCGAGCCGGGCTTGACGAGCGAGCCGGGTGTGTTGCCGACGGCGGCGGTCATCTCGGTCTGTCCGTAGCCGTCGCGGATCGTCAGGCCCCAGGCCTTCTCGACCTGGGCGATCACCTCTGGGTTGAGCGGCTCACCGGCGCCGATGACCTCGCGCAGCGTGCCCGGCCCGCCGCTGAGGTCGCTCTTGATGAGCATCCGCCACACCGTCGGCGGCGCGCAGAGCGAGGTGACGCTGTGGTCGCGCAGCACCCGCAGAAGGGCCGCGGGGTCGAAGCGGCTGTAGTTGTAGACGAACGCGGTCGCCTCCGCCGCCCACGGCGCGAAGAACGAGGACCACGCGTGCTTGGCCCAGCCCGGGCTGCTGATGTTGAGGTGCACGTCGCCGGGTTGCAGCCCGATCCAGTACATCGTCGTCAGGTGCCCGACGGGGTAGGACCGCTGCGTGTGCTCGACGAGCTTTGGCCGGCTCGTCGTCCCGGACGTGAAGTAGAGCAGCATCCGGTCGTCGGGCCCCGTGCCCGGGTGCTCGGTCGGCCCCGCGTCGAGGTCGAATGCCGCCGCGTAGTCCTCCCAGCCCTCGCTGGACGTGCCGGCGCCGTCATCTCCACCTATGGCAACCCGGAGGTAGCCACCGGGCACGTCGTCGAACTTGTGCACCTCAGAGGTGTTGGTGACGACGGCCCGGGCCCCGCCGCGCTCCATGCGGTCGACGAGGTCGCCGGGGCCGACGGCGGTCGTCGTCGGCATGACGACAGCGCCGAGCTTGATGACGGCGAGCATCGACTCCCAGAGCTCGACCTGGTTGCCGAGCATGAGGATGACCGAGTCTCCGCGGCCGACGCCCAGTGCCGCGAGTCGCGCGGCGACCTGGTCGGAGCGGCGGGCCATCTCGTCGAACGACCAGGAGCGGGACGACTCGTCCTGCTCGACGATCGTGAGGCAGGGGTGGTCGTTGCCCCGTGCGACGGCGTCGAACCAGTCGATCCCCCAGTTCCAGCGGTCGCCGACGTCAGGGAAGGCGAACTCCTCGACGGCTCGAGCATGGTCGGTGCGCAGCTCCAGCAGCCGGTCGCGCGCGGCGCGGTAGGAGGCGGTGGACGTCGTCGAGGCGCTCGTCGTCGAGGTCATGCTCCGACTGTAGGACGTCGCCGCGTCAGTCGCGCTCGTCAGGCCGGCGGGGTCGCTCCTCCGCGAGCGGGGGGCGATCACGGGGGTCGCGGCGACCGCGCGGGATCGCCGTCGTCTCGTCGCCGGACTCGTCGCCGGACTCGTCGTCATGGGCGTGGCCCTGGTCCGTGGACGCGTCGTCGACCCCGCTGCCGTGGCGTCGGCGGCGCAGGTCGTCCTCGTCGATGAGGCGGTTGATGAGCTGCTGGACGTCGTTGCTGCGCGGGATGTACGCGAGGTTCTCGTCGGGGCTGTCGCCGGCCGACTCGATGTGGAGCGAGCCCGACCGGATGATGCGGTCGAGGAGCGTCTGCTCGAAGCTCACGTCGGTGATCTTCGAGAGCGTGATGTCCTTGCCGTTCTTCGTCAGGATGCCGCGCCGGACCATGACTCGGTGCGACGTGATGACGTAGTGGGTCGTGCGCCAGCGCAGGTAGGGCACCACGACGGCGGGGATCGCCACGAGGACGAGGACCGCGACGGCGATCCACTGGATCGTGTTGCCGGTGCTGTCGTCAGGTGTGACGACGACCGCGACGACGCAGGCGGCCGCGAGCAGCAGCCCGAAGACGGTCGGTCCGACGACCGTCAGCCAGTGCGGGTGCAGGCCGCGCTCGACGCGCTCACCGCGGGCGAGCACGTTCTCGGGAAAGCCCATCGTGTCCTCCTCTCCTTGCGGCCCTCCGGCCGGCCGTTCCCAGCCTAGTAGCGGCCTCCGCGCCCCCGCGGGACCCGCGCCCCGGCGCGACCGTTCGGCTCGCGGGCGCCCGGGGGTGGCCCTACTGTCCGGTAAGGGACGTGTGACCCACGACACACCATGGTCCGGCCGCTCGCCCCCTGCGGCTCGCCCCGGCGCGCTGCAGAGCTCGGCGTCATCAGCCTTCCACCCACAAAGGAGTGTGTCGTGAAGAGCAGTTCCGTCAGGTCCTTCAGCAGTCGGCGAGCCCTCGGGGCCGGCATGTCCACCCTCGTCGGCCTCGGCGCCGCCCTCGCGCTCGGCTCACCCGCCGTCGCGGCCGGCACGAGCTACGTCGCGCTCGGCGACTCGTACTCGTCGGGCACCGGCACCCGGACGTACATCAGCGACGGCACGTCGTGCCAGCGCTCGGTGTACGCCTACCCGTCCCTCGACGCCTCGGCCCTGGGCCTGGCGCTGACGTTCCGCGCATGCTCGGGAGCCACGGTCGCCGACGTCACGAACACCCAGCTGTCGGCGCTGTCGAGCACCACGGCATACGTGACCATCTCGGTCGGCGGCAACGACGCCGGCTTCGCGGACGTGCTGACGGAGTGCGCGCAGCCCGGCTGGATGAGCAACTGCAACGGGGCCGTCAACGAGGCGCAGAGCATCATCAGCTACACGCTTCCGGGCCGGCTGTCGACGCTCTACTCGTCGATCCGGTCCAAGGCGCCCAACGCCCGGGTCATCGTCGTCGGCTACCCCCGCATCTTCAACGGCGAGGACTGCAACACGTTCACCTGGTTCTCCCCCACGGAGGAGTCCCGGCTCAACGCGACGGCCGACCTGCTCAACTCGCGCACCGCGAGCGCGGCTGCGGGCGCCGGCTTCACGTTCGTCAACCCGACGTCGAGGTTCGTCGGGCACGCGGTGTGCGACAGCTCCGAGTGGATCAACGGCCTGTCGAGCCCGATCAGCGAGAGCTACCACCCCAACGTCGCGGGGCACCGGGACGGCTACGTCGTCGTGACGAAGCCCGCCTTCGGGCTCGGCGTGGCGCTGTCGGCGAAGCAGGCCGAGGCGAGGGCCGTCGCGTCGGCCGACCGGCTCGCCCACGACGCCCAGCGGTATGCCGCCGCCGATCTCACGATCACGCCCGAGCGCTTCGTCGCTCCCGACCTGACGACGCCCGAGGCCCGCGCCGCCGCAGCGCGTGCCGGGGTCGACCTCAGCAGCCGCGCCAGCATCGACGCGGCCGACCGCGCGGCCTCCGCGAAGCAGGACGCCGCCTACCGCTGAAGGGCGTCACCCGGGCACGCCACCTAGTCTGACCGGGTGCGCTACGACGACGTCATCATCGGGGCCGGTCACAACGGCCTCACGGCCGCCGCCTACCTGGCCCGCGCCGGACGGAGCGTCCTGCTCCTCGAGCGCTCGGACGAGGTGGGCGGCGCCGCCGTCTCCGCACGCGCCTTCGCCGGGGTCGACGCACGACTGTCGCGCTACTCGTACCTCGTGTCGCTGCTGCCGCGGCAGGTCGTCACCGACCTCGACCTCGACGTCCGGCTCATCCGGCGGCGCTACTCGTCGTACACGCCCGTGCCGGCCGACCCGGGCCGGGGGCTGCTCGTCGACCGCGGCGACGAGACGGCCACGCGGGCCGCGTTCCGTGCGCTGACCGGCGGCGACGACGCGTACGCCGGGTGGACCGACCTCTACACGCGGATGGCAGGCGTCGCCGAGCGGGTCTTTCCCACCGTGCTCGAGCCGCTCCGGTCCCGCGACGAGGTGCGCGGACTCGCCGGCGACGACGCGCTCTTCGACGCCCTCACCACCCGGCCGGTGAGCGAGCTCATCGAGGCGGTGACCGACGACGACACGGTGCGCGGCATCATCGCCACCGACGCCCTGATCGGCACGTTCGCCTCGCTCAGCGATCGGCAGCTCCGACAGAACATCTGCTTTCTCTACCACCTCGTCGGCGGCGGCACGGGCGACTGGGACGTGCCGGTCGGCGGCATGGGCGCGCTGACGGACTCCCTTGCAGCGGCAGCCGTTTCGGCCGGCGCGACGATCGTCACGGGGGCCGAGGTGACGTCGGTGGACCCGTCGACCGGCGAGGTCGCGTGGGCCGGCGGCAGCGCCGGAAGCGGCAGCGCCGTCGGTGGGTCGATCGTCGCCGGGTGCGCCCCGGCCGTCCTCAACCGCGTGCTCGCGGCAGCCGGTGCCGACCCCGTCGAGACGGAGTCGGACGTCGAGGGTGCGCAGCTCAAGGTCAACATGCTCCTGACCCGGCTGCCCCTCCTGCGCGACACGACGGTCGACCCGGCCGCCGCGTTCGCCGGCACCTTCCACGTCAACGAGGGCTACGCGCAGCTAGAGCAGACGTATGCCGCCGCGAGGGCCGGGCGCATCCCTGACCTGCCGCCGTGCGAGATCTACTGCCACACCCTCTCGGACCGCTCGATCCTCGGGTCGGAGCTGACAGCCGGCGACGCGCACACTCTGACGCTCTTCGCGCTGCACCTGCCGGCGCGGCTCTTCCGCGACGACAACGAGGCGGCGACGAAGGAGGCCCTCGAGGCGACGTTGCGCTCGCTCGACTCCGTGCTCGGCGAGCCGATCGAGTCGGTGCTCGCGCACGATGCGGAGGGCAACGCGTGCATCGAGGTCAAGAGTCCCGTCGACCTCGAGCGGTCCGTCGGCCTGCCGGGCGGCAACATCTTCCACCGGTCGCTGCAGTGGCCGTGGGCCGAGCGTGACTCGGAGGTGGGCACGTGGGGCGTCGAGACGGCGTACGACAACGTGCTGCTCGGCGGGGCCGGTGCGCGTCGCGGCGGCGGCGTCAGTGGCATCCCCGGCCACAACGCGGCCAGGGCGGTCCTCGGCTGAGCTCAGCCGGCCCACACCCCGGAGCTGCCACGGCGGTGGCTGGCCATGAGGTGCGTGTCGACGATGCCGACAGCCTCCATCAACGCATACATGGTCGTCGGGCCGACGAACGCAAAACCCTTCTTGCGCAAGGCTTTCGACAGTGCCTTGCTCTCGTCGGACACGGTCGGCACCTGGGAGTGGTCGTGCGGCCGGGGCGTGTCGACGGGCTGGAAGGCCCACACGAAGTCGACGAGCCCGCCCTCGTCGCGCAGGGCGATCGTCGCCCTCGCGTTGGCGATCGTCGCGGTGATCTTGCCGCGGTGCCGGATGATGCCGGCATCGCCGAGGAGCCGCTCGACGTCGGCGTCGGTGTACGTCGCGACGACGTCAGGGTCGAAATCGGCGAAGGCTGCCCGGAAGTTCGGCCGCTTGCGCAGGATCGTCGCCCAGGACAGGCCGGACTGGAAGCCCTCGAGGCAGATGCGCTCGTAGAGGCCGCGCTCGTCGCGGATCGGCATGCCCCACTCGGTGTCGTAGTACTCCATGAGGAGCGGGTCGACCGAGGCCCAGGTGGGGCGGGCCAGCCCGTCAGCGCCAACGACCGTCATGCCGCGACCCTAGGACAGCTCACGACGCATGATGACGCGGGGGAAGCCGCCCGACACGGAGTCGGTGTCGGAGACCTTGCGGAAGCCCGCGCGCTCGAAGAGCGACCGCGTGCCGACGTAGGCCATGGTGAGGTCGACCTTCGCGCCCCGGTTGTCGACGGGGTAGCCCTCGACAGCCGGCGCGCCCTTCGCGCGGGCGTACTCGACGGCACCCTCGAGGAGCGGCCGCGCGATGCCCCGCCCCCGGTGGCCCGGTCGCACGCGGATGCACCAGACCGACCACACCGGCAGGTCGTCGACGTGGGGGATCTTCGTCGAGCGCTCGAACGGCAGCTGCGACCTCGGCGCGACGGCTGCCCACCCGACGACCTCGTCGCCGTCGTAGGCGAGCACTCCGGGAGCCACCTTCCGGCGGGTGAGGCGGCGGACGTACTCGCCGCGCTCCGGACCGACGAGCTCCTTGTTGGTCTTTGCGTCGATGCGGTGGCTGAGGCACCAGCAGACGCTCGACGTCGGGTTCTTCGGACCGAGCATGGTCGCGACGTCGTCGAAGCGGGCGAGCGTCGCCGGGCGCACCTCGAAGGTCATGCGTCCACGCTAGCCACGACTGGCGACACCGGGAGCCGCGCCCGCGGGAGGTGACGCTCGAGGCCTTGACGTTTTGTCCGATTTGCCCCAGTGGGCCCACAGGCGTGCGTAACGTGGCCGCACCGCATACGCGGAGCCACTCGGAGGAACCCATGGACTCGACCCTCACGACCGCCGGCCGACGCACGGCGCTCGTCACCGCCGCTGCAGCCCTGCTCGCCGTCGCCCCGGCGATGACGACGGCCCCGCAGGCCGACGCCGCGACCCTGACCGGACAGCAGCAGGTGATCCAGCTCGTCAACGCCCAGCGCGTGAAGGCCGGCTGCCGCGCGCTCCGGGTCGACCTGCGTCTGGTGCGCGCCGCGCAGGCGCACTCGATCGACATGGCCAGGCGACGGTACTTCTCGCACACGACGCCCGACGGCCGCACGTTCGTGCAGCGGATCCGCGCCCAGGGGTACACGGGCTCGCCTCTCGGCGAGAACATCGCCGCGGGCTACCCCACCGCCTCGGCGGTCATGACCGCGTGGATGAAGAGCCCCGGTCACCGCGCCAACATCCTCAACTGCCGCTACACCTACATCGGGGTCGGCTCGGCCACCGGTGGACCGTACGGCTACTACTGGACCCAGGACTTCGGCGGCTGACCGGCCGCTCGCGGACCCGTCGACGACATCGATCAGTTTTCGAGAAGCGCCGCCATCACTGCTGTCTCGAGAATGGGACTCGTCCACCGGAGCCACATCCACAGGGAGTCGAGATGACTGCGACGAAGACCACGACCACGACCGCACGCACGAGCAAGCGCGCGACCGCCAAGAAGGCGCCGTCGGAGTCGTTCACCGCCGAGGAGCGCGCCGCCATCAAGGAGCGTGCCCAGGAGGTCAAGGCGGCGAAGGGCGGCAACGGCGCCGACAAGGCGGCTGAGGACGCGCAGGCCGTGCTCGACAAGATCGCTGAGATGGACGAGCCCGACCGCAGCATGGCGCAGAAGGTGCACGCGGTCATCACCGCGAGCGCACCCGAGCTCGAGCCGCGGCTCTGGTACGGGATGCCGGCGTACGCCAAGGACGGCAAGGTCGTCTGCTTCTTCCAGAATGCGGCGAAGTTCAAGGCGAGGTACGCGACCCTCGGCTTCAACGACCCCGCGAACCTGGACGACGGTGAGATGTGGCCGACGGCCTTTGCCCTCACAACGGTGACGCCGGCCGTCGAGAAGCGGATCGCTGCTCTCGTGAAGCAGGCCGCCGGCTGAGCCGGCCAGCCGGACGGGGCCGGCCGAACCCGGACGAACCGTCCTATCAGAAGGGCGGCGGGTCGACCTGGTCGTGCGGGAGTGGCTCGGGGCGTGGAGGCTTCGAGGTGATCGCGGGCCCGGGCGGCGTTTCGCGGACGACCTCGAGCCAGTCCTTCGGCCTCGAGAGGTAGCGCCGTCCGGCCCTGGTGCGCCAGTGGACCGTGCCGTCGTCGCGACGGGAGACCTGCCAGTGACCGTGCGTGTGCAGGCTGTGGTGGAGGCGGTGCTTGCTCGTCAGGTTGCCGACCTCGGTCGGCCCCTGTGGATGGGGGACGTCGTGGTCGAGGTCGCATCGGGCTGCCGGGACCGTGCAGCCGGGACCGCGGCATGTGCCGTCGACCGCTTCGACGTGCGCCCGCATCGCGGCGGTCGGGCGGTAGGCGGTGGTCTCGAGCTGGAGCGCCCGTCCGGTCTCGGCGTCGACGAGCAGGCGCCGCCACGTCGAGTCGTCATTGAGCATGATCTGGCGCGCGTGCTCGGCGCTGACCCAGCCGTAGCCGGGCACCTCGCACGGCGCGTCGGCCATGCCGATCGCGGTCGTGAACGGCACGACGATCGTCACGTGCGCAGCGGGACGACGTCCGACCTGCGACAGGTCGGATCCGCCGAACACCAGCGCGTCGGTGATGACGTCGGCTCGCAACGCGTCCAGGGTCCGGGGGTCGCCGGCCTGACGGGCCGCTCGGGCCACCGAGTCGGCGCGCTCCATGGCAGCGATGACCTTGTCGGCATCGGTGACGACCGTGAGCACGCCAAGCCCGTCGGCGTCGATCCGTGCGTGCGCACCCCGCTGCCGGCGAGCACGGCGGCGGCGTAGCGCTGCCTCGCGATCGGCCGCGAGGCACGACCTCGTCAGCCTCTGCCGGAAGAGGGCAGGTGATGGGGGCGCGTCGTCCTTGGTCCGCAGCGTGGACTCGACGATCGAGGGACCGAGCTCCGGTGGGAGTGCTGAGATCTCCGACTGGATCGTGCACGCCCGGCAGAGCGTGACGGTGCCACCTCGCAGTCGAGCCCGCAGATCCGCCGCGCCCTCGGTGCGGGCGGTGGCCAGGTGGAGCCGGCTCTGGATCTCCTGCTGTCCGAGCCCCGTCGCGGTCGACACCTCGAGCACCGTCAGAGTGTCGGCGGACACCCAGCCGGGTGGTCTCTCCCGACCCAGGCCGGCGAACCGGTCGCGCTCGCTCGCCTCGATGTCCGCCTCCAGCCGTGCGAGGGCCTCCAGGGCGACGGCGTCGAGGACGGCCTTGCACCGCTCCACTGACTCCACCACGCGCAGGTCGGCGTCCGCCCGGGCCTCGGCGTCCGTCGGAGGTGCCGCCGACAGGTCATCGGTCGCGGCAGCCACGAGCTCGGCGACGAGCGCAGGCAGCTGATGGTCGAGCACACTTCGCGCGACCTCACGGCGCACCGCCCGCTCGACGAGGGACAGGTCGTGGGCTCGCCGCGGCATTCGCTGCGCGGCCCGAACCCGATAGAGGTCGGCGAGGTCTGAGACGTCGACGACGGCGTCGGCGTCCGGCTTCGCGCACGTCACGAGGTTCGACGTGACTGCCCCTGTCATCCTCGCACCCCTCCTCTCGCCGAGCTCCCGCTCATACTCCATTCGAACACATGTTCGACAAAGAAGTCAAGACGTGCGGCGTGAAAAGTCTTGTGGCGCACCGCGATTCGGCGCCCCGACGCTGTCCGCCGGTCCGGCTCAGCGTCGTGCGAGGGCGCTGGCCCTAGGATCGATCCGTGATGCCGGCGATCATCCTCGTGTCCGAGACCCGATGCCCCGAGCTGGCCGACGAGTTCGGCCGCTACACCCGCGACTACGACGTGCAGACGGCCACGTCCGCCCACGAGGCCAAGGCGGTCGCGAAGCGCGTCATCGCCGACGGGGGCCAGGTCGCCATGTTCGTCACCGAGTCACGCCTGCCGGACGCCGAGGTGCTCGAGGCGTTCCACTGGTGGCGCGGCACCGTGCCGACCGCGCGCCGCGTCATCGCGGCCCACGTCTCGATGTTCCGCGAGGATGCCGAGCGGCTGCGCGGCGGCATGGCCAAGGGCAAGTACGACGCATACCTGCTGATGCCACGCGGCGCCCGCGACGAGGAGTTCCACACCGCGATCTGCGAGCTGCTGTCGGACTGGGGCTCCACCGTGGCCGAGCCGGAGGTCGTCGCGGTGGCCATCGTCTCCCCTGTCGAGGACGCGCTGACCCTCGGCATCCGCGACTACCTCGACCGCATGGGCATGCCCAACCGCGTCTACGCGCCCGACAGCGACAAGGGTCGCTACGTCATCGAGCTGCACGCAGCCGAGGGCGGGGAGCCCGACTACCCCCTGGTCATGGACCTCGGCAAACGGGTCGGCGTCGCGCGCAGCGTGCGCGACGTCGCCATGCGCATCTACGGCCAGCCGGCCGACATCGACGTCGACACGGTCGTCGACGTCGCGATCGTCGGAGCGGGGCCCGCCGGGCTCGCGGCCGCGGTCTACGCGTCGTCGGAGGGGCTGAGCACCGTCGTCCTCGAGTCCGAGGCCATCGGGGGCCAAGCCGGCACGTCGTCGATGATCCGCAACTACCTCGGTTTCCCCCGTGGCATCTCCGGTATGCGCCTCGCCCAGCGGGCGCGCAACCAGGCGATCCGGTTCGGCACCCGCTTCTTCACCGGCTGGCCGGTCACGTCGTTCGAGCCCGGGTCCGTCGACGACGACGGTGTGCCGACGCCCCACGTGCTGTGCACCGAGGGTGGCGACGTGCGCGCCCGATCGGTCGTCGTCTCCGCCGGGGTCAAGTACCGCCGTCTCGACGCACCGGGCATCGAGCGGCTCGTCGGGCTGGGCGTGCACTACGGCAGTGCCATGACGGCCGCCCGTGAGATGGAGGGCTACGACGTCATCGTCGTCGGCGGCGGCAACTCCGCCGGCCAGGCCGCGATCCACCTCGCCCGCTTCGCCCGGTCGGTGACGATCGTCGTCCGGCGGGAGAAGCTTGCCGACACCATGTCGAGCTATCTGATCGGCGAGATCGAGTACAACCCGAGGATCTCCGTCCAGGGCTGCTCGGAGGTCGTCGAAGGTGGGCCCGGCGAGGACGGCCGGCTCGGCTGGGTCACGGTGCGCGACACCCGCGACGGCACCGAGACCCGGCGCGACTGCCGCGGCCTGTTCCTGCTCATCGGCGCCGCGCCCTACTGCGACTGGCTGCCCGACGCCGTGGCCCGCGACGAGCGGGGCTTCGTGCTGACGGGCCGCGACGTGCCCCAGGACAGGTGGCGAGGAGACCTGCCGCCCGAGAGCCTCGAGACGACCGTCCCCGGCGTCTTCGCCGCCGGCGACATCCGGGCCGGGTCGATGAAGCGGGTGGCTGCCGCCAGCGGGGAGGGCGCGTCGGTCGTGTCCCTCGTGCACGCCTGGCTCGACCCGACCCGCTGAGTCAGAGCTCGACGAGCTGCCCGTCGCGGAACGAGTAGCGGTATGCCGGCGTCGTCGCCGGCGGCAGGTTGGCTGGGTGGGCGGCGTGGTGGCGGTGCGGGTGCTGCGCCGGCACCGTCGCGGGGGCAGGCGTGAGGCCGCCCGCGACACCCGCCGCGTGCGCCTGGCCTGCGCCGAGGGCCGTCGTGCCGACGAAGGCGACGGCGACCGCCGCACCGGCGGCGCCGAGCCCGCGCCGGAGAGTGGAGCGGACGGTGGATGGGGAGAGGCGGGGGCGAGGTGTCGTGTCCATGTCTCAAGCGTCGAGGCCGGGGCTGTGGAGGGTCTGTGACCGCGTCATGCGTGGAGCATGCGTCGAACAGGTGTCGAGCGCCGTTGTGGCACAGACGCGCCCGGGCGGGCGTCATCCGTGGAGCGCGCGCTCCATGGCGTCGGCGACGGCATGCGCCGTGGGTTCCGCCTCGGCGCGCAGGCCCTCGATCGCGCCCTCGCGGTCGGCGTCCGAGCGGTTCTGGCTCAGCTTGGCCTTGCCCTCGAACGAGGTGACGACGACCTCGATGCCGACGATCGCGCGCAGCTGGCCTCGGACGAACTTCGCGGGGGCGTCGGTGACCGCCCAGGGCCGCTCGCGCCAGGACTCGTGCCGCTCGGTGAGGCGCGTGACGACGTCGAGCACCCAGTCGGGGTCGTCGTGCACGGTGACGGCGCCCCGCACGTGCACCTCGGAGTAGTTCCACGTGGGGACGACGCGGCCGTGCTCGGCCTTCGCGGCGTACCAGCCGGGAGAGACGTACGCGTCGGCCGCGCTGACGACGACGAGGCCAGGCGACCCGGGTGCGATGCGGGTCCACTGCTCGTTCGACCGGGCGAGGTGGCCGATCACCCGGTCTCCGTCGACGAGGATCGGGAGCAGGGTCGCGTCCGGCCGACCGTCCGCACCGACGGTGACGAGGTGTGCAGCCGGATGCGCGTCGAGGAAGTCGCGGACCTCGGGCTGGGCCATGGCGTTCGGTCGGGGGACGTACATCCCCCGATCGTCGCACGCCGGCGCGGCCGGACGGCATACGCCCGGGACGCACGGGAGCCCGCCGGGGGAGGACGGCGGGCTCCGGTGCGGGAGCGGGTTCAGGTGTGCCGGTGCGGCGTGCGACGGGGCGCCGCCGACCACGGCCGCGGGCTTCCGGCGTGGGGCACCGCGACCGGTCGGACGCGACCACCGGTCGTCCCAGCTGAGGGGTCGAGGCGCTCGGCGAGGCTGCGCAGCAGGAGAGCGGCGCGGATGTGCCGGCGGGTCCGGAGCGCCTGCCTCGGCGCGTGGTGCCGGGCGGCCGAGCGCTCGAGGATCAGCTCGCGCGCCAGGGCCTCCTGCGGCGTGAGGCTCAGGGTCCCGGTGCTCATGAGAGGCTCACCTGCGCCCGCTTGACCCGGATGTCGCCGCTGCCCGAGTGGACCACGAGCCTGGCCTGTGATTCGGCGTCGCCGGGGCCGGAGGCCTCCTCGAGGGCGATCCCGACGTCGCCCGTGACGGTGTTGAGGTCGAGGTAGGCCGCGACGCCGTTGGCGACGCCGATGCTGACGTCTCCGGTGCCGGTCTTGGCCCGCACCTCGCCGCCGTGCACGCCCGCGAGCGTGACGTCGCCGGTGCCCGTCATGAGGTCGAGGTCACCGGTCGAGGCGCCGATGCGCAGGTCGCCGGACCCGGTCTTGGCCTTGACCGCCGCGTCGGACCGACGCAGGTTGATGTCGCCGCTGCCCGACACGAGGTCGAGCCGCCCCCCGGCCGTGCCCACGGTGACGTCTCCCGACCCGGTCTTGATGTCGGCGTCGCCGCTCGTCGACTGGAGCGTGATGTCGCCCGAGCCCGACTTGAGGTCTGCCTCGCCGACCTCGTGGAAGGTGAGGTCTCCCGAACCGGTGGCCGCCCGGACGTCCCCGAGCAGCCCCGATGCCGTGACGTCGCCGGAACCCGTCCTGACGTCGACCGCGCTGCCTTGGGGCAGGTCCACCTCCACGTCGACCGAGCCCTTGCTGAAGCCGAAGAGGCCCTCCTTCTTGGGTGCGATGACGACGACGTCGTTGCCTCGCGCCTCGACGGTGAAGCGCTCGGCGAGCTCCTCGCCGCCCCGTCCGCGCGGGACGAGCCGCACACTCGTGGCGGTCGTGTCGGTGGCGGAGAGCTTGACGTCACCCGCGAACAGCTCGACCTTGAGGTTGATCGGGCCGGTCGTCTCGAACGTGTGCTCGTGCTGCTTGTCCATGTCGATCCCCTTGCTGTCGTGGTTGGTCTGGAAGCAGGCGCCGGGTGACCGCGTCAGCGGACCCAGCCCTGCACGCGCTTGTTGGAGGAGCGGTTGCGGCCCGGTGCGCCAGGGCCGAACTGCGGCCCGAGCTGCGCGCCGATGTTGACGGTGATGCCGGACGCCGTTGCGGCGCGGACCGCGTTGACGATCCACGTGTTGAGCGACTGCCCGCGGCCGGTCGCGAGCTCCTCCGCGCGGGCCTTGAGGGCCTCGGGCAGGCGCAGCGTGATGCGTGCCGTCTCCGCGCCCTCGTCGTCGGGTGACATCGCAGTGGTGTCATCGGCGCGGATGGCCTGCGTGTCGTCGGCGACGGCGGACGGGCCGGCCCCCACGACGACGAAGACGGGCTCGCGGCCCTGGAGCCGAACCTCGACCGACGTGCCGTCGAGCTCGTTGGTGATCTCTGCTGCAGCGTGCGACAGGGCGTCCATGAGCGCGAGTCGGGCGGAGGAGTCGAGCGCGAAACCGATCCTCTCGGCGGCCTGCTCGGTCTCCGGACCCATCGCCCTGGCCGCTTGGGCGAGATCCCGACGCAGTGCGTCGACGTACTCGGTGATGTCCATGCGCATCACTATGACACCGTCATGGTGTCACGTCAACACCATGACGGCGTCGCGCCGCGGCTGGGTACGTTCTGCGACAACCCCTCACCTCGCGAAAGGGTCCCCGATGCGCAGCCTGGGAACCTCCGACCGCCCGTCCGTCCGCGCGCTGTCGCGCGTCATCGAACGGGTGTCCTCGCGCACCCGCGCCCGGCAGTTCGTGCGGGTGATGAACCGCATGGGCGCCTCGCCCGCCACGATCCTGCCCCTCGTCAAGGACTCGCCGAACTTCACGCACCGCCGCTTCGAGGGAGCGGAGCCCTCGCTGCGGCCGCGGGTGCGCGCCCAGACCAGCGCCCTCATCGCCGCGATCCGGGTCAGCGGCCGCGGGCGGCCCGTCGGCCCCGTACCGGTCGTGCCCGCCGAGCCGCCGCAGCAGCCCGGAGACCTCGCCGTCACGTGGTACGGGCACGCGACGGTCGTCCTCGAGATCGACGGCGCGCGGTTCCTCATCGACCCCGTGTTCAGCGAGCGGGTCTCACCGATCCGCCACGCCGGCCCGAGGCGGATGCACCCGGTCCCCGGCTCGATCGCGCAGCTGCCCGGCATCGACGCCGTCCTGCTCAGCCACGACCACTACGACCACCTCGACCAGCCGTCGGTCGTCCGGCTGGAGGAGACGCACCGTCCGCACTACGTCGTGCCGCTCGGCGTCAACGCCCACCTGCTCGCCTGGGGCGTGCCCGTGAGCCGCATCACCGCCCTCGACTGGCGCGGCGAGACCGAGGTCGCCGGCATCCGGCTGACCTGCACCGAGGCCCGGCACAACTCCGGTCGCGGGCTCGTCGACAGCCAGACGCTCTGGGCCGGCTGGGCCCTGCACGGTCCACGGCACACGGCGTACTACCCGGGTGACTCCGGCACGTCCAAGCGCTTCGCCGCCATCGGCGCCGACCTCGGCCCCTTCGACCTGACGCTCATGCCGGTCGGCGCCTACGACCCCTTCTGGCCGGACATCCACATGGAACCCGAGCAGGCACTCGCCGCGCACCGCGACGTCAACCGGATCGGCGCCGACACCGAGGGCGCGACTGCCGACGACGCCGGCGTCGCCGACGGGTTCATCGCCGGCGACCAGCGCATCGACACGCCCGGCGGCACGTACGAGGAGGGCGAGCCCACGTCGACGACGCGGACCGTGCAGACCGCGGCCCGGAAGTCTCTGCTCGTGCCCGTCCACTGGGCCACGTTCAACCTGTCGATGCACTGGTGGGCCGAGCCCGTACGCCGCCTGCGCCGGGCCGCCGCCGAGGCGCAGGTCCCCGTCGCGTTCCCCAGGGTCGGTGAGCGGATCGACGTGGCAGCCGGCGACGCCCACACCGTCGCGGCCGCGCACGCCGACCCGTGGTGGGAGGCGTGCGCGGCCCCCGGGGACCGTGACTGACGTTCACACGACCGTCACCTCGACCCACCCCGGGAACTCGCGCGGGCCCCGCGACGCTGGACGAGAATGACGGGAGCCCGCGATCCCGGGCCGACCCGCGACGAGCAGAGCAGGAGAATGCCGTGCAGCTACCGATCCTCAGGCGGATGGGTGCGACGACCTCGACGGTGCGCCGTCGGGTCGTCGCGTCGCCGAACTACCGCGACGGCGAGTTCCGCTCGCACGAGCCGACCCACGTCGTCGTCACGGCCGAGGCCGAGGGGCCGGGCAGCCTGCTGGCCACGATGGTGCGCGAGCGCGGCCGCGGGAGACCCCGTGGCGCAGTGCCGCTCGTGACGCCTCGGCACCCGGTGGAGCCGGCCGACCTCGCCGTCACGTGGTACGGCCACGCGACCAGCGTCGTCGAGCTCGACGGCCGCCGGTTCCTGCTCGACCCGGTGTTCGGCGAGCGCGTATCACCGTCGGTGCTCGTCGGGCCGAAGCGGATGCACCCGGTCCCGGGCCGTATCGCCGAGATCCCGCGCCTCGACGCCGTCGTCATCAGCCACGACCACTACGACCACCTCGACGAGCCGTCGATCAAGCAGCTCGAGCGCAGCCACCGTCCGCACTACGTCGTGCCGCTCGGCGTCGACGAGCACCTGCGCGCGTGGGGCGTTCCGGCCGCTCGCATCACGACGCTCGACTGGCGCGAGGAGACCGAGGTCGCCGGTGTTCGCATCACCTGCTGCGAGGCCCGGCACTTCTCGGGTCGTGGCTTCGTGCGCAACCAGACGCTCTGGGCCGCCTGGGCGCTGCGCGGGCCGCGCCACGCCGTCTTCTTCGGCGGAGACTCCGGACCCACGCACCGTTACGCCGACATCGGCGCGGACCTCGGCCCGTTCGACCTGACGATCATCCCGATCGGCGCGTACAGCGTGCACTGGCCCGACATCCACCTCAACCCGGAGCAGGCCGTCGAGGCCCACCTCGACGTCAACAAGGGAGAGACCGACTCGGTCCTGCTCCCGATCCACTGGGCGACCTTCAACCTCGCCACGCACTGGTGGAGCGAGCCGATCCGGTGGGCGCGTCGCTCCGCCGCCGAGCGCGGCGCGCGCCTGGTCGCGCCGAGGGTCGGCACGCGGATCGAGCTCAGCGGCAACGACGTCGACGAGGTCGTTGCCGCACACCAGGAGCCGTGGTGGGAGGCGTGCACGGCCGAGGCAGACCACGACTGACGAGTCCGAGGTCGCCACCCACGTGTGCCGGGTGGTGACGTCCGCCGGTCCGGTCGGGTTTCCCGACCGGACCGACAGCATCACCTCAGAAGCGACCCTTGGCGAGGCGCTCGGTGAACTGGGCGTCCCAGGTCTGCACCGCATCCGCCCGGGTCGACGCGGCCCTCGCGAGCGAGGTCACGGTCGGCTTGGAGCCGGTGAAGAGCCAGGCCTGGAAGAGGTCGTCGAGCTGCTGGCCCGACACCCGCTCGGAGAGCTCGATGAACTGGGCGGTCGTGCCCGTGCCGCCACCGCGCTCCCGCACCCACTGCTGCGCAATCTGCCAGAACGCGTCGTCGCCGACCCGGTTGCGCAGGACCTGCAGCGTGAGGCCACCTCGGAGGTAGACCGGGTTGCCGAAGAGGTCGTCGTGGGGCGGCTCCCCGATGACGAAGGCCCAGAACGGGTCGTCGTCCGGGATGTCGGCGTAGATGGCGTCGAAGGCGTCCTGTGGCGTGAAGAAGCCCTCGTGCTCGGCCCACACCCACTCGGCGTAGGTCGCCCAGCCCTCGTTGAGCCAGATGTCCTGCCACTGCTCGAGAGCCACCTCGTCGCCGTACCACTGGTGCGCGAGCTCGTGCGCGACGACGAAGTCTCCGCCATCGGGCCAGAAGTACTGCGAGTAGACGGGTCTCGTCTGTGTCTCCAGGGCGAAGAAGAGATCCGGCTGGTCGTCGACGATGGCCCCGACCGTGGAGAACGGGTAGGGCCCGAACGCGGCTGAGAGCACGTCGAGGACCTCACCCTGACGAGCCAGGGAGGAGTCGATGGCTGGACCGAGCACCGGATCGGCGAGCAGGTCGGGATCGACCGCGTCGTAGACCGGCACCCCGCTCTTCGTCGCCCACTGGCGCACGTCCCACTCGCCGATGTCGATCGTGGCGAGGTAGCTGGCCATGGGTTCCGGTGCGTGCCAGTCGAACCGGGTCGAGCCTCCGCTCGACGTCGTGCCCGACAGCACACCGTTGGCGACGACACCGAGACCGGCCGGGACGGTGACGTGGAAGTCGTACGCCGCCTTGTCGCGTGGGTGGTCGTTGACCGGGAACCAGCCCGCCGCGACGTCCGGCTGACCGGCCACAGTGGCCCCGTCGTCGGTCGCCATGAAGCCGGTGCGCAGGTTGAACCCCGCGAGCGGGATCACGAACTCCTTGGGCACGCCGGAGTACGTTGCACTGATCGTGATCGCCTCGCCCGTCCTGATCTTGTGTTGTGGCACGACGACGAGCTCGGCGCCGTCGCGTGTCCACATCGCCGGCTTGCCGCCGACCAAGAGGCGGCTGATGGTCATGCCGTCGAAGTCGAGGTCGAAGCGGTAGAGGTCGGCGGTCGCCGTCGCCGTGATGACGGTCGTGGCCGACCAGACGTCGGTCGCCGGGTCGTAGCGGCCGGTGATGTCGTAGTGCTCGACGTCGTAGCCGCCGTTGCCGGCGAGGGGGTAGTAGACGTCGCCGATGCCGGCGGCGCCTGCGGTGTACCGACCGTCCTTCTGGCCGGAGTCGTCCGCGCTCGCGAGTGGGGCGCAGAGGGTGAGGGCCGTAGCGGCAGCCGCTGCCGCGGCCACGGTCGCTCGGGTGCTTCCTTTCATGGTGGCCTCCACACTGCTCGCGTCGGTCGACGCGAACATCCCACGCTACTGCTGGGCGGTCGACAGGCGTGGTGAATCGTCCCGATCACCCACCGGCACCACGGCAGGGTGTCGGAAGATCCAGCGTTGCATGGCGACGAAACGAACCGCGGTCGAGAGTACGTTCGCGACGGCCACGACGACGGTCTGGGCGAGCGTGCCTGCCGACGGGGCCAGCACACCGAGCAGCCCGAGTGCGAGGGTCGTGGCGGCATACGTGATGGCGAAGATGACAAGGGCCTGGCCGTGGTGGGAGACGAGCCCGCGGCGGCCCGTCACCCCGAACGTCCAGGCCCGGTTGAGACCGGTGTTGAAGACCGTGGCGATGACGAGCGCGACGCCGTTGGCGACCTGCGAGCCCATCCCGCCCCGCACCAGGGCCGCGAAGAGGCCGAGGTGCAGGGCGGTCGACAGGACCCCGACGCCCGCAAAGCGGATGACCTGCTGTGACAACCGAGCTCGCCGGGCGGTCATGGTCGTCATCCCTGCAGCGGCTGGGTCAGGTCGTAGAACGTCGAGCCGTCGATCGACACCTGGGTGAAGGTCTGCTGCACCCACGAGCTGATCTCGGACGATGCGCTGCTGCCGCCGTTCTGGTTGCCGAATCCCCTGCCGCCACCGGCGAAGTAGTGGATCTGGCCGTTGGCGACGTACTCCTGGAACTGCGCGAGCGTCGGGCTCGGGTCGGATCCGTTGAACCCGCCGATCGCCATGACCGGCAGCTGCGTGCCGAGCTGGAGACCGGCCGCGGTCTGCGACCCGATGGCCGCGGCGACCCACGTGTACTGGCCGGCGTTCGCCGACAGGGCTGCGACGACCGCGGTGCTCGGCGTCGAGGCGTCGAGCAGACCGCCCATGCCGCCGCCACCGCCGCCGACCTGCGGTCCGCCCTGCTGGGTCGTGCCGTTCGGCGCCTGCAGCCGGGTCGGCATGCCGCCCCGCATCCCGCCGGGGCCGCGGCTCGTGCCGGCAGGCCCGGCCGTCACGATCGAGCCGGTGTGGCCTTGCGCGGTGGTCGACACGGCATACGCCCCTGGGCCGGCGAGGCCCGCGACGAGCGCGCCGGCGAAGACGAGCGGGACGGCCCGGGCGTGCATCCAGCGGGTGGCGAGGATGAGCAGTGCCGCGGCCATGCCCACCGCGAGCACCGTGACGCGCAGCCAGTCGCCGTAGGCCGTCGTGCGCGAGAGGAGGATGAAGCTCCAGGTCGCCGCCGCGGCCGTGGCAGCGGCGAGGACGACCGTGCCGACGGCGCCCGAGCGCCGCTCCCAGGCCTCGACGGCCCCCATGCCGACGAGCGCACCGATCGCCGGCGCGAGGGCCACCGTGTAGTACTCGTGGAAGATGCCGGCCATGAACGAGAAGACGAGCATCGTGACGACGAGCCAACCGCCCCAGACGAGGTAGGCGGCACGGCGCAGGTCGGTGCGCGGGCGCCGGCCCCGCAGCCACAGGCCGGCGACGAGGAGGATGAGGGCGCTCGGGATGAGCCAGGAGACCTGGTCACCGACGCTCGCGGAGAACATCCGCAGGAGGCCGGTCTCGCCCCAGTTGCCGCCGCCACCGCCGCCACCACCGACCGAGCCGGTCTCGTCGCCGCTGAGCCGGCCGAGGCCGTTGTAGCCGAACGTGAGCTCGAGGAACGAGTTCGTCTGGCTGCCGCCGATGTACGGGCGGGCGGACGCCGGGATGAGCTCGACGATCGCGACCCACCAACCGGCCGACAGCACCATGGCACCGACGGCGAGGACCGAGTGGACGATCCGCCTGCGCAGGGTCGTCGGGGCGGCCACGAGGTAGGCCAGGCCGAAGAACGGCACGACGAGCAGGACCTGGAGGGTCTTGGTGAGGAAGCCGAGCCCGATGAAGACGCCGACGATCATCATCCACCTGGGCGACGCCTGCTCGATGGCCTTCATCGTGGCCCAGGCGCCGAGTGCCATGAGGAGCGTCAGCAGGGCATCGGGGTTGTTGAAGGTGAACATCAGCGCCGCGACCGGGGTCAGGGCGACGACCGCACCGCCGATGAGGCCGGCGATCGCGCCGAAGTGGCGCTTGACGGTCGTGTAGGTGACCCCGACGGTCGCGACGCCCATGAGCGCCTGCGGCAGGAGGATCGCGAACGAGTTGAGCCCGAGGAGGCGCACCGACAGCGCCATGACCCAGAGGGATGCCGGCGGCTTGTCGACCGTGATCGAGCTCGCGGCGTCGGAGCTGCCGAAGAAGAACGCCTTCCAGCTGTCGCTGCCGGCCTGGACCGCCGCGGAGTAGAACGAGTTCGCGTAGCCGCTCGCCGTGAGGTTCCACGTGTAGAGGACGAGGGTCGCGAGGAGAAGGCCGAACATGGCCGGACGCGCCCAGGAGGGGTCGGCGTCGGCGCCGCGCCACAGGCGCTGGAGCCGACCGGGACGACCCGTGCGGGTGGCGGGCGTCGAGAGGGGCTGGGGGCTCGGGTCAACCGGCCCCGAGGGCGCCGGTGCAGTGCTGCCCGCCGTGCCCGTGGTGGTGAGGGTCATCGTGTCCATGCCCCAACGGTCGGGCCAGGGTCTGTGCGCTTGCTATGACACGACTTTGGCGCGGTGATGAGTGCGCCCCGGTGGCGTCACACGGCGGCCGGGAGCAGGAGCGAGAACGTCGTGTCGCCCGGCTTGCTGTCGAGCTCGACGCGCCCGCCGTGGGCCTTGCTCACGGCGGCGACGATCGACAGGCCGAGACCGGTGCTGCCGCCGGCGCGGTTGCGGGCGTCGTCGCCCCGGGCGAAACGCTCGAACACGTTGGGCTGCAAGGTGTCCGGCACCCCGGGTCCGTCGTCGTGCACGGCCACCCGAACCCATTCCCCCTCGGGTCGCACGGACGTCGTGACGCGCGTGCCGTCCGGGGTGTGCGTGCGGGCGTTCGCGAGCAGGTTGGCGACGACCTGGTGCAGCCGCGCCGCATCGCCCGTCACCTCGACCGGCTCGGGCGGCAGGTCGAGGTCCCATCGGTGACCGGGCGATGCCGCGTGTGCGTCGCTCACGGCGTTGATGACGAGCATCGACATGTCCACCGGTGCGGCGTCGAGCGGTCGGCCGGCGTCGAGGCGCGCGAGGAGCAGGAGGTCCTCGACGAGCGAGCTCATGCGGTTCGCCTCGGACTCGATGCGGCCCATCGCGTGGGTCACCGTCGCGGGCACGGCGTTGGGCTCCCGACGCGACAGCTCGGCATACCCCTTGATGGAGGCCAGCGGCGTCCGCAGCTCGTGGGACGCGTCGGCGACGAACTGGCGCACCCGCTGCTCGCTCTGGTGGCGGGCGTTGAGGGCCTCGTCGACGTGGTCGAGCATCTCGTTGAACGCAGCACCCACCTGGCCCACCTCGGTGCGCGTGTCCGTGTCGGCCGGGTCGACCCGCTCGGCGAGCGCGACCTTGCCCGAGTGCAGGGGCATCTGCGACACCTTGGTCGCCGTCGCGGCGACGCGGCGGAGCGGCTCGAGGTTGCGGCGCACGAGCCAGGTCCCGAGGACGGCCACGAGGATGACGCCCGCCCCGAGTCCGGCACCGGCCACGATGATGAGACGGCCGATCGTCGAGTCCGTGGGCGCGGTCGAGATGCCCACGACGAGGGTTCCGGGACTGCGCGACCCGTCGTCGGCCACGAACGTGACCTGCTTCGACATCATGCGGAAACGACCCAGCGACGCGAGGTCGACGGTGCTGCCGTTGGGGCTCACGCCGGCGTTGTTGATCGCCTGCAGCTGCGCAGCGGTGAGCGACTCGGGCTCGTCGGCCGACTCGATGAACCCGACCGGGTCGGACGTCGTCAGCTGGGCCACGATGCGGTCCGCGCCCGGGCCGCCCCGTCCGCCGGGGTCAGGACCGGTGCCGGGCCGGGGCGAACGCAGCGAGGCCGACAGCTGCCCGTCGAGCTGGTCGGTCAGGTGCGAGCTGAGAGCGGTGATCGTGAAGACCGCCGTGAAGAGGCTGAGGGCGGTGAAGAGGGCGAGCATCGACGCGACGAGCTTGGCGCGCAGCGTCCAGGCCGACCACGGCTGGAGGCGGTCCTGCGCGTCGGCCAGACGCTGCCGCACCGTGGGCACGGCCGCATGGGCGTCCCGGGCGTCCGGGTCGCCCGCGGCGTCCGGGTCGCCCGCGGCAGCCGGGACCCTCGAGCCGCTGTCGTCGACGAGGCCCACCGGCCCCGGCACGAGGTCGGGCGCGGGCGCCCCCTCGGCGTCGGGCAGGTCGGCGGGGTCCGGCCGGTCGACGCCCGTCGCCTCAGACGGCCGGCTTGAGGACATAACCAGCACCCCGCATGGTGTGGATCATCGGCTCGCGGCCCGCGTCGATCTTCTTGCGCAGGTAGGAGATGTAGAGCTCGACGACATTGGCCTGGCCGCCGAAGTCGTAGTTCCAGACGCGGTCGAGGATCTGGGCCTTCGACAGCACGCGCTTCGGGTTGCGCATGAGGTAGCGCAGGAGCTCGAACTCCGTTGCGGTCAGGTGGATCTCGTCACCACCCCGCATCACCTCATGGCTGTCCTCGTCGAGAGTGAGGTCGCCGACGACCAGCACGGAGTCGGACGAGGAGACGGCGACCGTCGTCCGGCGCATGAGGGCGCGGACGCGGGCGACGACCTCCTCGAGCGAGAACGGCTTCGTGACGTAGTCGTCGCCGCCGGCGGTCAGGCCGGAGACGCGGTCCTCGACGGCGTCCTTGGCCGTGAGGAAGAGGACCGGCACGTTGGCGTTGTCGGCGCGCATCCGCCGCAGCACCTCGAGGCCGTCGAAGTCGGGGAGCATCATGTCGAGGACGACCGCGTCGGGGTCGAACTCCCGGGCGGCGCGCACGGCCTCCATGCCGGTGCCTGCCGACCGCACCTCCCAGCCCTCGTAGCGCAGGGCCATGCCGAGCAGCTCGGTGAGGTTGGCCTCGTCGTCGACGACCAGCACCCGCACGGGGGAGCCGTCGAGTCGCTGGAGCCGGGCCGCCGCGGACGTGGTCTTCTCGCTCATGTCATCAGTGAAACCTGTGGTCCTGTGCGATGACCAGCACATCCCTGTGCGATTCCTGTGGACGCCCTGTCCGCAAGTCCCAGCACTCCGACGGGTCCGCCACAGCGCTCGCACAGGGAGCCACCCGAGCGTTGTTGTCATGAGCAACGAGTCCACGCACCCGGGTCCGGCAGAGCAGCCGCGGTCGACCCTGCCGCAGTTCGACCCCGACGCGACGGGCACGCCCACCGTCCCCGACGAGACGCAGACGCTGCCGACCGCGCCGACGACGGAGGTGCCGGTGACAGCGCCGGCCACGCCTTACGCGTATGCGGCCGCGCCGGCTCCCGCGCCCGAGCAGAAGGCGGCGGGCGACGGCATCCGCTGGAGCGCAAAGAAGACGGCCGTGACCGCGGGCCTGACGATCGTGCTCGCGTCGGCCGGCGCGATCGGTGCCGCCGCCGCGGTGCCCGCCGGCTCGACCGGTGGCGACACGGGCATCCGCGGGAACGGCCGCACGTTCCAGTTCCCCGGCGGCCAGCAGAACCAGCAGGGCCAGAACGGTGGACAGCTGCCGAACCTCCAGAACGGCATGCCGGGTGGCGGCCTGAACGGCATCGACCCGAACCAGCTCAGCCAGCTGGACCCGCAGGACCTGCTCCAGCAGCTGAACCAGGGCATCGACCCCTTCTCGGGTGGCGGCACGTCCCCGCGGTCCGGCGGTGACGACGGCTCCGGGCGGGGCGACACCGGCTCGTCGACCGGCACCACGAAGACGACCTGAGCGCCAGAACGGGCCGCGCCTGGGGATGCCGAGGTCAACGAGAGGTGCTGCGAAGCAGGGCGGCGTACTCCTCGAGGGCCTTGACGGCCCGGTCGACCTCGTCCGCGACCCTGGCGACGAGCCCCTCGTCGGCGAGCTGTCCGTCCGACCCGAGGTCCTCGACCTGCTTGCACACGTCGGCGAGCACCGTCGCCCCGAGGTTCGACGCTGATCCCTTGAGCCCGTGCGCGATGCGTCCCTGGGACTCGGCATCGCCCTTCCTGTGGGCCTCGAGCAGGTCGGCGAGGCGCTGGCGGGCGCCCTCGCCGAACCGGTCGATGAAGCGCAGCAGCATCGACGGGTTGCCTGGTTCGAGGTCACGCAGCTCCTCGAGCCGCCGGTCGTCCAGCACGTCGTCATCCCTCCGGAGATCATCGTCCCTGACCTCGACCGCAACAGGCCTCGTCGGGGCAACCCGTGACGTCGGCACCGCCCCGGAGCCCGTCCACCGCTGCAGCGTCGACGCCAGGAGCGCCACGTCGATCGGCTTGGTCAGGAAGTCGTCCATACCGGCCTGCAGGCACCGTTCGCGCTCGCCGGCGATCGCCGAGGCCGTCATCGCGATGACCGGGATCCGGCGCCCGGGCTCCTCCTGTGCCCGGATCGCGCGGGTCGCCTCGTAGCCGTCCATCTGCGGCATCTGGCAGTCCATGAGCACGGCGACGAGGTCGTCGGCACCGGTGCGGTGCGCGGCGACCCCCTCGACACCGTTGGCGGCGACCAGGACCCCGTAGCCGAGGCCCTCGAGGATGCCCTGGGCCACGAGCTGGTTGACTTCGTTGTCCTCGACGACGAGCACCGTGCCGAGATGGCCGTCCGGGCCCGTCAGCCCGGCGACCGGTCTCGCGACTGATGGGTCCCCGTCGAGGAGGTGGCCGCCGGCGACCTCAGCCATCGCGTCGAACAGCGCGGAGGGCATGACGGGTGCACTGAGACTGGCGTCGACGCCGGCCTCCGCGAGCGTCGCAGCATCGGGCGGTGGCACGTGCGCGCACACCAGCACGACGCTTACGTCGGCGAAGCGCTCGTCCGAGCGGATCATCCGGGTCAGCTGGAGACCGCCGCCGCCCGAGCCCGGGTCGTCGAGCACGACGACGTCGAGCGGCACCTTCGCTCGGTCGGCCCGGTCGAGCTGGGCGAGGCCCTCGAGGCCTGACGCCGCGGACGTGACGGACATGCCCCACGCCGCGAGCTGCTCCTCCACGCGGACGCGGTGCGTGACGTTGGCGCCGACGACGAGGGCCCGCAGCCCCGAGACCGCCGCGATCTGCGATGCCGATCGCCCGATGCTGCGCCCCGACGCGGGCGCGAAGCCCGCCGTGAACCAGAAGGTGCTGCCCTTCCCGGACTCGCTCTCGACGCCGATCCGGCCGCCGAGCGCCTCGACGATCTGCCTGCTGATGGCGAGACCGAGCCCGGTGCCGCCGTACTCGCGGGTGGTCGACGAGTCGCCCTGCGAGAACGACTCGAAGAGCCGGGAGCGCATCTCGGGCGCGATGCCGGCGCCGGTGTCGGTGACCTCCACCCGGAGCACGGGTCCCTCGTCGGTGACGTGGTCGAGCGCCAGGTGCACGCCCACGCTGCCCGAGTCGGTGAACTTCACGGCGTTGCTCGTCAGGTTGGCGACGACCTGCCCGAACCGCACCGGGTCGCCTGACAGCATGTACGGCACGTCCGGTCCGTGGGTGACGGTGAGGTCGAGCGCCTTGGCCCTGGCCCGCTCGGCGAGCAGCGCGACGCCGCGCTCGAGCACCGCGGCGGGGTCGAAGTCGACCGACTCGAGGTCGAGGCGTCCGGCCTCGATCTTGGACAGGTCGAGGATGTCGTTCACGAGCTCGAGCAGGACCCGGCCGGCCTGGTCGATGCCGTCGGAGAGTCGGCGCTGGTGCGGCGTCAGCTCGGTGCGACCGAGCAGCTCCGCGAGGCCGATGACTCCGTTGAGCGGGGTGCGGATCTCGTGGCTCATCGTCGCGAGGAACTCCGACTTCGCGCGCGACGCCTCCATCGCCGCGTCACGGGCCTGCGCGAGGCGCTCGGCCGTCCACTCACGGTCGGCGACGCGCGCGAAGAGCGCGGTGACCTGCCTGATGGTCACGGCGTCGGAGGCCACGGGCGGTGCGCTGCTGCGCATGTCGAGGACGACGACGCAGGCGACACGGCCCTCGTTGAGGACGGGGACCGCGACGACGGTCGAGCCGGCGTCCGAGAGTGCGGCCACGACCTCGCCCGACTCGGCGGCCTGCGATGCGAAGGCCAGGGCCTCGTCGACCGGGACGACGCTTGCCTCGGTGCCGACCTGGGGCACGATCGGCTCACCGAGTGCGCCCGCCGCATCGACCACGGTCGCGAGGACGGCCCGCCACGTGGTGTGGCGGGCGACCTCGGCCAGGACGGTGGGCAGCGCCTCGTTGAGGGTCGCCGCCTCGTTCGCCGCCGTGGCCATGGCCGTGACGAGGCCGAGGGCCTGCTCCGCGTCCTTCTTCTCCGTGATGTCGTGGGCCGTGCCGCCCATCCGGATCGCCCGGCCCTCGGGGTCGCGCGTGACGAGCCCACGTCCGCGGATCCAGGCGATCTCGCCGTTGGAGCGCCGGATGCGGGCGTCGAACTCGAACGAGTCCTCGGATGCGAGCGCCGTCCCGACCGTCTCGGCGACGTGGGCCCGGTCGTCGGGGTGGATGCCGGAGATGAAGCCCTCGAAGGTCGGTTCGAGCTCGCTGCGGTCGATGCCGTAGATGCGGTACAGCTCGTCGGACCACGACACGCGGTCCCGGTCGACGTCCCACTCCCAGCTGCCGATCTTGGCGATCGCCTGCGCCTCGGCCAGCTGGTCGAGCAGCTGGCGCTCGGCGCTGGGCTCGGTCACCCGGTGCATCCAGCCGCGGCGCACGCCCGACTCGTCGACGAGAGGGGTGTGCGACACGAGCGCCCAGAAGCGGTGGCCCTCCGCGTCCAGCAGGCTGCACTCGAGGTCGTCGCCCGGCTCTCCCTTGGTCTCAAGCTCCTGGAGGTGCTCCCGGAGCTGCTCCTTGCCCACCTGGTCCAAGGCGTCGAACGCCGAGAAGCCCACCATGTCGTCAGGGTCGCGGCCCAGCATCTCGGCCATCCTGGCGTTGGCGAAGATCGTGCGCCCGTGCTCATCGAGGACCCAGAGACCGTCGGGCGAGGCAGCCACCATCCAACGGAAGAGGTCGCTCTGGCCCCGCCCGCCGTTGCCCCGAATGTCCGGCATGTTCCGATCCTCGCGCATCGAGCGGCATCGCGCTCGCATGTCGTCCCTCTTTTCGGCCCGGTGCCCATCAGGTGAGCCTTGCCTTCGATGACAGGGGTGACGACTGATGCCACGATCGGAGCGAGCCACCGTCCCCGCTGGATCGGAGCACCCCATGTCCGACATCCGCGCATCCGACGACGAGGCCGCCGACCTCGTCCACGCCCTCGTCGAGGACCCGACGCCGGTCAGCATTAGCCGTGACCTGCACGGACACGACGAACCGCACGACGAGAGCGTGGGGGCCCGCCTCAACTGGCTGCGCGCAGGCGTCCTCGGCGCCAACGACGGCATCGTCTCGACGGCGGGCGTCGTCGTCGGGTTCGCGAGCGCGACGACCGACAAGGGCTCGATCGTCCTGTCGGGCATCGCCGCGCTCGCCGCCGGCGCGATGTCGATGGCCGCCGGCGAGTACGTCTCGGTGAGCACGCAGCGCGACTCCGAGCGGGCACTCATCAAGCTCGAGAGGAAGGAGCTGCGCGAGGACCCCGTGGGCGAGCTCGAGGAGCTGACCCAGCTCTACGAGGGCAAGGGGATGAGCCGCGACCTCGCCGAGGACGTGGCCCGTGAGCTGACGGCCCACGACGCCCTCGCGGCCCATGCGGAGGCTGAGCTCGGCATCAACCCCACCGACCTCACCAGTCCCTGGCAGGCTGCCGCCGCCTCGATGGTCGCGTTCGTCGTCGGCGCCCTGCTGCCGCTGCTCACGATCACCTTCAGCCCGGCCGGAACGCGCATCCACGTCACCGTTGTCAGCGTCGCCGCCGCCCTGGCCCTGACGGGCTGGACCAGTGCACGGCTGGGGCGCAGCCCCCTCCCGCGGGCCATCGCCCGCAACGTCGCCGGCGGCCTCGTCGCCATGGGGGTGACGTACGCCATCGGCGCGCTCGTCGGGGTCAACCTGGGCTGAGCGCGCGGGCCCGGACCGGCCTGCGCCAGGCAACGGTCGGCATACGGTGCCGGGCACGTGGATCGGCCTGTAGAGTCGAGCTGTCCCAGCGCCCGTCCGCGGCGCACCGACGGGCCCGGCACCCCACGCCTTGCGTGACGCGCCACCCGCCCAGGGACGTGGGGCGCGCGAGGGCGCGTCCACCGGGACTCGGGCCGAGTCCGCCGCCGACACCGGGTCACGGTGCCGCCGGGAGACCGGTTCCGTGTCCGCCGCGTCATCAGGAGGAACATGGCAACGCGCGTTCGCCGCCAGCCGACCGACGGCCAGGGGCAGGCCCAGGGCCAGCGAAGGGCCGCCACGCGCCGGGACGACCCGGCCCCGCTCATACCCGTGCTCGCGCGCAGGGTCCGCGAGGTCGAGGCCCGCGTGTCGAGCAAGGGCAAGGCCAGCCCGACGAACCGGACGAAGTTCCTCGTCGTGGCCCTGCTCATGCGTTCCGAGCGGGCCCGCGTGCGCGACGACGCGTCGATCCCCGGCAGCACCCGTGCCGACCTGCTCAAGCGACTCGACGGCATCGCGACGATCCTCGCGCAGATCGCGGCGCGCGACACGAGCCTGCTGACCCTGCTCGACGCGAACGCCAAGCCGGGACCGGCCGCACAGCAGATGCGCCGTGACTGGCTCCTCGAGTCGGGCGCGGAGCTCGCCGAGGAGGACCTCGTCATCCAAGCGCCGGAGCCGCCGAGACCGGTCGTGCCGCCCCAGATCGCCGCCCGTCAGGTCATGCCGCAGTCGGTGCCGTCCCGCGCTCTGGCCAACCCGTTCCTCACTCCCGACGTGGGCCGCCCGCAGCAGGAGTACCTCCCCGGGCGCCTCGCCGGGTGGGACCTGCTCAGCCCGCTCTACCGCGCCTTCGAGCAGGGCGCCGGCGGCGAGGCGGCGTCCATGGACCTGCCGCCGAAGCCTGGGATCGACCGGTTCTCACCGCCCGGGTCGCAGCTCATGGTCCACCAGTCGCGCTTCCTCCAGAGCGTCCAGGAGGGCCACCGCACCTTCCTGCTCGCCGACGAGCCGGGCCTCGGCAAGACCGCGCAGTCGGTCATGGCCGCCTCGATCGCGAACGCCTACCCGATGCTCGCCGTCGTGCCGAACGTCGTGAAGATCAACTGGGCGCGGGAGGTCGAGCGGTGGACCCCGCAGCGTCGCGTCACCGTGATCCACGGCGACGGCCACGACGTCGACGCCTTCGCCGACGTGTTCGTCGTCAACTACGAGATCCTCGACCGGCACTTCGGCTGGCTCTCGTCCTTCGGCTTCCGCTCGATGGTCGTCGACGAGGCGCACTTCATCAAGAACCTCAGCTCGCAGCGCTCGCAGCAGGTGCTCGCCATCGCGGACCGGCTGCGGTCCACGACACCGGGCGGCAACCCGCTGCTCATGGCCCTCACCGGCACGCCGCTCATCAACGACGTCAAGGACTTCGACGCGATCTGGCGCTTCCTCGGCTGGATCAAGGACGGCCGGCCCACGCCGGAGATCGTGCGCCGGCTCGACGAGACGGGCTACACGCCGGCCGACCGCGGCTTCTACCCCGAGGCGCGGCAGACCGTCATCGACATGGGCATCGTGCGGCGTCGCAAGGTCGATGTCGCGAAGGACCTTCCCGACAAGCGGATCGCCGACATCACCGTCGAGCTCGACGACGACCTCGGCCGCTCGATCCGCGAGGCGGAGCGGGCCCTCGGCCGCCGTCTCGCCCAGCGCTACCGTGCCCTGCTCGCCCAGGGCGAGGGCCGCGAGGACGACGACGAGCCCGACGAGGGGCTCATGCGTCGGGTCGCCGGAGCCGAGCTCAAGGCCGCGTCGGCCGAGAAGGGCACCGACAACGTCTTCTCGCTCGTGCGCCGCATCGGCCAGGCCAAGTCGATGCTCGCGGCCGACTACGCCGCGCAGCTGTCCCACTCGGTCGGCAAGGTCGTCTTCTTCGCCAAGCACATCGACGTCATGGACGCCGCCGAGCGAGTCCTCGCGGGCGCCGGGCTGCGCACCGTGTCGGTGCGTGGCGAGCAGACCTCGAAGCAGCGTCAGGAGGCCATCGACGGCTTCCAGAAGGACCCCGACGTCGCCGTCGCGGTCTGCTCACTGACCGCCGCAGGCGTCGGCCTCAACCTGCATGCCGCCTCGAACGTCGTGCTGGCCGAGCTGTCCTGGACCGCTGCCGAGCAGCAGCAGGCCATCGACCGCGTGCACCGCATCGGCCAGGACGAGCCGGTCACCGCGTGGCGCATCCTGGCCGCCGGCACGATCGACTCGAAGATCGCCGAGCTCATCGACGCCAAGCAGGGGCTCGCCGCCCGCGCCCTCGACGGCAGCGACGAGGAGGTCACCTCGGGCGACACCCTCCAGCGTGACGCCTTGGTCGAGCTGCTGCGCCAGGCTCTCGCGGAGGTCTGACGGGCACCGCGGCTACAGGTCGATGTGCATGATGCTGAGGCCGACCCGCTCACCCGTGGGCAGCTCGTGGGCGCGTGGCACCGTGCCGACGACGGTGAAGCCGAGGCTCTCGTAGAGCCGCACGGCACTCTTGTTCGTCGCCACGACGGCGTTGTACTGCATTGCGGCATAACCGGTTTCGCGCGCCCAAGTGAGCGAGTCGACGACGAGCGCCCTGCCGACCCCGCGACCTCGCGCGTCCGCCGCGACCATGTAGCTCGCCGTCGCGACGTGCGAGCCGGGCCCGGGACGGTTGCGGCCCATCTTGGCCGTGCCGAGGACGCGGTCGCCGTCGACGGCGACGCTGGCCCGGCCGCCGGGACCGTTGTCGAGCCAGATCGCACGCGCGTCCGCCTCGGTCAGGTCGGTCGCGAACGGGAACGTGTCGCCGGCGCGCACGACCTCCTCGATGATCGGCCACACCTGCGGCCAGTCGGTGTCGTCGTAGTCGCGGACCGTGATCGTGCGCGTCACGAGAGGTTGCCTCACTTCTCGGGGACGTTCGCGTCGAGCTCGCTGAGCCACGTCACCGACGTCGCGTCGGACGGCATACGCCAGTCGCCGCGCGGCGACAGGGAGCCACCCGCGACGACCTTCGGGCCGTTGGGCAGCGCAGAGCGCTTGAACTGGTTGGCGAAGTACCGCTTGACGAACACCTCCAGCCAGTGACGGATCGTCGCGAGGTCGTATGCCGTGCGCTCCGCCTCGGGGTAGCCGGCCGGCCACTCCCCCGCCTCGCTGTCGTGCCAGGCGTGCCAGGCCAGGTAGGCGATCTTGGAGGGGCGGTAGCCGCGACGCAGCACGTGGAAGAGCGTGAAGTCCTGGAGCGAGTAGGGCCCGATCATCGCCTGCGTGCTCTGCGGCTTCTCCCCTTCCCGGGAGGGGACGAGCTCGGGTGAGATCTCGGTGTCGAGGATCGAGGTCAGCGTCTCGCCGACGGGGTCCTCGAACTGCCCGGACGATACGACCCACCGGATGAGGTGCTGCATCAGGGTCTTGGGCACACCGGTGTTGACGCCGTAGTGGCTCATCTGGTCGCCGACGCCGTAGGTGCACCAGCCGAGGGCCAGCTCGGACAGGTCGCCCGTGCCGAGCACGATGCCGCCGCGCTGGTTGGCGATGCGGAAGAGGTAGTCGGTGCGCAGTCCGGCCTGGACGTTCTCGAACGTGACGTCGTAGACCTCCTCGCCGCGGCCGAACGGGTGGCCCATCGCCTCGAGCATCTGCGTGGCGGCCGGGCGGATGTCGAGCTCCTCCCACGTGACGTCGAGCGACTTCATGAGGGCGATGGCGTTGCTCTTCGTGTGCTCGCTCGTCGCGAAGCCGGGCATCGTGAACGCGAGGATGTCGCTGCGCGGCCGGTCGAGGCGGTCCATCGCCTTGGCCGCGACGATGAGCGCGTGGGTGCTGTCGAGGCCGCCGCTGACGCCGATGACGACCTTGGGCTGGCCGATGGCGCGCAGCCGCTGCTCGAGGCCGGAGACCTGGATGTTGTACGCCTCGTAACAGTCGAGGGCGAGCCGCTCCTCGTCGTCGGGCACGAAGGGGAAGCGGTCGACCTTGCGGAGCAGGCCGATGTCGCCGGTCGGCGGGTCGAGCTCGAGCTCGACGGTGCGGAAGCTGCCCGTGCGGTCGGCGAGCGCACGCCGGTTGTCGTCGAAGGTGCCCTGCCGCTGGCGCTCCTGACGGAGCAGGTCGAGGTCGATGTCGGCGACCGAGGCCTGGGGCCCCTCGGGGAAGCGCTCGCTCTCCGCGAGCAGGGCCCCGTTCTCGTAGATCATCGTCATGCCGTCCCACGAGAGGTCGGTCGAGCTCTCACCCTCCCCCGCGGCGGCGTACAGGTAGGCGGCGAGACAGCGGTGCGAGGCACTGCGCGCCAGCAGGTGGCGGTCCTCGGCGCGCGCGACGGTGATCGGCGAGCCCGAGAGGTTCGTGAGGATCGTCGCGCCGGCGAGCGCGGCCTCGTGGCTCGGCGGGACCGGCACCCACATGTCCTCACAGACCTCGACGTGGAGCACGAAGCCGGGGACGTCGGTGGCCCGGAACAGCAGGTCCGGGCCGAACGGCACCCGGTCACCGGCCACCTCGACCGTCTGGCGCCGCTGGTCGTCACCCGGGGCGAAGTGGCGACGCTCGTAGAACTCGCGGTAAGTCGGCAGGTAGGACTTCGGGGAGACGCCGACGATGCGGCCGCCGTGGATGACGACGCCACAGTTGAAGACGCGCATGCCCTTCTCGAGCGGGGCCCCGACGACGAGCACGATGCGCAGCTCGGCGGTGGCCTCGGCGATGCGGGCGAGGGCGTCGTCGACGGCGTCGAGCAGGGGGTCCTGCAGGAGGAGGTCGTCGATGGCGTACCCCGAGAGGCACAGCTCGGGGAAGATCGCGAGCGCCACTCCGTCGGCGTCGAGCTCGCGGGCCTGGGCGACGACGGCGTCGGCGTTCCGCTCGGGGTCGGCCGCGACGATCGGCAGCGTGCACGCGGCCACGCGGGCAAACCCCTGGGCGTAGGAGCTGTAGAAGTCCATGGGCACAGTCAATCGCACGACGTGTGTGACGCGAGACTCCCCGCGATCCTGGCCTGTCACCACCCACTAGTACTACACTTCGTAGTAGTCGGGCAGTGCGTCCGATGAGACCCGAGGAGGTCACCATGTCCGACACGACGTCCACCGACCCGGTCCACGTGCTCCACCCGGAGCAGTCATGGGGCTTCCTGCGCGAGCGCGAGTTCGGCCGGCTGGCCTACCACCTCCTCGGCGAGGTCCACATCGTGCCGATCAACTACGCCCTCGACGGCGAGCGGCTCGTCTTCCTCACGGCGGAGGGCAGCAAGCTCTTCGGCGTCACCGCCAACCCCGACGTCGCGTTCGAGGTGGACGAGGTCGTCGGCGACCGCGCCACGAGCGTCATCTGCCGCGGCCGCGCCCGCGTCCTCGAGGGGCAGGCGGCCTACGTCGCCGAGCGCCTGCCTGTGCGTCCGTGGGTCGACACGCCCCGCTCGGTCGTCGTCGCCATCGACGTCGACGAGATCTCGGGGCGACGGTTCGACCTCACCCGCCCGTGGCTACGCGACCTGCCCAGCTGACCCACCGTCTACCCTTGGCGGGTGCCCACCGCCACCACGAGCCCGCACGCGCAGACCCTGCGTGCGGTCGTGCTCGCCACCGTGGCCTCGGGCGGCGCCACCGTCGCGCACGCGCTCGGCGGAGGGCACCTCGCCTCCGGCACGGGCGTCGTCGTCGCCACCGCTCTGCTGACCGGCGCCATCCTGCCCTTCGTGCGTCAGCACCTGTCAGCCGTACGCAGCGCTGTGCTGCTCGCCAGCCTCCAGGTGGCTGCGCACGTCGTCCACGGCGTCTCCGCGATGGCCGCCGGTCCGGCGCACGGCGGACGGTCCGGCGCAACCCCCGCCCTGCCCTCCCACGAGGCACACGGCATACGCCCGCTGGGTCGCATCGAGACGGTGGCCGGGGTCCACGACGCCGCCACGACGAGCGCCCTCGCCGACCTGCTGCCGAGCCCCACGATGCTGCTCGCCCACGTCGTCGCCGCGGTCGCCATCGGCCTGCTGCTGACTCGTGGCGAGCGGTCCTGGGTGGCCGCCTGCACCCTGCTCGTGCCGCTCGCAGCCGGCACCGCCCTGCTGCTGCGGGCCCTGCTCGTCCGGGCCCTGGTGCGTCATGCGGCGGTCCTCTGGGCCGCGATCGGCACCACGGCTGCCGGCCTCGTCGGCCCCCTCCCCACCGCGTCCGACGGCCCCGTGCCCGACGACGTCTGGCACGCGCGCACACCGGTGCGCCGCGGCCCACCCGCCCTCCTCGCCTGACAACCACCCGCAGCGCCGGCGACCGACCGGGCGCTGCTCCCTGCCGTCATGCCTGAGGAGTCCCCATGTCCGTCATCGACGACCCCACACGCCAGAAATCCCCGATCGGCCTGTCCCGTAAGGGCGCCCGTCCCCCGTCCGGCCTCTTCCGCGCCTTCTGGCGCTGGCACTTCTACGCGTCAGCCGTCGTCGTGCCGGTGCTGCTCGTCCTCGCGGTGACCGGCCTCGTCTACCTGTTCCGCTTCCAGATCGAGCCGTTCCTCCACGCCGACCTCATGCGGGTCGACCACGCGCAGGGCCAGCTGACCCAGCCCTGGCAGACCCAGCTCGATGCGGTGCAGGGTGCCCACGCCGGTGCCACCGTCGTCTCCTTCACCGAACCGAACGGCCCCGACGAAAGCACCCGGTTCACCCTCCAGACCGCCGAGGGGCTGACCCGCGACGTGTTCGTCGACCCGTACACGGTGCGGGTACTCGGCTCGCTCGACCCCGACTCGACAGTCAGCGGCACCGCCGTGCGCCTGCACGCCGACCTCATGGCCGGCCGTGTCGGCGACGTCGTCATCGAGCTCGGTGCCTGCTGGGCCATCGTCATGGCGGTGACCGGCTACTACCTCTTCGTCCGCGGCCGGCGGGCTCGCCGTCGACAGCGCGACGCCGGCGCGCCCGCGGCACGGCTGCGGAGCGCGCACGCGCGCACCGGAGCGTTCGTGGGCGCCGGCCTGCTCCTCCTCGTCGTCTCGGGACTGCCGTGGACCGGCGTGTGGGGCGAGCAGGTGCAGCGCCTCGCCACCGACCGCGGTTCGTCGATGTGGGCGAAGGACCCGGGCGCGCTCTCGGACCCGACCTCGACGCTCGACGAGTCGCTCCCGCACAGCCACCACGAGGTGCCGTGGGCCCAGGGCAAGAGCCCTGTGCCGCAGTCGAGCCCGCGCCGAGAGGGTGGCGAGGTCAGTGTCGCCGACCTCGACACCGCCGTCGAGGTCGGCGACCGCGCAGGCCTGGCGCACCCGCTGACCGTGGCACTGCCCTCAGACGACCGCGGCGTCTACTCCGTCATCGGCTACGCCTTCACAGACCCCGCGCTCGAGCGCACCGTGCACGTCGACCGCTTCAGCGGACACGTCGTGAGCGCGTACGGCTACGACGACTACCCCGCACTCGCCAAGGTCGTCGCGCAGGGCATCGCCGTCCACGAGGGCCGCCGCTTCGGCGCGCTCAACCTGTGGCTGACGACGTTCTTCTGCCTGGCGGTCATCGTGTCGTGCGTGACGGGGCCGACGATGTGGTGGCGTCGGCGTCCGCGGGGTGCGGGCGCCGTCGGCGCTCCCCGAGGACGTGTGCCGCTCGCCACCTCACCGCTGCTCGCCGCCCTCGTCGTCGGGCTGGCGGTCTTCCTCCCGGTGTTCGGCGCATCGCTGGTCGTCGTACTGCTGCTCGACCGCTTCGTCATCCGACGCCTGCCTCGACTGCGGCAGGCCTGCAACACGGTCGACCTCTAGGCGTTCGCCTCGCCCGCCGGGCTCAGCCGACGGCGTCCCTCGCGGCGACGAAGGCGTCGACGCACGCGCGCACGTCGGCCTCCGAGTGCGCGGCCGAGAGCTGGACGCGGATGCGGGCCTTGCCCCGCGGCACGACCGGGAAGCTGAAGGCGATGACGTAGACGCCGTTGCCGAGCATGTGGTCGGCGATCTGCGCGGCCCGGCGCGCCCCGTCCTCGCCGGGGAACATGACCGGCCGGATCGGGTGCGTGCCGGGAAGCAGCTCGAAGCCGGCCTCGGTCATGAGGGTGTGGAAGAGCTCGGTGTTGGCCTTCAGCGTCTCGCGCTTCTCGGCCGAGCCGGCGACGAGCTCGAGCGCCGCCATCGACCCGGCCGTGACGGCCGGCGCGACGGAGTTGCTGAAGAGGTAGGGCCGCGAGCGCTGGCGCAGCAGGTCGACGATCTCGCGGTGGCTCGACACGTAGCCGCCGCTCGCGCCGCCGAGCGCCTTGCCGAGCGTGCCGGTGACGATGTCGACGCGGTCCATGACGCCGAACAGCTCGGGCGTGCCTCGGCCGCCGTCACCGACGAACCCCACGGCGTGCGAGTCGTCGACGAAGACGAGTGCGCCGAACTCCTCGGCGAGGTCACAGATCTCGTCGAGCGGCGCGTACGACCCGTCCATCGAGAAGACGCCGTCGGTGACGACGACCTTGCGCTTCGCGCCCGCCGCCTGGGCAGCCTCGAGCTGGGTGCGCAGGTCGGCCATGTCGGCGTTCCGGTAGCGGTAGCGCATCGCCTTGGACAGGCGCACACCGTCGATGATCGACGCGTGGTTGAGCTCGTCGCTGACGATCGCGTCCTCGGCGCCGAAGAGCACCTCGAAGACGCCGCCGTTCGCGTCGAAGCACGACGAGTAGAGGATCGTCGCCTCCATGCCGAGGAACTCGCTGATCTTCCCCTCGAGGGTGGTGTGCAGCGTCTGCGTGCCGCAGATGAAGCGCACGGACGCCATGCCGAAGCCCCACTCGTCGAGCGCCTTCTTCGACGCCTCGACGACGCCGGGGTCGTTGGCCAGACCGAGGTAGTTGTTGGCGCAGAAGTTGAGCGCCTCCGCCTTCCGCGTCGTCACGTGCGCCGACTGCGGCGAGGTCAGCTCGCGCTCGTTCTTGTAGAGACCGGCGTCCTCGATCTCTCGCAACGTCGCGGCGATCTCGTCCTTGACTGAGCCGTACATCGGTGTCCTTCTCGGGTCGGCGGGCCTGTGGCGCCACCCAGCGTATGCCGCCGCGTGGCGACGTCGTGCGGCCTGCCGTCGGGGCAGCACCGCGGCACTCGCCCGCGGACCTTCGTGAAGCGGTCACGCGGGCGCCCGCACCGGCGTACCGTCGAAGACACCCATTCCTCGGGGGTGCAGAGAGCGAGGACACGACCATGCCCGAGTTCATGGATGTACACACCAACATGCCCGGCGTCACCGCAGAGGCCCTGAGAGAAGCGCACCAGGCCGACCTGGACATCCAGGACGACGAGGGCGTGAACTTCAAGCAGGCCTGGGCGGACCCGAACACGGGGCACGTCTTCTGCCTGTCGGAGGGGCCTAGCGCCGAAGCCGTCAAGCGGATCCACGAGCGCACGGGCCACCCGGCGGACGAGATCCACGAGATCACCGTCACGGCCTGACGTTCCGGCATCCCGCGCGCCAGCGCGTCGTCCTAGGCTCGGGCATGTGGACGACGAGGCGCGCCGGCGGTTCGCACGAGCGCGGGTGGCACGGCTCGCCACGGTTGACGACACAGGCCGCCCGCACCTCGTGCCGATCGTGTTCGTCGTCATCGACGATGTCGTGTGGAGCGCCGTGGACCGCAAACCCAAGTCGACACGCTCCCTCAGGCGCCTGGCCAACATCGAGGCCAACCCGTCGGTCAGCGTCCTCGCCGACCACTACGACGACGACTGGACCCGCCTCTGGTGGGTCCGGGCCGACGGGCAGGCCCGCGTCGTCGAGCTCGGCATGCCCGGGACGACGCAGGCGATCGACGCCCTCGTCGCGAAGTACCCGCAGTACGCGTCGGACCGCCCGACCGGCCCCATGGTCCGTGTGGCCGTCTCGCGATGGGCGAGCTGGCAGCACACGCCGACCGACCGGGAGGGCTGACCGGAGGGCTGAGCGGTCAGCCGCGGCAGGGTCAGCGCCTCACGGCATACCTCGTGTAGGTCGTGCCGCCGGCGAAGCGACGGCTCTCGAGAAACTCGAGGTCCAGGCGCAGGCCGTCCGGAAGGGCCCGCGTACCGCCGCCGACGACAGCCGGGACGACGAGGAGCTGGAGCTCGTCGACGATGCCCGCTCGGAACGCCTCGCCCGCGAGGCCGGCGCCCCCGATGCTGACGTCTCGGTCGGCCGACGCGACGAGGCGGGTGACGGCGCCGGGGTCGAAGTCGCGCTCGAGCGTCGTCCGCCGGCTCGACACGCCCTCGAGCGTGCGCGAGTAGACGACCTTGTCGGCGGCGCGCCAGATCCGGGCGAAGTCGTGCTCGACGTCGCTCTCCGGGTCGTCGGTGGGGGCGGTCTCCCAGTAGACCATCGTCTCGTAGAGCCGCCGGCCCAAGAGGTACGTGCCGACGCCGCGTTCGAGGTCGTTGACGAAGGCGTGGACCTCCCGGTCCGGGGCGGCCCAGTCGAAGCTTCCCGAGGCGTCGGAGATGTAGCCGTCGACGGAGCAGATCGTCGTGTGGATGAGCTGCGCCATGTGTCGACTCTGTCACGCGTGCAGCCTCAGGGACCGCTCCGAGTGGGAGCCATGCGTGTCGGAGGTCTAGAGTTGCCGGGGTTTTGCGACCGCCATCCGGGTTGCGCCCTCTCCTCCATCCCCCACCCTCAGGGACCGTTCTCGTGCTCCGACGCCTCACCCTCGCCTGCGCCACCGCGACGTGCGCCCTTGCCCTCGCCGCGTGCGGTGGCGGCTCGCCGAGCGACTCGCCCGAGCCCGCGGCGCACCCCGGCTGGGCACTCGTCGCCGAGATCGTGTGCCCGTCGAGCGCTGACCCGACCGGGTCCCTCGCCGACCGGAAGGTCACGTGCACGGCTGCCGGAAAGCCGCTCGAAGCAGCCTTCTACGACCAGGCCGTCGAGCTCGACCGCCGGGTCAGCACCTTCGAGTGCACGAACGGCGTCAAGTCGGTCGCCGGCAAGGACTGGATGGTCCCGGCCGTCACGGACGAGAAGGTCGTGGCCAAGCTCCTCGACGCCGGGGGCATCAACCTCTGCTGAGGAAGTCCTCGGTGACGTCGGCGAGCTCGCGCGGCGCCTCGGCGTTGAGCACCGACCCGGCGCCGTCGATGACCGAGAGCTCTGCGCCCGACACGAGCGAGACGAGCTGCTGAGCCGCGGCGGGACCGGCCCGGTCCTTCGAGCCGGCCACGACGAGCGTGGGAGCCGTGACCTGACGCAGCGACTCGGTGCCGTCGAAGCCCTTGAGGGCGTCGAGCACGGCGAGCATCCGCGGACGCGAGACACCGGCGTCGACGAGCCTGCTCTCGGGCACGAGCCGCATCGCGAGCCGCTGCATCCGCAGCGCCCCCTTCGACGGGCGCACGAGCGCGCCGCCGAGGACGAGCCGCCCGACGAGCTCGGGCCGCTCGGCGGCGAGACGCAACGCGACGCTCGCACCGACCGAGACCCCGAGGAAGTCCGCCTGCTTGATGCCCTGGAGGTCGAGGTCGTCCGCGACTCCCGCGGCCGCCGCGGCGAGGTCGAACCCGACGGGGTCCTTCGGGCGCAGGCCACGCATCCACGGCGCGTTCATCGGTCGCGCCGCGCCGAGCGCCGACACGAAGTCCTGCCAGACGATCGGCGACTGGCCGAGGCCGTGGAGCAGGACGAGCGGGCGGGGCCGGCTGGCAGGCACGTCAGCTCCAGTCGAGGACGACCTTGCCGCACTGGCCGGACCTGGCGGTCTCGAAGGCCTCCTCCCACTGCTCGGCGGGGAAGCGGTGCGTGATGACCTGGCTGACGGCGGAGCGGAAGCGTTCGGAGGTCGCGATCATCTGCGACATCGCGTACCAGGTGTCGTACATCTCGCGGCCGTAGATGCCCTTGAGCGTGATCATGTGGGTGATGACCTTGCCCCAGTCGAGCTCGTACGACTGGTGCGGCAGGCCGAGCAGCGCGATGCGACCGCCGTGGTTCATGTTCGTGATCATGTCGGTCACGGCCGGGGCGGCACCCGACATCTCGAGGCCGATGTCGAAGCCCTCCTTCATGCCGAGGTGGGCCTGGGCGTCGGCGAGGGTCTCGCGTGTCACGTTGATCGTGAGGTCCGCCCCGGCGTGCTCGGCGAGGGTGAGGCGGTAGTCGCTCGCGTCGGTGACGACGACGTAGCGGGCACCGGCGTGGCGAGCGATCGCGGCCGCCATGACGCCGATGGGGCCCGCGCCGGTGATGACGACGTCCTCGCCGACCATCGGCCACTGGAGCGCGGTGTGGGTCGCGTTGCCGAGCGGGTCGAAGACGGCGCCGAGGTCGGGGTCGAGGTCGGCGGGCTGCACCCAGGCGTTGCTCGCCGGGATGACGACGTAGTCGGCGAACGCGCCGTCGCGGTTGACGCCGATGCCCAGGGTGCGGATGCAGAGGTGGCGGCGCCCGGCGCGGCAGTTGCGGCAACGGCCGCACACGATGTGCCCCTCTCCCGAGGCACGGTCGCCGACCGAGAGGCCGGTGACGTCCTCGCCGACCTCGACGACCTCGCCGTAGAACTCGTGCCCGATGACGAGCGGTGGCTTCACCGTCGACTCGGCCCAGTCGTCCCAGTCCGCGAGGTGCAGGTCGGTGCCGCAGATCCCTGCCCGCAGGACGCGGATCTTGACCTCCGCCGGCCCGCACACCGGCTCGGGGCGGTCGAGCAGCTCCAGGCCGGGGCCTGCGGTCAGCTTGGTGAGTGCACGCACGGGGAGAGTCTGCCACTGCCGATAATGGGCTCGTGACCCCCAGTCCCGAGGCCTCCCACGAGAGTCCGCGCGTGGCCGACGCCGTCTCCCGGCTCCGATCGGCGGGCGAGCGGGTCACCCCCGCGCGGTATGCCGTCCTGCGCGTCGTCGACGCCGCCGACCTCGCCGACGAGCACCTCACTGCCGAGCAGATCGGGGCCCGGGTGGCCGAGGTCGAGCCGTCGGTCCACCGCGCCACCGTCTACCGCACGCTGACGTCGCTCGCCGAGACCGGGGTGCTCTCGCACGTCCACCTGGGCGGGTCGGCGACGGTCTACCACCTGGCCGAACCACCCCTCGCCGACGAGCACACCGGTCACCCGCACGCGCACCCCGCGCACGCCCATGTGCAGTGCCATGAATGCGGGCGGGTGCTCGACGTCCCGCCCGGGATGTTCGTCGGTCTGGCGCAGCGCCTGGAGGAGGACCTGGGCTTCGTCCTCGACACGGGCCACGCCGCACTGCTCGGTATCTGCCGCGACTGCAGGAACAGCACCCGCTGACCCCACCCGTCGAGAGGCCACCTCTCGCGGCCTCGTTCAGGTCGAGTGGCCAGTTCCCGGCACGAGTTCTGGCCACTCGACGGTTGGCGGGCAGCAGATGCTGGCCTCTCGACGGTTGGGGGAGGTCAGACGGCGCGGAGGTCGAGCAGGTAGCCCTGCGCCGGCCCCAGGATGGGCACCGACAGACCCACCCCCGCCAGCACCGAGCCCGGGACGACGAGCCCGTCGGCCGACAGGGCCTGCTCCCACCACGCGGGCGCGACCGTCTGCACGACGGCGGGGAGGCCGGCCTCGGGACGCACGCGGACGGCATACGTCCGCGCGGGGTCGAGGCCCGGCAGGGGCACCGCCCCCGTCACGGCGTCACGACCCGTGACGAGCCGCGCGACCGTGTATGCCGCCCGGCTGAGGTCGGCGGCGACCGTGCCGGTCACGAGGACGGTCCCGTCGGGCGTCTCGGAGCGCACGAGGTCACCCGAGTGCAGCAGCGGCCGCAGCTCGCGGGCGAGCGCCGTCCACCCGGTGAGGCTCGCCAGCTCGTCCTCCGTGCAGCGCGCGACGTCCCACTCGAGACCGGGGTGGCCCTGCAGCGCCATGAGCATGCGGAAGCCGAGGTCGACCGCGCGGTGCGTCGTGTGCGCGTGCTCCGGTCCGATGTGCGTGCCCATGAGCTCGGCGGGCACGAGCAGGCTGGTCCAGCGCTGGATGTTGGCCCGCTCGAGCGCGTCGTTGCAGTCGCTCGTCCAGATGCGGTCGGTGCGCTCGAGCACGCCGAGGTCGACGCGGGCGCCACCGCTGCTGCAGGACTCGATCTCGAGCTCCGGGTGACGGGCCCGGAGGTCGTCGAGGAGCCCGTAGTAGGCGAGCGTGTGCGCGTGGACCGCGGGCGCGTCGACGACCCGGCGACCGTCGACCTCGAAGGTGTGGACGGCCTCGTGGAGGTCTCGGTTGTGGTCCCACTTGATGTAGGCGATGCCGTACTCGGCGACGAGCGCGCTGATCCGCTCGAGGAGCTCGGCCCGCGCGTCGTCGTTCGTCAGGTCGATGAGCTGCTGGAAGCGCCACTCGCGGGGCGATCCGTCGGCGGGGCGCAGCACCCAGTCGGGGTGTGCGCGGACGAGATCGCTGTCCTCGTTGACCATCTCGGGCTCGAACCACAGCCCGAACTCGAGGCCCAGCCCCCTGACGTGGTCGACGAGCGGCGAGAGCCCCTCGGGCCACACCTCGTCGGAGACGACCCAGTCGCCGAGGCCGACCCTGTCGGTGCGGCGTCCGCCGAACCAGCCGTCGTCCAGGACGAACCGCTCGACGCCGATGCGGGCGGCTGTGTCGGCGAGCGCCTTGAGGTGGTCGAGGTCGGTCTCCATGTAGACCGCCTCCCACGTGTTGAGCACGACGGGCCGCGGTCGCGACGGGTGGCCGGCTCGCGAGCGCAGGGTGCGGTGCAGCCGGCGCGAGAGGCCGTCGAGGCCGTCGGTCGCGTGGAGGAAGACGACCGTCGGGGCGGCATACGACTCGCCTGGGGCCAGACGCACCTCGCCGGGCGCGAGCAGCTCACCGCCGCCGAGCACGGCGTGGTGCCGGCCGGCTCCCTCCGGGAGCGACTCGACGAGGTGCTCGTGGTTGCCGCTCCACGCGGTGTGCACGGCCCAGACCTCGCCCGAGCCCCACGTGAACCCGGACGTGCCGGCCATGAGCAGGAGCGTCGCGTCGTGCCCCGTGCGGCCACGGCGGGACGCGCGCAGGTGGGTGCCGTGGTCGAGGCGGCTGCGCTGCGGGGACCGCTCACGGCACCAGCGCCCGGTGAGGTCGAGGACCTCGTCGGCACGCGTCGGCAGCGGGAGGATGGCCCGCAGGGCGGCGACGTCGAGCGGGACCGCCTCGTCGCTGGTGTTCGTGACCGAGGCGTCGACGCGCAGGACGCCGTGCTCGTCGAGGGCGTGGCGCAGGCTGAGGTCGACACCGCTCGTCGAGCGGGCGCGGGTGACGATCGCGCCGTCCCCGGCCTCGCACGTCACGTCGTGCCAGCGCACCGCGCCGGCGGCCCCACCGCGGTGGCCGGACCAGCCGGGAGTGCCCGACCAGCCGTCCGCCTCCCCCGGCAGCACGGTGAGCGGCCACGGTTCGTCGAAGGCGCTCGGCGGGACGGGAGGCACAGTCGCCAGCGCGAGGGCGTGGTATGCCGAGGCCCCGCCGGGAAGCACTGCGCCCCAGTGCAGCACCTCCGGCAGCCCCGAGCCGCCGGGCCGCGGCTCGAGCACGAGCGCGGTCCCGGCGGACTCGAGGTGGACCGTGGTGTGGTCGGTGGACGGAGCGGTGCGAGCGGTCTCGGTCACGTCATCCCTTGGTCGCGCCGAGCGTCAGTCCGGCCACGAAGTGTCGTTGGAGCACGAAGAAGATGACCAGGGTCGGGATGGCGATGATCATCGACCCCGCGGCCACCAGGTTGTTGTCGGTGAAGAACTGGCCCCGCAGGTTGTTCAGCGAGCTCGTGACCGGGAACTTGTCACCCTGCTGGAGCAGCACCGTGGCCCAGAAGAACTCGTTGTAGATCCACGTCGTCTGGAGCACCGCGAGCGCGGCCAGCGCCGGCCGGCACAGCGGCATGGTGATCTGGAAGAACTGCCTCGTCACGCTCGCCCCGTCGATGACGGCCGACTCGTAGAGCTCCTTCGGCAGCGCCTTCATGTAGTTGCTGAGGACGAACGCGCAGAACCCCGTCTGGAAGGCGACGTTGACGAGGATGAGTCCCTGGAAACTGTTGAGCAGCGTGCCCGACTCGCTGAACCAGAACGGCACCTCGATCGACCGGAACATCCGGTAGACCGGGATGAGCAGGGCTTGCGGCGGCAGCAGGTTGGCCGCCATGAAGAAGCCGAGCAGCGCGAGGTTGAGCTTCCAGGAGAAGCGCGCGACGACGAAGGCGACGCAGGAGGAGAGGAACAGGGTCAGCAGCACGGCCGGGACCGTGATGATCGCCGAGTTCCAGAAGTGCAGGCCGAAGTCGCCCTGCTCCCAGGCGTTCTTGTAGTTGTCGAGCGTGAAGCCGCCCCACGACATGTAGCCGTTCTTCGCCGTGAACGCGTAGTCGCGGAAAGAGTTGACGAGGGCGAGCAGCAGCGGGCCGAGCCAGATCAGCGAGACCAGGGTCAGGACCAGCGGGAGGAACCAGCGGCGCCCGGACTGCGGGCCTCCCTCGCGCGGCTTGAGCAGCAGCTTCTCGCGCTCCTCGACCGGGTTGGCGGTGAGGGACATGGTCAGTCCTCCTTCATGGCGATGCGAAGGTAGAAGAAGACGAGCACGCTCGAGATGAGCAGCATGATCGTCGCGAGCGCCGACCCGAAGCCGATGCGACTCGCCTCCCCGACGACGTTCTGGGTGACGAGGGTCGAGATGAGCTCGAGGCCGTTGCGGCCCTTGTTGATGACCCACACGAGGTCGAAGGCACGCAGCGACTCGATGAAGGTGACGACGAGGACGATGATGTTGATCGGGCGCATCACCGGGAAGACGACTCGGAAGAAGGTCGTCGTCTCGCTCGCGCCGTCGATCTTCGCCGCCTCGCGCAGCGACGGGTCGACGCCCTTCAAGCCGGCCAGGTAGAGCAGCATGATGTAACCCGAGTGCCGCCAGCTCGCGGCGACCAGGGCCGCCCAGAGGTTGACGTCCGGGTCGCCGTACCAGTCGGTCGTGCCCCCGGTGATCGCGTTGAGCAGGCCCTGGTCACGTGAGTAGATGAGCTGCCAGATGAAGCCGATGAGCGCCAGCGACAGCACGACCGGCAGGTAGATGCTCGTCTGGTAGAACCTCGTGCCCACGACGCCACGGTCGATGAGCACGGCGAAGAACATGCCCAGCGGCGTTGCGAGGAGGAACATCACCGCCAGCCAGATGAGGTTGTGCTGGATCGCCGGCCAGAACGGCGGGTAGATCGTCGCGATGTCCTTGTAGTTCTGCAGGCCGACCGTCTTGATCGAGGAGATCGGCCCGATCCCGTCCCAGTTCGTGAAGGAGAGCAGGACCGAGCCGATCGCCGGGAGCCACACGAGCCACAGGACGATGAGGGTCGGCACGACCACCATCACGGCGACCACGACCTTGTCGCGTGCCGAGAGCTGGTCGATTCCCCTGTACTTGCTCTTGCTCGTCATGGCGAGGGCCTCTCAGGCAGCGAAGATGCTCTTCTTCTGGGCCTCGATCTTCGTGCAGAGGCCGTCGATGTCCTTCGGGTTCTTGATGAAGTCCTGGATGGCCGGGATCATCACGGTCGACGCGAAGTCGGGGCGCGTGTCGCGGTCCATGAACTGCGCGATGGACTTCGCCGACTTCACGTACTCGGCGGACTTCTTCTGCAGGGCCGTGTAGCCGCTCTGGTCGGCCGTCTCGTTCGTCGCGATGACGCTCGGGTCGGCCTTGAGCGAGAGCAGCTGGGCCTCGGGCTGCGAGATGTACTGGAGCAGCTTCTTGGCGGCGCCCTCGTTCTTGGGGCGGGCGCTCATCATGTAGCCGTCGATCGGCGCCTCGATGGCGTCGGTGCCGATCGTCGAGTCGACCTCCGGGAAGGTGAAGAAGTCGAGGTCGTCCTGCTCGTCCTTGCCGAACTGCTGGGCGACGAACGAGCCGAGGACGTACATGCCGGACTTCTTCTGCTGGAGCGACTGCGCCGCCTCCTGCCAGGTGCGGCCCAGCGAGTCGGGCTGGTGGAGCGGGAGGATCCCGGCCCACGTGTCGAAGACCTTCTTGACCTTGGGGTCGGTCCACGACTCCTTGCCGGCCATGAGGCTGACGTGGAAGTCGTAGCCGTTGACGCGCAGGTTGAGCTGGTCGAACGTGCCCATCGCGGGCCATCCGTCCTTGTCGCCGAAGGCGATCGGGGCGATGCCGTCCTTCTGCATCTTGGCGCCCAGGGTCTTGAGCTCGTCGAGCGTCTTCGGCACCTCGTAGCCGCGCTGCTCCCAGAGGCTCTTGCGGTAGAAGACGGCCCACGGGTAGTTCGTGATCGGGACGAAGTACTGCTTGCCGTCGGCGCCCGTCGACGCCTTCTTGAGCGCGTCGCTCATGCCGGTGATCTTGGCCCAGACGTCGGAGACGTCGCCGACGAGGCCCTTCTCGGCGAAGAACTGCATGCGGTAGCCGGCGAACCACGTGAAGACGTCGTCGGGCGAGCCCTGCAGGTAGTTGTTGATGTTCTCCTGGAACGTGTTGTGGTCGACCGTGTTGATCTTGACCGACGTGCCGGGGTTGGCCTTGGAGAAGGCGTCCATGTATGCCTTGACGGCTGCCTTCGGGACGGCGTCCGACGCGTTGGAGCCGACGGTCACGGTGCCGGTCACGGCGCCGGTCGGGACGCCGGAGGTGCCGGGGTCGCCGCTGCCGCAGGCGGCCAGGCCACCGGCCCCGAGGAGGGCGCCGACGCCGAGGGCGCCGCGCAGCAGGGTCCGACGGTCGACGCCGCGGACGGAGGGGGGAACCATGCGGGCGAGGTACTCGGCCTCGCTCATCGGGCGGGTCATTGCGGTCTCCTTTGACGCTGTGCCGGGGGTGTTGTCGGAGGTGACGGATTCGAACATCCGCCACCAGAAACCTTCAACAACAAACAGAGGATGTCGAGACCTGATGCTCATGTCAAGGGCTACGTCCACACCTGCAGACTCCGAAACCGAACCGAGACCGGCGGGCTGGCCTGCCTCTCCGGATTTACACCGTTGTAAGGAAATTCGCGCTCACGATCCGCCTTCCAACTGTCGCAACGACATCCACTGCGCGCTCAGGATCCACCGCAGGTCAGCCGCGGGCTCTCCCGTCCGACGCCGTCCGCAGCTCGGGACGGTCACCACGGCCTGGGCGCGGATGTGTTCGAAAATGTTGACATCGGGACGAACGAGCCGACACTCTTCTCCCATGCGCTCATGGCCGACGAAGACCCTGGCACTCGGTGGCGACTACAACCCCGAGCAGTGGCCACGCCCCGTGTGGGACGAGGACCTCGAGCTGATGCGGCGCGCCAACGTCTCGTTCGTCAGCCTCGGCGTCTTCTCCTGGAGCTGGCTCGAGCCGGCCAAGGGCGACTACGACTTCGAGTGGCTCGACACGATCATGGACAAGCTCCACGCGGGCGGCGTGGCCGTCGACCTCGCGACCGCGACGGCCACTCCGCCGCCGTGGCTCTCGGCCGCGCACCCGGAGATCCTTCCCGTCGACGTCGACGGCCGCACCCTGTGGCCGGGCAGCCGGCAGACCTGGTGCCCGACCTCGCCCGTCTACCGCGACTACGCCCTCACCCTGACCCGGCAGCTGGCGGCCCGGTACCACGAGCACCCCGCCCTGGCGATGTGGCACGTCTCCAACGAGTACGGCTGCCACAACCTGCCGTGCTACTGCGACGAGTGCGCCCGCCACTTCCGCGCCTGGCTGCAGCGCCGATACGGGAGCCTCGACGCGCTCAACGACGCGTGGGGCACGGCCTTCTGGAGCCAGCGCTACACCGACTGGGACCAGGTGCTTCCCCCACGACGGTCGACGGCGTCGAACAACCCGACCCAGGTCCTCGACTACAGGCGCTTCTCCTCCGACGCGCTGCTCGACTTCATGCGGGCCGAGCGTGCCGTTCTCGACGAGCTCTCCCCGGGGGTGCCGGTCACGACGAACTTCATGACGCTCGAGCACTTCCGCCACCTCGACTACTCGCAGTGGACGCCGACCGTCGACGTCGTCAGCACCGACCACTACATCGTCGGCGCCCTCGAGCACCCCCGCGCCGAGCTCGCCTACAGCGGTGACCTGACCCGTGGCCTCGCCGGTGGCGCTCCCTGGATGCTCATGGAGCACTCGACGAGCGCGGTCAACTGGCAGCCGACCAACCACGCCAAGGCCCCCGGCCAGACGATCCGCGACGCGTTGGCCCACGTGGCCCGGGGCGCCGACACGATCGGCTGGTTCCAGTGGCGCCAGTCCCGCGCCGGGTCGGAGAAGTTCCACAGCGCTGTCGTGCCACACGCCGGCGCCGACAGCGCGCGGTTCCGCGAGGTCGAGGAGCTCGGCCGCATCGCCGGGCGGCTCGGCGAGCTCGTCGGCAGTCGCGTCGAGTCGCGAGTCGCGATCCTGCACGACTACCAGGCGATCTGGGGTGCCGAGGGCCCCGACATGCCGAGCTCCGAGCTCGACGCCCTCCAGGCGGCGCACACGATCCACCGTCTCCTCCACGACCGCGGGGTCACCTGCGACGTCGTGCACCCCGGAGCCGACCTCACGGCATACGCCGTCGCCGTCGTGCCGCAGCTCTACCTCGTCACCGACGAGCACGCGGCCGCCGTCGCCGCCGCCGCGGAGGCGGGCGCGCAGGTCGTCGTCACGTACTTCTCCGGGATCAGCGACGAGCACGACCACGTCCGGCTGGGCGGCTACCCCGGCGCCTTCCGGGACCTGCTCGGCGTGCGGGTCGAGGAGTTCTTCCCGCTCGGACCGGATGCACCGGTCGCACTCGCCGACGGCACCGGAGCGTGGTGGAGTGAGGACGTGACTGCCCTGCCCGGCACCGAGGTGCTGACGACGTATGCCGCCGGGCCCCTCGCGGGTCGCCCCGCGGTCACGCGCCGTGAGCTCGGCGTCGACGGCGAGAGCAGCTCTGCCTGGTACCTCAGCACCCTGCCCGACGACGCGACCCTCGGCGCGCTCCTCGACGACGTCCTGTCCGCCGCGTCCGTGGACCCGGCCGTGGACGGGCTCCCCCTCGGCGTCGAGGCGACCCGTCGGAGCGACGGGTCCACGTCGTGGCTGTTCCTGCTCAACCACACCGACGACGAGCAGTCCGTGACCGCCGATGGGTACGACCTCGTTGCGGACGCCCCCGTCGACGGCACCGTCCGCCTCGCCCCCGGTGGCGTGGCCGTGCTCAGGCAGGAGTGAACATGCTTGCCAGTCAACGCCGTTCGGTGATCCTCGAGCTCGTCGAGGAGTCCGGTGCGGTCAAGGTGTCCGACCTCGTCGAGCGTCTCGGCGTGTCCGACATGACCATTCGTCGCGACATCGAGCGCCTCTCGTCCGACGGTCTGCTCGAGCGGGTCCACGGCGGCGCGCTCGCGCTCGGTGACGAGCGCAGCAGCGAGGAGCCGGGCTTCTCGGCGAAGTCCCTGCTCCAGCTGGCGCAGAAGCAGGCCATCGCCCGGGCGGCCGCACGTCGCGTCGAGCAGGGCAGCGCCATCGGCATCTCGGCCGGCACGACGACGTACGAGCTCGCGCGCGCCGTCAAGGACGTGCCGCAGCTGACCGTCGTCACGAACTCCGTCCCGGTCGCGCAGCTGCTCCACGAGTCGGGTGCTCCCGGCCAGACGGTCGTGCTCACCGGCGGTGTGCGCACCCCGTCGGACGCCCTCGTCGGCCCCGTCGCCGTGTCGGCGCTACGCACCCTCCACGTGGACCTGCTCTTCCTCGGCGCGCACGGCGTGGAGTCGCGCTCGGGCCTGACCACGCCCAACCTCGTCGAGTCGGAGACCAACCGCGCGCTCGTCGCGTCGGCCCGCCACGTGTGCGTCCTCGCAGACTCGTCCAAGTGGGGCACCGTGGGCCTCAGCACGTTCGCGGACCTCTCCGAGGTCGACCTGTTCGTCAGTGACGACGGCCTGCCGGAGCGTGCCCGTGCGGCGCTGCGCGAGGACGTCGGCTCCCTCGAGATCGTGGAGGCGTGATGTCCACCCCCGCCAGCACCACCAGCAGGTTCACGACCCGGCTCCTGGCCGACGGCCGGGAGATCCTCTACATCGACGAGGCCGGCACGCCGGAGCGCACCGCCGAGGACCTGCGTCCGGTCGAGCCGCGCGTGCAGTCGGGCGAGCTGCGCCACGACGCGCTAGTCGACGACTGGGTGGCTGTCGCCGCGCACCGCCAGCACCGCACCTTCATGCCGCCGAAGGACGAGTGTCCGCTCTGCCCGGCCGGACACGGCTCGGTGCCCTCCGAGATCCCCGAGCGCGACTACCAGGTCGTCGTCTTCGAGAACCGGTTCCCCTCGTATGCCGTCACCTCCGTGGGCGCGGACGACCCCGACCCGAGGGGCATCTTCGGCACCCGGCCGGCCGTCGGCCGCTGCGAGGTCGTGTGCTTCACGAGTGACCACGAGGCGTCGTTCAAGGACCTTCCGGTCGAGCGCGTGCGAACCGTCATCGACACGTGGGCCCAGCGCACGGAGGCGCTCGGGGCGATGCCGGAGGTCGAGCACGTCTTCGCCTTCGAGAACCGCGGCCGCGAGATCGGCGTGACCCTGCCCCACCCGCACGGCCAGATCTACGCCTACCCGTACCTTCCCGACCGCACCAAGGCCCTGCTCGACGCGGCCCGGCGCCATCACGAGCGCACCGGCCGGCTCCTCGGCGCCGACATCCTCGCCGCCGAACAAGCCGACGGCTCAAGGGTGGTCGTGTCGGGAACGCACTGGACGGCATACGTGCCCTTCGCGGCGCGCTGGCCGGTCGAGGTGCACCTCGCCCCGCACCGCGACGTGCCCGACCTCGTCGCGCTCGACGACGACGAGCGCGACGAGCTGGCCGTGATCTATCGCGACCTGCTCGGCCGCCTCGACCGCTACTACGTCGCCGAGGACGGCTCGCCCGTGAAGCTGCCCTACATCGCAGCCTGGCAGCAGGCCCCGGCGAAGACGGGCCGGGACGTCTCACGGTTGCACCTGCAGCTCATGTCGGTGCTGCGCGGCCCGGGACGGCTCAAGTTCCTCGCCGGGTCCGAGTCGGGCGTCGGCGGTTGGGTCAACGACGTCGCACCCGAGCGGGCAGCGGCCCGCCTGCGTGAGGTGGCGTCGTGAGCGAGCGCGACGGCGTGGAAGTCGTCGACTCGGTGACGGCCGCCTTCGGGCGGACGTACGGCGCAGCACCCACCGGCGTCTGGTCGGCCCCCGGCCGTGTCAACCTCATCGGCGAGCACACCGACTACAACGGCGGTCTGTGCCTGCCGATCGCCTTGCCGCACAGGACCTATGCCGCGGTGTCCCGTCGCGACGACGACGTGCTCCGCATCGCCTCGGTGCAGCAGGACGGCATCGTCGAGGTCGCGCTCGGCGACGTCTCACCGGGGCAGCCCGGTGGTTGGGGTGCCTATGTCGCGGGGGTGCTCTGGGCGCTGCGCCGTGACGGTCTCGACGTCGGCGGGCTCGACGTGCTCGTCGACTCGACCGTGCCACTCGGTTCCGGCCTGTCGAGCTCGGCAGCCCTCGAGTGCGCCGTCGCTGCGGCTGCGAGCGACCTCTTCGGGCTGGACCTGCTGGGGTCGAGGTCGGGACGCGCCCGGCTCGCAGCCCGCTGCGTCGAGGCCGAGAACGTCATCGCCGGCGCACCGACCGGCGGCATGGACCAGTCGGCCTCCCTCCTCTGTGACGAGCGCGCCGCACTGCTCCTCGACTGCCGGTCGGGCGAGACGCGGCAGGTGCCGTTCGACCTCGACGCGGCTGGGCACGTCCTGCTCGTCACGGACACCAAGGCCGAGCACGCGCTCGTGGACGGGCAGTACGCCGCGCGGCGCGACGCGTGCGAGCAGGCTGCCCGCGACCTCGGAGTCGAGACGCTCCGCGAGGTCGACCCCGCTGCGCTCGGCGCCGCGCTCCAGCGACTCGGCTCGGACGAGGTGCGCCGCCGCGTGCGCCACGTCGTCACCGAGATCGAGCGCGTCGGCCAGGCGGTGGCGGCGCTCGAGGCGGGCGACCTCGACGAGGTCGGTCGCCTCTTCGACGCCTCGCACGCCTCGCTGCGCGACGACTACGAGGTCTCGTGCGACGAGCTCGACGTCGCGACGGAGACGGCCCGGTCGAAGGGCGCGCTCGGTGCCCGCATGACGGGTGGCGGCTTCGGCGGTTCGTGCATCGCGATCGTGGCAGCGGAGGACGTCGAACCCGTGTCCACGGCGATCGCAGAGGCCTTCGCGAGCCACGGCTTCGCCGCGCCGGTGTCGTTCGCCGTGACGGCGTCCGGCCCGGCCGCACGCAACCGCTGACCACCCCCGCCCCCTGCCCCCTGCCCCCTGCCACCGCAACACACCGAGAAACCCCCAACCCACCCGGATCGGATGCCGGTGCGTTGGGGGTTTCTCGGTGTGTTGCGGTGAGGGGCAGAGGTCAGGCGGGAAGGATGAGGCCCTTCGTCGCCTTGGCGCGCTCGAGGCGGGCAGAGACGTCCTCCCAGTTGACGACGTTCCACCACGCGTTGACGTAGTCAGCCTTGACGTTCTCGTACTGCAGGTAGAACGCGTGCTCCCACATGTCGAGCTGCAGCAGCGGGATCTGGCCGACGGGGATGTTGCCCTGCTGGTCGAACAGCTGCATGATGTGCGGCCGCTCGGCGAGCGTGTCCCACGAGAGGATCGACCAGCCGGAGCCCTGGATGGCGTTGGCGTTGGCGTTGAAGTGCGCCTGGAACTTCTCGAAGCCACCGAAGTACTCGGTGATCGCCGCGTCGACCTCGCCCTCGGGACGGCCGCCGCCGTCGGGACTCATGTTCTTCCAGAAGACGGAGTGGTTCGTGTGCCCGCCGAGGTGGAAGGCGAGGTTCTTCTCGACGCCGTTGACGGCGGCGTAGTCGCCCGACTCGCGCAGCTCCTCGAGCTTGGCGACCGCGGCGTTGGCGCCGTCGACGTAGGCCTTGTGGTGCTTGCTGTGGTGCAGCTCCATGATGCGAGCGCTGATGTGGGGCTCGAGGGCTGCGTAGTCGTAGTCGAGTTCGGGAAGCGTGTAAGCCACTTGTCGTTCCTTTCTGGAGACCATCCGGCTCCGACCACTCTATGCCGCGGTCCAGCGACGTCCACAGGGTGTCCGGGGGCTCGGGTGCGGGTCACGTACCCGCCTGCCAACCCTGTGACATCAAGCCGACTTGAGGTCAATTCGAGGGCAGACCGAGCAGGTCGCGGACGTCATCGGACGTGATGGCGCCGGAGAGCGAACCGCCCTCGTCGACGACCCGCTGGAAGAGGTCGCGCTTGCGCTCCTGGAGCGCCACGACCTTCTCCTCGATGGTGCCGGCGGAGACGAGGCGGTAGACGGTGACGGGGCGGTTCTGGCCGATGCGGTGCGCGCGGTCGATGGCCTGCGCCTCGGCGGCGGGGTTCCACCACGGGTCGAGGACGTAGACGTAGTCGGCCTCGGTGAGCGTCAGCCCGAAGCCGCCGGCCTTGAGGCTGATGAGGAAGGCCGTCGCGTCGCCCTCGCGGAAGCCGCGCACGACAGACTGCCGGTCGGTCGTCGACCCGTCGAGGTACGCGGTGTGGATCCCCGCACGCGTCAACGCGGCCTCGACGATGCGCAGGAAGCCGGTGAACTGGCTGAAGACGAGCGCTCGGTGGCCCTCGGCCGCCAGCTCGCGCAGCTGGTCGACGAGAAACTCGATCTTGGCGGCGGTCGCCTTGCCGGCGTGGACCTCGTCGACGAGCACGGGGTCGAGGGCGAGCTGCCGCAGCCGTGTCAGCGCCGCCAGGATCGCGACGCGGTTGGCCTCGGGGTCGTCGAGCAGGCCGAGCACCCGCTGCCGCTCGCGCTGCAGGTGCTGGTCGTAGATGTGGCGGTGGACGGGGTGGGGATCGAGGCCGACGACCTGGATCTGCTTGGGCGGCAGGTCGATCGCGACCTGCTCCTTGGTGCGGCGGAGCATGATCGGCCGGATGCGGCGCCGGAGCAGGTCGAGCAGCTCTGGCCTCTCACCAGACTCGATGGGCTTGCGGTAGCTCTTCGTGAAGAGGTCGGGCCGCGGATAGAGGCCGGGTGCGGTCAGCGAGAGCAGCGACCAGAGGTCCATGAGGGAGTTCTCCAGCGGCGTGCCGGTGACGGCGATGGTGAACGGCGCTCCGAGCCGACGGGCCGCGACGTGGGTCTTGGCCTGGCGGTTCTTGACGAACTGGGCCTCGTCGAGCACGACCCCACCCCACCGGACGGCCTGGAAGGCGGCGTCGTCGAGGCGCAGGACGGCATACGAGGTGATGACGACCTCGGCGTCGGCGACGACGTCGGACAGGGGAACTCCACGTTTGCGCTCGGTCGCTGTGACGGACGCGACGGCAAGGTGCGGCGCGAACGTCTCGAGCTCGCCCAGCCACGTGCCGACGACGCTCGTCGGAGCGACGACGAGCACCGACCCTCGGGCCTCCGGGCCGCGAGTGCCGAGCTCTCCCCGGTCGTGCGCGCGGGCCAGGGTCGCGATGACCTGGAGCGTCTTGCCGAGGCCCATGTCGTCGGCGAGGATGCCGCCGATGCGGGCGTCCCACAGGCGGGCCAGCCAGCGGTAGCCGTCGAGCTGGTAGGGCCGCAGCGTGGCACGCAGATCGGGCGGCGGATCGGCGAGCGGGCCCGACTCGAGGGAGCCGAGGGCCTCGACGTTGGCGGCCCAGCGGGCGCTCTGCTCGTCGACGACCCCGAGCGCGACGAGCTCGTCCCAGAGGTCGGCGTGGTGGGCGCTGAGCCGCAGGCCCCCCGTCTCCGGGTCGGCGATGTCGCGGGCCTCGGCGATGAGGTCGCGCAGGCGGAGCAGCTCGGGCCGGTCGAGCCGGAAGAAGGACCCGGAGTCGAGGAGCATGATCTCGTCGCCGTGGGCGATCGCGGCGAAGAGCGGCTCGAAGGGCACCTCCTCGCCGTCGACCTCGATGGTCACCCGCAGGTCGAACCAGTCGCCGGGCTCGGAGTCGTCGCGCCGCTCCCCCGTGCCGAGCCGCACGACGGGTGCCGAGGTGACCTCCTCGTAGGCGGGCAGGTCGCCGTCGACCTCCACGGTGACGTGCTCGTCGGCCTCGAGTGCGGCCAGGGTGGCACCGACGAACCGGGCCGCCTGCAGGCCGGTGAGCACGACCCGGGGGACGAGGTAGGGCTGGCCGCCGAGGTCGGACCGCAGGGCCCCCGGGACCTCGCGCAGTGAGTGCGCGGCTCGCACGGCTGCCGCCTCGGCGTCACGGTCGCGCCCGCCGACCGTGCCGAACCGCGCCGTCGTGAAGGGCCGCGGCTTGCCGTCGTACGCGTGACCGAGGTCGAGGCGCACCTCGCCGGGCACGTCGCTGACGACTCGGACGTGCACGGTCACCTGCTCGGGCTCGTCGGCCCCCTGCACCTCGGGCGCCGGCAGTGGCACCTCGGAGCGGACCCGGATCCGCTGGCGCAGGCCCGGCACGACGGACCGCAGGAAGCGGGCGCGTTCGTCGGCGGGCACACGCAGCCCGGCGAGTGCCGCGGCGAGCCCGTCAGGCCCGAGGTCGAGGTCCTGCTCGAGGGGCGCGAGCAGGAGCGACCCGTCGTCGCCCTCGACCGCGACGGCGTGGACCGGGTCGCCGAGGAACAGCCGCTCCCCGCCGCTCTCCACCCCGGCCGGGAGTCCGTCGAGGGCCACGTCGAGGTCGAGGTCGCCGGTGCCGTCGGCCGCCCGGCGCACGTGGAGCACGAGCGTGACGGTGTCGTCGGCCACGTGCACGGGACCGGTGACCCCCTCCCCGGGCAGCAGCTCGATGCCGGCTGCTCGCGCCTCGCGCAGCAGCGGCCACACCTCTGGGCTCGCGTCGAGCGAGAGCGGCGGTGTCGCGGAGAAGTACGTCGTGCCACCGGAGCCGTGCCGGGCGACGTCGTGCAGGCGGCCCATGATCCGCTCGTGCTCGGGCAGGAACCGGATGCCGGCCCGCCACTGCGGCAGGGCGTCGTGCCACGAGAGCGTGCGGTGCCAGGTGCCGGCGCGCGTCCACCGCGTCGGTCTCAGCCCGTAGCTCAGCTCGGGCACGCCACGGCGGCCGCGTTGGTCGCGGTAGACCGTGTCGACGAAGAGGCCCGCCGGCATGAGTTCGCCGCGCGGCTCGGGCCGCTGCGCCATCTGGGTGCGCTCGGGTGACCGCGAGCGGATGTGGCCGAACACGTCGGACCACAGGACGGTCGCGGCAGCCGGGGCGTGAAGATCCACGGCGACCGCGGGCCCTGTCGAGTCACCGGTCGAGATGCCCGTCGGGTCGCCGGCCGGCTCCACGACCTTCCCACGGGCCACGTCGCGGGCCGTGAGCATGAGCGCGACGACGTGCTTGCAGTCCGTGCCGACGGGGCAGCTGCACCGACCGCTCCACAGGTGGGAGCGGCCCTTCGGGTGCGGGCGCGCCTCGATGATCGTCTGGTAGGTCTCGCTGCCGCTGCCGTCGATGGTGCCGAGCAGCATCATCCCGTCGGGTCGCGTCGCGAGCGATCGGACCCGGCGTTCGGCCGCGTAGGCCTGGCCGCGGTCGAAGGTGCGCGAGCCGACCTGCTGCGCGATGTCGGGGTCGGTGACGTCACCGACCCACGTCGCCCGACCCACGCTCCACGCCACCTCAGCACTCTACGTTCGGTCGCCGACAGCGTCCCGCGTCCTCCACAGGCCCCATCGACAGGCCCACCGCCCGGCCCACAACCCGGCACTCGGGCAGGATGGCGGCATGTCCAGCACGCCCGACCCGCGCACCCTGACGCTCGCGGCCTTCCCGGTCCACCGCCCGGTGAGCACGCGGTGGTCCGACAACGACATGTACGGCCACCTCAACAACGCCGTGTACTACGAGCTCTTCGACTCCGCGATCAACGGCTGGCAGGCCGAGCACGTGACGATCGACCCGATGACAGACAGGACCCAGGGCGTCGTCGCCGAGTCGTCGTGCGCGTTCTACGCGGAGGTCGCCTTCCCGGCTCCCCTCGTGGTCGGGCTGCGCGTCGTGCGCCTCGGGCGCAGCAGCGTCACCTACCAGCTCGGGCTCTTCGTCGACCCGGAACGGGCCTCGGCTCCCGACCCGGCGATCAAGGCCCTCGGCCACTGGGTGCACGTCGAGATCGACGCGGCGACCCGCCGGCCAGCCACGATCCCGGACCACCTGCGTCGCCTCATGGAGACGGCGGTGGTGGAGGTCCCGGCATGAGCGCCGGCCCGCTCGACGAGACGTGGGAGGGGTGGACGGCACGCATCGCCGCCGACCTGGCCGCGCTCACCGAGGAGGACTGGATGACCTTCGCCGTGCACGTGACGTCGCGGGCCTCGAGCACGTATGCCGCCGAGCGGGCCCCCCGAGGGTGGCGCCGGGGGCGTTCCCGGACCTCTCACACGGCCCGCGTGCCCGACGTCTTCTTCCAGGTGCGGCGCCTCGAGGGCCTGCTCGCCCTCGAGTGCATCGGCGACACGGAGTTCGAGGGGCTGACCGACCTGACGACGGCGCAGCAGGCGGCGCTCGCGGACCTCGGGTGGGAGCGGGACAGCAGGGAGCCGGAGTTCAGCCGGACGTTCGCCGGGAACGAACAGGCCGCAGCGGCACACCTGCTTCGGTCGAGCCTCGAGGATGTCCTGGGAGCCGGCTCGCCCACCGACGTCGACATGCGGCGCGCGCCGCGCCGCTGAGGGACTCTGCGCCTTTCAGCGGTCCTGGGCGACGCGCTTGGCTGCCCGCTTCATGACTGCCGTGTAGGCGGGACGCGCGAACCGCTTTGCACGCCAGACGATCCGGCCGTCGCGGTCGGTGAGGATGACGTCGCGACGCGCGTCGATGCCGCGCAGGACGATGGCGGCGACCTGGTCGGCCGTGCGCTTCGACCCGCTCACCATCTTCCTGCCGGCGTCCTCCATCTCGGTGTCGGCGCCCTGGAACGACGCGCCGAGGTTGGTCCGGAAGAACGACGGGCACACGACGGAGACGTCGATGCCGTGCGGTGCGAGCTCGTGCGACAGGGTCTCGCTGAGGGCGACGACACCGGCCTTGACGGTGTTGTAGGCGGCCATGCCGGGTGCGTGGACGAGCCCGGCGAGCGAGGCGGTGTTGATGATGTGCCCGCTGCCCTGCTGTTTGAGCAGCGGGGTGAACGTGCGGCAGCCACGAACGACGCCGAGCAGGTTGATGTCGACGATCCAGTGCCACTCGTCCATCGTCGCGACGTCGATGCGGCCGCCCGCAGCGACGCCGGCGTTGTTGACGAGCAGGTCGAGCCCACCCCACGTCTCGCGCACGTGGGCGAGCGCCGCGTCCCAGGCCTCGTCACGGCGCACGTCGAGGGGCAGGTACGCCGCGGCGTCGGGCAGCACGTCCGGCCGCTCGGTCTGCAGGTCGGTCGCGAGCACGTGGTCCCCGCGCCCGACGAAGGCCCGCACGAGGGCGAGACCGAGGCCGGAGGCGGCGCCGGTGACGAGGACGCGACGAGGGGAGCTGGGCGCGTGTCGGGAGCGGGACGGCATACGGCCCAACCTACGGCTGGCGGATGGTGAGCGTGACCTTGCCCCGCGCGCGGCGCTCGTCGATCTCCGTGAGGGCGGCGGCGACGTCGTCGAGCCAGTGGCGCGAGCCGATCGGGGGCTCGAGGGCGCCGCTCTCGAGGAGCGGCAGGATCGCGTGCCACTGGGCGCGCAGGTAGCTCGGGTCGGGCATCCAGAAGGCGCCCCATCCGACGCCGACGACGCTGATGTTTCCCAGGAGAAGACGGTTGACCTTGACCTCCGGGATCTGCCCGGCCGTGAAGCCGATGACGAGGAGCCTGCCCTCGGGCGCGAGGCTGCGAAGGCTGTCGGTGAAGCGGTCCCCGCCCACGGGGTCGACGACGACGTCGACGCCGCGACCGCTCGTGAGCTCCTTTGCGCGAGCGAGGAACTCGTCAGCCAGGACGACGTGATGGGCACCGGCCTCGCGCGCCGTCTCGGCCTTGTCGTCGGACGACACCACGGCGATGACGCGGGCATCCATGGCACGGGCCAGCTGGATCGCGGCGGTGCCGATGCCACCCGCTGCCCCGTGGACGAGGACGACCTCGCCACGCTCGAGCTGGCCGCGACGAGTGAGGGCGAAGTGGACGGTGAGGTAGTTCATCGGCAGGGCCGCGCCCGCCTCGAACGACACGGCATCCGGCAGCGGGAAGAGCATCGACTCGGGGACCGCCACGGTCTCGGCGAAGGCTCCGAGCACCGGGAAGGCGGCGACCCGGTCACCGGGGCTGAAGGTGCTGTCCGGTCCGGCCTCACGGACGACCCCGGCGCACTCGGCACCGGGGACGAACGGGAGGTCGGGGCGCATCTGGTAGAGCCCCTTGCTCATGAGGACGTCGGGGAAGCTGACGCCGGCCTCGTGGACGTCGACGAGGACGTGGCCGGGCTCGAGGCTCGGCTCGGGCAGGTCGTCGACGGTGACAGCGGCGGGCCCGTCGAGGGCGGTGACTCGTGCGGCGCGCATCGTGCTCCTGAGGTGTCGTCGAGGTCGCCCCGACGCTAACCCACCTAGTCTTGCGAGGGTGACGCCGCCCGGGACAGACCCCGCCCCGCCGCTGACGCGACTGCCCGACGGGACGATCAAGCAGGTCAACCCGTTCACCGGCACCAAGGTGTGGACGCTGCCGGGCCGTGGTGCGCGGCCGCTCGGCGTCAACCGGCCCGCACCGCAGCCGCTCGACCCCTCCGAGCTCGACCGGCACTGCGCCTTCTGCGTCGGCCGCATGCTCGAGACGACCCCCGAGATCGCCCGGGTCGTGCGCGAGGGGTCGTCGTGGCACGAGGTGCGAAGCCTGCTCGCCGACCAGCTCGACGACTCGGTCCCGCAGTTCCGGCTCTTCCCGAACCTCTTCGAGATCCTCAGCTACGACTACTGGCACCTCACCCACGGCTACGAGCCGACACCCGCCTCGCGGTCGCACCGGACGGCATACCTCTCCACGCCCGCAGGGCGTGACCACGTCACAGCACTCGCCCGGATACGCATGCGGGCGCGCGGCGCAGTGGGAGCCGACGCAGAGCCGTCCGGCCAGGACGACCTCGAACGCGAAGCGGTGCGCCTCTTCGCCGGCAACCACCAGGTCGTCGCCGCTCGACGCCACTTCGTAGACGGAGCGACGGACGACTCCCAGAACGCGTTCTCAGGCACGCTGACGCCCGAGGAGCACTGGCAGTACACGCGATTCACGATCTCTGCGTTGCGCGACCTCTACCGCGACAACCCCTACGCGCGGCAAGTGTCGGTGTTCCAGAACTGGATGCAGCCGGCCGGAGCGTCGTTCGACCACCTGCACAAGCAGCTCGTCGCCATCGACGAGCTCGGCGTGGAGCTCGAACGGGAGATGGAGCGGGTCCGCGCCCACCCGGACCTGTTCGCGCACTGGGGACGCGAGTACGCCGACGGGCAGGGGCTCGTCATCGCGCGTACGCCGACGGCGGTCGCCTTCGCCGGCATCGGGCACCGGTACCCGTCGGTGGAGGTCCACTCGAGCGTCACGTCACGGCGACCCTGGGAGCTGGGCGATCACGAGGTGCGCGACGTCTCCGACCTGCTCCACGCCTGCCACGCAGCCACCGGCTCCGACGTGCCCACCAACGAGGAGTGGCACCACTGCCCGCCGACGGTCGACCTCCCGATGCCGCTGCGGGCTGTCGTCAAGTGGCGCGTCTCGACGCAGGGCGGTTTCGAGGGCGGCACGAAGATCCACGTCACGACGATCGACCCGTGGACGGTGCGGGAACGGACCGTCACCCGGCTGCGCGAGCTGGCTGCTCGCGGGCTCGTCAGTGACCGGCTCACGATCGGCTGACGTCATGCGGCCGTGCCGGTCCGCGGGGCGTGCCACTCTTGGAAGCAGTCAGGAGGGGTAGCCGTGGCCGCAACGACCTATCTCGACTTCGACGTCGCAGTCACGAGACGCGGCGACGACCTCGACGTGCGCGTCCTGCACTCGCCTGCCGGTGAGACCGGGTCGGTGGCCTCGCGCTGGCCCGAGGTCGCGACACGGTGGAGGCCCGGCCGCCGCACCAGGGAGCGCCGTCTCTCCCCCGCGACCGACGCTCCGACCTTCGCTGCGACCGACGCCGCGACCGACGCCGCGACCGACGTCGACGACGCCCAGGCGGGCGCTGCGCTGTTCACGGCACTGATGCCCGACTCCGTGCTCGTGCGTTTCCGCGAGAGCAGCTCGCGCGCGGCCGCGGCCGGCGCGGGGCTGCGGATCATGCTCCGCTTCGCCGGCGGTGCGGACGTGTTGCCGTGGGAGCTGCTCCACGACCCCGAGACCCACACCTTCCTCGCGCTGGATCCCAGCACACCGGTCGTGCGCTGCACCGAGACGGCGACGCGCGAGCCCGCCGCGGGCGCGGACGAGCGAGTACGCATCCTCGTGGCCATCTCGTCGCCCGTCGGCGCTGCCGCGCTCGACGCGGCGCGCGAGCGGCAGTCGATCGCCGCCCGGCTGGCGCCGCTGGCCGCCGGTGGCGCGGTGACCGTCGACATCCTCGAGGACGCCTCGCTCGACGGCATCCGCGCAGCGTTGGAGGCCGCCGAGATGCACGTCTTCCACTACATCGGCCACGGCACACTAGGCTCCGGCGGCCGGAGCGCGTTGGCCCTGACCGACTCGCAGGGGCAGCTGTCCCTGCGCGCGGTCGACGAGGTCGCCGACATCCTGGCCGCAGCAGCCACGCTTCGCCTCGTGGTCCTCAACTCGTGCCACGGGTCGCCCGCAGACCCCACTGACCCGTTCGCAGGTGCCGGCACGACCCTGGTCCGGGCCGGCATCCCCGCCGTCGTGGCGATGCGTACCGCCATCACGGACGACGGTGCGATCACCTTCGCACGGGGGCTCTACGAGAGCCTCGCGGCGGCCGAGACGGTGGAACGTGCGGTCACCCGAGCGCGCGCGACGATGGCGGCCGCGGACTCGGGCGTCACGGACGAGTGGCCGGTCGTCGCGCTCCACCTGTCGTCGTCGCTGGCCTCGGGCCTGCGTGTCGGTCCGCTCCCGCGCCTCGACGAGGACGTCGAGTTCACCGTTGCCCGACCTCCGCAGCTGCGGGTCGAGCGATGGGAGACGATGCTGGTTCTCGCCCATCACGGTGGGGTGTTCGTCGCAGCGGACGGACGCACGGTCGACCAACCCGCAGAGGTGCGCCAGCGGGTCGCCGGGTTCTTCGGCTCCGAGCGTGTGACGACCACCTCCAAGTCCTCCAGCCTGGCTCTGCCCCGGGGGGCAGAGCTCGTCGTCGTGCCTGACCTGCCCGACCACGTCGACTGCGACCCGCCCTCGGCACCGCTGCGCTGGTCGGGCGAGGTCGCCGAGGTGAGGTTCCTGCTGCGCGCCAGGTCGGCGACGCTGGGAACCACCGTCGAAGGCTGGCTGCGGGTGTTCTGCGGCCCCGTCGTCATCGCCGAGTCCGGGCTCACCTTCGAGGTCGTGGCCGACACGTCGCAGGCGGCAACGGCGGTGGATCCCACGCGCGCGGCGATGGTGCGCTACCGACGCATCTTCCCGTGCTTCGCGCCCGAGGACGCAGCGGTCGTCGAGGGCGTTGCCGCCGTGGCGGAGGCACTCGGGGACGACTACCTCGGCCGCGTCCTCGACGCTGAGCGCAGCGACGCCCCGAGCGACTGGCTCCTGCCCCTCATCGCCGAGGCCGACGTCTTCCAGCTCTTCTGGTCGCGGCACTCGATGGTCTCCTCGGTGTGCAGGCAACAGTGGGAGCATGCCGTGGCCGCTGCGCGAGACGGCTTCGTGCTGCCGCTCTACTGGGAGCAGCCGTTCCCTCGTGCCGACGGCCTGCCGCCTCCTGCCCTGGAGTCGCTGCGCTTCGTGCGACTCCCCTCGACCCTGGCCGCGGCTCCGCCCATGCCCCCGTTGCCGCCCGAGTCGCAGCCGGGGACCGCCGAACCCATCGACGTTTCACCGCCTCCCCCGTCGGTGCCTCCGGCTCCGAGCCTGCCACCGTGGCCGACAGGCGCAGCACCAGATGGCCTCACACGGGGCGGCGCGGCCCGCCGCTCCGCCACAGCGGGCAGGCTCGGCGCCGCGAGCCTCACCAGCGCACTGCTCGCGGCCGGGTTCATCGCCATCGGCTGGGGCCCCGGCATCGTCCCCGGGACCCGCGGCTCGGTCTTCGACGTCATCGGCCTGACGCTGCTCGGGGTGGCCGTCGTGCTCGCCGGGCTCGCGGTCGCCGCACGGGTCAGGGGCCGACGGCGCTGATCCCGCAGTGGCAACACGTTCGCGTGCGGCCACCCGGCGCGGCCCGGTTCGATGGTCCTCGCCACGCGCTCGACGGCAGGTCAGAAGGGTGGCGGGTCGGGATCCGCAGGGGCATCACGACCGGCTGCGACGTCAGGGTCGGGCAGGCCTTCGCGCCAGTCCTTCGGGTAGGTGATGTAGCGGCGGCCCGCGAGGGTGGTCCACTCGAGCCCGTCGTCGGGGACGGGCTCCGACCGCCAGACCCGCTGGGTCTTGACGTTGTGGTGGAGGCGGTGTTTCGAGTACATGTTGCCGACCGCGGTCTCGCCACTGGGCCAGGGCACCTCGTGGTCGAGGTCGCAGCGTGTCGCGACGACCTCGCACCCGGGCCCGCGGCAGACACCGTCGACGGCTCGGACGTGCTCGAACATGGCGTGCGTCGGTCGGTAGCTGCGCGTCGGCCGTGACAGCGCGCGGCCGGTCCGGATGTCGACGGGCAGCGTGCGCCAGACGGAGCCTGGGCGCGTCATGATCTCGCGCGCGTGCTCGGCGGTGACCCATCCGTGGCCGGGCAGCTCGCATGCGGCGTCCGACAGTCCGGTCGCGACCTCGAACGGCACGACGAGCCACACCGAGCCGACCGCGCCATCCGGCGAGCCACCCTCCGACGCACCCGTCTTCGCGTCGGCCGAGTGGTCGGCACGACCATGTAGGAGAGCCTCGGCGGCGAGGTCGCAACGAAGCTGGTCAAGAGAACGCGCGTCGCCCGCACCACGCCGCGAGCGGGCCTCCGCGTCGAGCCGGTCGAGGGCGGAGGCGACCACATCGGCTGGGGCGACGAGGGTGAGGCAGCCCATGCCGTCCTCGGTCATGCGGCCGAACACCCCGCGTCGCATCCGTGCGCGCTCGCGACGCTCAGTCATGCCGCGCTGATCGGCGGAGGCCACCGCACGACGCAGGCGGGTGACGAACGTCCGCTGCGGAAGGCGCTGGCCGTCGCGGCTCGGCGCAAGCACGGCCTGCTCCACCGAGGTGACTTCAGCGTCGGACAGCTGGGCCGTGTCGCTCGCCACCTGCAGCGCCCGGTTGAGCGACACCTCACCCCTGCGTAGCGCTCCCAGGACCAGGCGGTGTCGCCGGGGGCTGGTGGCGAGGCTGAGCCGGCGCGCGACCTCGCCCGTGCCAACCCCCGTCGCCAAGGCGATCTCCTCGGTGACGACGCGGTCGGTCGACACATGAGCGGTCGTGGCCGCGATCTGCTGGTCCTCGATCGTGTGGAGGGTCGCATACGCCTCGAGCAGCCGCGACTCGATGCGGGCCTTCTGCCCCTCGAGCTTCTCGATGTCGCGCAGCGCCCGGTCGCCCGCCGTCGTGAGGTCGACGTGGAGGTCGGCTCGCGTGTAGGTGCCCCCGAGCGCCGCCTCCAGCGGCGACAGACCCACCCACGTCGAACCGAGAAGTGGCACGGAGACCTCCTCGCTCGACGCGTCGTCTTGCCCCCAAGATTAGCACAGGCGTTCGATAACTGCGCCAGCTGGAACCTGGCTGTGGACAGCCAATCACCCTGCACTACAGGCTGATTCGTGAGGTCACCGCGAGAAGGCCATGGCCTCGGCAACGTCGCCGCGCAGCATGTCGCGACGGTCGAGCAGGTAGTTCTGCCGCATGAGCCAGGGCGCCCCGTCGCCCTGCCGGGGCAGGTCCGCCGCGGCGCGCTCCACGTAGCCCGACCGGAGCGGCAGCAAGGGTCTACCGGCCATCCCCGAAGGGGCGCGCGGCACAGCGATGCGCCAGCCGTGCTCCTCCATGTGCGCGAGCAACCGGCAGACGTACCGGCTCGCCAGGTCGGCTCGCAGCGTCCACGACGCGTTGACGTAGCCGACGCACGCGGCGAGGTTCGGCACGTCGGCGAACATCGTCCCCCGGTAGACGGTCAGGTCACCGGTAGGGCGCGTCTGCCCGTCGACGGTGATGGCGATGCCGCCGGCGATCTTGATCCGCAGCCCCGTCGCGGTGACGACGACGTCGGCCGGGAGCTCCGTGCCCGACTGCAGCCGTATGCCGTGTGGCGTGAACTCCTCGATGGTGTCCGTGACGACGTGGGCCCGGCCGTCGCGCACCGCCTCGAACAGGTCGCCGTCGGGGACGACGCACAGTCGCTGGTCCCACGGGTCGTACGTGGGCGTGAAGTGGTCGTCGACGAGGTCGGAGGACCCCAGCGAACGAGCAGCCCCCTTGGACAGCAAGGCCTTCGCGACCGCGGGCCGACGTCGGCTCAACTCGTAGAAGGCCATCGTCATGAGGACGTTCTTGTAGCGCGAGACGACTCCGCCAGCCCGCGTCGGCAGGACGCGCTGGACCACGTCGCGCACCCGGTCGCGACGCGGCAGGGCGGCGACCCACGTGGGAGTGCGCTGGAGCATCGTCACGTCGGCGCCGAGCTCGGCGAGCGCGGGCACGAGCGTCATGGCCGTGGCACCGGATCCGATGACGACCACCCGGCGCCCCTCGACGCGGAGCTCGTCGGGCCAGAACTGCGGGTGCACGACCTCCCCCTCGAACGCCGCGACGCCCGGCAGCTCGGGCTCGTGCGGCCGCTCGTAGTCGTAGTAGCCGCTGCACAGGTAGAGGAAGCCACACGTGAGCTGCCGCCGCGCGCCGGCATGCTCGACCGTGACCGTCCACCGCGCGTCCGCCGTCGTCCAGGCCGCCTCGATGACCTTGTGCCCCAACCGGATCCGCTCGTCGATGCCGTGCTTGTGCGCCGTCGACCGCAGATACTCGAGGATCGTCGGCCCGTCGGCTATGGCGTCGGGGTGCGTCCACGGCTCGAACGGGAAGCCGAGGGTCATCATGTCCGAGTCGGACCGCACCCCCGGGTATCGGAAGAGGTCCCACGTGCCGCCGACCGAGTCCCGCGCCTCGAGGACCGCCCACGAGCGCCCCGGCAGCATCGTCTGCAACCGGTAGGCGGCGCCGACGCCGGACAGGCCCGCGCCGACGACGAGGACGTCCAGGTGCTCGATCTCGCTCACCCGGCCATTGTGACCCATGCCGCGCCGACGCTACCCGGCGGTAACCAGCCGCTACCCTCAAGGTCGTGACGGCATACCCCCACCTGCTCCAGCCGCTCGACCTCGGCTTCACGACGCTGCGCAACCGCGTCGTCATGGGCTCCATGCACACCGGGCTCGAGGACCGCGCGAAGGACTTCGACCGCCTGGCCGCCTACTACGCCGAGCGTGCCCGCGGCGGTGTAGGCCTCATCGTGACGGGGGGCTTCGCCCCCAACCTGGCCGGCTCGCTCTACCCCGGCGGCTCCGTCCTCGCCACGAGCCGGCAGGCCCGCCGCCACCGGGTCATCACGAGTGCCGTGCACCGCGAAGGCGGGAAGATCGCGCTCCAGATCCTCCACGCAGGGCGCTACGCCTACCACCCGCTCGCGGTGTCGGCGTCCGCGACGAAGGCGCCCATCTCCCGCTTCACGGCGCGCGCCCTCTCCGGTCGCGGCGTCCGAAGGACCATCGCGGCCTACGCCCGGTGCGCCCGGCTCGCCCGCGAGGCCGGCTACGACGGCGTCGAGGTCATGGGGTCCGAGGGATACCTCATCAACCAGTTCCTCGCGCCGCGCACGAACCACCGCACCGACGAGTGGGGCGGCTCGCCCGAGAACCGCCGCCGCCTGCCCGTCGAGATCGTCCGAGCCGTGCGCGAGGCCGCCGGCCCGGACTTCGTCATCGTCTACCGCCTGTCGATGCTCGACCTCGTGCCGGAGGGCCAGTCGTGGGACGAGATCGTCTCTCTCGCAAAGGAGGTCGAGTCCGCGGGCGCCACGATCATCAACACCGGCATCGGCTGGCACGAGGCTCGCGTCCCCACGATCGTCACGTCCGTGCCCCGCGGCGCCTTCACCCGGGTCACTGCGAAGCTGCGCCCCGAGGTCACGGTTCCCGTCGTCACGAGCAACCGGATCTCGATGCCCGACCTCGCCGAGCAGGTCGTCGCCGACGGCACCGCCGATCTCGTCTCGATGGCCCGCCCGTTCCTCGCCGACCCCGACTGGGTGGCCAAGGCCGAGGGAGACCGCGCCGACGAGATCAACACGTGCATCGCCTGCAACCAGGCCTGTCTCGACCACACCTTCGCCAAGCAGACGGCCACCTGCCTCGTGAATCCCCGTGCCGTCCGCGAGACGACCCTCGTGCTCGCGCCGAGCCGCCGGACGAAGCACGTCGCCGTCGTCGGCGCCGGCCCAGCCGGGCTCGCCACCGCCGTCGCCCTGACGCAGCGCGGTCACCGGGTCGAGCTCTTCGAGGCGTCCGACGACATCGGTGGCCAGTTCGCGATCGCGATGCGCATCCCGGGCAAGGAGGAGTTCGCCGAGACGATCCGCTACTACCGTCGACAGCTCGAGCTCACCGGCGTCAAGGTGCACCTCGGTCGTCGCGCCGAGGTCGAGGACCTGGTCGACTTCGACGAGGTCGTCGTCGCCACTGGCGTCGAGCCGCGCGTGCCCTCCCTCCCCGGGGTCGACCACCCGTCGGTCATCACGTATGCCGCCGCCGTCCGAGACGGTTCCCCCGTCGGCCCGCGTGTGGCCGTGATGGGCGCGGGCGGCATCGGCGTCGACGTGTCGGAGTTCCTCACGCACATCGAGTCACCGCTCACCGTCGACGAGTGGATGGCGGAGTGGGGGGTGGGCTCACCTGACGGCGCGCGCGGTGGACTCGCCGAGCCGGCGCCCACACCGTCGCCCCGCGAGGTCCACCTCCTCCAGCGCAAGGCGTCCCCGATCGGCAAGGGGCTGGGCAAGACGACCGGATGGGTGCACCGAGCAGCCTTGAAGGCCAAGGGAGTCCACCACCACGTGGGAGTCAACTACGAGCGCATCGACGACGAGGGGCTCCACATCACCCACGGTGAGGAGCGCACCGACCCCCAGGTCATCGCCGTCGACACAATCGTCCTCTGCACGGGGCAGGAGTCGGTCAACACGCTCACGCCGGCGCTCGAGGCGCGCGGCGTCCCGGTGCACGTCATCGGCGGCGCCGACGTGGCGGCCGAGCTCGACGCCAAGCGCGCCATCAGGCAGGGCACCGAGCTGGCCGCTCGCCTCTGACAAGATCGAACCGCTGCTCAGCTGCTCGCCCTCCGTGGCGTCCCAGCCCCCTGGTGGTTCGCTGTGCTGTCGTCGGGCGTCGTGGCCGCGTCGAGCAGGAAGGTGGCCATCGGACCCTTGCTCTTGACGAGGATCGTTCCGCGAGGTCGGACCGTGAACTCGCGCCCGAGCACGGTCGCGACGCGCTCGGTCACCTGGATCTCCCCCGGCAGACCGTGGGACTCCATCCGGCTCGCCGTGTTCACCGTGTCGCCCCAGAGGTCGTAGATGAACTTCCGCCGCCCGATGACGCCCGCGACCGCTGGTCCGGTGTCGATGCCGATGCGCACGGCCAGCCACTCGCTGCCCGGCTCCCGGGCGATGGCCGCGATCTCCGCGCGCATCGCGAGCGCCACCCGGGCGACCGCCTCGACGTGGTCGGGCCGCCGCTCCGGCAGGCCCCCAGCGAGCATGTAGGCGTCACCGATGGTCTTGATCTTCTCGACGGCCTCCGCATCGGCCTGCTGGTCGAAGGCGGAGAAGATGCGGTCGAGGAGCGTGACGAGGTCGGCGGCGGGCATGACCTGGGTCCGCTCGGTGAAACCCACGAGGTCCGCGAAGAGGACCGTCACCGCTTCGTAGTTCTCGGCGATGACACCCGCCTCCCGCTTGAGCCGTTGGGCGATCGGCCCGGGCAGGACGTTGAGCAGCAGGCGCTCGGAGCGCTCCTGCTCGGCCTCGAGGGCGATGCGCGCCCGCTCCCGCTGCTCCACGAAGTAGCCGAGCATCGCATAGGCGCTCAGGGTCACGCCCATGACGTTGAGCACGAAGAAGGTGATGACGAAACCGGTCGGCAGCTGCGCCGGGTGCCGGGACAGAAACGGGTCGAGCAGAGCGAGCGCGACGACCTCCGCGAAGAAGGCCACGAGCCACACGACCGAGCGCCGCACACCGAGCAACGCGAGCGCGGCGAGCGGGACGAAGATCGCCCACAGCACCATCCCGCTCGATGCGACGAAACCGCCGAGCGACGCCTGGAGCAGGGCCGGAAGGACGAGGAACGAGACGAGCTGGGTCGTGCGGAACACGGCGAACCGCCGGGTCCGCGCGAGGACGAGGAGCCCCACCACGGTGATCACCTGGTACGCGCCGGGCATCGCTGCCGACACGGGATGGCCGTAGGCGACATAGGTGCCGACCCAGATGAAGGAGATCAGCGCGATGAGCACGGACGCGAAGATCAGCATCCCCTGCCGCAGGGCCTCGTCGTGGGACCTTCCCGGCCGGACGCCGATCTCGGCGAGACGCTCGACAGCGCGGACCACAGCCCCTCTGAGACCGGTCCGAGGAAGGGTGAGCACGTCGGATGCGCTCATGACGCGATGCTACGGCGGACGACGCGTGTGGGCCCCCTCCTTCGGTTGGTTTCCGGTCCGCTCCCCCGGGTCAGGTTCGCCGGAGCTGTCGTGCCAACCGAACGCACCAGACGGGGAGGAGCACGTAGGCGCCGAGCCACGCACTGGCCTCAGCGACGTAGCTGTGCCATTGCGCGTCCGAGAAGTCGTCCGTGCCGGCCAGGACACCCGGCACCGCGAGCACCCCGCCGACCAGCAGCCACCCGACGACGCGCCCGAGCCGCGCCGGGCCCCACCCGAGCTGACCGAGAGCCCCGGATGCCGTGTGGGCGAGCAACATCCACGCGCCGAGGCCGGCCAGACCGAGCGTCGAGACCAGTCCCGCGAGGTAGAAGCCGGTGGTGTCCGTGACGACGAGCCACGTGCCCCACGTGAGGCCGACCGCTCCGGCCACGGCAGCCGTCACCGCGCCGTTCGCCGGCCAGCCGTCCCCCTCCACGCTGCGGACGAGGACCGCGAGAAGCAGCACCCACCAGCCGACGAGCGCGTTCGCCCAGTCGTTGACCGTGCCGAAGACGCCACCGACGACATAGAGCAGCATGAGGCAGACGACCGCGACGACTGCGGTCACCGCAATCGCGAATGCGGCGAGGCGTACGGCGTCCTGCTGTCGGAGGGACGCTGCCGGGCGCGTGTCCCCTGTGGCCGAGGACGGCATACGGGTACCGCGGATCAGGCTGTGGGACATGGGGGCTCTCCTCATTCGGGCTGGTTGCCGTGCGGTCCGTGGACCAGGAAGGGGGTGGTGACGTCCTCGTAGGCGAGGTGCGCCACGAGGCCCTCCATCGCGTGGGGCAGGTTGTGGCAGTGGTCCATCCAGATGCCCGGGTTGTCGGCGAGCAGGGCCACCTCGTACGTCTCACCGGCAGCGACCTCGAGCGAGTCGGTCCACCAGGGGCTTCCGGTCGCGGCGACCCCGTTCCGTGAGAGGACGACGACGTGGTGGCCGTGCAGGTGCATCGGGTGGCCTTCGCTCGTCTCGTTGACGATGCGGAACCGCACCACCTCGCCCTCGCGCACGACGAACATCGGCACGTCCGGGAACATCCGGCCGTTGATCGTCCACCAGAGCCCGGGCCGGCCGTCGAGCAGCCCGGGGCGGCGGCCGATGACGTAGTCGTACGTCCGGACCGGGTGGGTCGCGTCGAGTCCCAGCGGGGCCGGTGAGCCGTACACCAGCAGATCGAGCGTCGACCCCGGTTGCCGGGCGACCGGGGCCTGCGAACCTGCGGGACCCACGACGACGCTCCGCGCTGCGCCGATGTGCACGCGGAGTCCACTCCCGTCCGCCGGGGCGCGGACGAGCAGGTCCGCACGCGCTCCGGCCGTGAGCTGGATCCGCTTGTCGCGGAAGGCAGTCGGGGAGTGCACGTCGGCGCCATCGACCGCAGCGAGGACGATGGGACCACTGGCCCACACCGTGGTCAGGGCGTCGTCGGTGTTGACGACGCGCACGCGCGCGAGCTCTCCCGGGTCGACGACGACCCTGCCGTCGCCGACCCGGCCGTTGAGCGTCGGCTGGCCGTCGTGGAGGTGGAGCACGGCGAGCTCGTCGGCGGCGACCACCTCTCCCGGCGCGGCGGGGGCCGGCGTCCGTGGCTGCACGACGAGCGCACCGAACAGGCCCCGCCGCACCTGTTCGTGAGAGACCTGGTGGGAGTGGTACCAGTACGTCCCCACCTGGTCGGCGACGAAGCGGTACGTGAACGAGCCACCGACGGGAACCGCGTCCTGGGTCACACCCGCGACGCCGTCCTGCGAGTTCGGCACGTCGAGACCGTGCCAGTGCAGGGTCGTCCCGTCCGTGACCGACTCGTTGACGAGCGTCACCTCGACGAGCTGCCCCTCCGTCACGCGGATCGTCGGGCCGGGCGACGTGCCGTCGAGCGTGTAGCCCTCCATGGCGCGCCCACCCGCGATCTCGAAGCGCTCCGCCCGCGCGACGAGTCGCAGGACGACGTCCGGCGTCCGCGCCGGGTCGACCCGGAAGGACGTGAGGCTCACGCCGCGGCCACCCACGGAGGCGCCCCCGGCCGGCACGCCGTGTGCCGCATGGGCCGCCGGGCCCGCCCCCATGTCCATGACGGAGTACGCCGCCGGCAGTCGGCTCGAGCTCCACGCCAGGACCCCCAGCCCGACCGCCGCTGCGAGCGCGACGATCGACACCAGCCGCCGGCCGTTTCCCATGGCCCGGAACCCGGTCAGGCCGTCGCGTCGCCGACGGAGAGTCGCGCGTCCTCGGAGTCCGCGGAACGGGGCGACCCCGGCGTCGCGCGCCGGGCGGCTCGTGCGGCGAGCAGGGCGGTCGCGAAGAGCGCGAGCGCGTTTCCGCCGTGGACCGCACCGGCATACGGGAGGTCGACGATGCTGTAGCCGAGCATGACCTGCACGATGACGAGACCGAGCACGAGCCCGGCCCACCGCACCGCGTGGTGGAACCGCGCGAAGAAGGACACGGCGAACAGCGCGATCGCGACGAGCGGGATGACGAGGCCGCCGTTGATGCCGTGGATCGGGAAGCCGATGTCTCCCGTGAAGGCCGACTCCTGCGACTCCATCATCGTCTTGTCGAAGGTGCCGCCCTGGGCGACGTGGTGTGCCAGCCCGCCGAAGCCGAGTGCGATCGCGGCCGCCTGGACGACGACGAGGCCCGCGATGAGGCTGGCGAGCACGAAATAGGTCCTGCGCATGGTCGTTCCTCTCTCCGTCTCCGACCCGATCCGGCCGCGCCCTCCCGGCGTGCCGTGAGCCATCGCCCCCACGATCCGGCGCGGGGCGGCACCCGGGAACGCGGCCTGACCACAGCCGGGCTGGGGGTCAGCCCCCAGCAACGGGTGCGGCCAACCCGGTGACGCCGCGGCGCCGGAGGACCGATCATGAGGTGTGCGTCTCAGGCGAGGCTGGCTGATCACGCTCGGTGCCATCGGCACGGGGTCGATCGTCTACGTCTTCGTCGTGCGCGGCATCCTCGCGCCCGGCAGCACCGCCGGCGAGGGGCTCGGCTGGCCGCTCTTCGGTGTGCTGCCGCTCTACGCCTTCGGGCTGTGGCTCCTCACGGCGACGTCGTCCGGGTCGCGCTCTACGTCGCGCTGGGCGGGACGGCTTCGGCGGTCGGGTCCGCGTACGAGACGTACGTCCGGACCCACCTCGAGGTGCTCGACTCGAGCACCTTCGCGCTGCTCAACCAGGTGGGCCTGACCGCAGACGCCCTCTCGGCGATCGGCTTCCTGCTCATGTTCGCGACCTTCCCGGACGGCGTCCTCGAGCGACGGTGGCAGCGCGTCGCCGTGAGGTTCGTGTGGATCGGCGCCCTCATCGGTCCCGCGACGTTGCTGACCGATCCCCACGTCGTGCTCCCGGAGTACATCGGCCTCGACGGCCACACCATCGCGAACCCGTATGCCGTGCCGGCCCTCAGCGTCCTCGCACCCGTCGTGGACGCGGTCATCAAGCCCTGGTGGCTCATCCCGGGGCTCGCGCTCGTCGTGTTCTACTCGCGATGGCTCTTCGGCCCCCCGGGCCGGCGCGACCAGCTGCGCGTCATGGGTGTCACGGTGACCTCCGTGATGCTCGTCTACATGCTCTGGTACGGCGTCGCGCTCACACGGTATGCCGGGACGCCCTTCGCGACCGCCGTCACCGTCCTCGTGGCCGTCACGCTTATCGCACTACCGGTGGCCGGGATCCACGGCATCCTGCGTCACGGCGCCTATGACGTGGGCATGGCCGACCGTGGCAAGCTCGTGGTCCGCTCGTCGTCGACGCTCATCACGATCCTCTACGGGTGGGGCGTGGCGATGCCCGGTCTGTTGCTCGCGACGACGCTGCCGGTGGCGCCGGCCGTCGTCATCACCGCTGTCGTCGCCGTGGTCCTGCTGCCCGTCAGGGCGTGGCTCGGGCGGGGCATCACCCGGCTCGTCTTCGGCAACCGCGACGCGCACCTGACGCTGCTCGGCGAGCTCGGCTCGCGCCTGGAGCAGGCGGTCGACGTCGACGAGGTGCTGGCCCGGCTGGCCCAGGCCGTGCGGGACGGCCTCGGGGCGACGTGGGTCCGCATCCGGCTCGCTGCCCCGGACGGCCGCTCGGTCGACGCACCGCGCGGGGTGGCGGGCGAGGTGTCCGGTGAGCCGGCCACCGGGCTCGACCTGGTGCGCGGCGATGTCGTCCTCGGCCGGATCGACGTCGGTCCCGCCCGGCACGGCGCCTACACGCTCGCGGAGCTCACGCTGCTCGAGACCGTGGCCCGGCAGGCGACAACGGCCGTCGCGAACGTCCGCCTCACGGCCGAGCTCGCCGACCAGCTCGACGAGCTGACCGCGTCGCGGGCCCGTCTCATCACGGCCCAGGACGCCGAGCGCCGCCGGATCGAGCGCGACCTCCATGACGGCATCCAGCAGAGCGTCGTGGCGCTCATGGCAGGGTTGCGGCTCGCCCGCAACCGGCTCGACCGCGCCGACCTGCGCAGCGACGAGCTGACCGACCTGCAGGACCAGGCCCGCGAGATCCTCGCCGACCTGCGCGAGCTGGCCCACGGCATCCACCCGCAGGTGCTGAGCGACAACGGGCTCGTCGCAGCGGTCGAGTCGCGCACGGCGCGCTTCCCGGTGCCCCTCACCATCGTGGCGGACGACGCGGTGCGCGCCCAGCGCTTCGGCGCCGAGGTGGAGACGGTGGCCTTCTACACGATCCGCGAGGCCCTCGCGAACATCGCGAAGCACGCCGACGCGACGAGCGCACGCATCACGCTCGCCCTGACCCCGACCGGACTGCAGGTCGACGTGACCGACGACGGCCTCGGCTTCGACCCGGGCCCCGCGACGTCTCCTTCCGCCGAACAGGCCGGGCTCGCCAACATCCGCGACCGGGTCGCGGCGATCGACGGTCGCTTCCACCTCGAGAGCGCGCCCGGGACGGGCACGCGCCTCGTCGTCGAGCTCCCTGTGGCCCAACGGCAGGAGGAGCCCGGCCCGGCAGAACAGCCGAACGCCGAGGTCGCCGGCGCGCCTGCGCTGCCGTCGTCCGTTGCGGCCCGGACCGAGCCTGCCCGTGCCTGACCCGCTGCGCGTCGTCGTCGCCGAGGACAACTACCTCGTGCGGGAGGGCCTGCGCCGCCTGCTCGAGGACTCCGGCGAGGTCGCCGTGCTCGCGTGCGTGGGCACCGCTACCGAGCTGCTCGACGCGGTGCGCCGGCTCGGGCCCGACGCCGTCCTCACCGACATCCGGATGCCGCCGACGCACCGGATGGAGGGCATCGAGGCCGCCCAGGCGATCCGTGCCACTCACCCGTCCACCGGCGTCGTCGTGCTGTCGCAGCACTCCGAGGAGAGCTACGCGCTGGCCCTCTTCGAGTCCGGCTCGGCCGGCCTCGGCTACCTGCTCAAGGACCGCATCGGCGACCTCGAGGACCTCGTCCACGCCCTGCACGAGGTCTGCGCGGGTGGCTCGGTCGTGGACCCGCAGATCGTCGACGCCCTCGTCCGCCGGCGAAGCCGAGGGGCGTCGAGCCCGCTCGCCGCCCTCTCGCCACGCGAGCTCGACGTGCTGCGGGAGATGGCGCTCGGGCGCACCAACGCCGGCATCGAGCGGGCCCTCTACCTGTCGGCCTCGACGGTGGAGAAGCACGTCAACGCGATCTTCACCAAGCTCGCGCTGCCCGAGGCGGGCGTCCACCGGCGCGTCGCGGCCGTGCTCGCGTTCCTCGAGAACTCGGCCGCCCTCGACTGAGGTACGTGTCGACGAGCCGTGCCGCGTCGGCCGCGCCGTCCTCGGCCCGCACCAGCTCACCGAGGGCGTATGCCGCATGGCGGGCCCGAGGGGAGAGCGCTACGTCGAGCGCCGCGCGCAGCCGTGCCGGCGTCAGGTCCTGGCGGGCGATCGGCGGTGCGGCGACGCCGAGGTCGGCCATCCGGCGCCCCCAGTAGGGCTGGTCCGCGGCGTGCGGCACGACGACCTGTGGCACGCCCGCACGGAGGGCAGCGGCGGTCGTGCCCGCCCCGCCGTGGTGGACGACGACGGCGCACCTCGGGAAGAGCAGGTCGTGGGGCGTCGCCCCGACGCCGAGAGCTAGACCCGCAGCCTCGACCGCGAGCCCGTCGAGCGTGAGACCACCCAGGCCCTCGCTGACGAGCCCGCGCACGCCAAGCGAGGCGAGCACGTCGACGACACCGCGGACGACGCCTCTCGGGTCGGGCGTCGGCATCGACCCGAAGCCCACGTAGACGGGTGCCCGGCCCTCGGCGAGGAACCGCTCGACGGCGGCGTCGAGGCGGCCGCCCAGCGCACCAGCCTGCGACCGTTGACGGAACCAGTAGCCCGTCTGCCGCAGCGCGGGAGGCCAGTCCGCGGCGGGAGGGACGACGTGCGCGCTCGCGCCGAGGATCGTCGGCGTCCGCCGTGCGGCGGCCGCATAGTGCCGAAAAGCCTGTCTCGGCAGCCCTCGTCGCGTCCGGACGAGGTCACCGGCGGGCCGGAACAGGTCGAACGCGACGCGCCCGGCCAGGCTGCTCCACGTTCGGTTGAGAGTCGCGGTCCGCCCCGGCACCATGGCCAGCGCCACCGAGTCGCCGTGAGCGCTCGGCCATACCGGCGCGAACACCGCGTAGAGGTGCGGCTTCGTCGGTGGCGAGGCACCACGGCGACCCCGGGCGGGCGTCAGCAGGGCGTCGACGAGGTCGAAGGTCAGGGCACCCGACACGACAGCGTCCGCCTCGTCCACGAGCCGGGCCACGTCTCCCGCGAGGGCCTCCGCCGTCTGCGCCATGACTCGACGCATGAGCCTCGCCTCGCGCACCTGCGTCGTCGCCGACCCGCGCAGCGCGTCCCGTCCGAGGCCGTCGCGCAACGGCGCCTCGAGGTCGAACGAGAGCGGTTCGAAGCCGACGGTGCTGCTCGCCACGACGTGCCCGAGGTCGGCCGGCGCGGCGAGCGACACGGCATACCCGAGGCCGTGGAGCTGCTCGCCGAGCGCGAGGAGGGGCTGCACGTCACCGCGGGAGCCCATCCCGAGGAGCAGCACCCTCATGTCACGCCCCGTCGAGCAGCGCGCGCACGCGCGGCACGACCTCCTCGGCGTAGAGGCGGATGCACTCGACCCGCTGCTCGTGCGGCAGGGTGCCCATCGAGTACTTGAGCTGGAAGCGCGAGGCGCCGAGCACGCGCACCGTGTCGGCGATCTTGGCCGCGACCGTGTCGGGCGACCCGCAGTAGACGGCGCCGTCGGCACCGAGCTGCAGGAGCGCCTGCTCGCGGCTCATCGGCGCCCACCGGCGCTCACGACCGATCTTGTTCATGTACGGCACGAAGTGCGGCATGAACTCCTCGCGTGCCTGCTCGTCGGTGGCGGCGACGTAACCGGGCGAGTGGACGCCGATCGGCAGCTCGGGTTTGCCCATCTCCGTCAGGGCCCGGCGGTAGAGGTCGGCGAGCGGCGCGAACTGGCGCGACGACCCGCCGATGATCGCGATGACGACGGGGAAGCCGTAGTGGGCGGCCCGGACGACCGACTGCGGCGTGCCCCCGACACCGACCCAGACCGGCAGACGGCCGGACTCCGTTGCGGGCATGACCTTCTCGACCTGGACGGGAGGTCGCGTCGAGCCCTGCCAGCGGACCGGCTGCTCGGCGACGACGGCCGCGAGCAGGTCCAGCTTCTCCTCGAAGAGCGTCTCGTAGTCCGAGAGGTCGAGCCCGAACAGCGGGAACGACTCGACGAACGACCCGCGCCCGACGGTGACCTCGGCCCGGCCGTTGCTGATCGCGTCGAGCGTGGAGAATCGCTGGAAGACCCTGATCGGGTCGTCACTGCTGAGGACCGTGACCGACGTGCCGAGGCGGATGCGCTCGGTGCGGCCGGCGAGCCCGGCCAGCAGGACATCGGGAGCGCTCACCGCGTAGTCGTCACGGTGGTGCTCGCCGATCCCGAAGAAGTCGAGCCCGAGCCGGTCGGCGAGCTCGCCCTCGGCGAGCACCTCCCGGACCACTGTGGCCGGATGGAGCGGGCTGCCGTCCGGCCCGGTGGCGATGTCGCCGAAGGTGTCCAGGCCGAGTTCGAGGCTCATGCGCCCATCGTAGGTATGCCGTCCACGCGCCACGTCCGCCTCCAGTACCGGCAACACACCGAGAAGCCCGCAACACGCCGGGATCGGATCCCGGTGGGTTGCGGACTTCTCGGTGTGTTGGGGTGGAAGGGCGTCGGGGGCGCCGGCGGTCCGCTCAGGACTCGGCGGGGCCGTAGTGCAGGTGGACGACGCCGTTGTCGTAGACGTCGGTCGTCTTGAGCCGCAGCCGTGTCGCGTCGACACCGTCGCCGAAGAGCCGCTCGCCGGTGCCTCGTGCGACGGGGTAGACGAACAGGTGCAGGTCGTCGACGAGACCGTCCGCGAGCAGCGACCGCACGAGCGTCCCGCTGCCCGAGACGTAGATGGTGCCCTCGACCGACTCCTTGAGACCGCGGATCGCGTCGGCGTCGTAGGGCAGCGTCGTCGACGGGCCCCAGTCGGTGCTGGGCTGCTGCGACGCGACGACGTACTTGTGGGTCTCGTTGAAGAACGGTGCCCCTGGGTCGTCCTCGACGGTCCGCGTCGACCACGCGGGCGCGAACATCTCGTAGGTACGCCGCCCGAGCAGGATCGCCCGGGCCGAGCCCGTGACTGCCCCGAGCGTCTCCCCCATCCCGGGGTCGAAGCCGTACTCGAACGTCCAGGACGGGTCCTCGAAGACGCCGTCGAGGGCGACGAACTCGTGAACCGCGATGGTGCCCATGGCCTGCCTCTCGTCGGGTCCGGTGACGATGCTGTCGCGCCGGTCAGACCACCTTTCGGCCAACGGCGGTCGACGTCAAGGGCAGGACCACGGATGCGTGTGGCACCGTGGGGTCCGTGGAGCCTGAGACCGAACCGGTGCTGCGCGAGCCCGCGCACCGGGTGTCGCGCCGAGCCGTCCTCATGTGGAGCCTCGAGGCCCTCGTCGGGGTCGCCGTGCTGCTGGGCGGCCAGGCCGTGTGGTGGCTCCTCGACGACGGCTCACGCACGGCGCACTGGGTCGTCGGCGGTCTCTGGCTCGTGCTGTCCGTCGGTTACGTCGCGGGTATGCCGCGCTGGCGGTACCGCGTGCACCGTTGGGAGTCGACGACGCGCGCCATCTACACGCAGAGCGGCTGGTTGTGGCAGGAGCGACGCATCGCGCCCCTCAGCCGGGTCCAGACGGTCGACCTCGAGCGTGGTCCGGTGGCCCAGCTGCTCGGCCTGGCCTCCGTCACGGTGACGACAGCGTCGGCGGCCGGCCCGGTCACGATCCACGGGCTCGACCTGCCCGTGGCACGCGAGCTCGTCGACGCCCTGACCGCGGCTGCCGTCGCCGAGAAGGACGACGCGACGTGACCGACGTGACCGACGGGTCAGGCGGGTGGCGCCGGCTCGACGCCAGGATGCTGCTCATCCACCCGCTCGAGACGCTGATCCGCCTCCTGCCCGCCCTCATCGCCATCGTCATCGCCCGGGCCGGCTCCGAGGACAACGACAGGTGGGAGCTCTTCGCCCTCCCGGTGATCCTCGCCTACGGCGCGCTCCGTTGGCTGACGACCCGGTACCGCATCGCCGGCGGGCAGATCGAGCTGCGCCGCGGCGTCTTCACGAAGCAGACGACGACGGCCCGGCTCGACCGGGTGCGCACCGTCGACCTCACCGCCAAGGTGCACCACCGGCTGCTGGGCCTCGCGAAGGTCGAGATCTCGACGGGCGGGGGCGGCAAGGACCGGCTCGTGCTCGACTCGCTCCGCCTCGACGCCGGACGACGTCTCCGGGCCGAGCTGCTCCACCGGATCGACCCTGCCGTCACCGGACTCCCCGCACCGAGCGGCTCGCCGGTCGCCGTCGACGACGTGCCGCACGACGTGTCACCGCCCGACGACGAGGAGCTGCTCGTGCGGCTCGACCCGGCGTGGGTCCGCTACGCGCCGCTGACGGTGACCGGTCTGGCGAGCGCCGCGGCGATCGTCGGCTTCGCCTCGCAGGGGCTCTCACGGTTCTCCGACGAGGGCGACCTCTTCCGCGACAGCGCGTCGCGGGTCGCCGGCTTTCCCTGGTGGCTCGACGTCGTGCTCGTGCTCGTCCTGGTGTCCGTGCTGGCCGTCGGCGCCTACGTCCTGACCTTCTGGGGGTTCCGCCTCACCCGCAACCGCCTCGGCACGCTGCACACCCGCCGCGGGCTGCTGACGAGCCGCGAGACGAGCATCGACGCGGCTCGCGTGCGCGGCATCCGGCTCGACGAGCCACTCGGCCTGCGCCTGGCCGGTGCCCGCCGGCTCAAGGTCGTCACGACGGGCCTCGCGCGCGAGCAGGGCGGCGGGTCCGACTGGTTGTGCCCGCCGGCGCCGGACGGGGTCGTCACGCCACTGGCCCTGCAGATCCGACCCGACGCGGCGGCGGTCACCGGGCACCTGGCGTCCCATGGCCCGGCGGCCCGGCGCCGCCGCCTCACTCGGGCCGTCGTGCCCGCCCTGCTGCTCGCCGCGGCCGTCGTCGTCGCGCAGGGCGTCTGGGACTGGCCCCCTGCGCTGCTCGCCCTCGTCCCGCTGCTCCTCGTCGGCGCCGTCGCGCTCGGTGGCGACCGCTATCGAGGGCTGGGCCACGCCGTCACCCCGGACCAGCTCGTCACCCGCGAGGGGTCGCTCGACCGCCAGCGCGTCGTGCTCGACCGCGCCGGCATCATCGGGTGGAAGGTGGAGCAGTCGTTGTTCCAGCGCCGCGCCGGCCTCGCGACGCTGGTCGCCACGACCGCAGCGGGCACCCAGCACTACGACGTCGTCGACGTCCCCGTCGAGCAGGCGTATGCCGTCCTGGCCGAGGTCAGCCCCGAGCTCTACGACGAGTTCCACTGAGCGACATGCCTCGACCGGGCTCAGCTCCCGAGCGTGCGCACCCTGAAGTTGCTGAAGACGCCGTCGGCTCCCTGCCCGAAGGAACGCTCGCTCGGGCTGATGGAGACGCTGAGGTCGGCCGTCTCGGCCGGGCACTCGCCGAGTCCCGGGGTCGCCGACACCGGCGAGCACCCGAACTGGAACGGGTAGGCGTCCAGCAGACTGAAGAGACCGTGCCCGATCGAGAACGACCCGATGTCGCGCGCGAGGCGCTCGCCCGGGCCGAGCGACGGGTAGATGCCCGTCCACGGCTGCACGAACCGACGCTGGTCGAGCGGGACGCCCACGTCCGTGACGACCGCCACGGGCGTGCCGTCCAGGGTGTACGTGACAGTCGCCTGGCCACCGGCCCGCGTGAAGGTGATCGCCACACGGTGCGTCTGCTCCGCGGCGACCCGGATGTTCGTGATGATCTGCGTGTACGCCGTGTCGAGCCCGACCTCGGTGGCGCCCGGGCAGCCCGGGTTCGACGTGTTGCCCGTGACCGATGTGGGGAGCCGCTCGATCAGCGGGAACGCGTAGTTGCCCGAGACGAACCAGTCGAAGAGCTGGCCGGTGCAGAAGTCGATCATGTTGAGCACCACACCCGCCTGCTGGCCCTCGAGGAGCGCGGCGCTGTACGGCCCTGTGCCCGGAAGTCCCGCAGCCGCGGAGCCCGGCGGTCCGTAGACCCCGTGGACCACGTGCCCGTGGACGGCGCCCGGTGTGCGTGCGGCGATGTCGACCGAGAAGGTGATGCTGCCCGTGCGGGGTGCGGTGAAGCTCTGGTTGCTGATGGCGATGTACTTCAGGTGGTCGAAGACGCTGAAGTCGGTGCCGGGCTTGAACGGGACGTCGGTGAGCCGGACGGCCCCGGCCGACGACACCTGCGGGACGACCCCGTCGAGGGGGCCGTAGGGATTCGACCACTTCGCGGCATACTCCGTGCTCGAGTGCGCGTCGTAGTCGACCACTGACACCGTGGGCGGCGGCGGTGGTGCGGCGTTCGCCGCGTGCGCGGCCAGCACGCCGAGGACCCCGGCAAGGCCTCCGATGACGAGGGCAGTCCAGCGACGGACGCCCCTTCGGTGCGACTGTGGGTGGTGATGGGGCTGGTGAGACATCCGGCACTCCTTCCCGAGAGATCGGGGCAGGGACCGCCCCGGCTGCGCCTGGGGCGAGGGAAAGGCATGCCGGAGGTAGCGCTCTGGCGGCCCCCCACCCAGCCATGCTTCGCCGCCTGACCAGACCCGGCAATAGTCCTCGGTGACCATGGGAGGACTAGTCCCCGATCCCGGCGCAGCCGGACGCCCTGCAGCGGCTCGGGGCTCAACGCCGCTCGGTCAGGACCCGGGCGATGGCCGCATACCCCTTGGCCTGGGCGTGCTCGAGTGCGGTGACGCCGTCCTTGTCGGCGAGGGCGGGGTCGGCGCCCGCGTCGAGGAGGATGCGGACGACCTCCTGGTGCCTCGTTCCGCCGTCGCCCAGGACGACTGCCTCGAGCAACGCGGTCCAGCCGAGGTCGTTGACGTGGTTGACGTCGATGCCGGTCCGCACCACGCGCCGGACGTAGTCGACATGCCCGAGCTCGCTCGCGGGGATGAGCGAGACCCCGCCGTAGCGGTTGCGGATCGTGAGGTCCGGCCCGGCCGGAAGCAGCGCCTCGAGCATCGCCACGCTGCCGGTCACGCCCGTGACGAGCCAAGGCGTGTCGTGCCGGTCGTCAAAGGCGTCGGGGTCGGCGCCCATGGCGACGAGCAGCCTTGCCACGCTGAGGCGGTCGGCCGTCACGGCCAGCAGCAGGGCAGTGCGCCGCCGGTCGTCGCGCGCCTCCACGTCGGCACCGGCACGCAGCGCGGTCGCGACGGCGTCGGCGTCGCCCCTGGCCGCGGCAGCCAGCAGGGCGGCGTCCGGGTCGGCGACGCGTGTGGCGGTGGTCGCCTTCACGAGCACTCCTTCGAGTCGGGTGTGGCCGCGCTCGCGAGCCATCTGGAGCGGGGTGAGGCCTTCGTCCCGCGAGCGCCGGGTCAGCTCCACTCCACCGGCGACGAGGACACGCACGGTGTCGACGTAGGCGGTCGAGTCGCGCCCGAGCCACACCGCCTCGTGGACCGCCTGGTAGCCGATGCGGTTCACGTGGTCGCGCTCGATGCCGGCGCGGAGCAGCTCACCGACGACGAGGGCGTGGCCGCGCTCGGCGGCCCGGATGAGGCCGGTCCCGTTCCAGCTGTCCTTGTCGTCGACCGTCGCGCCGTGGGCCAGGGCGAGCCGGAGCAGCCCGAGCAGGCCCTCGCTCGTCGCGATGAGGTATGCCGACTGCTGCGTCTCGTCCTTGGCGTTGACGTCGGCGCCCCTGGCCACGAGGGCCTTCGCCCTCGAGAGGTCGTTCTTCCACGCCGCGTCGCGCAGGTCCGCGTCGAGCCGGGCCTGCTCGGCGGAGGTGCGCACCTGCGGGGTCGGCGGAACGCTCGAGGGTCGCTCGCTCGAGGGTCGCACGGCGCGCGTGGTCGGCGTCGCCGAGGGCGACACGGTTGCCGAGCTCGTCGTCGGAGCAGGACCCGGAGAGCACGCGGCGAGGACCGCCGTGGCCGCCAGGGCCACCACGGCCTGGAGCGCGAAGGCGGCGAGCGGCAGCCGGCCCGGTCCCGCGTCCCTCATCGTGCCAGCGGGTCCGTGACGACCTCGTACGGGCCGACCGCGACGGCCTCGTCGAACTTGCTGTCGACGTAGAGCATGCGCCCGCGCAGCACCTTCGCGGTCGTCAGCACGCGCGTGGGGTCGCTCGCCTGCTGCTCCACGAGCGCGGCGCTGCGGCCGTCGCCGGCCAGCTGGAGGGTCGCGATCATCCGTGCGAAGTTGCGCACGACCGTCAGACGTGCGCCCTGGAGCACGAGACCGTCGGCATCGGTCAGGGCCGCGTCGCCGGTCTCGACCCGCGTGACCCGCGCGGTGGCGAGGTCGAAGCGCCACAGCGCGCCGACGTTGCCCTGTGCGACGACGAAGGCGGACCCGTCGTCGCTGAGGACGATGCCACCGAGGTTGAAGCCCGCGCGCTGCTCGATCGTCCCGGACGCGTCGGCCCAGCGCGTGACCGTCCACTCGCCGGCCTCGAGAGCGACCCGGTAGACCTGCGGCGCGTTGGAGTTCGTGAAGTAGGCGGCGCCGTCGGGTCCGATCGCGACGTCGTTGAGGAAGACGTTCTCGCCCGGGGCTCGGAGCGCGGCCAGCAGGTCACCCTCGGGCGAGTACACCCAGAGGTCGGGCCGGCCGGTGCCGATGCCGTTCGGGCCACCGGCGACGTAGACCCGCCCGGCGGCGTCGGTCGTGATGCCGCGGGCCGTGAACCGTCCGTCGGTACCGTCACCACCGAGCCACTGCTCGGTGCGGGCGTCCATCGCGGTCCCACGGTGGATCTCGCCGCCCGTCACCTCGCTGACGTAGAAGCGCCCGCGACCCGGGTCGGCGCCGATGCCCTCGAACTTCGAGCCGCCGGCGTCACCCTGCAGCTCGTACGCGGCGGGACGCGCGGATTCCGCAGCCTGCGTGGAGGTGGCGACGAGCGGCAGTGAGGCTGCGACGGCGAGGGTGGCGAGTCCGGCGATGGTGCACTTCATGGTGGTCTCCAGGTGGTGTGTCCGTGGGTTCCCCACCACTGTCGCCGTGCCGCGCGGCCGTCCGCGTCGGGCAACCGGCCATCTCGCGATAGCCGATCGGATGATGCCGTGACGACCGGTCGTCCCTAGGCTGCCGGTCATGGAGGAGGGCATCCTGGCGCCGGTGGCGCGCCTCGACCGGTGGCTCGACGGCGTGCTGCTCGTCCTCCTCGTCACGTGCTCGGTCCGCTACCTCCTGCGCCATGACCTCGACGTCACCGCCCTTCTCGTCCTGTCGGGAGCAGTCGTGCTCGGAGCGGCCTACTCGACGCGACGCCTCGTCGCCGACCACACGGTCTGGCCGACGGTGTGGGTCGGCGTCGTCGTCGTGCTCTGGGTGACGCTGACGCTCGTCGCGCCCTCCTTCGCGTGGACCGCGGTGCCCGTGGCCTTCGCCGTCCTCCAGGTCCTTCCCTTCCCGTATGCCGTCACGGCCGTCGTCGTCATGACCGCGGTCGTCAGCATGGCGTGGAGCAGGATCACCGACGACCTCGACCCCACCGTGTTCGTGGGACCGGTCGGCATCGCCCTCGTGACCGTGCTGTCCTACCGCGCCCTCGAGCGTGAGGCCCGCACGCGTCAGACACTCCTCGAGGAGCTCACCGAGGCGCAAGCCGATCTTGCTGTGGCGCAACGACGTTCGGGAGCGCTCGCTGAGCGCACGCGGCTCTCACGCGAGATCCACGACTCCGTCGGGCAGGGCCTGTCGAGCATCACCCTGCTCCTCGGCGCGGCCGAGCAGGACTGGGACCGGAGACCAGCCGCAGCGCGCGAGCACGTCGCCGCGGCAGGGGCCGCCGCACGCGAGGGACTCGACGAGGTGCGCCGCGTCGTGCGAGACCTCGCCCCGGCCGACCTCGAGTCGGACGAGACCGGCGAGGCGCTTCCCGTGGCGCTTCGGCGCGTGGCCGCCGCCGGGGCCCATGGCCTCGACGTCGAGGTGCGCGTGCACGGCGATCCCGTCGGTGTGCCGCCCGCGGTCGCGAGCGCCCTCGTCCGCTCGACGCGGGGTGCACTCGCCAACGTCGTCGAGCACTCCGGCGCGTCGCGGGCCGTCGTCAGCCTCACCTACCACCCCGACGAGGTGCTGCTCGACGTGCGTGACGACGGCCACGGGTTCGACCCGGCCGGGCTGGGGGCGCGCGGTGACCGCGGGCGCGGGCTGGACGGCATACGGCAACGCGCGGGTGACCTGGGCGGCAGCGCGGACATCGAGAGCGGGCCGGGCGAGGGCACGACGGTGTCGGTGCGCTTCCCCCTCGACGCGGACGGAGGTCGTCGTGGCTGAGCCCACCGTGCGCGTCGTCCTCGTCGACGACCACCCCGTCGTGCGGGCGGGCCTGCGTGCGCTCGTCGACGGGCAGGACGGCATCGAGGTCGTCGGCGAGGCGAGCGACCTCGCGGGCGCCGAGCAGGTCGTCACGCGGGAGCGGCCGGACGTCGTGCTCATGGACCTGGGTCTGGGTGACGGTCCGGGCGGTGCCGAGGTGACGGCCCGGCTGCGCGCCCTTCCCGAGCCGCCGAACGTCCTCGTCCTCACGACCTTTGACACCGAGGCCGACATCCTCCGCGCGCTCGACTCGGGCGCGGTGGGCTACCTCCTCAAGGACGCGCCGCCGGAGCAGCTCTTCGCCGGCATCCGGGCGACGGCTCGCGGCGAGACGGTGCTCGCCCCCTCCGTCGCGGCACGGCTGGTGCGTCGCACCGCGTCGCCGGGGCCGGTCGTCACGGAGCGCGAGGTCGAGGTGCTCGAGCTGCTGTCACGGGGGCTCGGCAACCGCGAGATGGCGCGCGAGCTGCTCGTCTCGGAGGCGACGGTGAAGTCGCACCTCTCGCACGTGTACACCAAGCTCGGCGTCGACACCCGCGCCGGAGCGGTCGCGGCAGCCATCGAGCGCCGCATCATCCGACCGGGCGGATGACGCGGCGCTCGACGCGACTGCCTCGAAGGCAGCTCGGACGGACCTCGGTCAGAGGCGCATGGACGCGCCGACCTTCTCGGTCTGCTCGTCGACCGGGTCGAGGCCGGCATCGTCGGTCTCGCCCGACAGCCCGCGCTCGACCTCGACGTCCTTGGCCTCGACCGAGTCGGTCTGCACGAGCTCGCCGACCCCCTCGCCCGGCGCGGTCTCCTGCACGGTGAGCGAGAAGTCGTCCCCGTGCTCGCTGACGCCCGCGACGACGGCGTGCTCGACGGCCGCGACGGCATACTGGCGCCGAACGACCTGCGGGTCCCGCGAGAGGTCCTTCACGAGCGACACCGCGAGCCCGATCATGATGACGAGGAAGGGCAGCGCCGCGACGATCGTCACGTTCTGCAGGCCGGAGAGCGCGTCCTCGCCACCGATGAGGAGCATGATGGCCGCGACCGCGCCGGTGGCCGCACCCCAGAAGATCACGGTCTTCTTCGACGGTTCGAGCGTGCCCTTCTCGGAGAGCGTGCCCATGACGATCGACGCCGCGTCGGCGCCCGACACGAAGAAGATCGCGACGAGGACCATGACCACGACCGCGGTCACCGTCGGCCAGGGGAGGTTGGCGAGCATCGCGAAGAGCGAGCCCTCCGGCGACGACTCGCCGGCGATGTCCTGACCGCCCTGCTGCTGCGCGATGCCGGCGCCACCGAAGATGGCGAACCAGATGAGTGAGACGACCGACGGGACGAGCAGCACGCCGGAGACGAACTGGCGGATCGTGCGGCCACGAGAGATCCGGGCGATGAACATGCCGACGAACGGTGTCCAGCTGACCCACCACGCCCAGTAGAAGATCGTCCAGCCCGCCAGCCAGTCCTTCATGCCGTCGCCACCGGCCGCGTCGGTGCGCGCCGACATCATGGCGAGGTCCTTGACGTAGGACCCGATCGTCGTCGGGACGAGGTTGAGGATGAGGACCGTAGGGCCGACGACGAACACGAAGAAGGCCAGCGCGAGTGCGAGCACCATGTTGATGTTGGAGAGCCACTGGATGCCCTTGGCGACACCCGACACGGCCGACAGGATGAAGCAGACCGTCAGCACGACGATGATGCCGATGAGCACGCCGTTGCCGACCGGCCCGATGCCGCCGACGATCTCGATGCCCGACCCGATCTGCAGGGCGCCGAGGCCGAGCGAGGTCGCCGAACCGAAGAGCGTCGCGAAGATCGCGAAGATGTCGATGACCCGGCCGGCGGGGCCGTCGGTGCGCTTCTCACCGAAGAGCGGCGCGAAGGCCGAGCTGATGAGCAGCGAGCGCCCCTTGCGGAACACGCCGTACGCGACGGCGAGGCCGACGACGGCGTAGATGGCCCAGGGGTGCAGCGACCAGTGGAACATCGTCGTGGCCATGGCGGTCTGCACGGCCTCGGGGTTGCCGGCAGCGCCCGTGCCGGGCGGCGGGGTCACGAGGTGGCTCAGCGGCTCCGTGACGCCGTAGAACATCAGGCCGATGCCCATGCCGGCGGAGAACATCATCGCCACCCACGACGACGTGCGGAACTCGGGAGCCTCTCCGTCACCGCCGAGCGGGATGTTGCCGTACTTGCTGGCCGCCAGCCAGATGACGAATACGACGAAGCCCGACGCGACGAGCGAGAAGAGCCAGCCGGTGTTGTGGACGACGAAGCCGAGACCGGCGGTGGCGCTCGTGCTGAGGCTCTCGGTGCCCAGCGCACCCCAGAGCACGAAGGCGATCGCGACCGCGGCGGCGACGCCGAAGACGGTCTTGTCGATGCGGGTCGGGGCCGCGTCCTCGTGGTTGACGGGTGGCGGCTCGAGCGCTGGATGGAGCGCGTCGTCGGGTGTCGTGGTCAGGTCACTCATGCGTCATGACGGCATCCCGACGAGGGTGCCGTCGTCTCCTCACGTTGCGTGTCACAGATGTCTCGTTGAGCCTGCAACCATGCCGTCGAGGCCTCCGGAAGGCAAAACGAGGGGGCGCGGGAGGGCGCGCCGCCTCGCCTTCCTGCCACCGATCAGCCTGTGGCGCAACGCTTTACGCTCGGTTCCCATAGCGTCCGTGAGTTGGGACACGATGGCACCCCACACAGCCACACGGCATATGCCGAGACGGCACCGGCAGTGTGCCGGTGCCGCCTCGTGTCAGGACTGTCGCGAGCGATCGGAGTCAGCGCGCGCCGACCAGCTCTGGCTCCCGAGGTGCTGCGGGCTCCGCCTCCTCGTCGATCATCGTCGCCTCGTCGAACGGGTCCTGCCCGGCCAGCACGCGGCCCGCCTTGGCCCGGTCGATCTCTCCGACCCAGGTGCCGATGAGGACCGTCGCGATGGCGTTGCCGGCGAAGTTGGTCACCGCACGCGCCTCGCTCATGAGGCGGTCGATGCCGACGATGATGCCGACGCCGGGCACGAGGTCGGGGCGGTGCGACTGGAGGCCGCCGGCGAGCGTCGCGAGGCCGGCGCCGCTGACCCCGGCCGCACCCTTGCTCGCGATGATCATGAAGACGAGCAGGCCGATCTGCTGGCCGATCGTGAACGGCTTGTCCATGGCCTCGGCGATGAAGAGGCTCGCCATCGTCAGGTAGATGGCCGTGCCGTCGAGGTTGAAGGAGTAGCCGGTCGGCACCGTGATGCCCACGACGGGACGCGAGATGCCGAGGTGCTCCATCTTCGCGATGAGGCGCGGCAGCGCCGACTCCGAGGACGACGTCGACACGATGAGCAGGAACTCACGGGCGAGGTACTTCAGCAGCGAGAAGACGCTGATGCCCGTGACGACCTTGAGGATCGAGCCGAGGAAGACGAGGACGAAGATCGCGCAGGTGACGTAGAAGGCGATCATCAGCTTGAGCAGGCTGGTGAGCGAGCCGAGGCCGAGGGTGCCGACCAGTGCGGCCATGGCGCCGAAGGCGGCGACCGGGGCGGCCCACATGATCATCGACATGAGACGGAAGGACAGTCGCTCGATGTGCTTGATGCCGTTCAGGACCGGCTCACCGACCTTGCCCATCCGCTGGAGGGCGAAGCCGACGAGCAGGGCGATCAGCAGGGCCTGCAGCACCGAGCCCGACGTGAGGGCCGAGAGGAGGGTGTCAGGGATGAGCCCGAGGATGAAGTCGACGCCCGTCTTGGCCTCGGCCGTCACCGCGCCCTGCCCTGCGGCAGCCTGGTCCGCCGTCAGGTTGAGGCTCGCACCCGGCTTGATGACGTTGCCGACGAAGAGGCCGATGGCCAGCGCCACCGTCGACATCGTCAGGAAGTAGCCGAGGGCGAGGCCGCCGACCTTGCCGACCTGGGCGGCCTTTCGAACCGAGCCGATGCCGAGGACGATCGTGCAGAAGATGATCGGCGTGATCAGCATCTTGATGAGGTTGATGAAGCCCGTACCGAGCGGCTTCAGGCTCTTGCCGACCTCCGGGAAGAAGAACCCGACGGCGATGCCGGCCGCCATGGCGATGAGGACGGCGACGTAGAGAAGATGGGTGCGGTCGCGCTTCGGGGTCGAGCCTGGCTGGGCGTCGACTGCGCTGTCGGCGGTGGAACTCACGGTGACCTCCGTTGGCTGGGTCCGCACCTCGGGCGCGGGCCGGTGAATGTCTACGAGACTGGCGGGGTCAGTGACTAGGGTCACCATTGTGTTCATTGAGTTCTCGCGAGGCCGTGGCACGTGCTGCTCGCGCGCACTCCCGGTGGGGCCGTGACCCCCACCGCACCGCCGTCACGCCTCGGCCGAGCCCTCGGGGCACCGGGGAGGTGGAGCGTCGCCGCCCAGACGTTCGCGTTGCAGGTGCTCATCGCGGTCCTTGTCGTCGGGGCGGGCCTCGCCGGCGCGTTCGCCCAGGCGAAGCGGGCCGGCGACCAGGAGGCGAGTGCGCGGGCGCTCGCCGTCGCCGAGACCGTCGCTGCCACGCCGAGCGTCGTCGAGGCGGTCCAGGGGCCGGACCCGTCGGCCGCCCTGCAGCCGTATGCCGAGCGGGTGCGCGTCGAGTCCGGCACCGACTTCGTCGTCATCATGAGCCGCGACGCCATCCGGTACACCCACCCCGACCCGGCGCAGATCGGCGGGACGTTCCTCGGGCACACGGAGGCGGCCCTCGCCGGCGGGGTCGTCGCCGAGGACTACACGGGAACGCTCGGCCCGTCATCGCGCGTCGTCGTGCCCGTGCGCGACGGCAGCCGCATCGTCGCGCTCGTGTCCGTCGGCATCCGCACGTCGGCCGTCGGTGAGCGGGTGCGCACCCAGCTGCCGGTCCTGCTCCTGGCCGGCCTCGCGGCCGCAGCGCTCTCCGGCCTCGGCACCGCCCTCGTCGCCCGCCGCATCCGGCGCCAGACCCACGGACTGGGCGAGCCGCAGCTGCGTGAGATGTACGAGTACTACGACGCCGTCCTCCACGCCGTGAGCGAGGGGCTCGTCATCACCGACCTCGACGGCACGCTGCGGCTGGCCAACGACGAGGCCGTGCGGCTGCTCGACCTGCCCGCGGACGCCATCGGGCGACCCGTGGCCGACCTCGGGCTCGCGGAGCCGCTCGTCGCCGCGCTCACCGACGAGCTGCCCCACGAGGACGAGCTGCACGTCACCTCGGCGCGGGTGCTCGTGCTCAACCGAGGCCCGGCGACCTGGCGCGGACGACTGCTCGGCCACGTCGCGACGCTGCGCGACCGGACCGACCTCGAGGCGCTCACCGGCGAGCTCGACTCGGCCCGCGGCCTCACCGACGCCCTCCGATCGCAGGCTCACGAGTCGGCCAACCGCCTGCACACCATCGTCAGCCTCATCGAGCTCGGGCACACCGACCGGGCGCTCGCCTTCGCCACGGAGGAGCTGCAGGTGTCCCAGGTGCTCACCGACCGCGTCGTCGGTGCAGTCGACGAGCCCGTGCTCACGGCCCTGCTTCTCGGCAAGGCGGCCGAGGCACACGAGCGCGGTATCGCCTTCGAGATCGAGCCCGGCGCGCACTGGCCGCGCGACGTCGCCCCGACCCGCGACGTCGTCACGATCGTCGGCAACCTCATCGACAACGCCCTCGACGCCGTCGCCGGTGAGACCGGCACTCCCCGACCCGAGCGGCACGTCAGCTTCGACTCGCGGGTGGATGGCGCGTACGCCGTCCTCGAGGTCTCGGACAACGGGCCGGGCCTGCCGCCGGGAGCGGTCAAGGATGCCTTCCGGCGCGGCTGGTCGACGAAGGAGCAGGGCAGCGCAGGCCGGCGCGGCATCGGCCTCGCCCTCGTCGGGCAGACCGTCGACCGGCTCGGGGGCACGCTCGAGGTGTCGGGTCCCCCGGGTGCGACCTTCACGGTCCGCCTGCCCGTCGGAGGTCATCGTGGCTGAGCCCAGCCCGCAGGGCCTGCTCCGCGTCCTCGTCGTGGAGGACGAACCCATCGCGGCGGAGGCCCACACGGCATACGTCGGAAGGGTCGACGGCTTTGAGGTCGTCGCCACGGTCGGCACCTCCCAAGCGGCCCTGAAGACCTTGCAGGACAAGGAGATCGATGTCGTCCTGCTCGACATGAACCTCCCTGACCGGCACGGCCTCGACGTCGTGCGTGCGATGCGAGCAGCCGGGCACCGGGCCGACGTCATCGCGGTCACGTCGGCGCGCGACCTCGACGTCGTGCGGACCGCGGTGTCGCTCGGGATCGTGCAGTACGTCCTCAAGCCGTTCGTCTTCGCGACGCTGCGTGAGCGGCTGCTCGCCTACCGCGCCTACCGCTCGCAGGTCACGAGCGGCGCCGAGGTCGGCACCCAGGCGGAGGTCGACGAGGTCTTCGCCGGCGCGCGGGCGGCGGCGGAGTCGCGACTGCCCAAGGGCATGGGCGAGGAGCTGCTCGCCAAGGTCTCGCGCGCGCTGCGCGACGCCGACGGCGGCCGCTCGGCCACCGAGCTGGCCGAGGCGCTCGGGGTCAGCCGGGTCACGGCCCGCCGGTACGCCGAGCACCTGTGCGAGACGCGCGTCGCGGTGCGCCGTTCGAGGTATGCCGGCGCGGGACGTCCCGAGGTCGAGTACCTGTGGAGCCGATGAGACGCGCTGCACGGGACGTCGAGCGGGCCCACCTCGTCGACCCCGCCGACCGCACGTGGACGATCGCCCGGACCTCCGTCTCCCCCGACCTGACCGACCTCGCGCGTCGCTTCTGGGTCCCGGTCTGGGACGTGCCGGAGGGGCGCGACTCCGTGCAGCGGGTGCTCCAGTACCCCGTGTGTCTCGTCGTCGTCTCCGACACCTACACCCGCTTCTACGGCGTCGTGTCCGGCCTGTCGCACACCATGCTGACCGGACGTGGCTGGGCCGTCGGCGTCATGCTCCAGCCGGCGGCGGGCCACCTCCTGACCCGTGAGCCGGTGCGCCGGATGACCGACCGCTTCGTCGACCTGACGACGCTGGCGACCCTGGACGGGGAGTCCCTCACCCATCGCGTGCGGTCACTCATGCGCCCCGACCCACGCTCCTCCGAGGCGCAGGCGAAGGCGCGCGAGGTCGTCGAGGACGCACTGCGACCGCTGCTGCCCGTCGACGACGAAGGACTGCTCGTCAACGCCATCATCGAGAACGTCGAGACCTCACCCGAGCTGCTCCGCGTGGACGACCTGTGCGACCGGTTCGACATCAGCGAGCGCACGCTGCAACGCCTGCTGGACAAGCGGATCGGACTCGGACCCAAGTGGCTCATCCGTCGCCGGCGGCTCCAGGAGGCGGCCGAGCGGCTGCGTGACTCGGGAGCCGAGCTGGCCGGTGTCGCCGTCGAGCTCGGCTACGCCGACCAGGCCCACTTCACCCGTGACTTCCGCACGGCGACAGGCATGACTCCGGGTGAGTTCGCGTCTCGCTTCCGCTGACTGGCCCTTGACATTGCAAAGTATTGCTTTGTCATTCGAACACCTGTACGATTTAGGTATGAGCCAAGCAGCGATCGAGCAGGACTGGGACCACGTCGCGTCCCTGGCCGCCGACCTGCACGACGCGCACGCCCGGCTCGTCGACTTCGTCGCCACCGTCCTGGCCGAAGGGACCTGGCAAGCCGCCGGGCTCCGCTCCCCGGAGCACTGGCTGACCCTGCGGGCCGGACTGTCGCGCGCGCAGGCGGCCGCGGTCGTGCTGCTGGCCCGACGCGCCGCGGAGCTGCCCGCCACCACCGCGGCGCTGCGGCAGGGCCGGATCAGCCTGGACCAGGCCGCCGTCGTGGCCCGGCACACCCCGGCCGCGTTCGATCAGACCGTCGCCGAGTTCGCCCAGCACGCCACCGTCTCGCAGCTGCAACGCTCCGTCACCCGCTACGACTTCACCCTCGAGCCAGCGACCGTCGATGACCGCGGCGAGGTCCTGCCCGGCGAGAAGGACCCGGACGCGGCGCTCGAGCCGGTCGAGCCCGCCCGCCTGAGCATGGGCACCGG
>NZ_JBHTFG010000023.1:0-185325 GCF_042666095.1 Terrabacter sp. GCM10028922 | reverse complement strand
CGCGCAGGCCGGCGCCCTCATCGAAGCCGCCCTCGCCGAGGCCAAGGACCACCTCTTCCACACCATCAGCCACAACAGCAGCACCGACGCCGACAGCACGAACGGTATGGACGAGCTGGACCGGCGGGCGCTCGACGGTGACGTCCTGGACCCGCGACGCTGCGTCACCGACGGCGGCCCACCCCGCATCACCTGGGCCGACGCCCTCACCCTGCTCGCGACCCGATCCCTCGACACCGCCGCCACCGACACCCCCGCCCGCCGGTCCCGCTACCGGGTCCAGGTCCACCTCGACACCGACGGCGGCTGGCTCACCGGCCGACCCCGCCTACCCCAGCACATCGTCGACGGCCTCACCTGCGACGGCCAGCTCACACCCGTCTGGGAGACCGACGGCCACCCCGTCAACGTCGGACGCACCCAAAGGGTGGTCCCGCACCGCACCCGCATCCTCGTGCTGGACCGCGACCGCGGCTGCCGCTACCCCGGCTGCCGCACCGGCCCCAGAGCCCACCTCGAGATCCACCACCTGACCCACTGGCGCGACGGCGGCCCCACCGACCTGACCAACCTGCTCGGCCTGTGCCCCTTCCACCACGACGGCCACCACCGCGGCGACTTCACCATCACCGGCGACCCCACCCACCCCGACGGCCTGCCCTTCCACACACGACACGGCCTGCTCATCGGCCCACCCCAACCACCGCCCGACGCGCCCGACCCGCACCCACCCACCAGGCGCAGACCCGCACCCCGACTCGGCCGCCACTACCCCGCCCCCACCGGCGCACCCCTGCACCTGCGGCTCGTCGACTTCACCCCACCCCGCACCACACCCCTCCGCCGCTGACGCGCAGCCGGCCGCACACTCCCGGGCATGCGCTGCACCCTGGAGGAGACCCAGGCCGGGCCCGTGTCGACGCGTCCTGGAACCGCGGGAGACGTAGCCATGCCAAGCCCGGTCCTGTGCCGGCCGGGCGCACGCCTGTGCCCGGCGCACGCTCCGGTAGGACACTGGGGTGGAAGCGGACCCTACGTTCGTCGGTCCGAACGGCTGAGCAGGAGGCGACGTGGCCGGCAGGGCGAGTCGCCAACACGGTGGGTGCCAGGCGTCGCAGCAGTCGGATCCCACGAGGCGTCGCGTCAGCAAGATGCTCGTCGCTGCGGCGCTCATCGGGGGGCTCGCTGCCTGCACTGGGCCGCCGGGCGGAGGACCGGCCGCGTCCACACCAGGGTCCGGCGCGGCTGCGACGGCAGCCACCAGGGTCGAGGTGACGCCAGGGCCGCGAGCCGTTCCCCGCAGCTATCGGATGACTGAGGCGCCGCATGTCGTCGAGCGGGATGCGTACGCCTTCCGGACCCTGAACGCACTGCGGCCCGGAGCGACGTACCGCGTGCGCATGCCCGGCAACCTCTATCCGGTAGCGCCAGGCTCCCACCTGGCGGTGGAGCTCACCCTCTCCGGCGACACGTGGTGGCTCTTCGAGCAGGGAGTGGTCACGCAGGGGCCGTCCTATGTGCGGGAGGACGCCGGCATCCGCGTCATGGAGCTGGACGCGATCGCGTACGGACCGTGCCAGTCCCAGGCACGCCCGCCGGTAGATCCCGGGCCGACTCCGGCCGACCTCGGCCGCGCCATTCTGTCGAGGTACCCGTTCACCGTGATCGAACCTGTTGCCCCGGTCGCGCGGTTCGGTGGGTCCGGCGTTCACCTGACGGCGCGGCTCGATGACCCGAACGCGAGCCTGTGCGACAACGGCGGGGTGATGACCTACCGGCCGATGGCGGCCCAGCACCAGCTCGTCGAGCTGTGGATCGTCGTCGTCCATGGTGAGCGCGTCATCATCGAGCGGTCATGGTTCTCGGACACCAGCCCTCGTGTCCTGGCGGATCAGCAGCGCACCCTCGACTCGCTTCGCCTCGTGCGCGTCTGACACCGGCGGCGAGCGTCCGAAAGTAGCCGCGATCCGCGCGACTTCGCTGCCAGAGTGGGCCCCCGCAATTGCCGAGACGTGATCGTGACGGCCGAGGCGGCCGACCGGGGAAACGGTCTCGGGCTACCGTCCCGGTATGAGGCTGTCGAGTTCTTCGGAGGCTACGTGCGCCAGTGCTCTGGCTCTCGTCGCTGCGCTGGCCGGGTGCAGTGCCTTGACGCCCCAAGGCTGTACGGCCATTGGCGCAGACCCAGGCGTCACGGTCAGCCTCGGAGGCAACGGCTGGACGGTTCCACTCGTCGTTGAGGTCTGCGTCGCCGAGAACTGTTCGTCCAGCCCTGCTGTCACCAGCACGACGGCACCGGTCTTCATCCGAAATACCGGCCTCACCTCGGTACACCCCACGGACATCGTGATCACGGTCCACGCGCCAAACGGCACCAGCCTGGCCCCGCCCACGCACTCCACGGTGCGCCCGAAGGAGTTCCAACCGAACGGCCCCCACTGCGAGCCGACCGTCTGGGTCGCCGCGGTCACTGTCACGCGACAGACCTGAGACCCGCAACTGTCGCGACGAGGCGTCAGTCTGTGTCTTCCCTCGCGTAGCTGTCGAGCGCAGAGGCCCACATTCGCGAGATCAGCATTCTCATGGGGCCGTGATGGATCAAGAACAGCAGCGTCTTCTGCCTGCGGGCGTTTACGGCGCTCCACTCGGCATGCACGCTGCTACCGCCGCCCTCACGAGGGGTGACTCGCACGAAGCCGTCGCCACCGCCGCCGTAACTGCTCTCCGTCACCCTCCAGCGGACCACGTCGGGATCGGACCAGTCGTACCGGACGACAACCCAGAACGGCGACCCGGGACTGCTTTCCCGCGCGACCGCCCAGTGTTCTCCCTGACCGCACAGTTCGTATGTCTTGGGGTCCAAGCTGCGGTGCCAGGTATGAAGCCGACGGTCGGTGAAGTCCGTCAGAGCGCGACGCACTTGATCAGGCGAAGCCTGCGTCTCCAGGTCGAATCGCATCTGCTCATGTGAGCATGCGGAGGCTCACCACGTCCAGAATGCCGTGGTGGCGTCCGATCCGCTGTGCAGGCCATGCGAAGGCGGTCCCCTGCCGCCCGGAGGGCGACACGACCGGCCGTGCCGCCGAAGGGTCCAGCCCGGACAAGATCCTGTGGGCAGTAGCCGCAGGAGGAGCGGAGCGGAAGCACCGATCTTCGGTATCCGCCGGCGGCTGCGGCAGTCACGCGTGGATGTCGACGAGCCACTCTTCGGGGCCGAGGGCTAGGCCTTCGTCGGATCGGCCATCGTTGATCCTGTCGATCCGGTCCTCCTCCATCTGGGCCGCCTCCCGACCGCCCCGCGTGGCGATGACCACCCGGTGCGCTCCAGGCGCCAGCGACATGTCAGGGACCGGGGGCCCGTCCATTTCGATGGGAATGAGAGCGAGCTGTCCGGTCGTGAAGGTGACGACGTCGTCGAACACCACGGTCCATTCGGCGCTGTGACCCGGCGGGGAGAGTTGTGAGCGGTCGGCCGAGACGTCTGCGCCTGTGCGGACGTGCACCGTGGTCAGCACCAGGTCCGCGGCGCAGTAGAGCACAATCTGGTCAGGCCCGGCAGCGGCGGTCGACTGCACCGCCGGAAAGATGCCTTGGGGTTGGGTCAAGGAACGGTCGCTGAGCGTCAGGAAGTGCCGGATGGCCTGAACTATCAGCGAGGCGGTAGCCATCAGCAGAAGTCAGCACTCTCAGGGCGCGGGCTCTGCGCGACGGACAAGCATCCCCCTTGGAGCACAACGTCGGTCATGCCAGTCATGATCCACGCTTTCCCCAAGATCTGCTTGCACGACAACCCAGGTCACGCCGCTGTGCGCCCGTCGTGCCGAAGCGGCGTGCGCGCGGCCCGCAGCTCCGGCTCTACGAGCGTGGCCGGCGCCAGGAGGCGTGCCCGACCTCAGCCTCGAACGCAGGCCGGACGTCGACGGTGTCGTAGATGATGTGCAGCTCCCTGATCTTCCCGTCCGAGCCGAGCGTGGCCACATCCACGACATCGAACGGCGCCGCGGCACCGGAGGACAGGCGCCAGTCGAAGTGGAACCAGAAGCTCACCGTCGTCTGGCCGGCCTGGTCTTCGCCGCTCATCACCGACTTCAAGGTCAGGTTCGCCTGACTCGTGTCGGCGAACAACTCCGTGTAGAACTCACGAGCCGGTCGGGGTCCGTATAGGGGCGAGTGGACGACGCCGTCGTCAGCGAAGAGGCTGGCTACCAGTTCTGCGTCTGCGGTGGTGAGGGCGCGCAGGTACGTACCAACCAGATCGCCCGCCGGCAGAGACACTCCCCCACGGTAGCTGAGCGTCGAAGCAGGAACGTGCCGCGTGCGAGGACATTCCGTCCGGCCATGCCCGGCCTCGGGATCCACGACCACTGAGGACCGGGTTCAGTCCTAGCTCGCGAGGACGTGCGCCTTCCCAAGGGTCTGGCGACGGAGCGCGGCCGCGCATTCGGCAACGACCGCGAGCGCGAAGGCCGCCGCGTCGTCGTCGGCCGGCTCGGGCACGACCCGGCTGACGATGCCCCGGGCGGCGAGGTCGAGCACGCCGACCTGCTGGAGCTCGGCCATCTCGGCCGCGTGGGAGACGTCGCCATGGACGATCGCGCTGGCGCCTTCGGGGGGCAGTGGTGACAGCCACGCGTTCTCGGCCGCGATGACCTCGCGCGCCGGCAGGAGGGCGAGCGCCCCTCCGCCGCAACCCTGCCCGAGCACGATCGAGACCGTCGGCACCGTCATCGTCGTCAGCGTCGCGATGCACCGGGCGATCTCACCGGCGATCGCGCCCTCCTCGGCGTGCGGCGAGAGCTCGGCTCCGGGGGTGTCGATGACGGTGACGAGCGGCAGACCCAGCTCTTCGGCAAGCCGCATGGCGCGGCGGGCCTCGCGCAGCGCGCCTGGGCCCATCGGCGTCACCGCGGACTGCCGCGCGCGGTCCTGACCGACGAGCACGCACGGCTGCCCGTCCAGGCGGGTTAGTGCGACGAGCATCGTCGCGTCGCGCTCACCCTCGTCGGTCCCGTTGAGCCGCAGCGTGCTGCTCCCTCCGTGTCGGAGCAGCTCACGCACACCGGCGCGGTCGGGCCGGCGCGTGACCTCGATCGACTCCCACGCCGTGAGGTGGCGGCTGGGCTCGCGGAGACGCCGCTCGAGGCGCGGCAACGTCGGCCCGTCGACGAGGACGCCGAGCGCCCGGTCGACGAGCATGGGCAGGTCCTCGACCGCGACGACGGCGTCGAGCACGCCTTTGGCCGTGAGGTTCTCGGCGGTCTGCACGTCTGCCGGGAAGGGCACACCGTTGAGCGCCTCGTAGACCTTCGGCCCGAGGAACCCGACGAGCGCGCCGGGCTCGGCCACGGTGACGTGCCCCAGCGAGCCCCACGACGCGAAGACGCCGCCGGTCGTCGGGTGGCGCAGGTGGACGAGGTACGGCAGCCGGGCGGCCCTGTGCGCCATGAGCGCTCGTGAGATCTCCACCATCTCGACGAACGCCGGCGTCCCCTCCTGCATGCGCGTGCCGCCGGATGCCGTGGACGCCAGGACGGGCAGGCCCTCGGCGGTGGCGCGGCGTACAGCGGCCGTGATCCGACCCGCCGCTGCGCGGCCGATCGACCCGGCGAGGAAGCGGAACTCGTTGACGACGACGGCGACCGGCCGCCCGCGCACCAGCCCGCGTCCCGTCAGCACCGACTCGTCGGTGCCTGCCTTCTCGGCAGCGGCCTCGAGCTGGCGGCGGTAGTCCTCGGGCTGCGCGCTGATGTCGATCGGCTCGTCCCACGACTCGAAGGAGCCCGAGTCGAGCACGAGGTCGAGCAGCTCGTGCGCGGTCCAGGGGCGGCGTCTCATCGGTCCTCCTTCAACCAGGCACGGATCGCCGCGCCGTCCTCGTCGAGGGTGGGCGGAGCGGCGTGCTCACGGCGCGTCACCTCAGCTCCTGCGCCGTCGAAGAAGCGCAGTGGCGGCCCCGGCAGGGTGAGCGGACCGAGGGTCGGGTGCTCGACCTCGACGAGGAGCCCCTGGCTCACGGTTTGGTCCCACGAGTACACCTCGTCGAGGGTGCGCACCTTGCCGGCGGGCACGCCGGCCTCGGCCAGGCGGGCGAGCAGCGGCTCGGCGTCCCACTCGGCGAACGCCGCCTCGAGCACCTCGATGACGCGGTCTCGGTGGGTGACGCGCTCGTGGTTGGTGGCGAGCCCCTCGGCGGACGCGTCGAGGCCGAACGCGGTGCACAGCCGCTGCCACAGCCCCTCGCTGCCGACGGCGATCTGCACTGACCCGTCGCGACAGTGGAAGAGGCCGTACGGCGCGATCGACGGGTGGTGGTTTCCCGCCGACCGCCCCACCTCGCCGGCCACCGTCCACCGGGTGCCCTGGAAGGCGTGCACGCCGACGACGGACGCGAGCAGCGACGTGCGCACGACGGTGCCCTTCCCGGTGCGGTGGCGCTCGTTGAGCGCGGCGACGACGCCGTACGCGCCGTACATCCCGGAGAGCAGGTCCGCGATGGGGACGCCGACGCGCTGCGGGTCGTCGGGCCCCGAGCCGGTGAGCGACATGAGCCCGGCCTCGCCCTGGGCGATCTGGTCGTAGCCGGCGCGGCCTCCCTCGGGACCGTCGTGGCCGAAACCGGTGATCGACAGGACGACGAGACGCGGGTTGCGGCGGGTCAGCTCGTCGATGCCGAGCCCGAGCCGCTCGAGCACCCCGGTGCGGAAGTTCTCGACGAGCACGTCGGCTCGCTCGACGAGGGCGAGCAGCACCCCCTTGTCGTCGGCGTCCTTGAGGTCGAGGGTGATCGACTCCTTGTTGCGGTTGGCGGAGAGGAAGTACGTCGACTCGCGACGACCGTCCTCGCCGACGAACGGCGGGCCCCAGCCCCGCGTGTCGTCACCGCGGCCGGGTGCCTCCACCTTGATGACCCGCGCGCCGAGGTCGGCGAGCATCATCGTCGCGTGCGGTCCGGCCAGCGCTCGCGAGAGGTCGACGACGAGCACGTCGGAGAGGGGTCCGTCAGAGGTCATGGCGTCACCATCCGGGAAGGATCAGGGCGGCCCACACGAGCAAGGGCCCGACGACGACCACGATGACGCTGTAGGTGAGGATCTGCTTGTAGTACCGCGGCTCGCTGATCGTGTCCGGCCGGTTGGCCAGCATGAGTGCGCCGTTCGTCGAGAACGGGCTGACGTCGACGATGGTCGAGCTGATGGCGAGTGCCGCGACGAAGGTCGCCGCTCCGATGCCGCCGTTGGCGATGAGCGGCACCGCGATCGGGATGATGACGGGCAGCAGGGCGGTCGATGACGCGAACGCCGAGACGACGCCTCCGACATAGCAGAGTACGAGGGCGCCGATGACCGCGGCACCGAGCGCCGCGGCCCAGTTGCCCACGAACTCAGGCGCCTTCGCCTCGGTCAGCACGGCGGCATACGTGCTCACGCCGGCGACGAGCAGGACGGTCGGCCACGCGACCTGCTTGACCGCGTCCTTGTGCTCGTTGGGCGAGAGCATCGCGAGGACCACGGCGGCGGTGATGGCGACGAAGCCGATGTTCTTGTCGAAGGCGAGGGCGATGACGGCGACGAGCGCGAAAGCCACGAGCGTCAGCACCTGGTCGCGCCTGACGCCGAGGGCCTGGGCGGTGCGCGTCGCGGTCATCGTGGCAGTGCCGGCGCCGGCGCCCGTGCCACCACCGGAACCGGAACCGCCGCCGTCACCCAGGTCGTCGGTCATCTCGTCGTCGAGGTCGTCGGCCCGCATGTGCATGAGGCGCCGGCCGCCGAGGACGAGGAAGAGGACGACGGCCATGAGGAGGTTGACCCCGAGGCTCGCGAGGAAGACCGTCATCTCGCTCGACGGGAGGTTGTTCTCCTCCATGACGGAGTTCGTGATGGTGCCGTAGATGCTGATCGGCGAGAAGCCGCCACCCTGCGCCCCGTGCACGACGAACATGCCCATGAGGAGCGGGTTGATCTTGTAGCGGCCGGCGAAGCCGAGCGCGATCGGGCCGATGATGGCGCAGGCCGCGGGGCTCGCCGCACCGATGGCGGTGAGCAGCGCGGTCACGAAGAACATGACCCACGGGATGAGAGCGACCCGTCCGCCGACCGCGCGGACGGCGGATCTGACGATGAGGTCGACGGTGCCGTTGTTCTTCGCGATGGCGAAGAGGTAGGTCACGCCGATGAGCGTGAGGACGAGGTCGCCGCTGACTCCCGCGAGGACCTCCTTCTCGCTGAGGTCGAGCGCGTAGACGCCCACGAGCCAGGCCGCCACGTAGGCGAGGGCTCCCATGTTGATCGGCAGCAGCGTGCCGATCACGAAGAGTGCGACGAGCGCGATGATGGAGACCCATTCCGGTCCCATTGGCTTCCTCCGTCGATCCCGGCCAGCACGCCTGGTTCCACGCCCTTGTGACGAGGCTCATGGCTGGCTCAGTGGCCTAGCCAATAGGTCAATGAGCCGGTTGTCAATAGAGTGATCCCATGTCGACATCGGGGTTGCCACGCCTCACGCGGACCCGCCTCTACGAGCAGGTCGCCGAGCAGATCACGTCGTGGATCGACCAGAACGGTCTCTCGGCCGGCGACCGGCTGCCTCCCGAGCGGGAGCTCGCGCAGCGTCTCGGGGTGAGCCGCGCGACGCTGAGCCAGGCCCTCGTCGCGCTCGAGGTCATCGGCGTCGTCACGGTCCGCCACGGAGACGGGACCGTCCTGGCCGACGACCCCGGGCCCCGCCGCATCGTCGAGGCGATCCGCGCGCACGCCCACCGGCTGCCCGAGATCATCGAGACCCGAGACGCGCTCGAGACGAAGATCGCCGCACTCGCCGCGGCCCGGCACACGGCCGACGACCTCGCCCGCATCGACGAGGCGCTCGACGAGATGCAGCGCGACGTCGAGGCCGGCGGGCGTGGTGTCGAGGGCGACGAGCGCTTCCACGGCGCCGTCACCGCGGCCGCCCACTCCCTGCTCCTCGCCCGCCTCATGGACGAGATCCGCGACCTCATCCGCGAGACGCGCATCGAGTCGCTCTCACAGCCCGGCCGTCCCGCGGACTCCCTCGTCCACCACCGCGCCATCGCGGACGCGATCCGCAGCGGTGACCCCGAGGCCGCGGCAGCCGCGATGCACGACCACGTCGTCATGGTGAGCGACGTCGCCGTGCTGCGAGACGGGTCGTGACCACCCTCGAGATGCTCGCCGTGCTCGGCGCAGGTCTCGCCGCCGGCATCCTCACCGCGACGGTCGGGGTCGCCTCCCTCATCAGCTTCCCGGTGCTGCTCGCCGTCGGCCTGCCGCCGGTCGTGGCCAACGCCTCCAACACCGTCGGCCTCGTGGCCGCCGGCGTCAGCGGGTCGTTCGGCTACCGCCGGGAGCTGCGCGAGCATCCCCGCATCACGTGGACCGTCGTCATCACGTGCGCGGTCGGCGCCATCGGTGGAGCGGCACTGCTGCTCGCCCTACCGTCCGAGGTCTTCGAGGCCGTCGTGCCCTGGCTCATCCTCTTCACCTGCCTGCTCGTCGGCGTACAGCCGTGGATCGCCCGCTGGCTCCGGTCGCGCGGCGGCCAGGACCTCGGCCCCCGCACCCGGATGGGCCCGGTCACGACGTTCTTCGCGCTGCTGACCGGCGTCTACGGCGGCTACTTCGGGGCCGGCTCCGGCGTCATGATGGTCGCCGTCCTCGGGCTCGGCCTCGACATCGACCTGCGGGTCGTCAATGCCCTCAAGACGCTCGCGATCTTCGCCGGCAACGTCGTCGCGGGCCGCATCTTCGTCGTCGTCGCCGACCTCGACTGGCGCGCCATCGCGCTCCTCGCGTCGGGTTCGGTGGTCGGCGGCTACGTCGGGGCGCGCCTCGGACGCCGGCTGCCGCCGACGCTCTTCCGCGTGCTCGTCGTCATCGCCGGCGTCGTCGCCGCGGTCCTGCTGCTGCGCTGACCCGAGGCCGTATGCCGGGAGGCGGGGACGCCGACGCCGACGCGGGTCAGGCAGTCGCCACCTGCGGAAAGGCCTCTCGCCGCGCGAGCAGCGCCTGGACCCCGATCCCGACGGCGGCCAGGACGATGACCGCAGCCACGTACGACTCGACGGTGGGGATGAGACCCCATCGGGGCGCGAGCTGCCCGGCGATGATGACCGGCACGCCGAACGAGAGGTAGGCGACGGTGTAGATACCGGAGAAGACGCCGGCACGCTCGTGCGGCTGGACCTGCGGTGCGATGAGACGAAGCTGACCACCGAACGTCCCGCCGAAGCCCGCGCCACCGAGCAGGGCGCCGAGCCAGACGAGGGGGAGCCACGTCGCCGTCACCCCGGCGAGGACGACGACCATCCCGAGCAGGAGCAGGCCGAGGCCGACGAGCGTGCTGCGGCGGGCGGCCTGCCGAGCGAACGCGAAGCCCGAGACGGCAGCGGCGAAGGGGCCGACGAAGGCCGTGAAGCCCACGACGAGACCGTCTTGCAGGCCGAAGTGGAGCCGGAGCAGGGCCGGCGACAGCCCGAGGAACAGCGCCGGGGACATCCAGCCCGCCACCTGGACCGGGATGCCCGCCAGGAACTCCCCACGGACCTGCGGCGGGAGGGTGATGCGCGGGCTCAGTGACCGCAGTGCTCCCGGGCGCCTCTCGGCCGTCTCGGCCGTGAAGGTCACGAGGACGATGGCGAGGACCATCACGACCGTGAGGGTCCCGAAGACGAGCGCGTTCGCGTCAGGGGCGAACTGCACGGCCGCGCCCGTCAGCAGGGCGCCGAGACCGAGGCCGCCTGCCACGGAAGCACCCGCGAGGCCGCCTGCGAGCTGCTTGAGGTGCGCGGGTGCGTGCTCGGCAATGGCCGCGCTGAACGCGCTGGTGCCGAGACCGGTGGCCAGTCCCTGGATCGTACGGGCGACGACCACCCACGTGATCGACGGCGCCACCAGGAAGACGACCATCGACGCGAGCTCGACATACAGCGCAGTGAGCAGGACCGGCCGTCGGCCGATGTGGTCGGAGACCGATCCCCCGACCAGGAGGGCTGCCAGCAGCCCGAGGGCGTAGGCCGAGAAGGCGAGGGTGAGGACGCCCGCCGAGAAGCCCCACTCCTGCTGACGCAGTGACAGCAGCGGTGTGGGCGCGCCAGCCGCGAAGAAGAACGCCGCGAAGACGACGGCGACCCCGGCGAACGCCGTCGAGGGTGGCATGGTGCGGGACACGGTGGCTCCTTGGACAGGGTGGTCTAACTGCGCTCTATTTAGACAGGTCGGTACAGTCCTGTCAAGCGCCATTTAGACAAACCTGTCTGATAGCCTGAGGACATGGCTGCGAAGCGTCCCAGCGCCCGTCAGCGGCTGCTCGAGGCCGCTGACCGGCTCTTCTACGCCGAAGGCGTGCACACCGTGGGAATCGACCGGCTCATCGACGAGGCGGGGGTGGCCAAGGGCTCGCTCTTCTACAACTTCTCCGGCAAGGAGGAGCTGATCGCCGCCTACCTGGCCGGGCGCGACGAGCAGCGACGGCAACGGATCGCGCGCCACCAGGAGGGACTCGACGATCCCGTGGAGCGACTGCTCGCGGTCTTCGACTCGCTCGAGGAAGCCGTCACCTCACCCACCTACAACGGGTGCCCCTTCGCGAACGCCAACGCCGAGGCGGCACCGGGCAGCGTGGAGCACCAGGCCCTGCGCACCTTCCGCGGCTGGCTGGCCCAGATGCTTCTCACCCTCGCCCAGGAGGCCGGGTTCACCGATCCGCACGACGTGGCGAAGCGTGTCCAGCTGCTCTACGACGGAGCGGTGGCCAGCGCCCAGCTCGACGCACGGCCCGACGCCGTGCGCCTCGCGAGAGACCTCGCCGCCGGCGTACTCCGGACATCCCCCCGCGACACGTCCCAGCTCACGAACGCCACGTGATGGCGACAGCCGTCAGGGGCGGGTACGCGCGACGGCCTTGCGGAGGACGAGGGCGTCCTTGACGAGCCCCGTCGCGAGGGCCGCGCCGACCCCCTCACCCGCGCGGATGCGCAGGTCCAGCAACGGTTCGAGACCGAGCTCTTGGAGCACGAGGACGTGGGCCTTCTCACGCGACCGCTGCCCGGCCACCAGGTGAGCGGCGACGGCCGGCTCCACGCGCACCGCGGCCAGGGCGCACACCGACGTCGCAAGCCCGTCGAGCACGACGACCCCACCGACCTCGGCCACACCCAGGACGACCCCCGTCAGCACGGCGAGCTCACCACCACCGAGCCGGCGCACGGCCTCGTGGGCGTCCAGGCGGCCGACGCGCGCGCGGGCCCGAGTCACGACGTCGCGCTTGCGCTCGATCATCGCGGCGTCGGCCGATGATCCGCGTCCGACGACGTCGTCCGCAGGGAGGTCGAGCAGCGCGGCCGCGAGCGCGGCGGCCACCGTCGTGTTGCCGACACCGACCTCGCCGAGGGCGACCGGACCGGTCCCGGCCAGCGCGCGACCGCGCTCTCGACCGCGACCCAGCAGGGCGGCATACGTCGGCTCGTCCAAGGCGTCAGAGGTGACGAGATCACCTCTGCTGCAGCCTATTCCGGCGTCGATGAGCTCGACCGCGAGGTCCGCGGCGCGAGCTGCGACGGCGCCCATCGACGTGCCCTCGCGGGTGGCGCGGGCGACGTCGGCGGTGACCGACGGGTCGAAGGCGGTGACGCCGTATGCCGTGACGGCGTGGTCGGCGGCCGCGACGACGAGGGTGCCCCGGCCCTCGACGGCGGGCAGCGCGGTGATCCGGTCGAGGACGGTGTCGAGGATCCCGAGCGATCCGGGCACAGTGAGCAGGTCGTCGGAGCGGTCGCGCGCGGCGACGACATCGGCGGGCTCAGGCGCCCGGAGGTGAGACGTCGGCGCATCGCGCTCGGTCCAGCGCTCGCGCATGACGACCTGCTCGAGCGGGAGGCGCTTCGACCAGCCGGCTCGTTCGAGGCCGGGCTCGGGCGGGCGCTCGTCGGGCCAGCCGAGGCAGAGCCAGCCGAGGGTCTCGACGCCGTCAGGCAGCCCGAGGAGGTGGGCGAGCTCGGCCGGCTCGAAGAGGGTGACCCAGCCGAGGCCGAGGCCGTGCGCACGCGCGGTCAGCCACATGTTCTCGATGGCGGCGGCACACGACCAGAGGTCCGCGTCGGGGAACGTGGCCCGGCCGAGCACACCGGCAGCCGGAGTGCGCCGGTCGCACGCGACGACGACCCCGACGGGAGCCTCCCGGATGCCTTCGAGCCGCAGGTCGAGCAGGCCACGGGCCGACTCGTCGCCCATGCCGGCAGCCTGACGCAGTCGGCTGCGGTCGGCCATCAGGGCCGCGGTGTCGCGGGTCGCGGCCTCCGTGACGACGATGAACCGCCACGGCTGGCTGTGCCCGACCGACGGGCCGCGGTGGCCTGCGGTGAGCACGGCGGTCAGCACGTCGTCGGGCACGGGGTCGGGCCGGAAGCGGCGGATGTCGCGGCGCGCACCGATGACCCGCTCGAGCGAGGCGAGGTCGTCGCGCAGGGCCCACGCGTCGGGCGCCTGGGCGCGCTCGGCGGCCGACGACGGGTCGCCGATCGTCGGGACGGGCCTGCGGTAGCTCACGGGCGAACTCTAACGAGCGGCTGGGATCGGCCGGTCACGCCTCGATGTCGTCGAGGCCTTCGATGACGATCTCGAGGAGTCGCGCGAGCTCGTGACGCTCCGCGGTGGACAGGCCGCGGAGCGTGTCGCTCTCGACGACGTTGGACTCGCGGACGGCGGCGCTGAAGAGGTTCCAGCCCTCCTTGGTCAGCGAGACGAGGATGCGGGTGCGGTTGGACTCGTCGGGGCGTCGCTGGAGCAGGCCCCGGGCGGCCATCTTGTCGAGCCGGTGCGTCATCGACGAGGGCGCGACGCTGGAGAGGTCGGCGAGCTGGCTCGGCGTCAGGCAGGTGTCGCCGGCGCGGGCGAGGGCCGCGAGCACCGACCACTCCCCCTGCGTGAGGTCGAGGTCGGCGAACTGGCGCACGTACCACTGGTCCAGCTTCTTCGTCACGGCGTAGACGGCGGTGATGACGCGCTGGACCGACTCCTCGCCGCCGGCCGCGACGTAGGTCGCGACGTCGGCCGCGTGCTCCTGCTGGGCGGTCTGTCGTCGCTTCGCTGCCATGGAAAGGCATTGTTCCACCCTCGGGCCACCTGCTAACCTTTCGACATCGAAGTTTGAAGACGAAATATTTGAGATCGAAGCAGCGTTGACCGGCAGTCCGCCTCAACAGGCACAACGTCCCGAAAAGAAAGGGTGTGAAACCCGTGCGCACCAAGCTCCTCGTCCTCGCCTCCTCCATCGGCATGCTCGGATGGGGCACCGTGCTGCCCTACCAGTACGCGTACGCGGCGAACACCCGCGGCTGGGGCGCCCTCGCGGCGGCCCTGGCCAGCACGCTCTTCTCCGTCGGCGCGCTCGTCGCCGCTCCGTTCGCCGGACGACTCAGCGACCGCTTCAACCCGGTCACCGTCGCGGTTCTCGCCAAGCTGCTCGCCGCCGTGGGTGTCGGCAGCCTGGTCTGGGCGGAGTCCGCCGGGTCGTTCCTCGTCGGCATGTTCGTCTTCGGCTTCGGCCTGACCGCCGCCGCGCCCGCCGCGTCGGTGCTCGTCCTGCGGTGGGCCGGCGGCGACGACCGACGCAGGGTCTTCGCCTACAAGTTCACGGGCGAGGCCATCGGCATGGCCGTGGGCGCCTTCGTCGCCGGCCAGCTCGTCGACCTGTCGCGGGCCGACGGCATGACGTTCGCCTTCGTCGCGGCAGGTGTCGGCTTCGCCCTGTCGGCCGCGATCATCCACGTCGCCGGCATCGGGGCGCCGGCCCAGGTGGCTCCCGACCTCGCGGCCGGTGACGCCGAGTCCCGACCGAGCACGCCCGAGGCGCTGCGCCGCATCTTCGCCGTGCCCGCCCTGCGCTGGACCGCGGTCGTGGCGGTGGCGCTCGCACTCGGCTTCTACGCGCAGTTCGAGTCGGGCCTGCCGGCATACGCCCTCACCGTCCTCGACGTGGACGAGTCCGCGATCGGTCTGGCCGCCGCCGTCAACTGTGTCGTCATCGTCGCCCTGCAGGTCGTCGTCGTGCGCCTGACCGCGCGGCGCAACGCCGCGAGCCTGCTCATGGTCGTGGGCGGCGTCTGGACCCTGTCGTGGGTCGTCCTGTCCGTCGCACAGCTGACGCCCGAGGTCGCGGCCGCGCTCTTCGTCACGACGTTCGGCATCTTCGCCGTCGGCGAGACGATGTACGCGCCCGTCCTCAACCCGCTCACGGCGAGCCTTGCCCCCGCCGGCCTGGTCGGCACGACCCTCGGCATGTTCACCGCCATCCAGACGACGTTCTCGGCCGTCGGTCCGCTCGTCGCAGGCGCCCTGCTCGGCCTGGGCCTCACGAACGGCTTCCTCGGCCTGCACGTCGTCATCAGCCTCGCCGCCGTCTACGGTGCCTGGCGACTACGGGCCGCCCTGCGCGCAAGCGCCGACGCGAGCGCCGCGGAGGCCGCGACGGCGACGGCAGTCCCCGAGGCAGGTGCGGCCCGGGCTGCCGCCCCGGTTGCTGCCTGAGCCCCGCGCGTCACCGTCGCGGCCGGAGTCCGGTCAGTCCCGGACGCCGGCCGCGACGACCAGCTCGGCGAGCAGCAGGGTGATGTCGGGCTGCGAGAGCCGCATGGCGAGCACTTGGGCGGCGCCTCGGCTCTCGGGGCGCATCAGGATCGCCCGCCACAGCTTCTCCAGCTCGTCCTGGGTCGGCGTCCCGAAGCCCGCCGGCATCAGGCCGTGGTCGAGCGCGAAGACGATGACGGGGCCGAGCTGTTCCTTGGCCTCGTCGAGCGTGGAACGGGCCGCGGCGTGGTCCGCTCGCAGCCGGTCGGCGGCGGAGAGCAGGACCCGGAGCGCGGTTGATCGCTCGAACTCGCGGCGCCTCGTCTCCACGCGCGCCCCGGTCGCCGCCTCGACACCGCGACGGGCTGCGACGAGCTCGGCACCCAAGGCCTTGACGGCGTTCTCCGCGTCGGAGGTGCCCATGGCGCCGTAGGCCTTGGCCACAGCGTCGAGGTGCTCGCCGACAGTCGTGGCGTAGCCGAGGTCGTTGCCGGCATACGCCGTCATGGCAGCCGTCGAGGACTCGAGAAGCTGCGCGTAGGTGGTCAGTCGGTCGTGAAGAAAGGGCTGCATGTCACTCGAACTCCACGACCGTCGACGTCGCGCCGGTCTCGTCGGTCACCGAGCGGAGGTAGAACGCCTCCTCGAGAAGCTCCGCCGAGACGGTGAAGACGCTCGAGTCGGTGCTGCCGTTCTTGACCACCTTGGTCTCGGGGTTGATGAGCAGGTTGTCGATCGTCGTCCGGTCGATGACGGTACGGGACCGCACCAGCTCGAGCACCTCCTGGCTCGTCTCGGCCAGGAGCTCCTGCCGGGCGTCGCCCGGCAGCGCCGACTCGGGCAGGGGCGTGGTGGGGATGGTGGGCACCGGTTCGTCGGCACCGACGTCGGCACCGACTGCGGCCCAGAAGATCCGGCTCCACATGACGGCCACGATGGTCTCGGGCCGCATGGGGTCAGGGTTGGCGAGCAGCTGCCGATGGAACTCGAGAGCGAGGGCCCGCACGTCCCCCAGGGCCGTGGCGGCCCGGTCGTGGGGCTCGAGCCGCGACGGCAGAAGGTCCGGGAGGTCGATCCGGCCCGGCATGACCGGACCGATCTTGCCTGGGAAGCCCGGGAGCGGCGGGCTGGCCAACCGCTCCCGGGCCTCGGCAGCACGCTGCTGCATGGTGGCGACGAAGTCGTCGGCGGACATGTCGAAGCGCAGGACCTGGCTGAACCTCGCCCCGGAGATGAGCACCGGGATGGTCAGCTCCATCTTCGGCACCTTGAAGCGCGGCACGGCGAAGTGGCGCATCACCTCGTCGGCGGCATACCGCTCGGCCACGGTCCGGGAGTAGTGGTCGGCCATCTCCCGGGCCCTGATCATCTCGAGCAGGATGTAGCCGGTGTAGTCGCCCAGGGTCACCTCGGCCACGGTTCGTCTCCTTCGTCTTGACGTTGTCTCGTCGTCGTTGTCTGGTCGTCGTTGCCTCGCCGGCCGTGGTCAGGCCGAGAGCATCCCGAGGACCTTCTCGAGGCCCGGGGGCATCTCGTCCTGCACCGCCTTGACGTTGACGTTGAGGGCGTACTCCTTCTTCACCTCGACGTTGGTTGCCGTCTTGCGCTGGTAGGACGCGGACACCTTGAAGCTCACCGGCCCCCAGCCGCCCTTGACCTCGGCGTCGACGCCGAGGGCGTCACTGGTGCTCGAGCTCTCGACCGAGTTGAGCTTGACGTTGAAGTCGACGACGACCTGCTCGATCCGCAGCGACGGGATCGGCAGCATCGCGAGGAGCGGGACCCGCAGCGCCACGTCCTTGGTGACCTCGGCGCCGGAGGAGTCGACGTCCTTGCGCTTGTGCGTGAAGTCGACCATGACGAGCTCGCGGCCGTCGCCCTCACCCGAGAAGCCGACCTTGTTGATGAAGTCGATGGTCGCGAGCGACGACGCGACCTGCGCGTCGACGGCCGCCTGGAGCGGGCCGCCGATCATCTTGCGGAAGTCGATGTTGTTCAGCTCCGACGTGAAGTTCGTCGTCGGCGCCGCGGGCCGCTCGCCGCCGAGCGCGCGCTCGGCGATCGCCTCGGTCGTCCGGGTCGCGAGCGCCGCGCCATCCTGCGCCGCGCCGTTCGCGTCGTTCGCGACGTCACGTCCAGCGGCGGTGCCACCTGTCGAGCGGCGCTTGGCGGCCTGCCCCGCGGTGGTCTTGGTCTCTGCCATCACAGTTCCTTTCGTGGACTCCCCGTGGGAGACATCAGCGCGACCACGGTGTGGGTCACGGCCCCTCAGAGCCGAGCCGACGGCCGGTGATACGTCACGAAGCGGTCGAATCGTGACGAAAGGTCGTTTCGCTCAGCGACGCGGGGTTCGCTCAGAGACCCCGGAGGACTCCAGCGTCGCTGAGCCGGGCGGCGGCACGTCCGGGACGGCACATGGCTGGGCCCGCATGCGACCGCGGACGCTCCGCAGGACGACCTCGATGAGCAGGCCGATGACGATGCCCCCGACGACTCCGACGGCCATCGCGAGCAGCGGCTGGTCGGCGAGCGCGGACCCGACGCCGACGCCCAGGCCCACCGACCAGAGGGCCCAGAGGGTCACCGCGACCGCGGACAGGCCGGCGAAGCGCAGATGAGGGTAGCCCGTGACGCCGGCGGCCAGGTTGACCGCAGCCCTGCCGGTGGGCACGTAGCGCGCCGACACGATGAAGGGCGCGCCGCGTTCGCGAAGCAGGAGCCCCGCCCGTTCGACGGCCCGACCCGTCCGGGGGTGGCGCGCGGCCAGACGCGCCGCGGGCATGCGCCGGCCGAGCTCGAAGACGAGCCGGTCGCCGAGCCAGGCCGCGGCGGCGGCCACGGCGAGCACGAGCCACGGGTTCGCACCGTGCCCGGCGGCCCCGACGGTGGCCAGCCCGATGACGACGGTCTCGCTGGGGACCGGCGGCAGCAGGGCGTCGAACATGCAGAACGCCGCGAGGAGCACGAGGGCCCAGGGGGATCCGGCGAGGGCGAGCAGCTGGTCGGTGAGGCTCTCGAGCATGCCTCCACGCTCGCCGACCCGGAAGGGCCGGGCCATGGGGTTCGTCCCCCACTGGACCCGGGCTCGACCCGCGCTCAACCCTGAGCCACCCCGACCGGGGTGAGGAGGAAGCGGCCCCCGAGCCCGACACTGCGGTCGAGCCGGTCGAGGAACTCCGTACGCAGTGGCTCGACCCCGTCGAGCTCCCAGAGGACGCGGGCGTTCGTCCACGCGGCCTCGCGCGCCCGGCCGATGCTCCACGAGGCGACGAGGTTCGACACGGGGGCTGCCCAGCGGTCGAGCTCGAGGTGGACGCCGTCGAAGAACGACCGCCGCACCTGCTCCTGGACCGACTCGAGGATGCCGGTGATGCGCCGGTAGTCGGCCTCGACCCCGGGTGCGTCGAGGTCCGTGCCGAGCTGGCGGCAGGCCCGCACGAGGGCGACGGGCAGGTCGTGGTTGATGTGGGCGTTCATGCCGGCGAGCGCGAACTGGATCGACAGGATCCCGGGCGTGCGGCGGGAGTCGAGCACTGGCGACCAGGCGTGCGCCGGCCGCGGTGCGGCGACCGCCTCGAGATAGAGGCCCGCGAAGACGACGTCGAGCCGGATCATGAACCGCGGGTCACTGAAGTGCCCCTCGACGACCCTGTCGCGCACGAGCTCGGTGACGCGGACGTACATCTCGTGGAAGGCGCGCACGCCGTCGCCGTCGGGCAGCGTGTCCCCGACGGCCCGCATCCGCTCGAGCAGCTCCTCGATCGATGCCGGTTGGCCGGCCGGCACCGGCTCCGTGCGGTCCCCGAGCCGCTGACGGACGACGGTCACGAGATCGGTGAACCACCCCATACCGGGGACCGTAGTCGTTCAGCGGTCGTGGAAGGCGACGACCCGCTCGATCGCCTCGCCGACGGCCGTGCTGCCCGCCGCGAAGCTGAGCCGAACCGAGCGCCCCCCGGCGCGGTCGTCGAAGTCCCCGCCCGGCGTGATCGCCACACCCGTCTGCTCGAGCAGAGTGCTCGCGTATGCCGCCGAGCTCCCCCAGCGCTCGAGCTGCGGCCCGAGGTCGGCCCAGTAGTAGAACGCGCCGTCCGGTGGCGCCGATTGGCCCCAGCCGAGCCGGGCGGCATTGTCCAGTAATAGTTCTCGAGTGCATGCGAACTCTGCAACGGCTTCGTCGCACTCGCGGTAGGACTCCTCGGCGAAGGCCGACACGGCGGCATACTGCGCGGGGGCCGGTGGGCACAGCGCGACGTTGCCGGCGAGCGCGTCGACGGTGCGGACGAGGTCCTCCGGCAGGAGCATCCAGCCGAGGCGCCAGCCGGTCATCCCCCAGTACTTGCTGAAGGACGAGATGACGACCGACGTGTCGTCGTGCTCCCAGGCGCAGACGCCGCGCGGGTCGGCCGCCCCGGGATCGGGATAGGTCACGCCGTGGTAGATCTCGTCACTGACGAGGCGCACGCCGTGGTCGGCGCACCAGCCGGTGATGGCGGCGAGCTCGGCGCGGTCGACCATGGTGCCCGTCGGGTTGGCGGGCGAGGCGACGATGAGGCCGGCGAGCGGTCCGTCGGCCTGGGCGGCGTCGAGCAGGGCCGGGGTCGGCTGGTAGCGGGTGTCGGGACCGCAGTCGATCTCGACGACCTCGCAGCCGAGCGACGAGAGGATGTTGCGGTAGGCGGGGTAGCCGGGTCTGGCCAGCGCGACCCGGTCGCCGGCCTCGAAGGCGGCGAGGAAGGCGAGGACGAAACCGCCGGAGGAACCGGTCGTGATCGCGACGCGCGCCGGGTCGACGTCGAGGCCGTACCAGCGGCGGTAGTGCGCGGCGAGCTCGGCGCGCAGCTCGCGGATGCCGAGAGCCGACGTGTACGTCAGCGCGCGGCCCGACGCGTGGATGCGCGCGGCCGCCTCCGACACGAGGCTCGGGGCACCGCCCGAGGGCTCGCCGGCGCAGAGGGACACGACGTCGCGCCCGTCGGCCCGCAGCACGGCCACCCGGTCGAGCACGTCCATGACCTGGAAGGGCGGCACCTGCGAGCGTCGTGACGGCTGGAGCGATCGGGGCACGGTGGTCACCGCGTCAGTCTCCCCCACCGGGTGCCTCGGCGCGGTGGGGCTTCGCGGCACTGCCGCGGACCTGCAGGTGCGGCGGGAGGAGCTCCTGGTCGCCGACCTGACCGGCCAGCTGGCCCATGGCCAGCTCGACCGCGCGACGGCCCACGTCCGCTGCGGGGATCGACACCGCGTCGAGGGGCACCGACTGCGCCTCGGCGATGTCGTCCGGGCACAGGGCGACGATCGACATGCGCTCCGGGACGTCGCGTCCGCGCGACCTCAGTGCCGTGAGCAGGGCCGGCAGCGCCGCCTCGTTGTGCACCACGAGGCCGGTGACCTCGGGCTCGTCACGCAGCAGCGCGTCGACCTGGGCCTCGACCTCGCGGTGCCCCGGGCTGAGGGCGTGGACCGAGGCACGCACCCCCGCCTCCGCGGCGCCGGCCTCGAACCCGTCCCGGAAACGCAGGGCGTAGCTCGTCCCCCGCTCGTAGACCGCGGGGGTGGGACCGAGCAGGGCGATGTCGCGGTGCCCGAGCTCCGCGAGCCGCTCGACGCACACCCTGGCAGCCGCGGCGAAGTCGAGGTCGACGCAGCTGAAGTCTCCGGGCGTCTCGGGCACCCCGATGAGCACGACGGGGAAGCCGGAGCCGCGCAGGCTCTCGAGCCGGGGCTCGTGGGCCTCGACGTCCATGACGATGAGCGCATCGGCCATGGAGCCCTGGACGATCCGGTCGAGCACCTCGGGGCCCTCGTCCTTGATCACGAGCAGCACGTCGTAGTCGCCGGCCCGGCACTCCAGGGCGATGGCTGCGACGAACTGCATGATCACGGGAACGTTGATGTCGGTGCGCAGCGGTGCAACGAGCGCCACGATCTTCGTGCTCGCGCTGGCGAGGGCCCGCGCCCCGGCGTTCGGCCGGTAGCCGAGACGGGCGATGCCAGCCTCGACGCGGGCCCGCGTCTCGGCCGAGATCGCGCGCTTGCCGCTCAGCACGTAGGAGACGGTGCTGGGTGCCACGCCGGCCTCCCGGGCGACGTCCGCGATGGTGGGCATGCGATCACCATAGGCGAGGGACTGCTCGCGCACGGCCACCTCCCTCCTCGTCGTCCACGGCCCCGGCGGCCCACACCGAAACAATTTGTATTCCCGCGAAACTATTGACGCGACTCCGTCGTCGATGGGACAGTCGAAGCGCTTCGACACTGTACCTGACCAAGGAGCGACAATGAGGTTTTCCTTTCACCGGGCAGCCCTGGCGGCTGCGGCCGCAGCGGCCCTGACCCTCGGTGCCTGCAGCGGCGGCGAGTCACCGGGGGCAGGTGCCACCGACGACACCGCGGCCACGACCCTGCGCCTGTGGCACTACGAGAGCGCGAACGGCGCGATGGGCGTGGCCTGGGACAAGGCCATCGAGATCTTCAAGAAGGAGCACCCCGGTGTGAAGGTCGAGTTCGAACGCAAGGCGTTCGAGCAGATCCAGCAGAACGCCGGCATGATCCTCAACTCCGAAGAGGGTCCCGACATCATGGAGTACAACAAGGGCAACGCCACCGCCGGCCTGCTCGCCTCACAGGGGCTGCTCACCGACCTGACGTCCGAGGCCCAGAAGCGCGGCTGGGACAAGAAGCTGAGCCCCAGCCTGCAGACGACGGCCAAGTACGACGAGAAGGGCGTCATGGGCGGCAACGTCTGGTACGGCGTCCCGAACTACGGCGAGTACGTGATGGTCTACTACAACAAGGACCTCTTCACGAAGAACGGCGTCAAGCTGCCGACGACCTTCGCCGAGCTCGAGTCGGCCCTGGCAGCCTTCAAGGCCAAGGGGACTGCCGGCCTCGGGATGTCGGGCGCCGAGTACCCCGCAGGTCAGCTCTACTACCAGCTGGCCCTCTCCAAGGCCGACCGCGCCTTCGTCGACAGCTACCAGCTCTACAAGGGAGCCGTCGACTTCCACGCCGACCCGCTGAAGTACGGCGCCGACACCTTCGACGCCTGGGTCAAGAAGGGCTACATCGCCAAGAACACGGCGAGCGCCAAGGCCGAGGACATGGGCACGGCCTTCATCGCCGGCAAGACACCGATGATCGTGTCGGGCAGCTGGTGGTTCGGCCGGTTCGCCGACGAGATCAAGGGCTTCGACTGGGGCACCATGCTCTTCCCCGGCAACAAGCTCGATGCCGGCTCCTCGGGCAACCTCTGGGTCGTGCCCGAGAACTCCAAGGCGAAGTCACTGGCCTACGACTTCATCGACATCACCCTCCGCCCGGAGGTCCAGGACCTCCTCGGCGAGAAGGGCGGCCTGCCCGTCGCCGGAGACCCCGCCAAGATCACCGACGAGCGCACGCGGAAGATGACCGAGGACTTCGCCACGCTGCTCGACCAGGACGGCCTCGCGTTCTACCCCGACTGGCCGGTCCCCGGCTACTACGACGTGCTCGTGGCGAAGCTGCAGGGGCTCATCAACCAGTCTGCGCAGCCGAGCGCCGTGCTCGACGCACTGGCCAAGCCGTACGTGGACGGCATCAAGGAGATCCAGGCCAAGTAGCCCGGATGCCGTCAACCGGGGTGGGGCGGACTGCCGCCCCACCCCGAACGGAGGAAACATGTCGAGCGCCACACTCAGCCGAACCGACGACGCGTCGGACCGGACCGGCCGGCTCCTCAGAAGGCGCCGCCGGCAGGCGTCCTACTGGACGTACTTCATCCCGGGGGCGGTCCTCTTCACGGCCGTCATCGGGATCCCCTTCTTCTACAACATCTACCTCTCGCTGACCCGCTGGTCGGGTGTCGGAAAGCCCCGTTTCGCCGGGTTCCACCAGTACGCAAGGCTTTTCGCCGACGACGTGTTCTGGATGTCGTTCCGCAACTCGCTGGCGATGATCGTCGCCATGGTCGTCGTACCGACGGTCATCGGCCTCGTGCTGGCCGCCGTCCTGTTCGACTACCTGGGCCGCCGCTTCGGAGCCGGCGTCGTGTCGGTGCTGCGCGCGACCTTCTACCTCCCGCAGATCCTGCCCGTCGTCGTCGCCGGCATCGTGTGGGGGTGGGTGCTGCGACCGGACGGGGCCGTCAACGGCCTCCTCGAGGCGGTCGGCCTCGGCTCCCTGGCCCAGGACTGGCTCGGCGACCCGGGCTTCGCCCTGCCGGCGGTCATGCTCGTGCTCGTGTGGGTGCAGATCGGCTACCCGGTCGTCATCTTCATGGCCGCGCTAGGTCGCGTCGATCCCGAGCTCTACGAGGCCGCCGAGCTCGACGGCGCCGGGTGGTGGGACCGGCTGCGGGCCATCACGATCCCCCAGATCCGCCCGGAGACCTACGTCGTCACGCTGACCTGCACGATCGCCGCGCTCAAGGTCTTCGCGCCGATCTTCGCACTGACCCGCGGCGGGCCGGAGAACAGCACGAACGTGCCCTCCTACTTCGCCTACAACACGTTCTTCAAGAAGCTCGACGTCGGCTACGGAGCCGCCATCGCCACGGTGCTCACGCTGATCATCGTGGTCGTCGCGGCGGTCTTCATGGCCCTGCAGGCTCGGGCTGAGCGAAGGGATGAGCGATGAGCGCCATCATGACCACCGCCACCACCCCCCAGGTCCCAGGGGCCGGGGCACCCGGGACCGACGGCACCGACGGGCCGTCCTCTGCGGCTCCCCGGTTCACCAGCCGGCTGCGCCGGGGGCCGGGCCGCTGGGTCGTCCTCGTCCTCATCACCCTGTGCGCGCTCGCCGTCATCGCGCCGTTCCTGCTCATGCTGCTCAACGCGTTCAAGTCGCCCTCCGACTACAGCAGCAACGGCCCGCTCAGCCTGCCGACGGAGATCTACACGAAGGGCCTGACGACGTACTGGGAGCAGGTGAACTACCCCCAGAAGCTGCTGAACTCGATCATCATCTCGAGCGCCGTGGCGGTCGCGGCCACCGTCGTGTCGCTGCTCAACGCCTTCGCGCTCGGCATCGGCCGGGTGAGGGGACGACTGTGGATCGTCGGGCTCTTCCTGCTCGCCAACATGCTGCCGCAGGAGGCCCTGGTCTACCCGCTCTACTTCTTCGCCAAGCAGGTCGGCCTCTACAACACCCAGCTGTCGGTGATCATCATCTTCACCGTCATCCAGAGCGCGTTCGGCACCTACCTGCTCGCCTCGGTCCTGGGCACCTTCCCGCGGTCGGTGCTCGAGGCCGCCGCCCTGGACGGCGCGAGCCGGTGGCAGACCCTCTGGCGCGTCGTCTTCCCGATCACGCGCCCGACGCTCACGGTGCTCGTCATCTTCTTCTTCATCTGGACGTGGAACGAGTTCTTCATCCCCCTGGTCATGCTCATCTCCAACAAGACCCAGACCGTGCCCGTCGCGCTCGCGACGCTGCAGGGCGACCGCATCATGGACGCCCCGACGACGAACGCCGGCGCTCTCATCTCCCTCATCCCCTGCGTCATCTTCTTCCTCATCTTCCAGCGCACCCTGACGCGCGGCATCATGGCCGGCGCCGAGAAGTGAGCGCCGACGTGAGCGCAGAAGAGACGCGCCCCGCACGACGAAAGCGAGCACGGAGCTCCCATGAAGTTCACTGACGGCTACTGGCAGTCCCGCCACGGCGTCACGCTGCTGCGGCCGGCCGAGGTCCGCGACCTCGAGGTCGGCGACGACGGCAGGACGTTGACGGCATACGCCCCCACGGCCCGGATCCACACGCGCGGCGACACGCTCAACCGCCCGCTGCTCACGGTCGAGTTCAGCTCCCCCATGCCCGACGTCATCCGGGTACGGCTGGCCCGGCACCTCGGAGCGGGACCGAGGCACCCGCAGTTCGCGGTCGACGGTGCGGCCGACGCACCGGTGTCCGTGACCGTCGACGACGACGGCGGGACCCTCACGGCCGGGGGCCTGCGCGTGCACGTCGCGAAGGGGCCGGGGTATGCGGTGAGCTTCCTCGCCGACGGGCGCCGCCTCACCGGGTCGATGCCGCGCGGCACCGGCGTCGCGCTCTTCGAGGACGACGACGTCTTCGCCGTCGACCAGCTGGCCCTCGGCGTCGGCGACCTCGTCTACGGGCTCGGCGAGCGCTTCGGTCCCCTCGTCAAGAACGGGCAGACCGTCGACATCTGGAACGCCGACGGCGGCACGAGCAGCGAGCAGGCCTACAAGAACGTGCCGTTCTACCTCACGAACGCCGGCTACGGCGTCTTCGTGCGGCATCCCGAGGAGGTGTCGTTCGAGGTCGGGTCCGAGGCGGTGTCGGCGACCCAGTTCTCCGTCGCCGGAGAGGAGCTCGAGTACTACGTCATCCACGGGCCCTCGCCGAAGGAGATCCTCGCGAGGTACACGGCGCTCACCGGTCGCGCGCCGCAGGTGCCGGCCTGGTCGTACGGCCTGTGGCTCTCGACGTCGTTCACGACGAGCTACGACGAGGCGACGGTCATGTCCTTCGTCGACGGCATGGCCGAGCGCGGCCTGCCCCTGTCGGTCTTCCACTTCGACTGCTTCTGGATGCGCGAGTTCCACTGGTGTGACTTCGTGTGGGACCCCGCCACGTTCCCCGACCCGGCGGGGATGCTCCGGCGGCTCAAGGCCAAGGGCCTGAGGGTGTGCGTGTGGATCAACCCCTACATCGCACAGCGGTCGCACCTGTTCGCCGAGGGGATGGAGAAGGGCTACCTCGTCCGCCGGGCGGACGGGAGCGTGTGGCAGTGGGACAAGTGGCAGGCCGGGATGGGGCTCGTCGACCTGACGAACCCAGCCGCCGTCGACTGGTTCACCGGTGAGCTGCACAAGCTGCTCGACATCGGCGTCGACGCGTTCAAGACCGACTTCGGCGAGCGGATCCCGACCGAGGTGGTCTGGCACGACGGCTCCGACCCGGAGCGGATGCACAACTACTACACGCAGCTCTACAACCGCGCGGTCTTCGACCTGCTCCGGCGCACCAAGGGCGAGGGGGAGGCAGTGCTCTTCGCCCGCTCGGCCACGGCGGGCGGCCAGCAGTTCCCCGTCCACTGGGGTGGTGACTGTGACTCGACGTTCCCGTCGATGGCTGAGTCGCTGCGTGGCGGGCTCTCGCTCGCCTACTCCGGGTTCGGCTACTGGTCCCACGACATCGGCGGCTTCGAGGGCACGCCGGACCCCGCGGTGTTCAAGCGGTGGCTCGCCTTCGGGCTGCTCTCGAGCCACAGCCGGCTGCACGGGTCGGACTCCTACCGCGTTCCGTGGGCCTTCGACGACGAGGCGGTCGAGGTGACGCGTCGCTTCACCCGGCTCAAGCTCGCCCTCATGCCGTACCTCACGAGGGTCGCGCGGGAGGTGACGACCGACGGCGTCGGGGTCATGCGGGCCCTGCTGCTCGAGTTCCCGGACGACCCCGCCGTGGCTCACCTCGACCGCCAGTACACCCTCGGCGACTCGCTCCTCGTCGCCCCCGTGCTCTCGCACGACGGCTCCGTCGACTACTACGTGCCCGCCGGACGCTGGACGGGCCTGCTCGACGGGCGCACCGTCACCGGTCCCGCGTGGGTGCGCGAGCAGCACGGCTTCGACTCGGTGCCGTTGCTGGTCCGTCCCGACACGGTGCTGCCGCTCGGCGCCTGCACCGACTCACCGGAGTACGCGTGGGCAGACGGCGTCACGCTGGCCCTCGTCGAGCTCGCGGACGGCATCCGTGAGGTGACCGTCCCTGGCTTCGCGGGCGACGCCGACACCCTGTTCACCGTGGAGCGCGGCAGCGAGGTCGTCACGGTGCGACGGGCCCTCGGCCCCGACCTCCCGGGCTCGTTCCGGGTTCTCGTCGTTGGCGCCGGCAGCGGGGCGACCGTGGTCGGGGGCCGGGCGATCCCGCACCCCGACCACCTGCCGTATGCCGTCGGCGGCCTCCTCGTCGAGGCGACGGACGACGTCGTCGAGATCGCCCTCGGCACGGGGTCTGCGTCATGACGACGCAGACCCGTGCCCCGTCCGCGACGGCCTCCCTCGCCCAGCGGTTCCCACCGGGCTTCCGCTGGGGCGCCGCGACGGCGGCCTACCAGATCGAGGGAGGCGTCGACGCTGACGGGCGCGGCGCCTCCATCTGGGACACGTTCAGCCACACGCCGGGTCGCACGCTGGGGGGCGACACCGGCGACGTGGCCGTCGACCACTTCCACCGCTGGAGGGAGGACGTCGAGCTCATGGCCGGCCTCGGCCTGGGCGCCTACCGCTTCTCGATCGCGTGGCCGCGGGTCCAGCCGACCGGACGTGGCCCCGCCAACGAGAAGGGGCTCGACTACTACTCGCGGCTCGTGGACACCTTGCTGGAGAAGGGGATACAGCCGATCCCGACGCTGTACCACTGGGACCTGCCGCAGGCCCTCGAGGATGCCGGCGGGTGGCCGGTGCGCGACACGGCCTACCGCTTCGCCGAGTACGCCGGCCTGGTCGCCGAGCGCCTCGGCGACCGGATCCCGCTCTGGCTGACGCTCAACGAGCCGTGGTGCTCGGCGTACCTCGGCTACGCCGCGGGCGTGCACGCACCCGGACGGACCGAACCCGCCTCAGCCCTCGCCGCCGTGCACCACCTCAACCTCGCGCACGGCCTCGGCGCGCGGGCGTTGCGGTCCGTGGCGGGTGACGACGTCGGGGTGGGCGCTGCCCTCAACTTCCACGTGCCGCGCCCGGTCGACCCGTCCAGCCCCGGCGACCTCGAGGCGGTGCGCAAGGTCGACGCCCTGGCGAACCGGGCCTTCCTCGGGCCGATGCTCGAGGGCCGCTACCCCGACGACCTCCTCGACGACGTCGCGGGCGTCAGCGACTTCGGGTTCGTCCACGACCGCGACCTCGAGCAGATCGCCGTGCCACTGACCGCCCTCGGCGTGAACTACTACGCGAGCTGCCTCGTCCGCCAGCACGTCGGCACCGGCCCGAAGGAGACGGCCGACGGCCACGGTGACGGCGCGAGCCCGTGGGTGGGAGCGGACGACGTCGAGTTCCCCGCGACGGCACCACCGCACACCGCCATGGGCTGGAACATCGACCCGGCCGGGCTGACCGAGCTGCTCACCGGCCTGGCCACGCGCTACCCCGGCCTGCCCCTGCTCATCACCGAGAACGGGGCGGCGTTCGCCGACCGGGTCGACGCGGACGGGCGCGTGCGGGACGCCGACCGGACGGCATACGTCCGACGACACCTTGGGGCGGTCGCCGACGCGATCGACGCCGGTGCCGACGTGCGCGGCTATCTCGTCTGGTCGCTGCTCGACAACTTCGAGTGGGCGTACGGCTACGAGCGGCGCTTCGGCATCGTGCACGTCGACTACGACACCCAGGCCCGGACCGTCAAGGACTCCGGCCGGTGGTATGCCGGCCTCCTCGCCTACCACGAGGCGGTCTCGCGAGCGCGTACTGAGCGCGACTGAGAGACCGCAGCCCCGACGACGAACGGCCCCGCCCACCTGCTGGTGGGCGGGGCCGTTCGCGTCGGTCCGTCGAGCTGGTGCTACCGGAGCGTGAAGGAGGAGATCCGCACCCCCTTGCCGAGGACGAGGTAGAGGTCTCCGTTGCCCGCGGGCGCGGTGACCGAGGCGGTGACGGGCCGGTACGAGTAGACGCTGCCGGTCGGTGCCACGGTGGCCCGTCCGACGACGGCACCGGTCGGGGAGCCGACGCGCAGCTCGACGGTCGCGGCGGCGGGTCCATCGAGCGCCGCCTGCGCCGTGAACGTCACCGCCCGCGCGCCGAGCCGGGCGTCGCGGTAGACGGCCCAGCCCCCGGCCTCGGGAGAGGCGACCGACGTGCCGGAGGTCTTGGACTCGTCGACGAGGCTGATGCCGGAGTAGTCGTCGAAGTTCACGGCCCTGGTCGGCGTGCTGAGGTCTCGCGGAGGCACGACCTCGCCCCGCACGTCCAGCGACGCCGTGGCGCGGATGTCCTCGGCGGACCGGCCGACGAAGAGGTCGTGCACCGAGCGCTCGACGACCCAGCGCCCGCGCGTCACGTCCCAGACCGCGAGGTCGGCGGCCTTGACCGTGATCGCCACCTGCCGGGACTCGCCGGCGGCGAGGCGGACCTTGGCGAAACCGAGCAGACGCCGGTCCGGCTGGGGGGTGCGAGAGGTTCGCTGGTGGTCGTAGAGCTGCACGACGTCCTCACCGGCGCGGGTGCCGGTGTTGCGCACGGTGACCCGGACGGCGACCGTGCCGTCGGGTGCCACCGACCCGGGTGTGGCCGTGACCGGGCCGTACGCGAAGTCGGTGTAGCTCAGGCCGTGCCCGAAGGGGTAGAGCGGCGTGCCCGCGTAGTACTGGTACGTGCGCTTGCTCTTGATGATGTCGTAGTCGTAGATGCTCGGCAGCGATGTGCCCGCGCGGTACCACGTCTGCGTCAGGTGCCCGGAGGGGTTGACGTCGCCGAAGAGGACGTCGGCGAGGGCGTTACCCGTCTCCTGGCCGGCGTGCGTCGTCCACACGATCGCGGGAACGGTCTGCTGCGCCCAGTCGATCGTCTCGGGGTAGGAGGTCTCGAGCACGAGCACTGTGTTGGGGTTGGCGGCGAGCACCGCCTCGACGAGGCGCCGCTGGGCTGCGGGCAGCTCCATGCTCGTGCGGTCACGGGCCTCGCGACCGTTGATGAACGGCATGCTCCCGACCACGAGGACGGCGGCGTCGCTGCTCGCAGCCGCGGCGGCCGCCTCCGCCACACCGCTGCGCAGCGTCTCCCGCGTGAAGTGGCTGGCCTCCGCCGCGGACTTCACGTCGGCACGGAGGATGCCGTCATCCCCGACGCGGACGTACGTGCCGCCGCCGTACCAGCTCTCACCCGTCTCGTAGCCCGCGTAGCGCAGGACGACGGACCCGTCGGGCTGGTTCTCGATGGCGAACTGCTGCTGCACGAACCACCCGTTCGGCTGCTTGTCCTTGGTGACGAAGGCGGACCAGTTGCTGCCTACGACGTTGCCCGTCGCGACGTTGCGCAGCGTGACGACGTCCTCGCCCCAGTCGAAGACGTCGAACTGTGCGGCTGGTCCGGCGGTGTCGGCCGACGCCGCGACCGTGTCGGTGTCGGTGGTGCCGCGCGAGGTCACGTACTTTCCGGTTGCTTTGTCGCGCAGTGCGATCCGGTCGACACCTTCGATGCTGCTGACAGAGCCGGATGTGCCCAGCCGCTTGGCGATGCCGTCGGCCGGGGTCACCGTGTAGGGCGCGTTGCCGCCGTACCAGTCGCTGTAGACCGTGTCGGCGAGCTGGCCGATCACCGCGACCTTCTTCTCCCGGGCGGCGTCGAGGGGCAGCGCGTCCTTGGAGTTCTTCAGCAGCACCATCGCCTCGGCCGCAGCCCGCCGAGCCAGCCGCTGGTGCTCCGGTGCGTTGACCTCGGAGGTCCCGAGGGCCCCGTACGGTCCACCGTCCGGGTCGAACTCGCCGAGCCGGAAACGGAGGGTGAGCGCGTGCGACGCCGCCGCATCGACGTCGGCCTCGGTCATGAGCCCCTTGGCCAGCGCCGCCTTGACCGCCGTGGTCATCGAGGTCGGGTCGGTGTTGTCCCCCACGTAGGCGTCGAGACCCGCCCGGAACATCGCGGCGTCGGCCTCGGCCTGAGTGCTGAAGTACTTCTGGGACCCGACGAGGTTGCCCGGCGCGAAGGCGTCACTGACGTTGAAGAGCGGCGTCTTCGAGACCGACCGGAGCTCGCCGACCAGGGGGTCCACCGTGGCCGGGCGGCCGTTCACGAGGTTGTAGGAGGCCATCACGCCCGTCGCAGCCCCGGCCTTGAGGGGTGCCTCGAACGCCTTGAGCTCGTACTCCTTCAGCACTCGTGGCGGCAGGTTCGACGACGAGGTGTCGCGCTGCGCCTCGTTGTTGTAGCCGATGAAGTGCTTGAGGGTCGGCGCGGCCTTGAGGTACGTCGGGTCGTCACCCTGGATCCCCGAGCCGTAGGCCGTCGCGATGGCACCGGTGAGCGTGGCGTCCTCGGAGTAGCCCTCCTCGTTGCGGCCCCACCGCGGGTCGCGCAGCAGGTTGACGACCGGCGCCCACAGGTTGAGGCCCCACACCTCGGGGTCCTTCGCGTGCATGCCGCGGGCCTCGTCACCGATGGCGGACCCGATCTGCTCGACCAGCCCCCGGTCCCAGGTGCTGGCGAGGCCGAGCGCCTGCGGGAACTGGGTGGCGGTCGCGGTCACGACGTTGCCGTTGTCGCGGTGGTTGTTCGACCAGGCGAGGCCGTGGAGCGCCTCCGTGCCCGCCTTGAAGATGCCGATCCCGAGCCGGGGCACGGGCTGCTGGTACTGGTGGAGCAGCCCGATGCGCTCGTCGAGCGTGAGCCGGGCCATCAGGTCCTTGACCCGCTCCCCGATCGGGAGCCTGGGGTCGCGGAAGGGAAGGTCCGCTGCGGCGACGACCGCACCGGTGGCGGCGTGCGGTGCGACCAGCGCCCCGGTCGCTGCGACGACGACCGCGGCCGCGAGGGCCGCCGTGCGCCGGGTCTGCCTCCGTCTGACCGATCGTGAGGGATGGACCACGCTGTCCTCCTGAAGAGTTGTCGAAGCGCTTCGATTCGAAGCGCTTCGACTCTGTCAGTGCGCGCCGTGCCGGTCAAGGGTCCAGACCACGGGTCGGGCAGCGACCCCGTCGCGTCTACCGGCCGTTCACCCCGGTGGCTAGCCTCTTCCCATGACGATCGCCTACCACGCAGATGCCTCGACGCTCGCGGACAAGGAGGTGCTGACGTGGGAGGGGTTCGGCGTCGCCGTTCGTGAGCTGGCGACCCTCGTGGCCGACTCGAGCTTCCGCCCCGACGTCCTGGTCGCGGTCGCCCGTGGCGGGCTCATCCCCGGTGGCGGCCTCTCGTACGCGTTGGGCGTGAAGCTCACCGACGCGATCAACGTCGAGTTCTACACCGACGTCGAGGAGACGCTGCCCGACCCGGTGCTCCTCGCGCCGCACCTCGACCTCGACAGCATCAGGGGCCGCCAGATCCTCGTCGTCGACGACGTCGCGGACTCGGGCCGCACGCTCGCCCTCGTGCTGGCGCTCCTCCAGGAGCACGGCGCGGAGTCCCGCAGTGCCGTGCTCTACAGCAAGCCGCGGTCGGGGGTCACGCCCGACTACGTGTGGCGTGAGACCGACAGGTGGATCGTCTTCCCGTGGTCGGCCGAGCCGCCCGTGTCGGGCTCGCAGGTCACCGCGACTCCAGAAGACTCCTGATCCGGGCGAGGTCGTTCGTCATGGCGCGGCGCATCGCGGCCCCCGTGCACGAGGAACTGCGCGACGAACGCGAGCCTGCTGCCGACCTGCGTCCGGCCATCACGCCTCCAGGACGTGGACGATGACCGGCTGGTCGCCGTTGTTGGCGAAGCCGCCGAGATTCCACTGCTGGTCCGCCGGCTGCTGACGACCCGACCCGTCGGTGGCGCGCACCCGAAGGACGTACCGACCCGGACTCGCGGTCCACCGGCAGGCGAATCGCCGCCAGGCCCAACGGTGCTCGCTCGTGGACAGCTCCGCGGGCTGCCACGTCGTACCGTCGTCCGTGCTCACGTCGACCTGCTCGACCGGAGCCCATCCCGACCACGCACGCCCTTCGAGCTCGACGACCCCTGGCCTGAGCGCTCGCTCGCGCGTCATGAAGTCGGGGAAGCCCGGCGGCACGAGCAGCGCCCGCGGGTGGATCCGGGTGACCGCTTCGCCCGGCTCGTCGGGCCGGGCCCTCGTCCTGTAGGCCACGGCGTTCTGGTAGCCGTCGTACTCGTGGTCGATGACCGTGATGCGGCTGAGCCACTTGACGTGCGCCATGCCGTACCAGCCGGGCACGACGAGCCGAACGGGGTGGCCGTGCTGGGGAGGGAGTGGCGCGCCGTTCATCTCGAACGCGACGAGCACGTCGTCTGCCATGGCCTGCTCGAGCGTGAGCCCACGCTCGTAGTCCTGCTCGATGCCGCGCTCGATGCCGTGGTCGAGTGCCGTGAAGACGACCGAGTGAGCGCCCCCTGCCGGACCCGCGTCCTCCAGCAGCTGCCTCAGCGGTATGCCGGTCCAGTCGGCCGTGCCCACGGCACCGGCGAGCCACGGCTGGCTGATCGGTCTGGGGCTCAGGGCCGCCCGTCCGTTTCCGGCACACTCCAGTGTCACCCGTACAGTGCGGGCCGCCATGTCTCGCAGGGCCTTGAGGTCGAGCACGAGGGGCCGCTCGACGTCGCCGCCGATGTCGAGGCTCCACGTGTCGGCGTCGACGTGCGGGATGTCGTAGTGCACGAGGACGTAGTGCAGGCCCGGTGGCGTCACGTCCGCGCGCATCGCCTCGGCGGGCATCGCGTGGTTGCGGCTCGCGAGCCGCAGCTCGTCGAGGGTGATTCCCTCGTCCGGCCCGGCAAGCCGGCCGGGAGGGCTGATCTGGTCTGTCGTCGCGGTCATCGCGCCACCACCTCCGCTCCGACCGTACGCCGTATCGCCCCGTTCACGCCGGAAACCCCTGACGAGCGAAGCCCGTCAGCAGCTCTGCCACCCGGGCCGGGTTCCCGAGCTGCGGGACGTGCCCTCCGGGCAGCACCTCGAGGCGGGCGTTCGCGATCAGCTCGGCGGCGGCTCGCGCCTCGCGGACCGGCACGACCGGGTCGCGGTAGCCCCAGACCATGAGAGTCGGCACGGCAAGCCGGCGCAGCTCGTCAGCTCGGATCCGGGTGGCGGATCGCGCGCCGAGGGGCGACAGGAGCGCGCGGAACTCGGCCCCGTTGGCGGCCGTGGCGAGCGCGTCGAGAGGCAGCGACCTACGTGGCGGGATGGGCTTGCGCCCAGGCCACGATTCGGTCTGGCTCGTTGATGGTGGTGCCGTCATCGAGCACCAGGACGGGGACGAAGAAGGAGCCGGTCAAGGCATGAACTTCGCGGCGGACCTTGAACTGCAGGAACTTCGGCAGATGTTCCTGTCCTCTGGCCTTCGATATCTCAGGGCTGTAGCCGGCGTCGACCAGAGCCGCGTGTGCCTTGTGGCAGTCGTGATGAGCGCTTCCGTTGGTACTCCAACAGATGTACAGCTTCATGTGGTTCCCTCTCTGGGGGTTCCGGCTCCACGGGCACCCACTCTAGGCGCGGAGGTTGACAGCGCGGCCCGGGCGGCCGACCTGGTCCGAGAAAAGTTGCCGCGAGCTGTCGAATCCGGCCCGTCCCGTTCGACGTCAGGGTGAGTCAGGGTGTATCGGTCGACGGCACCGATCCCGGGCGACACGAAGGAGCGCAGCGATGAAGGTCATGATTCTGGGCAAGGCGACGGCGCGGTCCGAGGCAGGCGAGTTCGGTAGCCCCGAGGAGTTCGCGGCGATGAACCAGTTCAACGAGGAACTCATCGAGGCGGGCATCGTGCTGGCCGGCGACGGACTCCAGCCGTCCAGCAAGGGCAAGCGCGTCGCCTTCGACGGCGACGGCGAGGCCACCGTGACCGACGGCCCGTTCGCCGAGACGAAGGAAGTGGTCGCCGGCTACGGGATCTGGCAGGTCAGCTCCATCGAGGAGGCCGTCGAGTGGGTGAAGCGCTCGCCCTTGCGCGACAGCGAGGTGGAGGTCCGCAAGATCCTCGACGCTTCGGACTTCGACCCCTCCTTCGCGGACCTGATCGCCTCGGCCGAGGAGCGAGCCCGCTGAAGAGTCGGCGGTCGTACACCAAAGGGCAGGGATGCAACCTCGACCATTCCGGTTGACAAGACCGCGGTCAGCTGAGGATGTCGGAGCGGCGGAAGCGGCGGTACGCGAGCATCGTGAACGCCACGGCCCAGACGAGCGCCCACAGCGCGCCGTGCAGCATGTCGGTGTAGTCGGGCGACACGGCGAGTGCGTCCATCCAGGCCCGCGAGTAGTGGCCGGGGAAGGCGTTCCGGTACGGGTCGAGCGCGTCCAGCTGGTCGAGGATGTTGAGCAGGATGTTGAAGAGCACCGCGCCCCCAACGGCGGCGAGCGGGGCGTCCGAGCGCGTGCCGAGCCAGAAGGCGATGCCCGCGATCGGCAGCAGCGTGACGAAGATGTAGCCCATGGCGAGCGCGAGACGCGGCAGGAACTGGCCCCACGTGAGGTTCTCGCCGATGGGGTTGGTCAGCGGGTCCCAGCCGTAGGCGAGGCCGCCGACGAGCAGGCCCCAGGCGGGGAGCAGGACGGTCGCGATCAGGGTCGAGGCCACGCCGATGGCGAGCTTGCTCGTCAGCAGGCGCGCGCGCTGGACGGGCGCGATGAGCAGGTAGCGCAGCGACGCCCAGGACGCCTCCGACGGCACCGCGTCGCCGCAGAACAGCGCGGCGAGGAGCACGAGCAGGAGCTCGGACGCGAGGAAGACGAGGACGAGGCTGAAGTTCGCCGCACCGCTCTGGGCGAGGTCGAAGATGCGGGTGGTCGTGCCGCCGCGGCTGCTGGTGGACCGTTCCCCGAAGGCGAACGACGCGACGAGCACGAGCGGCAGCGCGAGCAGCAGGCCGAAGGCCCAGGCCGTACGCCGCCTCCCCCACTGCCGGCCCAGCTCGGCGCGCCACGAGAGCGGGTCACGCACCTGGGTGAGCTCGTGGTTGGGAGTCGCGGGGAGTGCTTGCGTCCTGTCGGTCATCGCGCCCTCACCTGCCTCAGTCGCTCGACGAGGGAGGCTCCCTCGTCGCCGGGCTCACCGTTGAGGACCGGGGCGGAGGCGGACGAGATGACCCCGAGGAAGACCTCCTCGAGGTGCCGCCTGCTGCTGACGCCGACGACGGGTAGGCCTGCCTCGACGGCAGCCGCGACGACCTCGGCCCGGCCTCGCTCGGCGACGACGACGAGGCGCATGGGCGTGTCGACCCGTACCTCGCTGACGCCCCGGGTCGCTTCGAGGGCGTGGACAGCCGCGTTGACGACGTCGTGGTCCACGTGCTCGGCCAGGTCGAGGATCGTCGTGTCGTCGCTGTCGACGAGGTCGGCGACCAGGCCCTGGGTGATGACGCGACCCGCGTGCATGACGACCACGTGGGTGCAGGTCATCTCGACCTCCGCGAGCATGTGGCTCGACACGACGACGGTACGACCGGTCTCGGCGTAGCGCCGAAGGATCGGGCGCATCGCCGCGATCTGCGGCGGGTCGAGCCCGTTGGTCGGCTCGTCGAGGACGAGCAGCTCGGGCAGGCCGAGCATGGCCTGCGCGATGCCGAGACGCTGGCGCATGCCGTGGCTGTAGGACTTCACGGGGCGGTCGACGGCACCGCCGAGCGCGGCGACGTCGAGGGCCTCCTCGACGTGTGCCTCCTCGGGCGCCCGGCCCGTCGCCGCCCAGTACGCCTCGAGGTTCTGGCGGCCGGTGAGGTGGGGCAGGAAGCCGGGACCTTCGATGAGCGCCCCGACGCGGGCGAGCACGCGGGCGCCGGCTGTGACCGGCTCGCCGAGCACGTGGACGCTGCCGGCATCGGACGAGATGAGGCCCATGACCATGCGCATCGTCGTCGTCTTGCCTGCGCCGTTGGGCCCGAGCAGGCCCACGACCTGTCCCTTCTCGGCACGCCACGTCACGTCGTCGACGGCTCGGTGCCCGTCGGAGTACGTCTTGACGAGGCCCTCGACCACGAGAGGGACGTCCGCGAGGTCTGGCCGCGACGGCAGGTGCCGCCGGCGCCGGCGGCGCACGAGCCAGCCGACGAGGGCGACGACGAGCAGGAGGCCGAGGAGCGAGGACGCGATGAGCGTCTCGGTGTCGACGCCACCGACGGCGACGCCGCCGACCTCGGTGCCGGACGCGACGGGCAGCGTGAGCGAGGACGCGTCCTGGATGCGGATGCGGCTCGGCTCACGAGAGTTGGAGTACGTCGACTCGGTGCTCGTCAGGAGCACCCGCCACCGCGTGCCGGCGGGCATCTCGTAGGTCGCGGCCGGCAGCGAGATCGTGACGGGCGTGGGCCGGCCCGGCGTCACCGTGAGGCGCACGGGTGCGACCAGCGGGTTGGTCAGGGTCACCGCGCCACCCGTGACCCGCCAGACCGAGGCGAAGAGCGTCACGTCGGACGTGTCGGAGGTGACCGTCAAGCGCATCGTGGGCGAGCCGACGACGGTGGCCGCCTCGGCGATGGGCTCCGAGTCGAGTGCCGTGGACTGACCGGGCAGCGCCGCGATCTGGTACGTCGACAGGCTGATCCCGAGGGCCGCGAGACCGGGCACGGCGATGAGCGAGGCGGGCTGGCCGCCGGGAGGGTGGACGAGGCCACCCTCGGTCGTCGTCAGGGGCAGGTCGCGCGTCTCGACAGGCGCTCCGGAGAGCCCGGGGTATGCCGGCAGGTTGTGCAGCGCTGTCGGCTGACCTGGGCGGCCGGCTGGGGTGCCGTACGTGAAAGCGGCTGTCGGGAGGGCGGACTCGCGCGGCGCCTTGTCGCGGACGTAGTGGTCGAGCCAGGCGTAGGACGCCTCCACCTCCTCGGCCTGGTGCGTGCTCGCGGCGTCGTGGCCGCCGTCGCTCCACCGGACGGCATACGGCGTGTCCGTGGCGGCGAGGGCTGACGCGGTGGCGTCCGACTGGTCGAGCCCGAAGAGCGAGTCGGCGACGCCCTGGACGAGGAACGTCGGGGCGCGCACGGCGCTCATCGTGTTTCTGGGGCTGTGGGCGCGCAGCAGCGCGGTGAGCTGGGGTGACGCCTTGCCGGTCTCGGACGACTGGACGAACAGGCGGCAGATGGTGGGGTCGAAGCGCCCGCAGCGGTCGGCCGCGGCCGCTCCCGCGCCGTCCTCCTCACCGGCGACGCCGCGGAGCGCCGAGAGGAAGAAGTTGGTCGCCCAGACCTGCTTGAACGGACCGGCGACGTCGATCGGGTGGCGGCCGGCCGCCGTCGTCGCGGTCCTGGTGACCGCGGCCTGCGGGAAGAAGGCGTCGGCGAGGTCGTTCCACGTGATCGCCGAGACCACGCCGTCGACGCGCTTGTCGACGCCGGCGAGCATGAGACCGAGGGCGCCTCCGTAGGACGCGCCCATCACACCGGAGCGGGGATCGCCCGGGGCGTCGAGCTCGACGTCACCGCGCTTCGCCGCGAGGTCGAGCAGCGCTCTCGCGTCGGCGATCTCGTAGGCCGGGTCGTTGAGGTGGATGCGACCACCCGACCGGCCGTGGCCCCGGGCGCTCCACGCGACGACGACGTAGCCGCGCTCCTGCAGCCGGGCCGCCTCGTCGGCGACGGACTGCTTCGTCCCACCGAAGCCGTGGGCGAGCAGGACGACCGGGTGCCGACCCGACCTCTGCGGCCAGATCGACACGTCGAGCCGGACCGTGCTGCCGTCGGGCTCGGCGCCGACCGACACGGTCGTGGCCTCGGCGGCCGGGAGCTCCGCGCTCATCGCGGCCGGCTGCGCCAGAGCTGCCGGCGCGGGCGTCAGCGCCAGGCTCGACCCGAGGACGAGCACGGCGAGGAGGGAGGCCCGGACCGGCATGCCCACATCACATCACGCGCGAGTCGTTGAACCGTCATCGACCGCCGGGGTCAGTCGCGGCCGAGGCGCTTCTCCAGGGTGTACGCGACGGCGATGCAGACGACGAGCACCATGACGGGTGGCAGGAAGCGCAGGGCGCCCTCGAGTCGCAGCCAGTCGTAGGGAGCCGTCGTGAAGCCGAAGTAGCCGAGGTCGAGCAGGTAGCGCACGATCGGGACCAGCCCGAAGACGATCCCGACGAGGCCGACGACGTTGATGGCGAACCGGCTGCCTGCGCCGGTGTCCTGCGACTCGGTCATGGCCACAACCTACGCGGCCGCCACCCGGTCGATGGCGGAGCCGTCCGTTCAGTGGCGAGCGAGGCACCACCCGGCCGCCGCGCCCAGGACGTGCCAGGCTGCGTGCCCCTGGAGCCAGCTGGCGGGATCGCAGAGGATGCTCCACTGGTCGAGCACCCAGAGGACGTATGCCGTGAGGAGCAGTCCCAGCCCGAGGTGCAGCCACGCGGCAGCAGCCGCGGCCCCGGCGACGCGGGGGCCGGCGAGGGACGACCAGGCGTTGGCCGGCTGGGCGAGTCCGTCGTGGCGGACCAGCTCGCAGAAGCAGTGTGTCGCCAGGCACGTCGCGCCGTCTTCGGGCACGGCCCGACCGTAGTCGCGCACGGCGGGGGTGTTAGAAACGAACATGGCCACCACCGCACTCGGCGACACCCCCGTCCACACCGTCGGCGACCTCCCGGAGGTGGGCACGACCGCGCCGGTGTTCACGCTGACCGGCACGAACCTGCGCGACGACGTGACGCCCCCGAAGGGCAGCCGCGTCGTCCTCAACATCTTCCCGAGCGTCGACACCCGGGTCTGCGCCTTGAGCGTCCGACGCTTCAACGAGCTCGCCGCCGGGCTCGAGAACGCCACGGTCATCTGCGTGTCGGCCGACCTGCCGTTCGCGCTCAAGCGCTTCTGCGGGGCCGAGGGCATCGACAACGTCGTCGTCGCATCGTCGTTCCGCTCGAGCTTCGGGATCGACTACGGCGTGCGGATGGAGAACGGCGGCTTCGCCGGGCTGCTCGCGCGGGCGGTCGTCGTCATCGACGCCGACGGCACCGTGAGCCACACCGAGGTCGTGCCGCTCATCGGACAGGAGCCCGACTACGACGCCGCGATCGCCGCACTCGGCTGAGAAGCGGTCTCGCTCCTGCCCTCACCCGCGGCGACGAAGGGAGCACCGCCGCCGCGGGTGAAGCCCCGGACGCCGCGGACGAGGAGCGGCCAGCAGCCGGCCACGAGCATCCACGCGGCGATGCCCACCATGAGGTCCTGAGTCTCGAACCGCTCGCTGAGCGGGCCGGCGAGCACGTTGCCGACCGGCAGGGCGATGAACGAGATGAGGATGTCCCACGAGACGACGCGAGCCAGGCGGTCGCGCGGGACGCCCTGCTGGAGGGCGGTCTGCCAGCCGACGTCGAAGTAGAGCAGCCCGCCCTGCGCGACCGCGGCCATCGCGAGGACGGTGACGAGGCCGATCGCCCCGCCAGGCCCGGCGAAGGACAACGGGAAGAGCGGGAAGAGGCCGAGCGCGAGGAAGGCCCACAGCAGCATGCGGCGAGGCTGGACGTGGAGGCCGACGAGCCCACCGAGGATGCCGCCCACGCCGAGCGCGGTGGTGATGAGACCGAGCGCATGGGCGCCGCCCAGGTCACGGACCGCGGTCACCTCGACGAGGACGATGAAGGCGCCCCCGGCGATGTGGAACATCGCGGCCGACGTGAGGCCGGTCCAGAGCCAGTCACGGCCGCGGATCTCGCCGAGACCGTCGCGGACCTCGGCGAGCAGGCCCGTCCGCTCCGGGACGTGGTCCGCTCGGGCGTGGAGCCGGGCGACACACACCGCCGACCAGACAAAGGTCAGGGCGTTGACGGCGAAGCCGGGCACCGAGCCGAACTGCGCCACGAGGACGCCCGCGAGCACCGGACCGGCGACCTGCGCGGACGACTGGAGGAAGCTGATTGCGGCGTTGGAGCTCTGCAGTCCCGCTGCGGGGACGATGAGCGGCCGGATGGCGACGAACGCCGGGTAGAAGAACGCCCCCGCGCCGGAGGTGACGGCGGCGAGGACCGCGAGGAGCGCGATCGGCGGGTCACCGGCGGCGAAGGCGACCGCCATGCCGCCGACCGAGCAGGCCCGCACGACATCCGCGGCGACCATGATCCGGTGGGGCGTGATGCGGTCGGCCCAGACACCGCCGAGAAGGGTGCAGAGCAGTCGGGCGACGACGCCGCTCGCGAGGATCAGCCCCAGCTCGCCCGCTCCCCCACCGGTCAGGATGACAGCGACGGAGAGCGCGATCGGGTTGAAGGCGTCGCCGACCCAGGACAGCCCCTGACCGGTGACGAGGAGCCGGAAGTCCCGGACGCTGAGGAGCTGGCTGATCGTCATGGGTCGAGATTAGTTAGATGTCTGACTATCTGTCAATGAATAGTCAGAGGTCTTCGAGGTTGCGCGTGCGCTCTGCCACACTTGCGCCATGGCGAAGGCACCGCAGGACTCGGTCGACCGGCACGTCGCGCGCTGGACCGGCCTGCTCGAGGACATGGACCCCGAGGTCGAGGGCGCCATCACCCGCATGCAGGCGATCACGAAGCGGCTCAAGGCCGACAGCCACGCCAGCTACGCCGGCACCGATGACACGATCGAGGACTACCACACCCTCCACGCCCTCCTCATCCAGCCCTATCCCGAGCAGGCGACCCCGGCGCAGCTCGCCGACTCCTGCGGCGTCACGCGCGCGGCGATGACCTCACGGCTCGACCGCCTCGTCCAGCAGGGTCACGTGACCCGCGACATCGACCCGCTCGACCGGCGACGCATCCTCATCCGACCCACCGCGAGCGGACGGGCCTTGTGGGAGAAGGGGATCGAGGCGGGCATGGCACGCGAGCAGGCTGCGTTCTCGGTCCTCACGGCCAAGGAGCTCGCGACCCTCAACAGCCTGCTCCGCAAGGTCGTCCTGCACCTCGAGGAAGGCTGAGAGTCAAGCCGTGTCGTCGTCGACCCAGTCGAGCGTGCGCTCCACGGCCTTCTTCCACTGCCGGTAGAGCCGCTCACGCTCCCCCTCGTCGAGCCGCGGTGACCAGCGACGGTCCTCACCCCAGTTGTCCCGGATCTCGTCGGTGCTCTCCCAGTACCCCACGGCCAGTCCGGCGGCATACGCGGCGCCGAGTGCCGTCGTCTCGGCCACGACCGGGCGCACGACGTCGACGCCGAGCAGGTCGGCCTGGAACTGCATGAGCGCCTCGTTGACGACCATCCCGCCGTCGACCTTGAGCTCGGCGAGCGGCACGCCGGAGTCGGCGTTCATCGCCTCCAGCACCTCGCGCGTCTGGAACGCCGTGGCCTCCAAGGCTGCTCGCGCGATGTGACCCTTGTTGACGAAGCGGGTCAGGCCGACGAGAGCCCCTCGCGCGTCAGGTCGCCAGTGGGGCGCGAAGAGCCCCGAGAAGGCCGGGACGAAGTACGCGCCGCCGTTGTCGTCGACCGTGGCGGCGAGCGCCTCGACCTCCTTGGCATCCTTGATGAGGCCGAGGTTGTCGCGGAGCCACTGCACGAGCGAGCCCGTGACGGCGATGGACCCCTCGAGCGCGTAGACCGGCTTGCCGTCGCCGAGCTGGTAGCAGACGGTCGTCAGCAGGCCGTTCTTCGACGCGACGATCTCCTCGCCCGTGTTGAGCAGCATGAAGTTGCCGGTGCCGTAGGTGTTCTTCGCCGTGCCGACGTCGAGGCAGGCCTGCCCGAAGGTGGCCGCCTGCTGGTCGCCGAGGATGCCGGCCACGGGGACGTCGATGAGGATGCCCGGCTTGCACGTGCCGTAGACCTCGGAGGACGACCTGATCTCGGGAAGCATCGCGAGCGGGATGCCCATCTGCTCGGCGATCGACGCGTCCCAGTCGAGCGTGCGCAGGTCCATGAGCATCGTGCGCGACGCGTTCGTCACGTCGGTGACGTGCACCCCCTCGTCGGAGGCACCGCCGGTGAGGTTCCACAGCAGCCACGAGTCGACGGTGCCGAAGAGCAGCTCGCCGGCCTCGGCGCGCTCACGGGCGCCGTCGACGTGGTCGAGGATCCAACGGGCCTTCGGTCCGGCGAAGTACGTGGCGAGTGGCAGCCCGGTGACGTCCTTGAACCGCTCGATGCCGCCATCGCTGGCCAGCTCGTCGCAGATCGACTGGGTGCGGGTGTCCTGCCACACGATGGCGTTGTGGACGGGCTCGCCGGTCGTCCGGTCCCAGACGACGGTCGTCTCGCGCTGGTTGGTGATGCCGACCGCGGCGACGTGGGTCGCGTTGAGGTTGGCCTTGCCGAGGGCCCCGCCGACGACGGCGCGGGTGTTCTGCCAGATCTCCATCGGGTCGTGCTCGACCCAGCCGGCGCGCTCGAGGATCTGACGGTGCTCGAGCTGGTCGACGGCGACGACCCGGCCCCGCCTGTCGAACACCATGGCGCGGGTGCTCGTCGTCCCCTGGTCGATCGCCACGACATGGCTGCGCTGCTCCGTCGACATGAGCAGACCGTACCGTCGGCGCGCGAGCACGTCACCCAGTGACGCCGGTCTTCACGGAACCGGCTGTGCTGCAAGTGAATTGGCTGTGGACAACTCTTCCATTGTTGTCGAACATGTGTTCTACTGGGGTATGCCCTTCCTCCCCACCCGCTCGGCCCTCGAGGACGCGCTCGGCGCCGCCCTCAGGCGAGCGGGCGTGAAGGCACCGGACGTCGTTCCCGACCCCCTGCCGTCGCTCCTGGCGGCGGCCGAGGCCACGCTTGCCCAGATCGAACGCCTGGAGGCCCGGAAGGCGCGTCTCGAGGGCCAGCTGATCGACGCGTATGCCGCCCTCCACACCATCGAGGAGCAGCAGGCCGCCGTTCTGGTCACGTCGTCCCCCGTGCCCATCACCGTGACGCAGGTCGTCACACAGGAGATCGCGTGCGCCACGGGGGTCGGGCCGGCCGAGGTGTCTCGCCGCCTCGAGCTCGCGACCGCGCCTCGTCGTCAGCAGGTGGTCCGCGAGGCGTTGCGCCGAGGCGAGGTCAGCCTGTACCGCGCGCTCCAGCTCGTCACCGAGACACGCACGCTGCCCGACGACGTCGTCGGCGACATCGCGACGACCGTGCTCGCTCCTGCGCCGGACGGTTCGATCGCCTCGCAACGCCTCTTCTCGAGCCGCCTCCGTCGGTGCCTCCGGTCGGCCGACTCTCGTGGCGCAGACGAGCGGAGCGCCCGGGCACGGGCCGGCCGGACGGCATACGGCCGACTGACCGACGACGGCATGGGCGTGTTCACGGTGACCGCACCGGCCGAGACCGTGATCGCAGCGCTCGACCGGGCCGATGCGCTCGCTCGGGCGGCTCGCGCAGCGGGTGACCCGCGCACGCTCGACCAGCTGCGCAGCGACGTGATCTGCTCGCTGGCGCTGTTCGGCTCCCTTGACCAGCAGCACAACTCGTACGGCAGCCTTCCCGCGGCCACGGTGCGCATCGTCGTGCCGTTCGAGGTCGCGGCCGGCCTGTCCGACGCCGCCTGTGAGCTCCCTGGCCACGGCTGGGTCACGGCGGCACACGCGCGGGAGATCATGACGGCTCCCGGCTCGGTGTGGCAGCGGCTCGCCGTCGACGTCGAGACCGGCCGCGCGATCGAGCTGTCCACCGACTCCTACCGGCCGACAGCCGCCATGATCGAGCACGTGCGCGCGGTCGACGGCGTGTGCCGTGGCCCCGGGTGCGAGGTGCCGGCCGACCGGTGCGACCTCGACCACCTGGTTCCGTGGCCGGCCGGGCGGACGAGCGTTACGAACGCCCAGTCGCTGAGCCGCGGCTGCCACAACCCCAAGACCGCTCGAGTGTGGAGAGCCACCCGCGCGCCGGACGACGGGATCCGTTGGACGACCCTCGCCGGACGCGACTACGTCACCTATCCCAGGGACTGGCGCGAAGCCCTGCGCGATCCCCGCGCGAGCCCACCCCCCACCGGACGACGACCCACCACCGTTCTGACACCGCTCTTCGGCGCGCGCAGGCTGGCGCGACTGACGAACTGCGTCATGGGCGCCCAGCGCGGTGCGATGGGCAAGCGACCCGACGGATCCTGAGACAGCCCGCCCCGGCTGACTTGGAGTGGAAGGGCCGACGGCCGAGTGCGGTCGCGGTCGTGGAGCAGGGAGTTGTCGCCGACGCGTGGTCGTTAGAGTGGCGGTCTCGGTAGCGACGTGAAGAGGTATCGATGACGAGCCCAGTTCGACTCGACCCGGAGTACCGCGCACGGGCGTGGAAGCGCCTCGCGACCAAGCAGTTCGACGTGCTCGTCATCGGCGGCGGGGTCACCGGCGGCGGGGTCGCCCTCGACGCGGCCACGCGCGGACTCTCGACCGCCCTCGTCGAGCAGCGCGACTTCGGCTCCGGCACGTCGTCGCGCAGCTCGAAGCTCTTCCACGGCGGCCTGCGGTACCTCGAGCAGATGAACTTCGACCTCGTACGAGAGGCGCTCAAGGAGCGGGAGCTCATGCTGAGCCGCATCGCTCCCCACCTCGTCAAGCCCGTCTCCTTCCTCTACCCACTGACGAGCAGGGGGTGGGAACGCCCCTACGTCACAGCCGGGCTCACGCTCTACGACTCGATGGGCGGAGCGCGGTCGGTGCCGCGGCACAAGCAGCTGACCCGCACCGGCGCCCTCAAGCTCGCCCCCGCCCTCAAGCGCGAGTCCCTCACCGGCGGACTGCTGTACTACGACGCCCAGGCCGACGACGCCCGCCACACGCTGACCACGGTGCGCACCGCGGCCGCCTACGGCGCGACGGTGGTGTCGTCGGCCCGCGTCGTCGACCTGCTCCGGGCGGGCGAACGCGTCGTCGGCGCCGTCGTCGAGGACGTCGAGACCGGGGAGCGCACCGAGGTCCACGCCTCTGTCGTCATCAACTGCACGGGCGTGTGGACCGACGACATCCAGACCATGGCCGGAGGCCGCGGACGCTTCCACGTCCGGGCCAGCAAGGGCGTGCACATCGTCGTCGCGCGTGACCGCGTCAACTCCGAGACGGGTCTGATCCTGCGCACCGAGAAGTCCGTGCTCTTCGTCATCCCGTGGGGCACGCACTGGATCATCGGCACGACCGATACCGACTGGGAGCTCGACCGTGCCCACCCGGCCGCGACGCGCGCCGACATCGACTACATCCTCGAGCACATCAACACCGTCCTGAAGGTGCCGCTCACCCACGACGACATCCAGGGCGTCTACGCCGGCCTGCGCCCGCTGCTGTCCGGCGAGAGCGAGGACACGAGCCAGCTCTCGCGCGAGCACGCCGTGGCCCGACCGCAGCCCGGTCTCATCTCCATCGCCGGTGGCAAGTACACGACCTACCGCGTCATGGCCGCCGACGCCGTCGACGCCGCGCGTGAGGACATCGGCGGCGACGTTTCCGACAGCGTCACCGAGTTCATCCCCCTCTCCGGTGCGGAGGGCTACGTCGCCCTCGTCAACCAGATCGACCGGCTCGCCCGCCACCAGGACCTCCCCGTCTGGCGGATCACGCACCTGCTCGAGCGCTACGGCTCGCTCGTCCACGAGCTCTTCGCCCTCGCCGAGGACGACCGCATGCTCTACGAGCCACTGCCCGGAGCCGAGGAGTACCTCAAGGTCGAGGCCCTGTATGCCGCGACGCACGAGGGAGCGCTGCACCTCGACGACCTCCTCGCCCGCCGCACCCGCATCTCCATCGAGACGCCGAGCCGCGGCGTCGACAGTGCCCGCGCGGTCGCCGAGATCGTCGCCCCGGTGCTCGGGTGGGACGCAGCGCGGGTCGACGCTGAGGTCGAGGCGTACATCGCCCGCGTTGAGGCCGAGCTCGAGTCGCAGAAGGAGCTCGCCGACTCCGAGGCCAACGCCGAGCGGCTCAGCGCCCCCGACGTCCGCCGCATCCCGGTGAGCCGGGCCGCCGACGTGCACTGAGCGGGGAAGGACCGCGATCGGGGTCGCCACGCCGAGCGGCTTCCTACACTGGCTGGGTGAGGACCCGACGTGGGGTGGGCGCGATCGCTGCTGCGGTCACGGCTGCTGCCCTGCTCGCGGCCGGATGCGGGGCGCCCGACCCGAACCCTGAGGCGCGTCCCGAGGGCCACACGGCAACCACCGGCGCGGGCCCCGACGCCCAGCACGACACCAAGCCCGACACCAAGCCCGGCACCAAGCCCGGGGTCCCGGCCAAGCCGGTGCCCCTGCGCGCCGGCGAGTCCGTGCGCACCGTCACCTCACCCGTGTCGTACACGCCGAAGGCCCCGACGACGGGCACCGACGACTACCGCTGCTTCGTCCTCGACCCGCGCCTGACCCGCGACGCCTACGTGACCGGCTTCGACATCACTCCTGGCCAGCCGTCCGAGGTGCACCACGTCATCCTCTTCCGCGTGCCGGCCTCGGCCGCGGCGGCAGCCCGCGCCCGCGACGCCGAGAGCCGCGGCAACGGCTGGACGTGCTTCGGCGGCACAGGGCTCGGCTCGCGCGGCGCGACCCTGGACGACGCTCCGTGGGTCGGCGCATGGGCCCCCGGCGGGCGCGAGAACGTCCTGCCCGCCGACGTCGGCATCCCCCTCGAACGCGGCTCGCTCCTCGTCATGCAGGTGCACTACAACCTCCGGAACGGCTCCGAGCCCGATCGCACGTCCGTCTCGCTGCGCCTCTCCACGTCGGAAAAGCTCAAGGGGCTCGAGACCATGCTCTACCCCGCGCCGGTCGAGCTGCCCTGTCGCGCAGGCAAGTCGGGTCCGTTGTGCGACCGTTCGGCCGCAGTGGCCGACGTGACCGAGCGCTTCGGTGCCATGTCACCGCACATCGTCAACGGGCTGCTGCTCGTCTGCTCCGGCACGGTCATCCCGTCCCCCGGCAAGACCCAGTCGTGCACCCGCACGGTCGACGAGGACGCGACGGTCCGCGCCGTCGCCGGCCACATGCACCTGCTGGGCTCGTCGCTGCGCATCGACCTCAACCCCGGCACCGCGAAGGCCCGCACCCTGCTCGACATCGCGGACTGGGACTTCGACGACCAGGGCGCAGTGCCGATCGCCGCGACGAGGATCCGGCCGGGCGACACGATCCGCGTCAGCTGCACCCACGACCAGGCCTGGCGCGACCGGATCCCGGACCTCGAGGGACTGCCCGAGCGGTACGTCGTGTGGGGCGAGGGAACCACCGACGAGATGTGCCTGGGGCTGCTCAGCGTCACCCGTCCGTGAAGACCGACGGACAATGACCAAGAATGACCCGGTGAACACTGACGTCCTCGTCGTCGGCGGCGCCGGCGTCGACACCATCGTGCGCGTCGACGCGCTGCCCGTCCCGCTCGCCGACTCGCACGTCGTGCCGCCCATCGACACCGTCGTGGGCCACACCGGCAGCGGCGTCGCGCTCGGGTGCCACCGGCTCGGGCTCTCGACACGGTTCGTCGACGTCATCGGCGACGACCACGAGGGCCGCATGCTGGTGGACCGCTTCGCCGCGGAGGGCCTCCCCTTCGACCACGTCGTCCACGAGAGCGGCACGCGTCGGGCGGTCAACCTCGTCGACGCCGCCGGCCGGCGGATGTCGCTCTATGACCCCCGCCACCCCTACGACCTCGCGCCAGACCCGTCGCTGTGGCGTCGGCACCTCCCCGGAGCACACCACGTGCACGCCTCGATCATGCCGTGGACCGTGGCCGCGCTCGAGGACGCCGCCGCGGCCGGGGCCACGACCTCCACCGACCTGCACGACTGGGACGGGCGCAACCCGCACCACACGCCGTTCGCGTATGCCGCCGACCTCGTCTTCGTGTCGGGCTCACGCCTCGACGGGGTCGAGGACGACGTCGTCGCCGACGTGCTCGACCGCGGCCGCGCCCGGCTCGTCGTCGTCATGGACGGAGCGCGCGGCAGCCGGGTCACGGTGCGCGAGGGCGGCTCGTTCGCGGTCGGCGCCGTCGAGCTGCCTGGCCGGCCGGCGATCGACTCGAACGGTGCCGGCGACGCGTACGTCTCGGCGTTCCTCAGGACGTGGCTGGGCGGCGGTGACACCCGCGCCGCCGCGCGGGCGGGCACCGTGGCCGGCGCCTGGGCGTGCGGCACCGAGGGAACGCACTCGAGCCTCATCGACGACGGCGAGCTGTCGCGGCAGCTCGCCGCCCACTACGGCGGCGGTGCGGGGCGGGCCTGACCGACGACCCCCGCCCCGGACCGGCGGTCACTCACTGCGCGGGAGCACCGCCGGAGGAGTCGCCGGACTGTTCGCCGGCGATGTTGACGAGCCAGCCGATGCCGAAGCGGTCGGTGACCATGCCGAACTCGTCGCCCCACATCTGCTTCTCGAGGGGCATCGTGACCGTGCCGCCGTCGGAGAGCTTGTCCCAGTAGCCGCGCAGCTCGTCGGCGTCGTCACCGCTCAGGCTGACGGCGATGGTGGTGCCCGGCTCGTAGCTCATGCCCTCGGGAGTGTCGGCGGCCATGATCGTGTAGCCGCTGGGCGTCTCGAGCTGGGAATGCATGACCTTGTCGGCGCTCGGGCCGGTGTCGCCGTACTCGCCGAACGTGTTGAGGGCCAGCTCGCCACCGAAGACGGATGAGTAGAACTCCATCGCTTCTCGGGCGTTGTCCTTGAAGCTGATGTAGGGGTTGAGGCGGGTTGCCATGACCATGCTCCTCTCGAGGAAGTGGGTGTCTCTCACCTTAGGACGGACGTCTGACACGCACGTGTGCTTCGGAGGGGTCAGTAGGGGCGTCGGGACCGGGTGGCGCCGCGGCTCGAACCGAGGGGCGCCTGGGGTCTGCCGTCGTCGGTCGGCCCGAGCCCGCCCTGGCAGCCCGGGCAGTAGAACATCGCGCGCTCACGGGTCGGTTCGCCGATCGGGGCGACGCGCACCGTCGCGCCGCAGCGTCGGCACGGCCGCCCGCTCCGCGCGTGCACGTAGTGTGCGTCGTCGGGCCGGTAGCTGCCGGTGCTCGACTGCATCGCCTGCCGCCGCCCGTTGTCGACGAGGCGCTGGGCACGCGTGACGACACGTTCGAGCACCGACCGGTCCAGCTCGCCGACCGGCCTCCACGGCGACACGCCCTCGAGGAAGAGCGCCTCGGAGCACCACAGGGTGCCGATGCCGGCCAGGTTGCGCTGGTCCAGCAGCCCCTGCCCGACCGGAGCACGGCTCGCGGCGACGTTGTCGACCGCCCGCGCGAGGTCCCAGTCGGGACCGAGCACGTCGGGACCGAGGTGCCCGACGAGCCCGACCTCGCGTGCCGTCGGCACGAGGTCGAGCATGCCCAGCCTCAGGCCGAGGGCGGTCCAGTCCGCAGCGGCGACGAGCGCTCGGAGCTGCGGGTTGCGCCGCCACCGGTCGGACAGGCCGGGCGTCGCCTCCACCCGCCACTGCCCCTCCATGCGCAGGTGCGAGTGCAGCGTCAGGCCGCCCTCGATGCGGTGCAGGAGGTGCTTCCCGCGGCTCACGACCTCGATCGTCGAGCGGCCCGTGAGGTCAGCCGTCGAGATCTCGGGCCAGCGGAGGTCCGACTCGACGATGTCGCGGCCGGCGAGGGCCTCGTGCAGCCGGGTCGCCGTGCGCCAGACGGTGTCTCCCTCGGGCACGGCACCTCCTGAGTTTCACCGGGCGTTCACCTACGGGGCTCGGTGCCCGTCAAGCCTATTCAACCCCCGCGGCTACCTTCGCCGGGTGCGTGACCTCTCCGTCGTGGTGTCCGGCCACGGTTCCGGCGACCGGGTGGCCGCCTGCCTCGAGTCTCTGGCGGTCCAGACCCTGCCCGCCGACCGCTTCGAGGTGGTCGTCGTGCTGCACGGCCACGGCACGCGGGCCCGTGCGGACGTCGAACGCGTGACCCTCGGCGCGCTGGCCGGCCACGAGGTCGAGCTCGTCGATGCCGTGGCGCCGACCTCCGGCGCTGCCCGCAACATCGGCGTCGGCCTCGCGCGCGCACCGTGGACGACGTTCGTCGACGGCGATGACACGCTCGCGCCCGGTCACCTCGAGGCGCTGTATGCCGCCCGCCACCCCGATCGCGTCGCGGTGGCCTCGACGACGGTCCCGGTCGACGGCCCGCGTGCCCATCTCGCGCCGCACCGTGCGGTCGACGCGCTGCGGGGCCGGGGCGGGCGGCTCTACCCGACGCAGTGGCTCGTCGAGACCCCGTTCGTCGAGACGCTGTGCGCGGGCGAGGACACCGTGCTCCACGGGCACCTGCTGAGCCGCTTCGACCGGCAGTTCACTGAGGTCGACCTGTCCCCCGGCCGGTCGGGCGCCGGCTACGTGATGGGCCCCTCCCCCGACCTCGATGCCCGCGAGCACATCGCGGTCATCGCAGCGCTGACCTGCGGCACGCAGGCCGACCCGGCCGACCGGTCGGCCGTGACGAACGCCCTCGTCGCGGCCGAGCTCGCGGACCTGCGGCGTGCCGCCGACACGGACCCTGACCTCGGTGGACGCGTACGTGTCGAGGAGCTGCTCCGAGGCGCCGGGGTCGCCGGCGTGCACTCGCTGGCCCCGTCCGCTCACGACGGTGCCACCGACGGCTTCGCCCTGTTCCACACCCCGCCCGGGGGCCAGAGGTCGCTCGTCGTCGTCGCCGGCAGCGCCGCGTCCGTCAACGAGCACGCCCGGATGCTCGGCTTCCTCGCGCGCAGCGGCTACGGCATCCGCGTGCTGCACTACCGCGGCCGCCTCAAGCAGAGCCTGCGCAAGCTCCCCGAGACGCACCGGGTCGACACGCTGCCCGAGTCGATCGGCTGGGTCGAGTCGCGCATCGGCGCCGCCGGGGCACGCAGCGCTCGCCGTCGCCGGCTCGCCCTGCGTGTGTCGCAGGAAGCGCTGCGTCTTGGCCGGCGCGCGCTCCCGGAGGTCGTGCCCGTGGGTCTGGCGTCGCCGGCATACGGGCGGGTCGACGAGCGCGCTGCGACGCTCCTCGCCGAGCCGGGCACACGGGTCGTGCTCGACCGCGGCGGGCCCACGCTGCTGCGGACCTGGGGCGACGACAGCCCCACCGTGAGGGTCCACGAGCTCGCGGGTCTGACCCTGCGGACCGCTGCGAGCCAGCTGCGCGGGTCGCTCGCCGACGCGCACGCGGCTCGCGGGGCATCCCGCGTCCTGCGCGGCGACGCCACCCGCACGCGCGCGGAGCTCGATCCCGAGCTGTGGACGATGGTCGCCTACCGGCTCCAGCGCGCGGGCCGGCTCGAGGCCGCGGCCCAGCTGCTCGACGACCGGTCGGCCGTCTTCGGCGGTGAGGCGTGCCCCGCTCTCGTGACGCTGCAACGCATCCTGACCGGCGCCGTCCCCCCGACGGTCGATGTCGTCGGGGCCGTCTCGGACACGCTGCGCCAGGCCGATGCAGCCCTCGCGGACGACGGCCTCGACCAGGCGGCGTTCCTCACGACGGTGGCGCTCGACCTGCTCTTCACGCGGCGGCTGCACACGGCCGAGGTCCGCACGCCGATCGTCTGCGAGCCCGACACCTTCCTCGCGCCGCTGCGTGAGAGCGAGGTCTGCCGGCTCCTCACCAGCAGGACCACCAATCGGACGCCGCGCCAGGCGGGCACCAGCGGCACCGGCGGCACAGAAGGACCGGACAGCCTGCGCGTGACGGTGCTTCCCGGCGCCTACCCGAAGTTCGCGAAGGCCGTCGTCAGCGAGCTCACCGGCCACGCTGACGTGGACGTGCTCGACCTCTCGGCGCGGCAGAAGCGCTTCGCCAACACCGGCGTCGACCCCGTGACCGTGCGCGAGCGTCTCCTCTCCGCGACCGGCCACCCACCGCCGCTCGACCTCGCGACCGCAGAGGCACTGTCGGCCGACGTCGTGTTCGTCGACTGGGCCGACAAGGGCCTGACCTGGCTCACCCAGGTCGTCCCCGAGGGCACCCGCATCGTCGTGCGCCTGCACGGCGTCGACACGCTGAGCGCGTGGCTGCACACTGCACAGTGGGAGAAGGTCGACGACGTCATCTTCCCGAGCGAGCACCTGCGCCGGGCCGCCGCCGCGGCGCTCGGGGGCCGCCTCGGCGGGGTGCGCCAGCACGTCGTCGCCAACCCCGTCGACGTCGAGCGCTACGTCCTGCCGAAGTCCGAGACCGCCCGCACGACGCTCGGCATGGTCGGCTGGGCCCAGCAGGTGAAGGACCCGGCGTGGACCCTCGACCTGATCACCGCGCTGCGCCGGCACGACCCGCGCTGGCGGCTCCGGCTCATCGGCGCCGACGTCGACGTCCACGACCCGAACCCCGTCGAGCGCGCCGCCGCCCGGGACTTCCACGCACGCCTCGCCGACCCGGTGGTGGCCGACGCCGTCGACTTCGTCGGCTACACCTCCCACCTGCCCGAGCACCTCCGCGAAGTCGGCTGGGCGGTCAGCTCGAGCCGGCGCGAGGGCTTCCACATCGGCCTCGTCGAGATGGCCGCGAGCGGCGCGGTGCCCGTCGTCCGCGACTGGCCGGTGTATGCCGGCATCGGCGGTGCGACGGGCCTCTTCCCTCCCGAGTGGGTGTCCACCACCCCCGACGAGGCGGCCGAGCGCATCCTGCGCATCAGCGCGTCGGGCGCATGGGACGAGGCGAGCGCGGCAACCGTCGAGACGGTGCGCCGGCGCTTCAGCGGGACGGACTCGGGAGAGCAGCTGCGACGGATCGTGCTGGGAGAGCGCTGATCCGGCGCAGGACCTGCACGGCGGCACTCGTGTGCTCGATCGGCGAGCGGTGGTCGAGCGGCTGCCCGTCGAGGGCGCTGCCCTCCTCGACGACACCCCACACCTGCGTGCCGCTGCCCCGGTAGTCGCTCCACTTCGAGGGCAGGAACGGGTTCGGCGCACCGGGCGGGCTCACCGCGTCGTTGACGAGCAGGCAGTCCATCCGCCGCGACAGCGCGAGGAACTCGAGGTACCCGACGAACGGGCCGACCCGCACGCAGTCGGCGAGTCCCCGACCCACGACAACCTCGTGGAGCTCGTCGGGCTTCGACGTGAAGACGTGGAGCATGACGCGGTCGCGCGCCGCGCGGGGCAGGAGCGCCAACGCGTCGAGCACGCCGGTGACGCCGCGGTTGGCGTAGAAGTTTCCGAAGTACCCGATGTGGCGGCGATGCGGGTCCAGCTGGTGCTCCGAGGGTTTCGCGTCGTACAGCGCTGCGGGCGGCGTCGGGTGCGGAGACACCACGGCGACCCGCTCGGCGCGCGCGGCGAGCTCGCGGTCGTGGCAGGCCTCGAGCATGAAGTCGCGCTGGTGCTCGTTGGTGAACATCACCGAGTCGGCCAGGGCGAACGCGACGACCTCGCACCACTCGAAGGCGTTGAGCTCCGGCGGCGGCCGGAAGCCGGCCGCCTCGACGGCCGAGCGCAGCCGGGCGAGCGTGCGGTCGTCGTGCGCGGGCGCCGAGCGGACGCCGCCGAGGACGTCGTGCGAGAGCGGGTCGGAGAACTCCGCGTCCCAGATGAGCCCCGGACGCGCCGTCTTCAGGGCCGCGGCCAGGAAGTGCGACGCCGCGAACTGTGCTCTGCTGTAGACGGACTCGTACTCACCCTGCAGCGACTCCCAGCGCAGGAACGTCTCGAGGCCGAGGTGCTGGTAGTCGACGATCGAGCCCCACGAGCTGAACGCCGTCTTCGACGGGACCGCGGCGAAGCGCCGCACGAGACCGCCGCACAGCTGCACGAGGTCGGGGTCCTGGTGACGGATGGAGTCCATCGCGTTGCAGATGACGTCGACGGGCTCGCCGCGGTCGTGCACGCGTTTGGCGGCGACGACGGCGGCCGTGTCGCTGTAGGGCGGGAAGCAGTACGACGCGACGAGGCGGCGGGCGGGCGCGGGCATCAACGGGTTCCCCTCAGACGGTGACGTGCTCGGTCGGGTCGCCGTGGAAGGCGAGCACCCCGCGGCGCGAGAGCAGCTCGACGTCGGAGATGGGCCACGTGTGCCCGTCCGGCGTCGAGGCGCGCACCGAGACGAAGTTGAAGCGGTCGGTGGAGTAGACGCGGCCGCCCTCGGCCCGCACCTTGTCGAGGAATGTCGTGTCGACGCGGCGCGGCAGGTCCTCGAAGCGAAGCCGCGCCGCGAGGTCGCGCTCGAGCAGCAGCGTGCCGCCCTGCACGAGGTCGACGTAGCGGTGCTCGGCGTCGGGGAAGCGCAGCAGCGTCGCACCGGTCGCGGTCAGGTGCGCGTAGTGCGCCCACTTGCCGACGACGGCGGCATCCGTGTAGTCGAAGGCCCGCACGAGGTCACGCAGGTAGTGCTCGGCATAGACGTTGTCGTCGTCCATCTTCGCGACGTAGCGCCCTGACGCGGCGTCGACGCCGGCGTTCATGCAGACGCCGAGCGTCTCGTCCGAGGGGCGCGACACGAGCACGAGTCTCGACGGGTCCAGCCCCGCGGCCTCGGCGCGACGGCGTGACTCGTCGGGTGCCACCTCGAATCCGTGCGTCACGAGGACGAGCTCGACCTCGCGATGCGCCTGCGCCGCGACGAAACGCATGACGTGGTCGACCTGGTCCGGGCGCATCGTCGGGACGACCGCCGACACCGTGCGGTCGCGCTCCGGTGCCTCGAGCCCGACCGCCTCGAGCACCGTGGCGATGCGGTGGCCGTAGGTGTGCTCGTCGAGCACCCGGCGGTGCGCCCGCAGCCCGAGGCGGTCGCGGTAGTCCTCGTGCTGGAGCAGTGCGCGCAGCTCACGTTCGGTCTCGTCCGCGCTCCGGGTCACCCGGACCGTGTCGCCGAAGAACGGCTCGATCGAGGCGGCCGGACCGGACAGCACCGGCGTCTGCGCCGCGGACAGCTCGAAGAGCCGGCGTGCGCACATCGTCGTCGAGTCGACGACGGAGTTGACGTTGAGGAACACCTTGTAGGCCGTGTAGGCACCGAGCATGCGACGGTACGGGAGGCTGCCGACGAGCGCCCCGGCATACGTCCGGGGGAACTGGTAGCGGGAGTCGCGCCCGGCGAGGCGTGAGAAGACCTCGAGGCCGAGCGGGAGCGCGGGTTCGAGGACGTACGCCATCTGCGCCCGGCGCTCGTCGTGCTTGTCGGCGAAGTAGCTGCCGGCGAAGGCCACCTCACGCCTGCGCCCACCACCGTGGCGGACCGGTGTGTGGATCCGCGGCTGGGCACCGAAGGGCAGCAGGCCGACCCGCGAATGGCCGAGGTCGCGCTCGTAGTCGGGGATGCGCCCTGCGTCGACGGTGAAGACGTGGTCGAAGAGGCGCGCCGTCTCGATGAAGACGTCGTAGTTGGGCGGGTCCTCCTTGTTCCAGAAGACCGTCGGTATGCCGCTGGCCCGGCAGTGCTCGACGAGGTCGCGCAGCTGCTCCGACGGCCCGCCGTCGGTCGTCATGGCGAGGCGCCACGTGCCGCCGTTGCCGTGCCACGCCGACTCGACGAAGAGCAGGTCGACCGGGTTGGCCGCAAGCTGCGCGCGCCAGTCCTGCGGCGTGACGCAGACCTGGACCCACTCGTAGCCGAGCGCCAGCCGGGAGAAGTCGTCGAGGACCACGGCCGCGGCCACGCCCGGCCGGGCCACGGGCCCCGAGGGGATCTCCGCGCGCGGCAGGTCGACGCGCAGCCGCGCCGACCGCACCCGGGGAAGGCGACGCTCGACCTCGGCCCGCACCTTCCGCGGGAGGGAGCTGCGTGCCAGGGGGTCGCGGGCCGCTCGCGCTGCCGCGGTCCGCGCCCGGGTCAGGTCCGAGAGCAACCGCTGCCGCGTGTTCACCACAAACTTCTCTCTCTGTTCGACTGTCGTTCCGCCCGGGCCGGTCCGCCGTTCGGCGTTCGACTGCAACGTTCGGTGGGTGACCCCCAGACTCGGCGCCAGTGTGGCATCCGCATTCGGCGCTCCCGGATCACGCGATGCAACGGGAAGCCGAACAGTTGGTGACGTCCCGACCACGACGGCCCTGCTCGTGGCGAACCTCCCCCTCGCCGCCTGCGTGGCCCGCGCCCACCTGGCTCGCAACCCGTGGCAGGCGGTGTGGGTCGGTACGCGTGTCCTCCCCGCCGGCGTGCGGCGTGAGCTGAGTCTCCGCACCAGCGGCCCGCTCTCCGTCATCGCCGCCGCCGCGTCGGGCCAGCGCGAGCTCGCCCGACGCCGTCTCGCCGACGAGCTGCGCAGCGCCGGGCCGCGCCGGGCCCAGCACCTCCTCGCTGCGGCGGCCGCCACCGGTCAGTGGAGCGAGTCAGCCACGGGCACAGCGCAGCCCGAGCCGGTTCGCGGCAGCGCAGCGGCGTTCCTGGCTCACGCAGCCGGCGACGTCGGTGGTGCCCAGCGGGCGCTCGATGGCGTGCGCAACCCCCTCGCCCGCGCCCATCGACGTTGGCTCCAGGGTGAGCGCTCGGTCCTCACGGGCGCAGCCCTCGCCGGGCTGGACCGCCCGACGGTCGTCTCCCCGACCACGTCGACGCCCTCTGCCGTCGTCCACGTCGTCACGAACTCGCTGCCGGAGGTGCAGGCCGGCTACACCGTGCGCACGCAGGGACTCGTCGCGGCCCAGCGCGCGGCCGGGCTCGACGCCCACGTCTGCACGCCACCCGGCTTCCCCGTCGCGCAGGGCCACGTCGGCGCCGCGAGCCTCGCGACGCTCCAGGGTGTGCCCTACCACCGCGACCTGCGGGGTGGACGCCGTCTCGACCTGCCCGACCGCCACCTCGAGGCGTATGCCGCCACGGTCGTCTCGCTGGCCCGCGCGGTCGGCGCGGACGTCCTCCATGCGCACTCCAAGCACGTCAACGGTCAGGCCGCGCTCATCGCCGGGGAACGGCTCGGCCTGCCCGTCGTCTACGAGGCCCGGGGCTTCCTCGAGGACACGTGGCGCAGCCGCGGCGGTGACGTCACGAGCGACTTCTACCGCTGGACGCGTGCCACCGAGACCCGCTGCATGTCACTGGCTGCCGCCGTCGTCGTGCTGTCGGAGAGCATGCGCGACGACGTCGTCGCGCGTGGCGTGGACCGGTCGCGCATCCACGTCATCGGCAACTGCGTGCCCGACACCTACGTCACCGACCCCGTCGACGGGGCGGCCGTGCGCGCCGCCCTCGACATCGGCGCGGGCGACGTCGTCGTCGGCACCGTCTCGACCCTCAACGCGTACGAGGGCCTCGACGTGCTCGTCGAGGCGGGAGGTCTGCTCGACGACAGGCGTCTCATCGTGCTCGTCGTCGGCGACGGGCCCACCCACGACCGGCTCGCACGACGCGCGACCGAGCTGCGCCGGTCCGGTACGCGCACGCGGTTCGTCCTCACGGGGCGGGTGTCGCACGCCCGCACCCGCGAGCACCATGCCGCGATCGACGTCTTCTGCCTCCCGCGACGGGCGACACCCGTGACCGCCCTCGTGCCACCGCTCAAGCCTGTCGAGGCGATGGCGCTCGGCAGGCCGGTCGTCGTCACGGACCTGCCGCCGCTGCGCGAGCTCGTCGGCAGCGACCGCGGTCTCGTCGTGCCGCCCGACGACCCCGAACGGCTGGCGCAGGCACTGCGTGACCTCGTCGGCGACCCGGATCGGCGGGCGCGGCTCGGGGCCTGCGGACGCGACCACGTCGCGACGGGACGCACGTGGTCGGGGGCCGCGACGGCATACGAGCAGGTCTACGAGCAGGCGCGAACGGTGGCGGCATGACGAGGAGCAACGTGATGGACGGCGTGGACGAGCAGACCCTGCCGACGCGTCTCACACCGGAGCAGGCCGCAGCACTGGCCCGCGGTGGCGGGCTCGAGGAGCTCGGGGTGCGGCCGCGGCTCGGCGGCTACGTGCGTGAGGTCTGGGGCTACCGCCACCTCGTCTGGCACCTGTCGTCGGCGCAGGCCTGGGCCGCGAACCAGAACAACTACCTCGGGCAGCTGTGGGCGGTCATCAACCCGCTCCTGCTCGTCGGCTCCTACTACCTCATCTTCGGGCTCCTGCTGAAGACGCGCGGCGGCACCGAGAACTACATCGCGTTCCTGACCATCGGCATCTTCGTCTTCGGCTACTCGGCGACAGCCATCATCGCCGGCTCGCGGGCCGTCGTCGGACAGATCGGGCTCGTCCGCGCGCTGCGCTTCCCGCGGGCGGTGCTGCCGATCTCGGTGACGCTGACGCAGCTGCTCGTCAACGTGCCGGCCTTCGCGGTGCTCCTCATCATGATCCCGCTGACCGGCGAGCCGTTCTCGCTTCACTGGCTGCTCTTCCCGGTCGCGCTGCTGCTCCAGACGCTCATCAACCTCGGGCTCGCGTTCTTCCTGGCCCGCATCGTCAACGCCGCTCGCGACTCGTCGAACCTCGTGCCCGTCGGCGTGCGCCTGGCGCGCTACGTGTCAGGCGTCTTCTTCTCCATCCCGCACTACGCCGGGCACGGGCTGGTCAGCGCGCTGCTGCTCTACCAACCGCTCGCCGTGAGCATGACGACGGCGCGCGAGGCGCTCATGGACCAGTACGCCCTGACGTGGGGCAGCTGGGTCGCGGCCGCGGCCTGGGGAGTCGGGCTCTGCGCCGCCGGGCTCGTCTTCTTCTGGCGCGGGGAGGGTCGCTATGGCAGCAACTGAGGCACGTCCGAGCGTCGTCTGCTCGGACCTCGACATCGTCTACACCGTCTTCGGCGCGAAGAGGAAGGGCACCGACACGGGCGGCGACCTGCCCTTCGTCGAGCGGCTGCTGACGAAGAGGAACCCCGTCAGCTCCGTCCGCAAGGTCCACGCCGTGAAGAAGGTGTCGTTCGCCGTGCGCCACGGTGAGGCCGTCGGCATCATCGGCCGCAACGGGTCGGGCAAGAGCACCCTGCTGCGCGCCATCGCCGGTCTCATCCCGCCGACGAGCGGCCGTGTCTGGGCGGCCGGGCGACCGTCGCTGCTCGGCGTCAACGCCGTGCTCCTCACCGGGCTCACCGGCTCGAAGAACGTCATGATCGGCGGCCTCGCCCTCGGGCTCACCCCGCGACAGGTCCGCGAGCGCTACGACGACATCGTCGAGTTCTCCGGCATCGGCGACTTCGTCGACCTCCCGATGAGCGCGTACTCCTCGGGCATGGGGGCGCGGCTGCGCTTCGCCATCTCGACGGCCGCGGCACCCGACATCCTCATGATCGACGAGGCCCTCGCGACGGGCGACGCGGAGTTCCAGGCACGCAGCCGCGAGCGCATCGCCGAGATCCGGCGCGACGCGTCGACCGTCTTCCTCGTCAGCCACAGCAACACGGCGATCCGCGAGTCGTGCGACCGGGTCCTGTGGATGGACCAGGGCAGGCTCGTCATGGACGGTCCGACCGAGGACGTCGTCCGCGCGTACGAGCAGTCGCACAGGAAGGCCACGGCGTGAGCCCCGACGCACCCCTGCGCGCCCTCGTCATCACCGTGGTCCACCACCCGGAGGACGCGCGCATCCGGCACCGCCAGATCGGCGCGCTCCTCGACGCCGGTCTCCGGGTGACGTATGCCGCCCCCTTCGCGGCGCACGGCGTCGACCTCCCCGACGTGCCGGGGCTGCGTCCCGTCGACCTGCCCCACGCCGTCGCGCGCAGCCGCGGTGAGGCGTTCCGCGCGGCACGGCGGCTGCTCGCGCACGAGGCAGCCGACCATGACGTGGTGCTCGTCCATGACCCCGAGATCGTCGCTGCCGCAGCAGGACTCGGCCTCGACAACCTCGTGTGGGACGTCCACGAGGACACGGCCGCAGCCATCGAGGCCAAGCCGTGGGTGCCGCAGCGGGCGCGCGCTTCCCTCGCCCGTGCGGCGCGGGCGATCGAGCGGCACGCCGAGCGGCGCCACGACCTCATCCTCGCGGAGTACGCGTACGCCGACCGTTTCGAACGCGAGCACGTCGTCGTGCCCAACACGGTGCGCGTGCCCGGCACGGTGGAGCCGCCCGGCGGGTCGCGCGCCGTCTACCTCGGGTCGCTGACGATGGCCCGTGGCGCAGCGACCCTCCTGCAGGCCGGCCGGCTGCTCACCGTCGCGACGCGCGGCGAGGTGAAGGTCGAGATCATCGGTGCGGCCCGCGACTCGCGCACCGCCGAGACGCTGACCTGGGGCGTCAAGCGCGGGCACGTCGTGCACCACGGTTTCGTGCCGAGCGCCCGGGCCCTGCCGATGCTCGACGGCGCGCTCGCAGGCCTCTCCCTGCTCGAGGACCGGCCGAACTACCGGCACTCGATGCCGACGAAGGTCATCGAGTACATGGCCCACGGCCTGCCCGTCGTGACGACCCCATTGCCGCTCGCCGCCGACCTCGTCGAGACGGCCGGCTGCGGCATCGTCGTTCCGTTCGACGACGCCGAGGCCACGGCCACGGCACTCATCGAGCTCTCGCGCGACCGCGAGCGCCGCGAGGCCATGGGACGCGCCGGGCACGCGTACGTCCGGGAGCACTACGACTGGAACGTCATCGGCCACGACTTCGTACGCCACGTGACCGACCTCGCGCGGCGCCGACGCGGAGAGGCGACGGGAACCTCGGCCCTCCCCCAACACGTCGACGAACCCGCGCCGCGACGCACCGGCAGCACCGGCAGCACCGGCAGCACCGCCTGGGAACGCCGCGGCCTCGCCGTCTGAGCCGCACAACGCCTTCCCCCACCCATCCCTCACCACCCCCAAGCACCCGGGAGATCCATCCATGTTCGACGACGGAATCGCCGTCATCGGCCTCGGCTACATCGGCCTGCCCACCTGCGCCGCCCTGACGAACCAGGGCCTGCGCGTGACGGGCGTCGACGTCGACGAGCGCACCGTGTCCGAGATCAACGCCGGACGCGTGCCCATCGTCGAGCCGAACCTCGACGTCGCGATCGCGACCGCCGTCGCCGACGGGCTGCTCACTGCGACGACGACGATGCCGCACGCGTCCGTCTACCTCATCGCCGTTCCGACCCCTTTCACCGGCGACCACGAACCGGACCTGCGCCACGTCCGCTCGGCGACCGAGGCGATCGCGCCGATGCTGCGCGGCGGCGAGGTCGTCATCCTCGAGTCGACGTCACCCCCGGGAACGACGGAGCTGGTCTCCTCGTGGATCTCGGACCTGCGCCCCGACCTCAAGCTGCCCCACCAGGGCGGCATCTCCGACGTGCACCTCGCGCACTGCCCCGAGCGGGTGCTGCCCGGGCGGATCATGGTCGAGATCTTCTCGAACGACCGCATCGTCGGCGGGCTCTCGCCCGAGTGCGCGCTGCGTGCCGCAGAGGTCTACCGGACGTTCGTGACGGGCGAGATCATCCTCACCGACGCCAAGTCGGCCGAGATGTCGAAACTGACCGAGAACGCGTTCCGTGACGTCAACATCGCCTTCGCCAACGAGCTCGCCGAGATCTGCGAGCACGTCGGGCTCGACGTCTGGGAGGTCATCTCGATGGCCAACCACCACCCTCGCGTCAACATCCTCCAGCCGGGGCCGGGGGTCGGCGGTCACTGCATCGCCGTCGACCCGTGGTTCATCGTCGCAGCCGCGCCCCAGCAGGCCAAGATCATCCGCGCGGCCCGCGAGACGAACGACGCCCGCCCGCGCACCGTGCTGGGCAAGGTGGCCGACGCACTCACGTTCGTCCAGGACCGTGAGGGCGTCACGCCCACCGTCGCGTGCCTCGGCCTGGCGTTCAAGGCCGACATCGACGACCTGCGCGAGTCCCCCGCCCTGTCCATCACCGAGACCCTTGCGGCCGAGAACCCCGACGTGCGCGTGCTCGCCGTCGAGCCCCACGTCGACACCCTGCCGGCGGGCCTCGCCGCCCTGCCCAACGTCGAGCTCGCCGCGACGGCGCAGGCGATCCGCGAGGCCGACGTCGTCGTGCTGCTCGTCGACCATGCGGCGTTCCGCTCGATCAGCCTGGGCGACCTACGCGGGCGCGAGCTGGTCGACACTCGCGGCCTCTGGCGCTGAAGGAGATTCGTACCGTGACCTCAACCCAGCACCGAGTCATGACCGTCTACGGCACTCGTCCCGAGGCCATCAAGATGGCGCCTCTCGTCGCAGCGCTCGAGGCCGACGAGCGGGTCGAGCCGATCGTCGCCGTGACGGGCCAGCACCGCGAGATGCTCGACCAGGTCAACGCCCTCTTCGGCATCGTTCCGACGCACGACCTCGACCTCATGGCGCCCGGCGCGACCCTCGCGCAGATCACCGCGCGCACCGTGCTCGCCACCTCGGACCTGCTCCGGCGGACGCGTCCCGACGTCGTCGTCGTGCAGGGCGACACGACGACCGTCCTCGCGACCGGGTTGGCCGCCTTCTACGAGCACATTCCCGTGGTGCACCTCGAGGCCGGACTGCGCACCGGTGACGTGCGCTCGCCCTTCCCGGAGGAGGCGAACCGCCGGCTGACGGCGCCGCTCGCCGACCTGCACCTCGCTCCGACGGCGACGTCCAGGGCCAACCTCGTCCGCGAGTCGGTCGATGCGGCACGGGTGCCCGTCACCGGCAACACCGTCATCGACGCGCTTCACTGGACCACTGCGCAGCCGGTCGAGTTCGCCGATCGGCGAGTGGCCGCCGTCGTGGACGAGGCCGGGTCCGGCCGCGACCTGCTGCTCGTCACGTCGCACCGGCGCGAGTCCTGGGGACCGCGGATGGCCGAGACGATGACGGCGGTGCGCGACCTCGCCCGCGACCGGCCTGACCTGCAGGTGCTGCTGCCGATGCACCGCAACCCGGTCGTCCGGGAGGTCATCGAGCCGCTTCTCGGCCGGCTCGACAACGTGCTGCTCACCGAGCCGCTCGACTACCACCAGTTCGCCCACGCCCTCGCCTGCGCGACGGTTGTGCTCACCGACTCGGGCGGCGTCCAGGAGGAGGCGCCGAGCCTCGGCAAACCCGTGCTCGTCATGCGCGACACGACCGAGCGGCCGGAGGCCGTCGAGGCCGGCACCGTTCGGCTCGTCGGCACCCATGGTGCCACGATCCGCGCGGCCGTCGACGAGCTGCTCGACGACCCCGAGGCCTATGCGGACATGGCCAACGCCGTCAATCCGTACGGCGACGGGCGGGCGGCCGAGCGGTGTGTCGCAGCCATCGCCGAGCTGCTGGGCATCGGGCACCGCGCACCGGACTTCGACCCGGCGGCCGAGCGTGTCCGGGTCTGAGCCCCGTTGGCAACCACGGTGACTCGCCGACGGTACGACGTTGTCGTCGTCGGTCTCGGCTACGTCGGGCTGCCCCTTGCCGAGGCCGCGGTGCACTCCGGCCTCGTCGTCGCTGGGCTCGACACGAGCGCGGCCACCGTGGCCGACCTCGCGGCCGGGCGCTCGCACGTCGACGACCTGTCCGACGACGACGTCGCGAAGATGGTGGTGTCCGGCTTCGACCCGACGACGGACGCCAGGTGCCTGGCCGACACGTCGACCGTCGTCGTCTGCGTGCCGACTCCACTGAGCCCCGACGGCGGGCCCGACCTCGCCGCCGTGAGGGCGTCGGTCACCACCCTCGCCGAGCACCTCGTGCCCGGCACGCTCGTCGTCCTCGAGTCGACGACGTACCCGGGGACGACCGACGAGGTGGTCCGCCCGATCCTCGAGACGAGCGGCCTGCGGGCGGGAGTCGACTTCCACCTCGCCTTCTCGCCGGAGCGCGTCGACCCGGGCAACGCGGTCTACGGCATCCGGAACACCCCGAAGGTCGTCGGTGGCCACACGCCCGCGTGCACGGAGGCCGCCTCGTCGTTCTATGCGCTCTTCGTCGACACTGTGGTGCCGACGCGCGGCACCCGGGAGGCGGAGACGGCGAAGCTGCTCGAGAACACCTACCGGCACATCAACATCGCCCTCGTCAACGAGATGGCCCGCTTCTGCCACGACCTCGACATCGACCTGTGGGAGGTCATCGAGGCGGCGCGGACCAAGCCCTTCGGTTTCCAGGCCTTCTACCCGGGGCCCGGGGTCGGAGGCCACTGCATCCCGATCGACCCGAACTACCTGTCGCACAACGTGCGCACCCGGCTCGGCTACCCCTTCCGGTTCGTCGAGCTCGCGCAGGAGATCAACGCTGCCATGCCCGCCTATGTCGTGCGCCGCGTGCTGGACGCGCTCAACGAGGACGGGAGGGCGCTGCGCGGCGCGAAGGTGCTGCTGCTCGGAGTGACCTACAAGGCCGACATCGCCGACCAGCGCGAGTCGCCCGCGGTGCCGGTCGGGCGGCGACTCCTCGAGCAGGGCGCCGACCTCGCGTTCCACGACCCTCTCATCGGCCGGTGGGACGAGCTCGCCGACGAGCTCGGTGAGGCTGCGACGTCGGTGCCGGACCTGCTCGCTGCCGTTGCCGACGCCGACATCGTGGTCCTGCTCCAGCACCACCGGGCCTATGACGTCGACGACCTCGCTGACTGGGCGAGGCGCTTCCTCGACACCCGCGGCGTCGTGACGCCGAGCTCGCACGCCGAGCGCCTCTGACGTCGAGGGCGCTCAGTTGAGGCGGCGAGTGCCTTCGGGCAGCGCGCCGCCGCCCTGGACGCCCTCGACGAAGGTGGCCAGCGCGGTGAGTGCGACGTTCTGGCTCCACGGGCCGTAGGAGACACGCGCGACGCCGAGGCGCTGGAGCGTCTCGAGCGGCAACGAGCCCGGCACGCCGATGACGTTGACCTTCTGGGGACCGAGCTCCTCGACGAGCCGTGTGACCGTGGGTTCGTCGAGCCGGCCCGGCACGAAGAACGTCGACGCGCCCGCCTCGAGATAGGCCCGTCCGCGCTCGATCGCGTCGGCGAGCACGTCGGCCGGGTCGCGGTCGCCAGCCCTGAGGAAGGCGTCGGTGCGGGCGTTGAGGACGAAGGGGATCCCCGCCCGCTCGCCGGCAGCGACGGCGGCGTCGACGGCACGGACCGCGTCCGGCAGGGGCGCCAGCTGGTCCTCGAGGTTGGCGCCGACGACGCCCACGTCGATGGCCCGGCTCACGGTCTCTCCCGCGTCGCCGTAGCCGGCCTCGAGGTCCGCGGTGACCGGCAGGTCGACAGCCGTGGCGATGCGCCCGACGGCTTCGATCATGAGGTCGCGCGGAATCTGCTCTCCGTCCGGGTAGCCGTAGGACGCGGCGATGGAGTGGCTCGCGGTGGCCAGCGCCTTCGTGCCCGGCACGTCGGCGACGACGCGTGCGGTGACGACGTCCCACACGTTGACCAGCAGCAGCAGCTCCGGCTCGGAGTGCAACCGCTGCAGCTCGTGCGCCTTCTCGGTGATGTCCATGCGGGCGGATCCTCTCGGTGGGGTGGCCCCCAACGATGCCGTATGCGCAGCCGCACTACGTCACTGCTCCACCCCACGCAACAGTGACGTAGCCGCCACACCCCCACCGCCCACGCACGACCACCCCACGCGCTACGTCACTGCTCCACCCCACGCAACAGTGACGTAGCCGCCACACCCCCACCGCCCACGCACGACCACCCCACGCGCTACGACACTGCTCCGCCCGACGCAGCAGTGACGTGGCGGGCTGCGCGACTGCGGTCAGCGGCGCAGGCGCAGGCCGCGCGGCGTCATGTGGAAGCCGGCGTTCGAGAGCGCGTGCACGAGCGGATGGCCGGAGCCGAGGAGCGAGGCGCCGTCAGCCTTCTCGACGGTGAGCCGACCGAGAGCTCCCTCGCGCACGGCGAGCGCCAGCGCGTCGGCGGCGGCCTGGAGCCGCTCCGGGTCGTCGGACCAGCAGAGCATCGTCTTGCCGCCCCGTTCGACGTAGAGCACGAGGTCGCCGTCGACGAGGACGACGAGGGCGCCTGCCTTGCGACCGGGCTGGTGGCCCTTCCGACGTGCCGAGCCCTTCGCGTCGTCACCGGCGGATGCGTCGGCGGCGCCGTCCGCCGAGGGATCGGTGACTCCGCGCTCGGGCCAGGCGATGGCGGCACCGTACGGGTTCGCAGGGTCGCTCGCGGCCAGGACGAGCGCAGGGGGCCCGTTGCGCTGATCGCCTCCTCGCGCGCGACCCGGCGAGCGCCCGGCGGGCGCCGCAGCCGGGCTCGGCGAGAGCCACTCGTCGCCCTGGCTCGGGTCCACGCGGCGTCCGCCGCGGTCTCCGGAACCGCCCTCATCGCCGGCCGCACCGAGAAGCCGTGACATGGACCGGAGCCGGTCCACAGCGCCTGTCGAGGCGAACTGCGACGCCCCCAGGCCCTCGACGAAGTAGCCGCGGCGCACTTTGCCGGCCTCCTCCGCGGCAGCGAGCACGCGATAGACAGCCGCGAAGCCGCCGGGCACGTCCTCCATCGCGACAGACCCTCTGGTCAGGACGCCGTAGCGGTCGAGGAGGAGCTCGGCGTTCGTCACGGCGCGCACCGTGGGGTCGGTCTCGGCCGGGGGAAGCACGGTCCAGCGCCCCACTCCCGTCGACGGACCGGACCCTACGGCTCGCCCGGCAGCGAGAGCCTTCGACGTGGCGGCGTCCTCGGCAGCCTCGACCTGGGCCGAGCTCGTGCCCCCGAGCGGCCCACGCAGCGACCCGAACCGGCCGAGGGAGCCGCGCCGGCCGGCGTACCTCGTGGAGCGAGGACCGGAGGTGGCGCGCTTGTGGGCGGTGCGCCCCCCGGCGAGCAGAGCCCGCAACGGCGCAATGGTGTCGTTGGTGAGACGCCCGGCCCACAGCAGCGACCACAACGCCTCGTTGAGCTCGGTGTCACCGAGGCCGACGCGGGTGGACAGAGCCCGGAAGAAGTACGCGCCGCCGCCCTCGAGCGCGTCGAGCACGGCCCGCTCGTCGTCCGAGAGCGGGGTGGGCTCGGGCGGTGTCAGGGTCAGGTGGGCGGAGTCGGCGAGGTGCAGACTGACCCAGCCGTCGTCGCCGGGCAGGGAGCCGTGGCCCCGCCAGACGACCTCGCCCGAGCTCATCACCTCGTCGAGCAGGGCGGAGCGGTAGTCGGCGACCCGAGCAGGCAGGACGAGGGACTCGAGGGCGCTCGCGGGCACCTGGGCGCCGGTCAGCTGCTCGACGGCGCGCAGCAGCCCCTCTCGTCCGCGCAGCCCACCACCGACGCCCTGCCACTGCGGGAGGAACCGGGCGAGGTCGGCCTGCGCCACGGGCTCGACCTCGTGCCGCAGCGCGGCCAGCGACCGGCGTCGGAGCAGGCGCAGCACCTCGGCGTCGCAGAACTCGGGGCCGTGCCCACCACCGTTCTCGGTCGGCAGCAGCTCACCCTCGACGACGCGACCGGTCGACGTGAGCCGCCGCAGCGCGTCGTGCACCACGGCCGGACCGACGCCCCACCAGGCGGCGACGGTCTGCACGGCGAACGGCCCGTGCGTGCGTGCGAAGCGCGCGACGAGATCGGCGAGCGGGTCGGGCACGGACTCGAGGAATGCCTGCGGCACGCCGACAGGCAGCGCCGTGCCGAGGGCGTCGCGAAGCCTGGCGGCGTCCTCGATCGCGGCCCAGCGGTCGTCGCCGGCGATGCGAACCGCGATGACTCGACGGGCCGCCTCGAGCTCGGTGAGGGCAGCCTCGACGGCGGCCGGCTCGAAACCCTCGGCCGCCCGCGCGACGACGTCGCGCAGGGACAGAGGTCCCAGCACGCGCACCAGGTCTGCGACGTCCTCGGCATCGCGCGCGCCGCGCTCGGGCGTGAGCCGCTGGAGCTCGGCCTCCGTGCGGGCGACGGCCTCGGGGTCGAGCAGGTCGCGCAGTGCGAGCGCCTCGCCCTGGCCGAGCAGCTCGGACAGGAGCGACGGGTCGAGCGCGAGGGCCGCGGCGCGCCGCTCGGCCAGCGGCGAGTCACCCTCGTAGAGGTACTGCGCGACGTAGCCGAAGACGAGCGACTTCGCGAAGGGGCTCGGCTGGCTCGACTCGACGTCGACGACCTTGACCGAGCGCGACCGGATGTCGGTCATCAGCTCGACGAGGCCCGGCACGTCGAAGACGTCCTGGACGCACTCGCGCACGGCCTCGAGGACGATGGGGAACGACGGGTACTGGCTCGCGACCTCGAGCAGCTGCGCCGCCCGCTGGCGCTGCTGCCACAGCGGCTGGCGCCGGTCGGGCCTGCGGCGGGGCAGGAGCAGCGCACGCGCCGCACACTCCCTGAACCGCGCTGCGAAGAGGGCCGACCCGCCGATCTCCTGCGTGACGAGCTCGCTCACCTCCTCGGGCTCGAGGGTCACGAGCTCGACGAGCTGCTGGCCGACCGCAGCGCCTGCTGACGACTCGTCGAACTCGAGGTCGGGCAGCCGCAGGACGATGCCGTCGTCGCCGTGCATGGCCTGGACGTCGATGCCGAAGCGCTCGCGCATGCGCGCCGCGATGCTCAGCGCCCACGGCGCGTGGACCTGCCCACCGAACGGCGAGAGCACCGCGACCCGCCAGTCGCCGATCTCGTCACGGAAGCGCTCGACGACGATGGTGCGGTCGTCGGGGACGTGCAGGGTCGCCTCCTTCTGCTCGGTGAGGTAGCCGATGAGGTTGTCGGCCGCCCACTCGTCGAGGCCGGCCGCCGTCACCCGCTCGCGTGCCCGCTCGGGGCTCAGCCCGACGATCTCGCGCACGAACGCGCCGAGCGCGCGGCCGAGCTCGGCGGGGCGGCCCTGCTGGTCGCCCTTCCAGAAGGGCAGCCGCCCGGCCAGGCCCGGGGCAGGCGTGACGAGAACGCGGTCGTGCGTGATGTCCTCGATGCGCCAGGACGACGTGCCGAGGGTGAAGACGTCGCCGACGCGAGACTCGTAGACCATCTCCTCGTCGAGCTCGCCGACCCGGCGACCGGGCCCCTCCCCGGAGGCGAGGAACACGGCATACAACCCCCGGTCCGGGATGGTGCCGCCGCTCGTCACGGCGAGGCGTTGGGCTCCCCGACGGCCGGTGAGGGTGTCGGTGACGCGGTCCCAGACGATGCGGGGCCGCAGCTCGGCGAACTCGTCGGAGGGGTAGCGGCCGGCCAGCATGTCGAGCGTCGCCTCGAGCACCGAGCGCGGCAGCGCCGCGAAGCTCGCCGCCCGCTGCACGAGCGCCTCGACGTCGGCGACGCTCCATTCGTCCATGGCACACATCGCGACGACCTGCTGGGCGAGGACGTCGACGGGGTTGGCGGGGATGCGCAGCGACTCGATGGCTCCGGCGCGCATGCGCTCGACGACGACGGCGGTCTGCACGAGGTCGCCGCGGAACTTCGGGAAGAGCACGCCCTGGCTGACGGCCCCGACCTGGTGGCCGGCACGGCCGACGCGCTGGAGGCCGCTCGCGACGCTCGGCGGGCTCTCGACCTGGATGACGAGGTCGACGGCGCCCATGTCGATGCCGAGCTCGAGGCTGCTCGTCGCCACGACGGCCGGCAGGCGCCCGGCCTTGAGGTCCTCCTCGATGGCCGCGCGGTGCTCCTTGCTCACCGAGCCGTGGTGCGCCCGGGCGAGCACGGCCGGCGCGCCTCGCGAGGCGCCCGACTGCGCCATGATCTGCGCGGGCGGGTGCGTCGCCGCGGCGAGACTCGGCACGGGAAGGTCTGCCTCCTCGGCGAGCCGCTGCTCCCAGATCTCGTTGAGCCGCGACGTCAGCCGCTCGGCGAGGCGCCGCGAGTTGGCGAAGACGAGGGTGGACCGGTGCTCGGCGATGAGGTCGACGATGCGCTCCTCGACATGCGGCCAGATGCTCGCCTGCGGTGCCTGGCCCGCCGCCGGCCCGGACAGGTCGGGCACCCCCGGCGCGATCTCGGCAGGTGATCCGGCGAGCTCGGCCATGTCGGGCACGGGAACGACGACGTCGAGCTGCCACTGCTTCGTCGACTCGGGCTGCACGATCTCGACCGGCCGCCCGCCGGCCAGATAGCGCGCAACCTCCTCGACGGGACGCACGGTCGCCGAGAGCCCGACGCGTTGTGCGGGGGTCTCGAGCAAGGCGTCGAGACGTTCGAGGCTGAGCGCGAGGTGCGCGCCACGCTTCGTGCCGGCGACGGCGTGCACCTCGTCGACGATGACGGTCTCGATGCCGGCCAGCGCCTCGCGCACCGACGACGTGAGCATGAGGAAGAGCGACTCGGGCGTCGTGATGAGGATGTCGGTCGGCGTGCGCGCGAACGCCCGGCGCTCGTTGGCCGGGGTGTCGCCCGAGCGGACGCTGACGCCGATGGTGGGCTCGGGGACCCCGAGTCGCGTCGCCGCGTGGCCGATGCCGACGAGCGGCGCGCGGAGGTTGCGCTCGACGTCGACGGCAAGGGCCTTCATCGGTGAGACGTAGAGGACGCGACACCGTTTGAGCCGCTCCTCGGGCACCGGCTCGCTCGCCATCCTGTCGATGGCCCACAGGAAGGCCGACAGCGTCTTGCCCGAGCCGGTGGGAGCGACGACGACGCAGTGGTGGCCCGAGCTGATCGCGTCCCACGCGCCCTCCTGCGCCGTCGTGGGCGCGTTGAAGCTGCTCCGGAACCACTCGGCGGTCGCCGGAGAGAAACGGTCGAGCACATCGGCTCGCCGGTCGTCGGATCTGCCCTTCGCCATCAGGGCCAGCCTGCCATCCCGCACCGACACGGCGAGGCGCTCGCGAGGAGGAAGGTCACCCGAGCGTCCGGTGCGTCAGCTCAGGGATGGGCAGCGAGGAAGACGTAGGCCGCGAGCAGCACGAGGTGCAGCCCGCCCTGCAGTCTGGTGGCCCGGCCCGGCACGACCGTGAGCACGGCCACGACGACCGTGAGAACGAGCAGCACGAGCTGGGTCGCGCCGAGTCCGAGGGCCAGGGGTCCGGTCAGCCAGATCGAGGCGACCGCGATGGCCGGGATCGTGAGGCCGATGCTGGCGATGCCGGACCCGAGCGCGAGGTTGAGACTGGTCTGGGTTCGGCCGCGACGCGCTGCGCGGACCGCCGCCAGCGTCTCCGGCGCGAGCACGAGCAGGGCGATGACGACACCGACGAAGGACGCCGGCAGCCCGAGGGCCGCCACCGCCGACTCGATGGCGGGCGACTCGACCTTGGCCAGCCCGACGACCGCGACGAGCGAGACGACGAGCAGGCCCAGGCTGACCAGGGCCTGTTGTCTCGTCGGCGGCGAGGCGTGCTCGTCCTCGTCGAGGATCGCCCCGTCCGCTCCGACGGGCAGGAAGAAGTCGCGGTGCCGCTTGGTCTGGGTGAGGATGAACATCGCGTAGAGCGCGACCGACGCCACCGCCGCGAACGTGAGCTGGGCTCCCGTGAACCGCGGGCCCGGCTCACCCAGCGTGAAGCTGGGCAGCACGAGGCACGTCGCGGAGAGGACCGCGACCGTCGCCAGTGCTCCACCCGTGCCTTCGGCATTGAAGTGCGCGAAGCCGAATCGCTTGGCACTGATGAAGATCGACAGCCCGAGGATGCCGTTGCACGTGATCATGACGGCTGCGAAGACCGTGTCGCGCGCGAGCGTCGCGGCCTTGTCCCCACCCGAGGTCATCAGGGTCACGATGAGGCCCACCTCGATGATCGTCACGGCCACCGCGAGGGCGATGGAGCCGTACGGCTCCCCGAGCCGATGTGCGACGACCTCGGCGTGGTGGACCGCAGCGAGCACGGCTGACCCGAGGATGACCGCCACGACGACCACGACGATCCCGCCGAGGTCACGCCCCCACGTCGCGACCAGCGCGATGATGGCCACGACGGGCGCGATGGTCGTCCAGGGAGTCCGGGCGGCGGTCGTCGTCTCGGTCATGGGCCCAGTGTCTCGTATCCGACACAGTGGACCATCGCCGATGCCTGCTCGGGGGCGGGCGCTCTACGCGATCGGCAGGCCGTGGTCGCGCGCCGCGACCGTCAGGAACGGCCACACCGGCAGCAGCGGCCCGAGGTAGGCGCCCGCGGCGTGGTAGACGTCGGGACGCCCGGGCCAGACGGAGCAACCCTCGCGGAAGTCCTCGTCGAGCTCGTTGACCCAGCTGCCGGTGGGGTCGACGAAGTGCGCGGCGGCGTGGTCCCAGAGCCTGCGGTACCACTGCTCCCACTCGCGGTCGCCGGTCAGGGCGCGCAGTGACGCGGTGGCCTGGATGCCCTCGCAGATGGGCCAGTGCAGGCGAACGGTCGACACCGGTCGGCCGTGCCAGTCGACCGTGTAGACGAGGCCCTCACGGCCGTCGACGCCCCATACCCCGAGGGCGCTGCGCGTCAGCGCGATGGCGGCCTCGAGCACCCAGTCAGGGGTGACGACGCGCGGCGACGCGTGCAGCCCGCAGAGCAGCCGCGCCCACTCGAGCGAGTGTCCACAGGTCGCACCGTAGGGCCGGAACGGGTGGTTGGGGTCGTCGATGTTGTAGTCGGGCAGCTCGGTCCAGTCGGCGTCGAAGTGCTCCGGCAGGAGCCACCCGCGGACGCGGGCATGGCCGTCGATGAGCCGCTCGCAGATGCGCAGTGCGCGCTGGTGCCAGAGGTTCTCGTCGAGCGCGTCGCCGAGAGCGAGGAACGCCTCGACGGCGTGCATGTTGGCGTTGGCACCGCGGTACGGCTCGGGGTCGCCCCACGTCGCGTCGAACGACTCGCGCAGCGCCCCGGCCTCCTCGTCCCAGAAGCGCTCCTCGACGAGACGCGCGGCCTCGGCGGCGAGCTCGGCCCCACCCCGCGCTCCGGCCGCAAGCGCCGAGCTGGCCGCAAGGATGACGTGGACGTGCTCGTATGCCGTCTTGCGGCCGTCGCGAGCCAGCGTGCCGAACCAGCCGCCAGCCTCCGCGTCATGGAAGGGGCCGTCGAGCGAGGCGAGGCCGTGCGCGAGCAGCCTTCCGGCACCGGGGATCCCGAGGGCGGAGGCCAGCCCGGCGACGTGCGTCATCCGGGCGGTGAGCAGCAGGCTCGGCTCCGTGCCGGGCATGGGCGAGCCGTCCCCGGCAAGGTAGGCGAAGCCGCCGTCGGGCAGGACGCTCGGCTGCACGAACTCGACCATCCGGCTGAAACGGTGGGCCGCCCAGGCCCGGTGGGTCGGCCGCTCGACCCACGGCACGTCGATGGCGAGGTCCGCGCTCGGCGCGGACGCGGTCGCGACGGTCTCGGTCGGGACTGTCGCGGTCATGTCAGTGGCCCCTTCGGGAGACGGCGGTGCGGATGGTCGAGGAGGCGGCGCACTCGGCGAGGAAGCCGCCGACGAACGTGTCGCCGAGGCCCACGGTGGTCGGGGTCGCGACCTCGAGCGTGGGCACCGGGGCGCACGCGACGCGGCTGCCGCCCAGCACGGCCAGGCCGGCGGCGAAGCGGGCAGTGTCCGCGTCCAGCGGTGCCGCGCGTACGGAGCGGACGTCCGCGTCGGTCGCGGACGACCCGTACGCGTACCGCGCAGTGGCGACGGCCACCCCCGTCGCGAGGGCCGGGGCGACGTGCGAGGCGGCCGCCCCGACGGCGAGCGCCCAGTGACGCGAGTGGACGACGAGGACCGGCACGTCCACGCGAGCGGCGACGGTGGTCACGGCGTCGAGGACGTCGGCGGCGTCGAGCGGGTCGACGTCGCGTCCGAGCACGGCCCCGAGCTCCTCGTCGCTGAGGCTGTAGACGTCGACGAGCCGCACCATGTGCGACCGGGCGACGTCGGCGAGCTCCGGCTCGTGGAACCCGGCGTCCTCGTAGTAGACGAGCCCGTCGCGGCGTGCCGCCCCGATGCACACCTCGATGTGGTCGAGGCGCTCGCGCAGCTCGGGCACGGTCCGGATCGCGTTCAGCCCCGAGACGAGGAACACCGACGCGTCGGCCACGGACGCGGCGAGGCCGTCGCTCAGCGCGAGCCGCTCGTTGGCCGGGTCGTTGACGTAGATGAGCCGGTTGGCCCGTGGCGCAACGAGATCGAGCCGTTCGGTGCGGATGCGGGCACCGGAGGGGTACTGCACGATGAGGTGCGGGTACGTCGCCTCGTCCGTGTCGGCGACCAGGTATGCCGTGCCCTCCGGGAGGAGGCGGCGCACCTCGTCGTCGACGAAGGAGAGATGCACGACGGACGAGGTGCCGAGGCCGCGCATGGCCCTCGCGGCCCGCACGCACGTGCCGCCGAGCGACGTCACGCCGTCGAACCGGTCGCTGAACCGCGTGATGACCGCGGGCTCGTCGACGCGCCGCTCGCCGCCGGCGCCCCGGCCCAGGTAGCCGAGGACCGAGGCGACGAGGTCGCGCTCGGTGCGGATCGGACCGACCGCCACGAGGTCGTCGGGGCCGATCCCGTGGTGCTCGGCCAGCTCGGCGAGCACCACGGGGTCCCACGTGACCTCACGGTCGACCGCCGCCCCGAAACCGAGGACGACAGCTGGAGTGCTCAATACAGGGCAGCCTTCCCGGTGGCGTTGAACAGCTCGATCTTGTGAGCGGCGACGACCTTCATCGCGTCGATGCACGGCGGCTGGATCGAGTTGGGCTCACGGAGCTTCGTGTCGGCCAGCACCTGACGCATCTTGTCGTGGTAGGCGACCTTGATGTCGCTGCTGATGTTGATCTTGGCGATGCCGTGGGCGACGGACTTGGCGATCTCCTCGTCGGGGTTGCCGGACCCGCCGTGCAGCACGAGCGGCACGGAGACGGCGGCCTCGATCTGCTCGAGGAGGTCGAGCTTGATCTCCGGCTTCATCCAGTCGGGGTAGAGGCCGTGGCACGTGCCGATGGCGACGGCGAGGCTGTCGACGCCGGTCTGGGCGACGAAGCGGACGGCATCCTCCGGGTCGGTGTAGATGATCGAGTCGGTGCCGGCCTCCGCCTCGTCGTCCGTCTTGCCGATCGTGCCGAGCTCGGCCTCGACGCTGACGTCCACGGCGTGGGCGGTGTCGGCGACCCGCCTGGAGATCGCGACGTTCTCGTCGTAGGGCTTGAGCGACGCGTCGATCATCACCGAGGTGAACCCGAGCTGGATCGCCCGCAGTGCCTCCTCGTACGTCGCGCCGTGGTCCCAGTGGATCGCGACAGGAACGGTCGCGCGCCGCGCCCGGCTGATCGCGGAGCTGAGGAAGTCGGAGCCGACGTGGCTGACCTCGTCGGGGTGGATCGCGATGATGAGGGGCGACTCGGTCTCCTCGCTGATCTCGAAGATGCCCTTCATCATGGCGTGGTCGCTGATGTTGAAGGCCGGCACGGCGAAGTGGTTCTCGCGCGCGACCTGAAGGAGCTTGACTCCGTTGACGAGCATGGGGGTGCGTCTTTCTCTCGGGATTTGGTGTGGTGCCGTGTGTTCAGCTCTTGACCGCACCGGCCGTCATGCCGCCGATGAAGAACTTCTGGAAGAACACGAAGAGGACCAGGACCGGGATGCTCCCGAGCACGCTCATCGCCATCATCTCGCTCCACTCGTAGGAGTGCTGTCCCATGAGGAGCTGGATGCCGATCGGCACGGTGCGCATGTTGTCGGTCCGGGTGAGGGTGAGCGCGAAGAGGTACTCGTTCCACGCGATCATGAAGGTGTAGACGGCGACCGAGACGATGCCCGGCAGCGAGATGGGCACGAGGATGCGCCAGAGCGCACCGAAGCTCGACGTGCCGTCGACACGGGCCGCCTCGTCGAGCTCGCGCGGCAGGGTGTTGAAGTAGCCGGTCATCATGACGATGGCGTACGGCAGCGTGAACACCATGTAGGTGAGGATCAGGCCCTGGTAGCTGTTGTAGAGCCGCAGCGCGACGATGAGGCCGAAGTACGGGATGAGCAGCGTGATCGGCGGCACGGCCTGGATGCCGACGATGACGACGTTGACGGCCGCCTTGCCGCGGAACTCGTAGCGGCTGAACGCGTAGGCCGCGAGGATCGCGACGAAGAGCGTCAGCACGGTGACCGAGATCGCGACGATGTAGCTGTTGGCGAAGAAGCGCAGCTTGACCGGGTCGGTGAAGACGGAGCTGTAGGCCGCGAAGGAGAAGTTGTCGGTGACGAGCCTCGGCGGCCACGCGAAGATCTCGGAGTTGTCCTTGAAGGAGCTCGACACCATCCAGAGGATCGGCAGGCCTGCGAAGCAGGCGCCCAGGAGCAGGCCGACGAACGCGCCGGTGCGCAGGAGCAGTCGCTTCGTCCGTGCCGACAGGCGGCGGACGGGTGCGCCGGGCACGTCGGCCACGACCGGACGCGTGGGCGTCGACGCCGCGGAGGGCGCGACGTGCGTCGCGGGCCGCGACGAGCTGGCCGGCGTGAGAGTGGGGTTCGTCATGGTCAGTCCCTCGCTCGCTGCTGTCGGACGTAGAACACGGCGAGCACGAGCGCGACGACGAGCATGATGACCGCGCTGGCCGAGGCCTGGGCGAACTGGTACTCGCTGAAGGCGAGCTTGTACGTGTAGGTGCTGAGCATCTCCGTGCGGTCGAGCGGCCCGCCGCCCGTCGTCATCCAGATGAGCGGGAACTGCTGCGAGGTCCAGATGACGTCGAGCAGCGCCATGCTGATGATGATCGGGCGCAGCGACGGCAGGGTGACGTGGACGAAGCGGCGCCACCACGAGGCGCCGTCGACGGCCGCGGCCTCGTACAGGTCGGACGAGATGCCCTGGAGCCCGGCGAGCAGGCTCACCATGAAGAACGGGTAGCCGGCCCAGATGTTGATGAGCGTGACGGCCGGCAGCGCGAGGTTCAGCTCGGAGAGCCAGGCGACGGGTCCGTCGATGAGGCCGACGGACTGGAGGCTGTAGTTGACGACACCGTTCGGGTCGAGCAGCAGCCGCCAGAGGATCGCGATGATCGCGACCGTGAGCAGCCACGGCATCACGAAGATCGTGCGGAAGACCGTCTTGGTGCGCCGGCCGAGCAGCGTGGAGTTGAGCAGCATCGCGAAGCCGAGGCCGAGGAGCAGGTGCGCGAGGACGCTCACGCCCGTGAAGACGGCGGTGTTCCGGGCCGCGGTGCGAAAGAGCGGGTCGGCGAAGATCGTCACGTAGTTCTTGAGGCCGACCAGGACCGAGGTCGGGCTGATGATGACGTTGTCGAAGACGGAGTACCGGATGACGACCGCGATCGGCAGGATCATCAGGACGAGCATGAGGGCCGCGACCGGGGCGAGGTAGCCGTACGGTGCGAGCCGCTTCGCGAGCGGTGCGCGTCGACGGCCTGCCACCGGTGTGGGCGCGATCGGTGTGGTGAGAGTGGGTGCGGACATGGGTGCCTCCCGGGGCGGGGCGGGCCGGCGTGTGGCCCGCCCCGCCGTCAGCGGTCAGAACTTGGACGACCAGTCGGCCTGGACGTTGGTCAGCGAGGTCTGGATCGGCTGGTTGTTGGCGAGGGTCTCCTGCAGCTGCACGTCGAAGCTGCGCATCAGGTCCTCCGCGGTCGGCAGGCCGGTGAACTCGTTGGCCGGCACGCCCTTGTTCCAGATGTCGAAGGCGGTCTTGAACATCGCGTCGGACTTCACGAAGTCAGGCACCGACTGCGTGTTGCCCGGGAAGGCGTTCGCGATCGACGAGAGCTTGGAGTTGACCTCCTTGCTCATGAGGTACTGCACGAGCTTGAAAGCCTCGGCCTTGTGGGGGCTCGTGTCGGAGACGCCGATGCCCCACGACGCGTACGGCATACCGCGCTTGCCGGTGTAGCCGTCCTCGGACGGGATCGCCGAGATGCTGAACTTCAGCTTCGGGTTGTTCTCACGGATCAGGTTGATGTGCGCCAGCGAGTCGATCATCATGCCGACGCGGCCGTTGGTGAACTGCTCGACCTTGTCCTGCTCCTTCATCGTCAGGGCGCCGGGCGCGATGGCCTTGGCGTCCCACAGCTGCTTGACGAAGGTGACGACGCCCGTGACCGCGGCGTTGGTGACGTCGGGCTTGCCGTCCTTGAGCATCGAGCCGCCGGACGCCCAGGCCCACGACATGACGTCGTTCTGGATGCCGTTGGGGGCGTCCTGCGCGAGCGGGAGCACCCAGCCATAGGCGCCGTTGCCCGTCGCCGTGACCTTCTTGGCGGCCTGGAGGAACTCGGTACGCGTGGCCGGAGGTGCGTTGACGCCGGCCTTGGCGAGCAGCTCGTCGTTGCTGAACATCGGGTAGACGAAGTTGACGACCGGGATCATGTAGGTCTGGCCGCCGACCTTGATCTGGCTGGCGAGCTGGGAGTCGTCGTAGCCCGACTCCTTGATGAGGCCGGTGATGTCGGCGATCGCCTTCTGCTTGGCGAAGTCGCTGACCCAGGCGCCGTCGAGGCCGACGACGTCGGCGAGCGTCTTCGAGGCCGCCCCTGCGACGGTCTGCTGCTGGGTCGAGGCGTACGGGGCGCTGATGAGGTTCACCTTGACGCCCGGGTTGGCCTTCTCGAAGTCATCCATGATGGCGCGCAGGGCGCCCTTCGGCAGCTCCGGCTCCCACCACTGGGAGAACTCGAGCACCACCGAGCCGTCGGCGGCCGTCTTGCTGTCGTTGCCCGCGGCGTTGCCGATCGGGGAGCCCTCACCGCCACCGCATGCCGCTACGACGCTGAGCGCCGCGACCGTGCCGGCCACCATCACCAAACGTGAAGCACCACTCTGTGCTCGCATCACTGCTCCGATCCTGACTGCGTTGCCTGCATGTAGATGCTGTTTCTTGCCCCTTAGTGCGAGATTAGACAGGCTCAACAGGCGCGGTCAAGGCGTTTCGCGGATGTTCCTGCATGTTTTCGGGGTGTGAGACGCGCTCAGCAGCACTAAGACGTAGAAAAAGGCACGGAGAAGCACCGTGGACGCACCGTCTCGCCGTATGCTCCACGCCATGGACGACGACTCGACCCAGCTGCCGGCGAGCCGCAAGGCCGCCGTCGTGGCGATCGTGACCGAGGCGGGACAGGTCACCGTCCAGGCCCTTGCCGACCGGCTCGGTGTCTCGGCCGACACGATCCGGCGCGACCTCGACCAGCTCGACGGCGAAGGACTCGTCAAGCGCACCCGCGGCGGCGCCGTCGACCCGACGCGGATGCCGCGCATGGACCCCAGCCTCAACACGCGCATCCAGGTGCACCCCGCCGCCAAGGAGAAGATCGGCGCCATCGCGGCCGGCCTCGTCACCGACGGTGACGTCCTCATCATCAACGCCGGCACGACGGCTCTAGCCCTCGCCCGACACCTGCGCCAGCACCGCGGCCTGACCATCGCGACGAACAACCTGCGCCTGCCGGCCGAGGTGCCACAGAAGTGCCTGCGCGACCTCTACGTCTTCGGCGGCGACGTGAGCCTCGTCGCGCAGGCCACGATCGGCCCGGTCGCGTTCCCCGTCTCCCTCGGGGGGCGCGACATGGACATCCGCTGCGACCTCGCCCTCGTCACCGTCGGCGGCGTGTCGCTCGACGGCTACTTCACCGGCAACCTCGCGGAGGCGGCCATGATGCGCAAGATGCTCGAACGGGCGAGCAACGTCGCGATCCTCGCCGACTCGTCGAAGATCGACCGGCGGCTCTTCGTCCAGGTCGCCGAGCTCGGGGCGGCCGACTGGTTCGTCACCGACAAGGAGCCCCCCGCCGAGCTCGCCACGGCCCTGCGGCGCAGCAACGTCGAGGTCCTCTGGACCCCGCCGACCGACAAGGAGTGACGATTCGGCCGGGGACGCAGCCCGGCGGCATACTCCTGTGGTGACGAAGAACCTCAGCGAGCGCATTCCGCGGGACCCCGATCCCGAACGCCTCTACGAGGTCTTCACCGACTGGACCGACGAGCGCGGCCTCACGCTCTACCCGCACCAGGAGGAGGCGTTCCTCGAGGTGCTGAGCGGCAGCAACCTCATCCTGTCGACGCCGACGGGCTCCGGGAAGTCGCTCGTGGCCACCGCGGCACACTTCACGGCGCTCGCCGAGGACCGCGTCTCCTTCTACACGGCGCCGATCAAGGCGCTCGTCTCCGAGAAGTTCTTCGCGCTCTGCGAGCAGTTCGGCGCCGACAACGTCGGCATGATCACGGGCGACGCGTCGGTCAACGCCGACGCCCCGATCATCTGCTGCACCGCCGAGATCCTCGCCAACCTCGCTCTGCGCGAAGGCAGCTCGGCCGACATCGGCCTCGTCGTCATGGACGAGTTCCACTTCTACTCCGAGCCCGACCGGGGCTGGGCGTGGCAGGTGCCGATCCTCGAGCTGCCGCAGGCCCAGTTCGTGCTCATGTCGGCCACCCTCGGCGACGTGACGATGTTCCGCGACGACCTGACCCGGCGCACCGGCCGCTCGACGGCCGTCATCACCGGCACCGAGCGCCCCGTACCCCTCGAGTTCTCGTATGCCGTGACGCCCCTCCACGAGACCATCGAGGAGCTGCTGGAGAAGGACCGCGCACCCGTCTACGTCGTCCACTTCACGCAGGCGGCGGCGCTCGAGCGAGCACAGAGCCTCATGGCGGTGAAGATCACGACGCGCGACGAGCGCGAGGCGATCGCCGATCGGATCGGCGGGTTCCGCTTCGGCGCCGGCTTCGGCCGCACCCTGTCGCGGCTCGTCCGGCACGGCATCGGCGTCCACCACGCCGGGATGCTGCCGAAGTACCGCCGCCTCGTCGAGCAGCTCGCGCAGGACGGCCTGCTCAAGGTCATCTGCGGCACCGACACGCTCGGCGTCGGCATCAACGTGCCGATCCGCACGGTGCTGCTCACCGGCCTGACGAAGTTCGACGGCACGAAGCAGCGGCTCCTCAAGGCCCGCGAGTTCCACCAGATCGTCGGCCGCGCCGGGCGGGCCGGGTTCGACGCACGAGGCTGGGTCGTCGCTCAGGCTCCCGAGCACGTCATCGACAACCTCCGCGCCGTCGAGAAGGCGGGCGACGACCCGAAGAAGCAGCGGAAGGTCCAACGCAAGAAGGCGCCGGACGGGTTCGTCGGCTGGTCGGAGGAGACGTTCGAACGGCTCATCGTCGCCGAGCCGGAGCCGCTCCAGCCGCGGTTGCGCGTGTCGCACTCGATGCTGGTCAACCTTCTTGCGCGAGAGGGGAACCCGGTTGCGCACGCCGTCAGGCTGTTCTCCGACAACCACCACGAGAGCAAGGACCAGCGCCGTCTCCAGCGCCACGCGCTCGTGCTTGCGAAGGAGCTGCTGACCTCCGGCGTCGTCGAGCGGCTCACGACGGTGGAGGACTCTGGCCGCCGGCACGCGCTGACCATCGACCTCCAGCGCGACTTCGCCCTCAACCAGCCGCTCGCGCCGTTCGCGCTCGCGGTCATGGACACGCTCGACCCCGAGTCGGACACGTACGCGAAGGATCTCGTCTCGGTCATCGAGGCGATCCTCGAGGACCCCCGTCAGGTGCTGTGGGCCCAGGAGTTCAAGGCACGCGGCGAGGCCGTCGCCGCGATGAAGCTCGACGGCGTCGAGTACGAGGAGCGGATGGAGCGGCTCGAGGAGGTCAGCTGGCCCAAGCCGCTCGCCGACCTGCTCGAGGTCACCCTCGCGGCCTACCGGCAGTCCCACCCCTGGATCTCGCAGGACTCGCTGTCGCCGAAGTCGGTCGTCCGGGAGATGTACGAGCGGGGCATGACGTTCAACGAGTTCGTCTCGTACTACGGCCTGTCCCGGTCCGAGGGCCTCGTGCTGCGCTACCTCACCGACGCGTACCGAGCCCTGCGGCGGACCGTCCCGGAGTCGCACCGTACGGAAGAGCTCGAGGACGTCATCGAGTGGCTCGGGGAGCTCGTGCGCCAGACCGACTCGAGCCTGCTCGACGAGTGGGAGGACCTCGTCAACCCGTCGCAGGCCGTGGTCCAGCAGGCTGACGTCGCCCCACCCGCACGCCCGCTCACCGCGAACGAACGCGCGTTCACCGTCATGGTCCGCAACGCGATGTTCCACCGCGTGGAGCTGGCCGCCCGCGACGAGTGGGAGGCGCTCGGCGACCTGGAGGCGCGTGTCGCCGAGCTGACGGACCCACCCCAGAAGGTCGTCATGGACGCCGACACGTGGAACGAGTCCCTCGGTGCCTACTACGACGACCACGACGCGATCGCGACCGACCAGGGCGCCCGCTCCCCCGCGCTGCTCCAGGTCGAGCGGACCTCCACCGAGTGGCGGCTGCGTCAGGTCGTCGTCGACCCCGACGACGACCGCGACTGGGGCATCACGGCGGTCGTCGACCTCGCGGCGAGCGACGACGTCGGAGCCGCCGTGCTCACGGTGACCGCCTTCGAGCGCCTGGGCGGCTGACCCGCGTGACGTGACGAGGCAAGGTCGCGGTCGGGTCGAGAAGGACGACGAGGCGTGTCAGGCTCAGGTCTGGATGGCCGGCGCCTCCTCGCGCAGGGGGTGGGCGATCTCGTCAGCGGGCAGTCGGGCCCAGAGGGTCGCAGCCACAGCCACGACCAGTGGCACCGTGCCGGCGACGACGAACGTCCAGCCCAGGCCGATCGCCTGGGACACGGGACCAGCCAGGGCCATCGACACGGGCATGAGGCTGATCGAGACGAAGAAGTCGAGCGACGCGACGCGCCCGAGCAGGGCTGGCGGCACCCGGCGCTGGAGCAGCGTGCCCCAGATGACCATGGGAGCCGACCACAGCGCGCCCATGACGAAGGCGCACACGACGAGCACCCAGATCTGGGTCGCACTGCCCATCACGATGAGCGGCAGGCAGCCGACGCCCCACATGCCGTTCATGATCGTGAGGTAACGCCGCGGCATGCGGACGGACGCCATCGAGAGTGAGCCGACGGCACCACCGATGCCGAACGCCGCCATGACCATCGCGTGGTCGCCGGCGTCGCCCCCGAGCTCGTCCTTGATGACGAACGGGATGAGGACCTCGAACGGTCCCATCATCGCGAGGATCATGAGGCTGGCGAACAGCAGGGTCGCGAGCAGCCACGGCGTGCGCACCATGTAGACGAAGCCCTCCCTGACGTCGACGAGGGCGGTGCGCACGGGATGTCCGTCGCGCTCGGCGAGCTCGCGACGCACGGGGGTCCGGGGGACGAAGGTCAGGGCGACGAGGCCGGCGAGCGAGGCCGTCGCGGCGACCGTCAGCGCCCAGCCGGGCGAGGCCGCGCCGACGACGAAGCCCGCCACTCCCGGGCCGATCGCCTGGCCGACCGTGGGCCGGACCATGCCCTCGAAGCCGTTGACGGCCATCAGGTCGGACTCACGCACGAGAGACGGGATCCACGCCGAGTAGGCGGGATAGTAGAAGGCCATGCCGCAGCCGGCGACGAACGAGACGGCTGCGAGGTGCCACAGCTCCGTGAGCCCGGTGTGGGACAGCAGCGCGACGAGGCCCATGCCGGTCAGCTCGACGCTCGCCACGGCGACGAGGATGAGCTTCTGCGGCACCCGGTCGGCGACGACACCGCCGAGCAGGGCCGGGAGCATGACCCCGACGGCTGCCGCGGTCGACACGATGGAGAGGTGGGCGGGCCCGCCGCCGATGCGGATGACCTCCCAGACCAGCGCCACGACCCACACACCCGACGCGAAGGTGCTGAGGACGAGGGCGATCGCGAGCCGGCGGTAGCCGGCGTTGCGGAACGGCGTCAGCGCCCGGGGCAGCCGGGCGGACGTCGGGTCGGTGGGCGCGTCGGTGCTCGCGTGGGTGAACGGCTCGGTCACGTCGTCTGCCTCCTCCGGGCCCAGTCTGGACCGGGCCACCGACAGGCGTCGACGTGGTTTCGGAGCACCGGCGCGGTGGCCCGGGTCAGCCGGACTCGGCGAGCCGCTTGAGCTCGGTCATCGCGCTCTCGGTCTGGCCCGGAAGCTGCCGGTTGATCATCGGCGTGAAGATCTTGCCGAAACCCTTGGTGCCGATGGTGATCGTGTGGGTGAGGCGTGTCTGCTCCGGTGACGGACCGGGCGCGAGGTCGAAGTCGACGGTCACGTCCATCATCCTGTCGGTGAACCAGTTGGTGAGCTTGCGGTCCTGTTCCCGCGCCAGCACCTTGCCGTCCATGACGCCCGTGCGGCGGCCGTCCTTGTAGTGGTACCTCAGCTGCGTGCCGGCCGCCGTCGGACCGCCCGTCACGTTGTCGAGACGCGTGCAGCGCTTCAGCCACTCCGGGGCCCGGGTCACGTCGTCGAGGATCGCGAAGACCGCCGCGGGTGAGGCGTCGACGATCTCGGTGCGGGCATGGTTGGGCATGTGGGTCACCTCTCGAGGGCCGGGCACCCTGCGGGCGCCGTTCTGAGTCGTCATTCGTCATCGTCGCACCCTCGCTAGGTTGGGTGGTGTGGATCTGCGCGAAGTGACGACCGACCATGACGGGGTCCTCGTGGGGCCTGCGCGACCGACCAACGGCACCGGGGTCCTGGTCCTCTCCGGGTCGAGCGGGCGTGTCGAGCGCGATCGCGCCGTGGTGCTCGCGCGCGCCGGCGTCACGGCCTTGACCTATCGCTGGTTCGGGGGTGACGGCCAGCCTGCCGGCATCTGGGAGTACCCCCTGGAGTCGTTCGACTGGGCCGTGGAGACGCTTGCCGCACAATGCGACCGCGTCGTGCTCTTCGGCACGTCGAAGTCCGCCGAGGCGTTCCTGCTGTATGCCGCCGACGACCCCCGCGTCGACGCGGTCGTCGCGTTCGCGCCGAGCCACGTCGTGTGGGCCAACGTCGGTCCCGGGCCCGACGGCGCGCCGCGGCCGCAGCACTCGTCGTGGAGCCGGGGCGGCGCGGCGGCCCCGTTCGTGCCCTACGACGACGCTGCCGAGCCCGATGGCGACCCCCCGGCGTTCACGCCCGTCTACGCGCAGAGCCTGCGCACCGCCGCCGATCGCGTTGCCTCGGCGACGATCCCGGTCGAGCGCTTCTTCGGTGACGTGCTGCTCGTGGCGGGCGGCGACGACCGGGTGTGGCCCTCGCTCGACTTCGCCCGAGCCGTCGAGTCACGACGTCGCTCCCTCGACCTGCCGACGACGGTGGTGACCCACCCCGATGCGGGCCACCGCGTCATCCTGCCGGGCGAGCCCGTCGCGGCCGGCGGGCAGCGCATGGCGCGCGGCGGCTCCGAGGCCGCCGACCGCGCGCTCGGTGAGCGCGCGTGGCCCGAGGTGCGGCGCGTGCTCGAGCTGACCTGAGGCCTACCTCAGACCGCGTGGCCGTCCGCCGGGACCCGTCGGGTGCCGCCGAATAGGCCGTTCTCCCGATGTGCGCGTCCCCGCCTCAGAACGACGCTGGAGAGGTCAGCACGACACCGACCTCGAAGGAGCAGGACATGCTCTCGCACCACATCGTCGCCGCCCTCGTCGCACAGCGCGAGGCAGAGATCCGGCACCGCGCCGAGGAGGCACGGCTGCACCGACCCGACCCCTGGGGGCCCGGGCCGGACGCCGCAGGAACGCGTTCGCGCACCGTCCGCCGGACGCGCCGCGGACGCCGGCGCCACCTGCGCCTCGTCTGAGCCGGAAGGCCCGGCCGCGGGCCGCGGGCGGGACGGCATCCGTGGGTATGTTCTCCAGTGCTCATCGGGGACCCCTCAAACGGACAGGATCAGGTGCATGGACTCCACTGACGTCAGGGCCGCCTCGCGGCGTGCCGGCGACCACCCCGCGCTCGAGTCGACAGCGCGTGTGGGCTACCTCGTCAACGGCGTGCTCCACATCGTCATCGGCGTCATCGCGGTGCAGCTCGCCGTCCGCGGCAAGGGATCGAGCGCCGACCAGTCGGGTGCTCTCGGCGCGCTGGCCGACAACACGCTCGGCATGGTCATGCTGTGGATCGCCGTCGTCGCCTGGCTCGGCCTCGCGATCTGGCAGGTCACGGAGGTGATCTCAGGCGGACTCCGCACGAGCGACCGCCTCAAGGCTGCAGGCAAGGCCGTCCTCTACCTGGCGCTGTCGTGGACGGCGTTCGACTTCGCGAGCGGGAGCGGCTCGTCGAGCAAGCAGCAGTCGACCGACTTCACGGCATCGCTCATGAAGCAGCCTGCGGGCCAGTGGCTCGTCGGCGCCGTCGGGCTCCTCGTCGTCGGCATCGGCGTCTACCACGTCGTCAAGGGCTGGAAGAGGACGTTCCTCCAGGACCTGGAGACGCATCCCAGCGAATGGATCGTCAAGGCCGGGCGCGTCGGCTACATCGCGAAGGGCGTGGCCCTCGCCATCGTCGGTGGGCTCTTCGTCCTCGCCGCCGTCCGGCACAGCCCGAGCGAGGCCCGCGGCCTGGACGGTGCCCTGCGCAACCTGCTCGGCGCCCCGGGTGGCCCCGTCCTGCTCGGCCTCGTCGCCCTGGGTCTCATCGCCTTCGGCGTCTACTCGTTCGGCCGCGCCCGTCACGCCGACGTCTGACGGCCCCCCGGTCGGGCCGCTGACTCAGCGGACACGGCCTCCCGCTCGCGGCCTGCTACCCGGCCGCGAGCGGAGCGCCGCCGCAGGTAGTGCCAGGCGAGCAGGGCGCAGATGACGCCGTTGAGGACACCGATGACGATGTCCACGAGGGAGTGCATGCCTCGGTACAGGCGCGCCCACGCCACGAGGAACGGCATGACCGCGCAGACGACGGTGACGAGCCGCCGCAGCCAGGAGCGCTCGATCCGCTGGGCCATGAACGCGAAGGAGAGGTAGAGCGCCGTCGCGGCACCGACGTGTCCGCTGGGGTAGCTCGAGGTCGGCGGCGCCGGGTCGAGGTGGGCGACCTTGGGCCGGTCACGGCCGACGATCGTCGTCGCGGCGACGAAGACGCTGGCCTGCGCGGCGATCGCGATGGCCGGCACGACGGCATACCACCACTGCTTCGTGCGCCACCACACGAGGGCCACGACCAGGACACAGACGCCGATGATGATCTCGGTGTTGCCGATGCGTGACCAGAGCATCGTCACGGTGTCCCACGTCGACGTGCGCAGGGACTGCACGTCGCGGCTCACGTCGTTCTCCCAGGGCAGGCCGCCCAACGGGCCGACGATGAGGAGCCCGAGCCCGACGATCGCGCCGAAGAGCACGATCGCGGGCGCCAGCACGCGTAGCGCGGCGTCGCGCAGAGCCGCGCCGAGCGTGGGTCGTGACGGGTCGCTCTCGTAGCGGTGGACGAAGGTGTCGTTCACGTGGTGCCTTTCGATGGCTCGGGCCCGGCCGCGCCCTCCGGCGGGAGGGAGTCGTCAGGATGCTGGGGGTTCCACCCGAGATAGCCGACGTAGGACGCGGTGCCCAGGCCGACGCCGAACAGCACGCCGGCCAGGACGTCAGAGGGGAAGTGCACGCCGAGGAAGACCCGGTCGAGCGCGGTGAGCAGTGCGAAGGTGACCAGGCCACCCACGACCCAGCGTCGGACGGCCGGTGACAGCAGCGGCCACAGGAACAGGATCATCACGGCCGCGACAGCGGCGGCGTTGGCCGCGTGGCCCGACGGGAAGCTGTAGCCGGGGGCGTGCGACACCGGGTCGCTGACGACGGGGCGGGCCCGCTGGACGACCGCCTTGAGGACGAGCTGGAGGTTCCAGGCGACCATCATCGTGATGAACGCCCAGGCTGCGCGCGTCGTGAGCTCGCGGTGGCGCCGCCACACGAGCAGGACCACGCCCGTGGCGACGACGTAGACCCACTTCGGCTGCGTCATCTCCTGCCACACGACGAGCGACGTCCGCAGCCACGGGTTGTCCCGCGTGATGTCGGTGGCCGCGACGATGAGCCGCTCGTCGAGCTCGATGACCGGCAGGAACTTCTCGCGCACGACGAACGCCAGCGCGGTCACCGGCACCGCGAACCCGAGGCCGAAGCCGACGGCCTTGAGCAGTCGCCGCCCGCGCCCGAGGCTGCGCCCACCCCGCTGCTGCGGAGCGCGGAGCGGGGACGTCCTCGGCTCAGCCAACGCGCACCACCAGGGCCTCGGGCAGCACCCGGATGGCGAGCGCGCGGTGCTCGCCGACGGGGTCGCCGTCGATCTCCGCCTCGACGGCGCGCCTGGCGAGGATGGTCAGGTCGGGAGCCACGAGCCGGTCGAACCGCTGGTGACCGGCCCGGTGGCGCGTCGCGACATCGGCGAGGACCGATGCCCACCCGAAGGCGCCACGCGGCGCGAGCACCACCGCGTCCAGCTGACCGTCGTCGACGACCGCCTCGGGCATCAGCTCGACCCCGCCCTGCAACGTGCCGCAGTTGCCGACGATGACCGCGCGCGCATGCCGGGCCACGACCTGTCCCGGCGCACCGACCACCCCTGTCCCGCCCGACGCCCCGACCTCGACCTGGAAGCCCCGGCCCGACAGCTTCTTCCCGGCGGCGAGGATGTAGGCGAGCCAGCCCACGGCCTCCTTCACCTTCTCGTTCGTGTCGGCCATGATCTCGCCGTCGAGGCCCAGGCCGGTCATGACGAGGAAGATCTCCTCGTCGTCGGCGACCTGGCTCGGGCCTTCCTTGGTGGCGCGGCTGGACTCCGGCTCGGGGAGGTCGTCACCGAGCCGGACGACCCCGACGTCGATGCGCCGGTCCCGGCCCTCGACGACCGTCCTCGCAGCGTCGCCCAGGTCCCCGACGGGTAGCCCGAGGTTGCGAGCGAGCAGGTTGCCGGTGCCACCGGGGAGCAGACCGAGGGCCACGTCGGTGCCGACGAGGGCCGACGCGACGGCGCGTACGGTGCCATCGCCTCCGAGCGAGGCGACGACGTCGGCGCCGGCCCGCACGGCCTCACGTGCCTGCTTCTCGCCCGTCTCCTCGGCCGTCGTCTCCAGCCACGTGGGCTCGGACCAGCCGTACTCCGCACACACCTTCGCGACGGTCTCCTGCGCGTCGCCGAGGTCGTCGACGCGCAGCGGGTGGTAGACGACGGTCAGGCTGCGTCGAGCACTCGGCGTGTCTGACATCTTCGGTTCCTAGGGCTCGGGACAGGAGGGGAGCTGGCCGTCGGGCTCGACCACGGCCCGGCACGGGTCGGAGGGCGCTGCGGCCAGAGACATACCCGCGACGGAGCCTGCGTCATCACGTCGCCCGCGAGTAGCCTCCGACACGTGCCCACCATCCGGCGTCGCCTCGCCCTCGCCGTCGTCGTCGGCGTGCTCGCCGGTGTCCTCGTGCCGCTCGGCCCGGCCCGGGGCGCTCTCGTGCACGGACTCGCCGGCTTCGTCGTCGGCGGCCTGGGCTTCGCGCTGCCGCTGCTCCTGCACGTGCTCGGCCACGACGCCCCGGCGACGCGTGACAAGGTCGCCGGGCGCGACGGCGACGCGGCGTGGTACGACGTCGTCGTCATCCTCGTCGGCCTCGCGAGCCTGGCCGGGGTCGGCATCCTGCTCGTCGGTGGCCAGGCGCGCGGTGTGGGTGCGGTCGTCGACGCGCTCGTCGGGGTCGGCGCCGTCGCGGTCGGCTGGCTCTGCGTGCACACCGTCTACGTCCTGCGCTATGCCCGTGTCTACTACGCCAGCCCGTCGCCGCCGATCGACTTCAACCAGGACGAGGACCCGACGTTCTCGGACTTCGCCTACTTCTCCTTCAACCTCGGCATGGCCTACCAGGTGTCCGACACCGACCTGCGGAGCTCGGCGATCCGCAGGGTCGTGCTCGGGCACGCCCTGCTCGCCTACCTCTACGGCACGATCGTCATCGCCGCGACGATCAACCTCGTCGCGAGTCTGGGCGGCGCCCTCGGCTAGGCCACCGCGAGGCGCGCCTGCTCGTCCTTGACCCAGAGCGCGATGAGCCCGCCGAAGTGCGCCATGAACTGGTCACGCTCGTGCGCCGGGTACGTCGTGACCACCGTGGCGCGCAGCAGGCTGTCGAACGTGTCGGACTGGACCCACTCGAGGACAGCCGCGTCGAGGTGCGACAGGTGCTTCTCGCACCACGCCCAGTAGGCGTCCGTGTCGAAGTACTCGTTGGCGATGGCCAGGTAGGCGTCGAGCTTCTCGTCGTCGCTGAGGTCCGTGCGGTCGGCGACGTCGAAGTAGCGGCGCATCTCGAGGTCCATCGGCCCGCGGCGACCGGTGATGACGCAGTAGGCGGACCACCGCACCAGCGCCTTGATCGCCCACGGGAAGTAGTAGTGCAGCGACGTCACGGCGACGTCCGGGCACGCGTTCGCGTAGTCGATCGGGTAGACGTCGTCGCCCTTGACGAGCATCTCGCAGGAGTTGAACTCCCAGCCGAAGAGGGCGTTGACGATGCGGCTGATCGCGGCGGCCTGCTTGCCGGCGGACGGCTGGAGGAAGTCGTAGCTCACGGCATACCGGTTGTGCATCGGCTGCTCGGGACGGAAGTCCATGACCATCGTCTCGGGACCGATCGACAGGGCCCGCGCGAAGTGGTCGTACTCGATCGTCGACTGCAGGTGCATGAGCATCTCGCCGGACTCGTCGTAGGCCTGGATGAGGTCCTTCTCGTCGTTGATGCGCGACACCCCGCGCCAGCCGCCGCCGTCGAACGGCTTCATGTACATCGGGTAGCCGAGCCGGTTCGCGATCTCCTTGAGGTCGAACGGCTGGTTGTACTTCGCCGACGTGTAGGCCCAGCGGACGTTGTCGACGGGGTTCTTGTAGGGCACGAGCCACGTCTCGGGGACCTTGAGGCCGAGGCGCATGAGCGCGACGTAGGCGCTGTGCTTCTCCATCGCCTGGAACGTGAAGGGGCTGTTGAGCAGGTACGTGTCGTTCATCAGCGCGGCCTTCTTGAGCCACTCGCGCGGGTGGTAGTACCAGTACGCGAGGCGGTCGATGACCAGCTCGGTGCGCACCGGCTGCCGCAGGTCGAACGGCTCGATGGTCAGGCGCTCGCTCGTCAGCTCGTGCGTGACGCCGTCGTCGGTCGTGATCGGCCCGACGAGCCTGAGCAGCTCCTCGAAGGCCGTCGGCCAGTCCTCCTCGGCTCCCAGCAACAGCCCGATCAGGTGGTTACGCGTCTGCGTCATGTGCCTCTCCTGCTCGACGGGTCCGGTGCTCCGATCCTTGCAGCAGTGTCAACAGGAACGGGTCGAACCCCCTTTCCCAGAAGCGCCAGTCATGGCGTCCCGGCAGCTCGTGCAGCGTCACGTCGTGACCGCTGGCAGCGAGCGTCTGCGCCATCTGGCGGTTGTTGGCGAGGTTGCCCTCCTCGGTGCCGCACGTCAGGACGATCGGAGCGTCCGTGTGCCGTCGTCGGGCCCGCCGGACGCTCGTCACGAACGCCGTGACGCGGTCCCAGAACTCGAAGTCCTCCTCGTCGTCGACCCGCTTGCGGAAGAACGACCCCGACTGGAGGAACAGCCCGCCGAAGGTGCCCGGGTGCAGCCACTCGGCCTGGAGCGAGGCGAGCGCACCGAGGCTGGCGCCCATGACGGTCGGCCGACCGGCCGTTGCGTATGCCGTGTGCACCGTCGGGAGCACGTGCTCGGTCAGCGCCGTGGCCCAGTCCGGGTTGGCGGCATACCGCTCGTTCCGCGGGCCCGGCTCGAGCAGGAGGACGCGGGTCTTAGGGACACGGCCACTCTCGGTCGCGGCATGCAGCGTCGAGACGAGGTGAGCGCGCCGGGAGTACTCCGGCCCGTCGTGCGCGACGAGGAGCGGAAGCGGGTCGGTGCGCCGGGTGCCGACCGGGGTCACGACCACGAGCTGCACGTCGCCGACGGGGGTGCCCGTCACGGTGAGCCTCGTCCGCGCCATGGCCAGACCCTACGGCCCGCCCCGGACCCCACACCTCAGTCGAGTGGGCACTTTGCACCCGGTGCGAAGTGCCCACTCGACGTGGCGGGACCACCACCCCCAAATCGAGTGGGCACTTTGCACCGGCGGCCCGGCTACTTCTTCGGCTTCTTCACCTTCGGCGGCAGCGTGGCGACGTGGTCGCGGGCGCGGTCGACCCAGGCTGTCTTCGCGGCGTCGTCGAGCTCGGCCGGCAGCGAGAGGTAGCCGCCCATCGGTCGCTCGGCAGGCCCGAACGGCCCGCTCCCCGGGATCACCCGCAGCTCGTCGAGGCCAGCGTCGTCGAGCTTGACGCCGACGTCCTCCCCGAAGAGCCCGGCGAACATGTTGCCGTTGACGAAGGCCCCGAGGCTGCCGAACATCGGCTTCACCTCGACACCGGGTGCGTCGGTCACGAGGCTGCGGAAGTGCTCCTTGGCCTCGTCGCTGTGCTTCGGCATCTGCATGCGTCCATCACACCACCGACACGGCCCGTCCGTCAGAGGTCGAGGTCGACCCACACGGCGGCGTGGTCGGAAGCCGCGTCCTGCGCGCGCTTCAGCGTGGGGTACATCGGCCAGCGTCCCGAGGCCGTCCAGACGCCCATCCGGTGCACGCCGGCGGCCGTGACGGAGTCGAACAGAGCCGGCGAGCAGAGGATGTAGTCGATCTTGTTGCCCTTGTTGGCCGTGCCGTAGGTGCCGGGCCAGCAGCCGTCGTCGAACCCGGCGAAGGCGGACACGTCACGCAGGTCGCTGGGGGTCGCGGCGACGCCCGTGCCGCCGGCGCCGAGCAGCGGTGACAACGGCCAGCTGTCAGGGGTGTCGTTGAGGTCACCGATGACCGCGATGAGCTCGTGCCCCTCGGACCGTCGCAGCTCGTAGATCTCGCGGATCCGCTGCGCCTGCCGCCTGCGCCGGGTGCTGGCCTCGGCGCCCCCGTAGCCCTTCGACTTGAGGTGGTTGACGAGGACGAGCAGTCGTGCGCCGCCTGGGAGCGAGAGCTCGAACTCGGGGCAGTCGCGGCTGAAGACCGGACCCGCCAGGTCGGCGTCGTCGACGTGGCTGACCATGCCGGTGATCTCGACGTCTCCGCGCGTGAGCAGGCCGACGTCGATGCCGCGCTCGTCGTTGCCGTCGATGAGCATGACGTGCCCGAAGACCCGGCCGCCGAGCGGGGCGAGCTGGTCGGCGTTGAAGTGCTTGAGCGCCCAGCGGTCCTCGGCCTCGACGACGCCGAGGACGTCCGCGCCGAGGTCGTGGACCACCTGGGCGGTGTGGCGCACGGCGAGGTCGGTGACCGTCTCGCGCTTGAGCTCGAGCCACCCGATCCAGTCGCCGCGACCGCGGGCCACCACGGTGACCGTGCCGTCCTTCGAGCGCCGGACGAGGCGGCCGCGGTTCTGCCGGAGCCGCACGTAGGGCGCGTCGTCGGACGCGGTGAGTCCCAGCCGGTCGAGCAAGCGGAGGATCGTTCGTGTGTCGGCCGCTGAATAGTGCTGCTGCTGAAGGACCTTCGTCAGCGCCGTGTAGGCCTCGAGCAGGGGTCGCCCTGCTGCCCAGTCTCCCGCCGCGAGGAGCCGGGCCCGGTCGAAGAGGTTCTCGACGTTGTAGGAGGCGAGTCGCATGACTCAAAGCCTTTCGACGAGTCGGCGGTACCAGGCGACACCCTCGAGGAAGTCGTCGACACCGATGCGCTCGTCGACACCGTGGATCGAGGCGCGCTGCGCGTCGGTCATCCGGAACGGCGTGAACCGGTAGACCCGCGGCCAGACCCGGTGGAAGTGTCGCGAGTCGGTCGCGGCGAGCATGACGTACGGCACGGTCACCGTGCCCGGAAAGACCTCCTCGACCGTCGCCGTGATCAGGGCGTATGCCGGGTCGTCCGTCGGCGAGACCGGGCTGGGCTCGTCGCCGCTGACGAGCGTCACCTCGACGTGCGGGTCGCCGATGGTTCTGCGGACCCGCTCGATCGCGCCGTCGACCGTCTCGCCCACCATGACGCGCATGTTGACGTGGGCGCGGGCCGTCGCGGCGATGACGTTGGCCGCCTGCGACCCCTCGAGCTGCGTGACCGCGACTGTCGTGCGAGCCATCGCGGCGGTCTCGTGGCCGAGACGCGGGAGCACCCGGGAGAGCACCGGACGGAGGCGGCCTGCGTTGCCCAGGACCGCGGCATACGGCATCCGGGCGTGCGCGCCGGCGCGCTCGAGCATGTCGACGGTCACGTCGGGCAGGTGTGCAGGGAAGGGCTTCTTCTCGAGGCGCAGGATCGCCCCGGCCAGCCTGGCCGTCGCGCCCATGCGCTTGGGTGCCGACGCGTGCCCGCCGTCGCCGCGCGCGGTGAGCTCGAGGACGACCGTGCCCTTCTCGGCAACGCCGATGACGGCCATCGGCGCCTCGACACCGGGCAGCACGCCCCGGACGATCGCTCCGCCCTCGTCGATGACGAACCACGGCTCGACAGCACGCTCGCGCAGCCGCCTGACGGCCTCCTTGGCGGCGCCGCCGGAGACCTCCTCGGTACAGCCGAACGACAGCCACACGTCGCGGTTCGGGGTCACGCCCTCCTCGATGAGTGACTCGACGGCAGCGCACGTCGCGACCAGGGATCCCTTGCAGTCCAAGGCTCCCCGACCCCAGACCTGGCCGGCTGCCACCTCGGCCGCGAAGGGTGGGTGGGTCCACGCCGACTCGTCGCCGACTGGAACGACGTCGAGGTGGGCCATGAGCACGACGGGCTGCTCGGCAGATCGCCCGGCCCACCGCACGAGCAGGGCGTCACCTGCTATGCGCTCGACCTCGCACGTCCGGTGCAGCCGCGGGAACCGCTCGCGCAGCTCGACGAGAACCGCCTCGAACGCGGCGCGGTCCTCCTTGTCACGGTCCGAGTCCGAGACCGTCCGGATCCGGATCAGCGCCCGTAGCGCCTCGACCGCACGCTCGTCCCGTCGGGACTGAGCCCCGGTGCCTGCACGCATGCCCGGAGCGTATGCCGTCCGGAGGGCACGCGACAGGGATTGCCGTCCGCGCCGGGGCACAGCTCGCCGACGTCCTGGGCCTCGACCTCTTCACCGTGCAGGACCACTCGTCGGACTCGTCGGCACCGACGGCTACGCCCGGGAGGTCGAGGCCGCGCTGGACGAGATCCAGCGCGCCGGCACGGGTTCGGCTGAGCGAGAATGCTTCCCCGTCGTCCCGGGGCGGTGACCCGCCACCGGGTTGGGCAGCGTGCCGGCCATGATGAGCGAGGACGCCTGGTCGGTGAGGTCGACCATCTGCAGGGTGTTGCGCAGCTGCAAGCGGTTGAGGCACGAGTGGTCGAACCTGTCGGCGAAGAGGTCGACCCGATCGTGTGCCTCCGGGTGGTCGGTGGCGTGCCCGGCCAGACAGCGACCCACCTCGTCCCAGAACGTCTCCGCGGGCAGCACCCCGTCGGCGTCGAGGATGCCCGCGAGGTGGCGCAGCACGCCGTCGAAGACGTCCGTGTGCACCGAGAGCGCGGCCACCTCGGGCGTCGTCTTCATTCGGATCCGCTCGACGTCCGGCGGCAGGGGCCGGTCGTGCAGCGCGACAACCTCCTCGCCGATGTCCTTGAGCATCGCGCGGACCGGCAGCCCGTCGCGGAGCACGAGGATCACGTTCTCGCCGTGCGGCATGAAGGCGAGGTCGTGCGCGAGCAGCGCGTGGGCGACCGGCCGGAGGTAGACGCGCAGGAACGCGCGCAGCCACGTCACGGGGTCGACGCCCGACAGCTCGACCCACGCCGTGGCCAGGTGGGCTCCGTCGGGGTCACGGTGCAGCAGCGCCGCCATCGTCGCCGCCCGCTCCCCCTCGCCCAGCCGCGGCACCGGGCTCTCGCGCCAGAGCGCCGCGACCATCCGCCGCTGCGCGGGCGCCGGACCCGTCACGTCTCCCGCCCGGTGGTACGCGTCGCCGGTGTAGCCGATCGACGCCACCTCGCGCAGCACCTCGAACCCGCACGCCGCGAACTCCGGGTCCGCGGCGACCATGCCGGCGACGTGGTCGTTGATGGCCGGGGTCACTCGCATGTACGCCGGGGACAAGCCGCGCAGGAAGCCCATGTTCTGGATCGCGAGGGCGACCTTGACGTAGTGCCGGTCGGGACGGTCGACGTCCAGGAACGTGCGGATCGACTGCTGCGCGCGGTACGCGTCCGGTCCGGGGCCGAGCGGCACGAGACGGCGGGCAGCGACGTCGGGCGCGAACGTCACGGCGATCTTGTGCTCCCACTGCCACGGATGGACGGGCAGGTACAGGTAGCCGTCCGGGTCGAGCCCGAGCGAGCGGAGCCGATCCGAGAAGCAGGCGAGCACGTCGTCGCCGAGCTGGCTGGCGTAGAGCTCACGCTCGGTGACACCCTCGCACGACGCGAGGTGCGTGTGGTCGCGGTGCGCGGCGAGCCACACGAGTCTCACGTCACCGGCCGCCTCGGGGGCGTACGCACGGTGGTCCGAGACCCCGAAGCCGATGCGACCGCTGTTGGCCACGAAGCCGGGATGCCCCTCCGTCATCGCGGCCTCGACGGTCGCGAGGTCCGCTGTGACGAGCTCGGCCACGCGACGCCCCTCCGGGTGGGCGACCTTCCACGCCGAGGCAGCGAGCGTCGCCGCGATCTCCTCGAGGTAGGTGCCGAGCAGCGCGTCCGGCACCCCGAGGAGCGGCCGCAGCTCGATGACGAGCTGCTGCGCGTCGAGCGGTCTCGGCTCGCCGTCCACCGTCCGGGTCACCGAGTCGGCGTCGATGCGCCAGTGCTCGAGCGGGTAGCGGCGGGCCGTGAACCGATAGCGCACGCCGCCGTCGAGGTCGAGCACGTATGCCGCAGGGTGGCCGTCCGGGACGTCCGCCGCGTCAGCGCCCGCGTCCGCGCCCGCGTCGTCGGCGCGGCGTGGCGCGAGCAGCCGCTCGTGCGTCAGTTCCGCGATCATCTTGGTGACGAGCAGGCGCTGGGCGGTGCCCATCGGTGCCGGCGCGAGGTGACCGACGAGGTCACCCGCGGTGACGGTCGCGGACGACCGTGCTCTGAGCCACGCCTCGCGCGTGCACGACGACAGCGCGGCATCCTTGTCGGGGAGGCGGATTCGCCGTTCGACGATGAAGCCCGCCTCGGCGTTCTTGACCGCGATGGCCTCGTTGCGCACGTCGGGCTCGACGACGACGCGCTGGCACCGCTCGTCGGAGAAGCACAGGGCAAGCACCGCGTCCATGACGGCGCGCGTCAGGCCCGGCACGCGCGGACCTTCAGGTGGCGCGACGAGCAGGTGCATCCCGACCTCGCGCGGTGCGGCGCCGACGCCGTGCCCCGCGAGCTCGGAGTGCGCGGGGTCGTAGGTCTCGGCGAGGAAGCAGGGCACGCCGTCGCGGCGCCCGATCCACGCGACATGGTGCGGGTCGGCGGCCACGGCGGTGTAGGCCTCCGCGACCTGCGCGACCGTCTGGCCCTGCATCTGCCAGTACACCGAGCGCGGGTGGGTGACCCACCGGTGGAGCAGCTCGGCGTGCCGTGCGACGGCCTCGGCGTCGAGCGCCTCGAACGTCAAGTCCCCGACGGCGGTCGGATGGGCGAAGGTTCGGACGCTCATGCGACCACCTCCGACGTCTCGAGCGCCGGCACCCTCGGGACGTCACCCTCCACCGGGAGGGCGCCGGACGGCATACCGAATTGCTGGAAGGCGATCCGCCGTTCGACCGGGTACGCCTCGCGGCCGAGCACCTGCGCGAGGATCACCGAGTTGCGGTAGGCACCCATGCCGAGGTCAGGGGCAGACAGGCCGTGTGTGTGCTCCTCGGCGTTCTGCACGAAGACCTCGCGGTCGTCGTGGTCGACGGTGTAGCCGCGCGCGACGTCGAGCCGTCCGGACTCGTCCCGCCGGATGCGGTCGGCGATGCCGTCGAGGAAGGCCGGCACCCGCGGACGGTAGCCCGTCGCGAGCACAAGTGCGCTCGTCTCGTGCGTCCAGGTGTTGCCGGTCTCCCACTGCCGCAATCCGATCCGGAAGCGGTCCACGTCCGGTGACCACTCCGCATCCGTGACCTCGGTGCACGTGAGCAGGTCGGACGGCACTCCCCGCTGCTGGCCCCGCTCGTCGAGGTCGAGCCGGTACAGGGTGTCGAAGATGTCGTCGACGAGGTCCCCGCTGATGCCCTTGTACAGCGAGCGCTGCTCGCGCAGGAGCGAGTCGCGGCGGCCGGCCGGCAGGGAGTGGAAGTACGAGATGTACTCGGGCGAGGTCATCTCGAGCGTGAGCTTCGTGTACTCCATGGGGAAGAAGCGCGGCGAGCGGGTCACCCAGTCGACCCGCGGGCCACCGTCGTGGACTCCTTCGAGGAGGTCCCTGTAGATCTCGGCCGCGCTCTGGCCGCTGCCGACGACGGTCACCGACGTCCGCGAACGCAGCCAGTCACGGCTCGCGGTGTAGTCGGCGCTGTGCACGACGGGACCGTCGAGCCCCGAGAGGGCCTCCGGCACCGACGGCTCGGTGCCGACACCGACGGCGAGGTGGCGTCCGCGCACGACGGTGGTCGAGCCGTCCTCGCGGCGGACGTGCACGGCATACGCCCCGTCGGGCGACGCGGCGTCGACGACGTGCTCGACGCGGGTGACGTGATGGCCGAAGCGGAGGCCCGACACGCGTCCTGCGGCCCACCGGCAGTAGGCGTCGAACTCCGCCCGCAGCGGGTAGAAGCTCTCGCGGATGTAGAAGCGGTGCATCCGCCCCGTCTCCTTGAGCCACGCGAGGAAGGAGTAGGGGGAGGTCGGGTCGGCCATCGTCACGAGGTCCGCGAGGAACGGCACCTGGATCGTCGCGCCGTCGATGAGCATGCCCGGATGCCACCGGAACTCGGGTCGCGACTCGAGGAAGACCGCGTCGAGGTCCGGCAGCGGGTCCGCGAGGCAGGCGAGCCCGAGGTTGAAGGGACCCAGGCCGATACCGACGAGGTCGTGCGTCGTCATCGCGACACCACCGTCTCGCGGTCGGCCGGTTCGAGGGCACGTTCGGCGTCGACGAGCGTCTCGCCGGTCGAGGTGACGAGGTCGAGCATGGTCGCGAGGTCCTCCGGGGTCGTCGTGGGGTCGAGCAGGGTGATCTTGAGCCAGGGCCGCCCGTCGAGCCGCGTCGATGCCAGCAGGGCGCTGCCCTCGGCGAAGAGCGCCGAGCGGATCTGTGCGACGAGCCGGTCCGCCTCCTCACCGGTGACGCCGTCGGGGCGGTAGCGGAAGAGGAGCGTCGAGAGCTCGGGCCGGCGCGCGACCTCGATCTCCGGCCGCCTGGACGCGAGCTCGTACGCCGTGGCGGCGAGGTCGACGGCGCGGTCGAAGAGCTGGCCGATGCGGTCCGCCCCCATCGAGCGCAGCGTCGTCCAGACCTTGAGGGCGTCGAATCGGCGCGTCGTCTGGAGGCTGACGTCGACGAGGTTGGGCTCGCGCGTCCCGGCCGGGTTGAGGTAGTCGGCATGGTGGGCGAGCAGGTGCAGGTCGGCAGCCTCCCGGACGACGAGGGCACTGCAGGCGACGGGTTGGAAGAAGCTCTTGTGGAAGTCGACGGTGACGCTGTCGGCGCGTTCGATCCCGGCCAGGCGGTGCCGTGCCGTGGGCGACACGAGCAGCCCGCAGCCGTATGCCGCGTCGACGTGCAGCCAGGGACGCGCGAGCCCTGGGCCTCCCGCCAGGTCCCCTGCGGTGCCCGCCTCCGAGTCGAGCACCGCGGCCACGGCCTCCAGCGGGTCGACGGCACCCAGGTCGGTCGTGCCGGCGGTCGCGACGACGCACATGACGGTGCCGCCGTCGGCGCGGACGCGGCGCAGCGTCGCGGCGAGCTCGGCGGGGTCCAGACGGCCCCGGGAGTCGGTGCGGACCGGGACGACCGCGTCGCGACCGGACCCGTCGGAGCCGAGGCCGAGCAGGCGCACGGCCGTCGAGACGCTGAAGTGCGCCTGCTCGCTCGCGAGGACGCGCAGGTCCCGGAGGGCGACTCCGCGGGCGCGGGCCCGCTCGCGCGACAGGGCGAGGGCGTGGGTGTTCGACAGCGTGCCGCCGCTCGTGAAGACGCCCGAGGCGCCTTCACCGAAACCGATGCGGCCCGCGGTCCAGGCGACGAGGGCCTGTTCGACGAGAGTGGCCGACGTGCTCTGGTCCCACGTGTCGACGGACGTGTTGAGCGCCGTGGCGACGACCTCGGCCGCCAGCGCCGGGATCGCGACGGGGCAGTTGAGGTGGGCCATCGAGAGGGGGTGGTCGAAGCGGACGGCGTGGTCGACGTACAGGTCGGCCACCTCGATGAGGGCGGCGTCGAGGCCGACCGGCGGGGCGTCGAGGTCGACGGCTGCGACGAGCCGGCGCAGCTGCTCGGGCGATGCCGACGAGCGGGGACGTCGGTTCCGGGCGGCCCGCTCGGCGACGAGCGTCGCGGCGTCCGTCACCGCGGTCAGGTGGCGGTCGAGGGTCGTGGCACCGAAGAGGTCTGGGCTGGGTGGCTGCATGTGCACCTCCAAGTTAGGTTAGCCTCACCTAACACAGCATCGCCGCAATGGCGCAAATCGGACATCGATCCGACCCTGCGCCATCTCCGCGTGCTCCGAAGGCCGCCCGGACAGGGGGACCGCCCCTCCCGGCAGGGATCCGGAAGGGGCGGTCGTCGCGGGCCGTGACGGGCGCAGCAGCTACGCCGACGACGCCGCCGGGGCTGCCGTGGCCGCGGCGGCGCCGTGCTCGAGCGCCTCGACGACGGCACCGCAGAAGCCGGGCAGGTCGTCGGGCTTGCGACTCGTGATGAGGTTGCCGTCGACGACGAGCGACTCGTCGACCCACTCGCCGCCGGCGTTGCGGATGTCGGTCTGCAGACTCGGCCACGAGGTGAGGCGGCGCCCCTTGACGACGTCGGCCTCGACGAGGGTCCACGGCGCATGGCAGATCGCGGCCACCGGTCGGCCCGAGGCCACGGTTTCGCGGACGAAGGCGACCGCGCCCTCATGGGTGCGCAGCCTGTCGGGGTTGGCCACCCCGCCGGGAAGGACGAGGGCGTCGAAGTCCTCGACCCGGGCGTCCGCCACGGTCACGTCGACCTGCTTCGTGTCGGCCTTGTCGAGGTGGTTGAACATCTGGACCTCGCCCCTCTCGGGGCTCACGACGACGGCCTCGTGCCCCGCGTCGGTCACGGCCTTCCACGGCTCGGTCAGCTCGACCTGCTCGATGCCCTCGTTCGCGACGAGAAATGCGACTCGCTTGGCCACGTCGTCCTCCTCTGCTCGCCCTCCTTGGAGCGACTGGTCGGTGCTGCGACGGCGTCCACCGCCACCCTCGCCTCCTACCCATCCGCGCATGCTTCTTCACCCCGCCCTCAGGGTCGCGGCTGCGTGGGGCCGGACACAGGGTGTGGGGACGGCGCCGGAGGGTACGACGGCGACGTGACCACCTTCGGATACACCCTGATGACCGAACAGAGCGGACCCAAGGACCTCGTACGGTGGGCCGTGCGCGCCGAGGCGATCGGCTTCGACTTCGAGGTCTGCAGCGACCACTACTCACCCTGGCTGACCGAGCAGGGCCACGCGCCGTACGCCTGGTCGGTGCTCGGCGCCGTGGCGCAGGCCACCGAGCGCGTCGAGCTGATGACGTACGTGACCTGTCCCACGATGCGCTACCACCCGGCCGTCGTCGCCCAGAAGTCGGCGACGATGCAGCTGCTCGCCGACGGCCGGTTCACGCTCGGTCTCGGCAGCGGCGAGAGCCTCAACGAGCACGTCGTCGCCGACGGCTGGCCCGGGGTGCACACCCGTCTCGAGATGCTCGTCGAAGCCATCGAGATCATCCGCCAGCTCCACAGCGGCGAGCTCGTGACGCACCACGGCGACTACTTCGACGTCGACTCCGCGCGCATCTGGGACCTGCCGGACATCCTCGTGCCGGTGGCCGTCGCCGTCAGCGGCGACGCCTCGATCGAGCGCCTGGCCCCGCTCGCCGACCACATGATCGCCGTCGAGCCCGAGGCCGGCCTCATCGAGACGTGGAACCACACCGAGGGAGCCGAACGCATCGGGGCCGGAGCCCGGGCGATCGGCCAGATCCCGATCTGCTGGGACGCCGACGAGGAGAGCGCCGTCCGACGTGCTCACGAGCAGTTCCGCTGGTTCGGCGGCGGCTGGGCGGTCAACGCGGACCTGCCGACACCGGCCGGGTTCGCGGCGGCGACGCAGTTCGTGCGACCCGAGGACGTGGCCGCGGCGATCCCCTGTGGTCCCGACCTCGACGCGATCGTCGAGGCGGTCCGCGCCCACTGGGAGGCGGGTTTCACCGACATCGCACTCCTGCAGATCGGCGGCGAGGCCCAGGACCGGTTCCTCGACGAGGCCGCGGTCCCGCTCCTCGAGAAGCTGCGGGCCGCTGCGGGCTGAGCGACCGGCCTCAGCCGACGGTCTGACCCGCGCGCCGGCGGGTGATGTCGGCGCAGTCGAGGCAGATCTCCTCCGGGACGAGCCCGACGCGCATGAGCCCGGAGAACAGGATGCAGCCGACGCAGATGCCGAGCACCGACTCGAGCGCCGGGAAGACGACCATGACGACACCGATGCTGACGACCCACGCGGCCGCCACCGAGGAGCCGGTGGCCAGGCTCACGAGCCAGAGCGCGGTCGCGGCGACCGTCAGGACGGCACCGATGGTCGCCGCGAACCGCTTCGGCGGGCCAGGCGTGGGTCGCTTCGCCGCGGCGACGGTGGGTCGGATCCACCGCTGCACGAGCAGCGCGATCGGACTGGCCGAGGGCCCCAGCGCTGCCCGCAGGGAGAAGTCGACGGCGAGCACGGCATACAGCCACCACTGCGAGGCAGCGAGGGCGATGATGCCGATGACGAGGACGACGGCCGCGATGAGCCGGACCGTCACGTCGTCGACCACCGTGGGGAAACGCGTAGAGCTCATGCAGACATTATTGACTGCATAAGGGTTGGTTATGCAAGGGCCGCTCAGGGCGAGAGGTCGACGGCCCCCGCCCGCCGCGCGAAGACGAGGTGTTCGCCGAGGTGGAAGAGCAGGTCGAGCACGGTCTTCGTGCCCATCAACAGGGCCACTGCGGCGAGGTCGTCGGCGGTGCGGCCGTCGGGCCCACCGAGGGCGAAGAACCCGAGGATGACCGTCAGGTGCAGCGCGATCATCCGGGGGTAGGGCGCGACCATGGCCCAGCCCGGGCTGACCACGGTCCGCTCGCCACGGCCGAACCAGTGCAGGCCGAGCGACAGCGCGTGGCTGACCAGGATCGCGGCGACCGTCGCGACCCAGTCGAGCAGCCCGCCGTGCAGCCCGCCGTGCAGCCCCGACATCCAGGCGAGGATGCCGGCGAAGACGCCGTGCACGACCGTGAAGATGCCGAAGTGCAGCGCGAAGAAGAGCGCGAGCGCCGGGTCGCCCGTCACCCAGGTCTTCTCCGCGAGCTTCTCGGCGAGCCCGCCGAGACGAGGCCCGCGTGACCGGCGTCCCGGCCGGGTGGCCGTGAGGATGCGGACCGTCGTCGTGAACCAGATGACGACGTTCTCGAACCAGTAGATGAGCAGGACGTCGCCCATCCCGAGGCGGCCCTCGAGAACCGCCCAGACGGGCAGGAGGTTGGCGCCGACGAGCACGAGGGCACTCACGACACGGGCTGCCGGTGCCGGGAGGCGACGGCCCAGGTGGGCCGTCACCTCGACGCCGAGGATGCGCAGGAGGGCAGTCACGGGCGTCCATCGTGCCAGAGCGCGGGCCTACCGGCCCGCCGGGCGCCTGCTCCCGCCGGGTCAGCGGGTGCGCAGGACCCGGACGGCGAGCCCGGCACACACGATGAAGAGCACCGCTCCGACACCGGCCACGACGTTGAGGCTGGTCGTGAAGGCCGACTGCGCGGCAGCGACGAGCTCGTTGGCGGCCGCGACGGGCAGGGTGCCTGCGGCCTGGACGGCGCCGGCGAGGGAGTCGAGCGCGGAGGCCGTGGCTCCGGAGGCGTGCCCGGCCGCGTACGGCGTGAGCTGGTCGCGGTAGACGAACGTCGCGAGCGAGCCGAGGCCGGCGACGCCGACCGCGATCCCGAACTCGCCCGAGGTCTCGGACATCGAGGCGACCGAGCCGGCGCGCTCCGGCGGAGCGGACTGCATCATGACCGACATCGTCAGGGTGGACGGGAGCATGATCCCGAACGACGCGAGGCACATCCCGAAGACGAGCAGGCCGAGGCCGCCGGCGGGTCCGACGAGCGTGTAGAGGGCGAGACCCGCGGCGCAGACGACGAGGCCCGAGGCCATCGTGCGGGCCGTGCCGAGGCGGGCGGCGATCTTGGCCGACGACGACGAGCCGATGAGCAGGGCGATGTTGGCCGGGAGCATCCAGAGGCCGGCACCGAGCGTGTCGAGGCCCGCGACGAGCTGGAGCCACTGCGAGCTGAGGAACGAGACGCCGGCCATCACGACGCCGCCGACGAGCATCACGGCGAGGGCCGTCGAGAACGCCCGGCTGCGGAAGAGTGCGAGGTCGACGAGGGGGTTGTCGATGCGGCGCTGGCGGCGGACGAAGACGACGCCCATGGCGAGGCCGGCGGACATCGTCAGGAGGGCCGTCGTCGTGTTGCCACCGCGGGCGATCTCCTTGAAGCCGTGGATGACCGGCAGGATCGCCGCGAGCGACAGGACCGAGCTCGCGAGGTCGACCCTGGCGCCGGCCTGGCGGTCGGACTCGGGCAGCACGCGGCGGCCGACCACGACGAGCAGGACCATGAACGGCACGCCGAGCAGGAACGCCGAACCCCACCAGAAGTGCTGGAGCAGGACGCCGCCGACGAGCGGTCCGACGGCCATGCCGCCCATGAAGCACGAGTACCAGATGCCGATCGCGGTCATCATCGACTTCTCGTCGCTGAAGATCGTGCGGATGAGGCCCATGGTCGAGGGCATCAGGGTGGCGCCGGCGATGCCGAGGACGGCGCGCCAGAAGACGAGCTGGCCGGGGCTCGTGGCGTAGGCCGCGGCCGCGCTCGCGAGGCCGAACGCGACGGCGCCGATGAGCAGGAGGCGCTTGCGACCGATCCGGTCACCGACGGCGCCCATCGTCACGAGGAACCCCGCGAGGACGAACGAGTAGATGTCGAGCATCCACAGCTGCTGCGTCGTCGTCGCCCCGAGGTCGGCGGACAGCTCCGGAAGCGCGAGGTAGAGCACGCTGACGTCGAGCGACAGGAGCAGGGCCGTCAGGGCGAGCACGCCGAGGGCGAGCCACTGGCGGCGGGTGGGCGTCGAGGTGGTGGCGTCGGCAGAGACCGCTGCGTCTGTCGTGGCCACTCGCTCGGTCGTGGTGCTCATGGGACTTCCTCCCGGACTTCTGTGCTGTGGTGGCCCGTTCGGGCCCTTCACGAGCACGTCGAACGGGCCCGGCCCACTTCGACACGGCCACCGAAACTCGTGTCGGCGGGGCGGCATACCCTCTGTCCATGGCTCTACACATCGGTGCACACGTCGACCAGGAGGACCCCATCGCCGAGGCGAGGGCCCGCGGGGCGTCGCTCTCGCAGTTCTTCCTCGGCGACCCCCAGAGCTACAAGGGGCCGGTCGTCCGGTATGCCGGTGGCGCGGAGGCGCTGCGGGCCGACGCCGAGGCCGCGAGCATCGACCTCTACGTCCACGCGCCCTACCCGATCAACGTCGCGAGCCTCAACAACCGCATACGCATCCCGGGGCGCAAGCTGCTCCAGCAGCACCTCACCGCCGCAGGCGAGATCGGCGCGAAGGGCCTCATCGTGCACGGCGGCCACCTCGGCGTCGACGAGGACTCCGCGACCGGTTTCGACAACTGGCGCAAGTGCATCGACGGCCTCGACATGCCGGTGCCGCTCCTCATCGAGAACACTGCGGGCGGTGACAACGCCATGGCGCGACGGCTCGAGGCCATCGCCCGGCTGTGGGACGCGGTGGGCCAGGCCAGGGGCGGCGACACGGTGGGCTTCTGCCTCGACACCTGTCACGCCCATGCCGGCGGCAACGACCTCGGCACCGTCGTCGACGAGGTGCGCGCCATCACCGGTCGCATCGACCTCGTGCACGCCAACGACTCGCGCGACGAGTTCGACTCGGGCGCCGACCGGCACACGAACTTCGGCTCGGGCCACATCGCCGGCGACGCACTCGCCGGCGTCATCAGGGCCGCAGGGGCGCCGGTCGTGTGCGAGACGCCGGGCGGCCTCGCGGGGCAGAAGGCCGACATCGACTGGCTGCGCAGTCAGGTCGGCTGAGTCCTCCCCCGCCGGCGGCAGCCGCGACCCGGTCCCAGACCAGATCTTTACCTGCAAAACCGTCCGCGGCGCAGCTCCGGCCGCATACGGTGCATTCCGGGCCGCCGTTCGGGGGTTGGCCGGGCGGCCCTCCCTGGATGGAGGAATTGCATGCGCACGATGATGAGGACAGCAGCGGCGACGCTGGGCGCCGGAGCGCTCGCGCTGACGGTCTCTGTCGCGCCCACGGCCACGGCCGCGCGGAGCAGCCACGCGGAGCGCCACGCCGCGGCGACGACCCAGGCCGAGCAGAAGCGGATCACGGCGTACTGGACGACCGCGCGCATGAAGAGCGCGATCCCCCGCGAGAACAAGTACGTCCCCCTCAGGGGCAAGCCCGGCGGCGGCACGAGCGGCGCCACGGCGGTCCAGGTCCCGGCCACGCCGCTGTTCGGCAAGGTGTTCTTCACCGAGGGCGGCCTCAACTACGTGTGTTCCGGGACGGCGACCGCGAGCAGCAACTCCGACGTCGTCACGACCGCGGGTCACTGCGTGAACGAGGGTCCCGGCGCCTACGTCACGAACTTCGCGTTCGTCCCCGCGTACCAGAGCGGCAACCGCCCGTACGGGACGTGGACCGCCAAGGTGCTGCTGACGACCTCCCAGTGGAAGAACAGCGGAGACTTCAACCACGACGTCGGGTTTGCGGTCATGAACCCCAACAGCGGCGGCCAGAGCCTGACGCAGGTGACCGGCTCGTACCCGATCGCGTTCAACCTCGGCTACAACCTGACCTTCGACGCGTACGGCTACCCGCAGGCCAGCCCCTACGACGGCCAGACCCTGTGGCGCTGCTCGGGACCCACGACGAAGGACGCCCGCGGCTCGACGGACAACCGGCTGCCCTGCACGATGACGGGCGGCTCGTCCGGTGGCGGCTGGATCACGGGCGGCAAGCTCAACTCGCTCAACTCGTTCGGCTACCGCGGCGAGAAGGACGTGATGTACGGCCCGTACTTCGGCGACGTCGAGCAGGCCGTCTACCAGGCTGCCGCCACGTCCTGAACCAGGGAGCACACCGGCTGCGGCCCGTCACCCTCGCGGTGGCGGGCCGTTGCGTTTGTCAGCAGGGTCTCAGGATTTCCTGACCGGCGCTTTACCCCACGGGCGCCTTCGGACCCCTAAGTTACTCAAGGGCTGCGCGCGGGTCCGTCGATGACGCTGGTTTCGCGGGCCCTCACGAGTGCCGCGTCCCGCCATCACCTCCTCGGTGGCGGGCCGCGGCCCTCCTGTTCCGCGCGCACCGGCGCTAGGGCTTGCCGGACGAGTCGACGAAGGTCTCGATGCCGTCGAGCAGGCGCTCGAGGCTGAACTCGAACGTGTCACGGGCCTCCGCCTCGAGGTAGGACTCACCGTCGCCGAGCGCTTCGAAGGTGCCTTCGGCGGCGATGCGCGTCAGGAACGGGAACCGGTCCGCATAGTCGGGCGCCACCTCGTTGAACATGCCCGAGCGGGCGTACCACCAGTCGTACTCGTCGACGCCGGTGGCGGTCGTCGCATGGCGGGTCTCGGCCATGGCCCGCGCCGAGCCGTGCACGAGCCGCGAGACCGACCAGACGCAGCGCATGACGTCTCGGCCCGACAGCCCGAGCCCGTCGAGGATGGAGCCGGACGTCTCCTGCTGCTGCGTCTCGTGCGGCCCGAGCCCGCCGCGCGCCCCCGACACGTCGAGGGTCCACGCATGCGCGAGGTGGAACTCCCACACGTCGACCGCCCACGCGCGCAAGGCTGCCCGCCAGCCGTCGCTCATGTCGTAGGAGGTCGGCAGCCCGGCGAGCACCCGGTCCCACATCAGCTCGATGAGCTCGGCCTTGCCCGGCACGTGCGTGTAGAGCGCCATCGGCGTGCGCCCGAGCCGCTCGCCCACGGCGCGCATCGAGACGGCGTCGATGCCGCCCTCGTCGGCGAGCCGGATGGCCGCGGCGACGATGTCGTCGACGCTGATCGCGGCCTTGGGCCCCCGGCGCGGCGCAGCCTCGGGCGCCGTCCCCCAGAGCAGGCGCATCGACTTCTCGGGGTCGCCCTGACCGACGTAGATCACCATGGGCTTGCCAACTCCTTACGGCGTAATCTAATCTTTCAGAATCACTTTACAGCGTATAGGAACAGGGAGGAATGCCGTGGCTGCACACCCCGAACCCGCGATCGTCGCCCGCGGGCTCGTCAAGACGTATGCCGGCAAGCGGGCACTCGACGGCTTCGACCTCGAGGTGCCCCGCGGGGTCGTGTGGGGCCTGCTCGGCCCCAACGGCGCCGGCAAGACGACCGCCGTCCGCACCCTGACGACCCTCCTCGCCCTCGAGGAGGGCGAGGCCACCGTCGCCGGGGTCGACGTGCGCACCCAGCCGCACGAGGTCCGGCGCCGGATCGGCCTGTCCGGCCAGACACCCGCCGTCGACGAGATCCTCGGCGGCCGGCAGAACCTCGTCCTCTTCGCGCGGCTCAACCGGCTCGGCAAGCGTGCCGCCGAGGCCCGTGCCGACGAGCTGCTCACCCAGTTCGAGCTCCAGGACGCCGCCGACAAGCCGGTCAAGCAGTACTCCGGCGGTATGCGGCGCCGCCTCGACCTCGCCGTGACCCTGCTCCTGCAGCCCGAGGTGCTCTTCCTCGACGAGCCGACCACGGGGCTCGACCCGCGCAACCGCGGCGAGGTGTGGAGCGCGATCCGCCAGCTCGTCGCCGACGGCACGACGGTGTTGCTCACGACGCAGTACCTCGACGAGGCCGACCAGCTCGCCTCCGGCGTGTCGGTCATGGACCGCGGCCTCGTCATCGCCGAGGGGCGACCGGAGGACCTCAAGCGCCAGGTCGGCGGCGACCGGCTCGAGGTGACCGTCGCCGACCGGGCCGACCTCGACCGGGCGCGAGCCGCCGTGGCGCGGTGGGCCAGCAGCGAGCCGGTCGTCGACGCCGAGACCGGGACCGTGGGCGCGGCCGTGGCCGACCGGGTCACCGCCATCGCCGCCGTGCTCGAGGAGCTCGGCCGCGAGGGTGTCGCCATCGACGACATCGGGCTGCGCCGCCCGACGCTCGACGACGTGTTCCTCCGGCTGACCGGGCACTCCGCCGAGGAGGCCGCGGACGACTCGGAGGATGCCGCCGACCCGGCCACACGGCATACGGACGCGGTGACCGACGAGCACGACCAGCGAGACGACGTGGAGGTGACCCGATGACGATGGCAACGGTGCAGGCTCCGGTGCGGGGCGGGCACGGGTTCGGCGAGCGGCTGAGGTGGGCGCTGCGCGACGGCCTGCTCATCGCCGGTCGCGACGTGTCGCACTGGGTGCGTGAGCCGCAGCTGATCCTGTGGACGCTGCTCTTCCCGATCATCTTCGTGCTGCTCTTCGCCTACGTCCTCGGCAGCTCGATGCAGGTCGCGGGTGGCGGCAGCTACCAGCAGTTCCTGATGCCCGGGATGTTCGTGCAGACGATGGCCTTCGGGCTCGGCGAGACGGTCGCCGCGGTGCAGGCTGACAACGCGAAGGGCGTCATGGACCGCTTCCGCTCGATGCCGATCGCGCCGTCGGCCGTCGTGCTCGGGCGGGTCATGGCCAACATGCTGTACTCCGTCATCAGCCTCGTCGTCATGCTGGGCTGCGGCCTGCTCGTGGGCTGGCGCTGGCACACCGGGCTGGGCGGCCTCGCACTCGGCGTCTCACTGCTCCTGCTCCTCCGGCTCGCGATGATGTGGCTCGGGATCATCCTCGGGCTCAAGGCGAAGAGCCCCGAGATGGCCAACGGGCTGTTCGGCCTGCTGTACCCGATCACCATGCTCTCCAACGCGTTCGCCTCGCCCGAGCTGATGCCCGGCTGGCTCGGCGCCATCGCGACGTGGAACCCGCTCTCGTGGACGACGACGGCCACCCGCGAGGCGTTCGGCAACCCCGGTGCCTTGAGCGGTGGCTGGCTGTCCGAGCACGCTGTCATGCTGGCGGTCATGTGGCCCCTCGTCGTCACCGCGATCACCCTGCCCTTCGCCGTTCGCGCGTTCCAGAGGCTGAGCCGATGACGGCGGGCACCTCGCGCGCAGCGGTCGATCGCCACGACGTGATCCGGGTTCGCGGCGCCCGGGTCAACAACCTCAAGGACGTCGACGTCGACGTGCCCAAGCGCACCCTGACGGTCTTCACCGGCGTCTCCGGCTCCGGCAAGAGCTCCCTCGTCTTCGGCACGATCGCCGCCGAGAGCCAGCGACTCATCAACGAGACGTACTCCACGTTCCTCCAGAACTTCATGGCGACGCCCGCGAGACCCGACGTCGACGCCCTCGAGAACCTCAGCGCGGCCATCGTCGTCGACCAGGAGCGGATGGGCGCGAACTCCCGCTCGACGGTCGGCACGGCGACCGACGTGAACGCCATCCTGCGCCTCGTCTGGTCGCGGCTGTCGACCCCGCACGTCGGGCCGTCGTTCCATTTCAGCTTCAACCTGCCCGACGGCATGTGCCCCGAGTGCGAGGGCACCGGCAAGGTGTCGGCCATCGACGAGTCGGCGATCGTCGACCGCGACCTGTCCCTCAACGAGGGCGCGATCACGGTCCCGAACTTCACCCCGAACACCTGGTACTGGAAGCTCTTCGCCGAGGGCGGCCGGCTCGACCCCGACAAGAAGCTGCGCGACTACTCGGAGGACGAGTGGGACTGGTTCATGCACACCCCCGCCACGAAGGTCAGGGCCGGCGGCATGAACACGACGTACGAGGGCCTCGTCGTCAAGGTGAAGCGCCTCTTCCTCGACAAGGAGAGCGAGAGCAACCAGAAGCACATCAAGGCGTTCGTCGAACGCATCGCGACCTTCACGACCTGCCGGGCGTGCGGCGGGTCGCGGCTCAACGAGGCGGCGCGCACGGCGACCGTGGCCGGGCGCACCCTGCCCGAGTGCTGCTCGATGCAGATCAGCGACCTCGTGACGTTCGTGCGCTCCCTCGTCGACGACCCCGACTGCGCTCCCGCACGTCCGGCCCTCGTGTCACTCACGGACCTGCTCGGCTCCCTCGTCGAGGTCGGCCTGGGCTATCTCTCCCTCGACCGCGAGTCCGGCACGCTGTCGGGCGGGGAGGCCCAGCGGGTCAAGATGGTCCGGCACCTCGGGTCGGCCCTCTCGGACATCACGTACGTCTTCGACGAGCCGACGATCGGCCTGCACCCGCACGACATCGCGAAGATGACCGACCTGCTGATCCGCTTGCGCGACAAGGGAAACACCGTGCTCGTCGTCGAACACAAGCCGTCCGTCATCGAGCGCGCCGACCACGTCGTCGACCTCGGCCCCGCGGCGGGCTCGTTCGGCGGGCAGCTGACGTATGCCGGTGACGTCGCGGGCCTGCGCGCGTCCGACACCCTCACGGGCCGACACCTCGACAGCCGTCCGGGGCCGCGCACCGGGGTGCGGCGCCCCACCGGGCACCTCGCGATCCGCAATGCGACGACGCACAACCTCAAGGACGTCTCCGTCGACCTGCCGCTCGGCGTCCTGACCGTCATCACGGGCGTCGCCGGGTCCGGCAAGAGCTCGCTCATCCACGGGTCGCTGGCCGACGGGTCGCTCGCCGGCGCCGGCGAGGTCCGGGTCGTCGACCAGGCCGCCATCCGCGGGTCGATGCGAAGCAACCCCGCCACCTACACCGGTCTGCTCGACCCCGTCCGCACGCTCTTCGCCAAGGCCAACGGCGTCAAGCCGGCGCTCTTCTCGGCCAACTCCGAGGGCGCGTGCCCCAACTGCAAGGGCCTCGGCGTCGTCTACACCGACCTCGCGATGATGGCCGGTGTCTCGACGCCCTGCGAGGAGTGCGGCGGCAAGCGGTTCACGCCCGAGGTGCTCGCCTACGAGCTCGACGGCAAGAACATCGCCGACGTGCTCGACCTGTCCATCGCCGAGGCGCGTGAGTTCTTCGGCAAGGGCGCGCCGCGCAGGATCCTCGACCGCCTCGTCGACGTCGGGCTCGGCTACATCCGCCTCGGGCAGCCGCTCTCCACCCTGTCCGGCGGTGAGCGCCAGCGCCTCAAGCTGGCGATCCGGATGGGCGAGGGGGCCGGCACCTACGTCCTCGACGAGCCGACCACCGGGCTGCACATGGCCGACATCGAGAAGCTCCTCGCGATGCTCGACCGCCTCGTCGAGCAGGGCAACTCCGTCATCGTCATCGAGCACAACCTCGCCGTCATGGCGCACGCCGACTGGGTGGTCGACATCGGCCCTGGCGCCGGGCACGACGGCGGTCAGGTCGTCTTCGAGGGCACGCCGCGCGAGCTGGCCCGCGCCGACACCCTCACCGGGCAGCACCTTGCGGCCTACCTGGCCCGCTGAACCGGTCACGCGCCCGCGGTCCCAGCAGCCGTCGGAAACGTTCTATCCCAACGTGATTCAGGTGGGTAACGTCACGTTCATGCTGAGCACCTCGACCTTCACGACGTCCGACTTCGACGTCACCGACTACACCCCCGACATCACCACGGCCCTGCCGACCGGCCACCTGCGGCTGCGCAAGGCGTACACCGGAGACGTCGAGGGACGTAGCGTCACCCAGTTCACGTCGGCCTTCGACCAGGAGACCGGCATCGGCACGTACGTCGCCATGGAGTCCTTCGAGGGCACCGTCGCCGGGCGCCGCGGGGCCTTCAACTTCGTCCACGCGGCCTCGACGAGCGGCGCCGACCGTGCCCACGACTACGGCCTCATCGTGCCGGGCAGCGGCACGGCCGAGCTCGAGGGGATCGAGGGCACGGTGCGGCTGTACATCGACCCCGACGGCAGCCACCACCTGGACTTCGACCACAACCTCGCCTGACCTGCCAGACCGCGGTGCGGGGACGTGTGTCCCCGCACCGCGGCACTCTCCTGGCTACTGCACGGTCACCGTCACCGTGCCGAGCACGTCGGAGCGCGAGTCGGACGCCAGGACCCGCACCGTGTAGGTGCCCGCGGCGGCCCACGTGTGGCTACCGCGGATCGTGGCCGTGCCGTCGGGACCGATGGCCGAGACGGTCGCGTCCTCGGTCACCGTCCCGTCGCCCCACTGGACCCGGGCGCGGTAGCCCTGGTCACCGGGGACCGGAACCCCACCCGACACCGCGCCGAGCGCGACGGTGGTCGCGGTCCCTGCGGTCGTCGTGGTGTCTGGACCTGGCTCGACGGTGAGCGCGGCACCGTTGTCGGCCACCGCGAACACGTGGATCCGGCCGGCCGTGCCGGGGTCGCCGGTCTGGGTCGGCAGGGTGATCCCCGTGACGGTCTTGCCGGCGGGGATGGTCAGCGGGGCCGTCGCGAAGAGCTTCGCGTGGCAGCTGTCCGTGCCGGTGCCGTTGAGACGGTAGCCCGTCTCGAGGGCGACGACGTTGCCGAACTTGGCCGGACCGCACCAGTCGCCGTACTGGATCGGGTAGCTGGCGCTCGTGCCGTCACTGAACCTCACGGTCCCGACGGTGTCCTGGTCCTTCTGCGTCGCCGTGCCGATGAGCGAGAGCTTCGTCGCGCCCGGGGCCAGGGACACGTCGAGCGTCTGGCCGGCACCGGTCGCGTTGTCCTTCTCCCCCGCCGGGATGGCCGGGATCGAGTACCGCAGGTCGGTGCCCGGGATGGTGACGAGCTTGCCCGGGACGCCGCCCGCGGCGGTGATCGCCTCCCGGGACAGGCCCGCCCGGTCGCCGTCACACGGCACCACGTCGCCGACGTTGCCGATGCAGACCGAGTCGAACCCGGCGGCATACGACGGCACCGCCGCGGTGTGCACGGTCACCCCGCCGAGGTCGCTCGCCGACGTCGAACCCGACGTCACAGTGACCTTCGGCTGGTAGTAGCCGGGCGTCTGCCACGTGTGGCTGGCCCTGATCGTGTACGACCCGAGGTCGCCCGCCTCGATCGTGCCGGACGACGTCGTGCCGTCACCCCACGCGATCGTGGCCGTCGCGTCGACCGGCTTGCCGCCGACGCCTCCGGAGAACTCGCCGACCGTGCCCGACCACGGCGTGTCCTCGACGACCTCGAACGGGGCCGCCGCCGACACCTTGACCTGCGTGTTCTGGGCGAACGAGCCATCGGTGAGCAGCTCGATCTCCGACAGGTTCGGTGCGGCCGCCCCCGCCGTCGCCGTGACGACGAGACGGTATGCCGTGTACGTCTCCGGGGCGGCGACCTTGAACGGACGCGTCTGGACGCGCCACGGGAACGCCTGGTTCGACCTGGTGTCGAGCACCGCCCAGCTCACCCCACCGTCGCGCGAGCCCTCGAGCCGCCACGCGGACGGGTCGCCCGACTGCGGACCCGATGTCACGGTGTACCACGTCGCCCGCTGGCCGACGCCGGCAAGGGCGAAGGACACGGTCGGTGTGGCCGAGCCGAACGCCGCCGAGGTGCGCGAGGTGTTGTCGAACAGCGCCTTCGCGTCGGCGCCCGAGGCGAGACCGGTCGCCGTCGCGGTGCCACGGCCGGGGCCGGTGGCGTCCTTGAGCGGCTTCGGGGCCTCGGTGCCCTGCGTCACCGACGGCGGGGCGTCCTGAGCACGCACCCCGTAGTCGGAGGGCTTGGCACCCATCGCGAAGTCGACCCGCGTCGCACCCGCGATCTGCGACTGGTCGATCGACACGCTCTTCACCTTCGTGCCGTTGACGGTGACGCCCTGGACGTAGAGGTTCTGCTCGGAGTTGCCCGGCGCGTTGACGACGAGGTCGCCCTGTGTGCGGTGCACCGTGACCTGCTCGAACTTCGGCGAGCCGACGGCCCACTGCGACGAGCCGACCTGGAGCGGGTAGAAGCCGAGCGCGGACAGGACGTACCACGCCGACATCTCTCCGTTGTCCTCGTCGCCCGGGTAGCCCTGGGCCGTGCCGTTGCCGACGTAGAGCCGGCGCATGATCTCGCGGACCTTCTCGGCCGTCTTCCACTGCTGGCCGGTCCAGTCGTACATGTACGCGATGTGGTGCGAGACCTGGTTGCTCTGCCCCAGCTGGCCCATCCGGACGTCACGGGCCTCGAGCATCTCGTGGATCGTGCCGCCGTAGCCGCCCGGCTTCGTCGCCGTCTCCGGGGTGGCGAAGAACGTGTCGAGCTTCTTGGCCAGGGCCTCACGGCCGCCGTAGAGGTTGGCCAGGCCGTTGCCGTCGTGCGGCGCGTGGAAGGCGAAGTTCCAGCCGTTCGTCTCGGTGAAGTCACCGCCCCAGGCCTCGGGGTCGAAGGCCGACGGGAAGCTGCCGTCGGCGCCGCGGCCCTGGAAGAAGCCGACCTTGGGGTTGAAGACGTTGCCGTAGTGCGTCGACCGCTCGAGGAAGTACTGCGACTCCTCCTGCAGCTGCGCCCTCCGGGCGGCCGGCGTGGCCGGGTCCTTGGCGAGGGCGGCGGCCATGTTCGCGATGCCGTAGTCGTTGATCAGCCCCTCGAGACCCCACGAGATGCTCTCGCCCGTGCTGGTGCTCGTGTAGCCGAGGAAGATGGACGTGTCGAGGCCCTTGCGTCCGACCGCGCTCGACGTGGGGAGCACCGTCGCATTCCTGAGTGCCGCGTCGTAGGTGCCGAGCGGGTCGGGCAGCTTGACCCCCTTGACGTACGCGTCGGCGAAGGCGACGTCGGAGCTCGTGCCGGTCATGAGGTCCGCGTAGCCCGGTGAGCTCCACCGGGCGACCCAGCCGCCGTCCCGGTACTGCTGGACGAAGCCGTCGGCGATCTCGGCCGCGACCTCCGGGTAGAGCAGGCTGTACGCCGGCCACACCGTGCGGTACGTGTCCCAGAAGCCGTTGTTGACGTAGATCTTGCCGTCCTTGACCGCGGCGTTCGTCGTCGTCGCGGTGGCCGATCCCGACTTGGCCGCAACGGGGCTCGCGTACTGGTACTTCGGCGCCTGGGCCGTGCCTGTGTTCTCGAACTGGCTGTTCGGGTAGAGGTTGAGCCGGTAGAGGTTCGAGTAGAGCGTCGTGCGCTGCTCGTCGGAGTTCGTGTCGGCGTTGGTCCTCGCCTCGACGACGCCGAGCCGGGCGTTCCACGACGTCTTCGCGGCGGCATGCACGGCGTCGAAGTCCCGCGCGGCCAGCTCGAGCGCGTGGTTGCGCCTGGCCTGGTCGAGCGAGATGAACGACGTGGCGAGCTTGAGAACGACCGTCTTGTTGCTGCTCGTGTCGAACGTCGCGTACCGGGTGCCGGTGTGGCCGTTCGGCGCGGTGCCGGTGCCGGTCGCTGCGCGGTCGAACGTGCCGTAGACGAACATCCGGCTCCGGCCGGCGGACAGGCCGCTGCCGTTGTCGACCCAGCCCGTCAGTGTCCCGGTGGCGGCGTCGACGGTGAACGTCCCGTTGTTGTCGACGGTGTCGAGCACGAGGTGCCCTGCCGACGTCGCAGCCGGGAACGTGAACCGGTAGACACCGCCGTGGTCGGCCGGCGTCATCTCGGCGGTGAGACCGCCTGCGAGCACTGCCTTGTAGTAGTCGGGCCGGGCCACCTCGGTGCGGTGGTCGAACGCGAGGGCACGTCCGGTGGCGCTGCCGGTCGGCGTGCCGGTCGCCATCGACGGCATGACCGAGAGCTGGTTGCGGTCACCCATCCACGGGCTCGGCTCGTGCGAGATCGCAAGTCCTTGCAGGAGAGGCAGGTTCGCCGCGTTGTTCGCCGACTGGTAGTAGTACTCCCACGACTGCGAGTTGGCGTCCGTCACCGGGGTGAAGAACGTGAAGCCGTTGGGGAGCGCGCTGATCGGCAGGTTGTTCCCTCGCGAGAACGACCCGGACGCGTTCGTGCCGCGGCGGGTGTCGACGAAGTTCGTCAGGTCCGAGGCGTCGACCGTGGCCGGCGTGGCCTCGACGGAGAGGTCGTCGATCCAGCCGCCGAAGCGAGTGTCGGACGTCGCAGTGCTGTTGTCGTAACCGACGAGGATGCGGTCGACGGTCTTGCCCGCAGCGACCCGGCCCACGGCGAGCTTCACGTCGTTCCACTGGCTCGCGTAGAGGATCTTGCCGGCGCCCTGTCCGTTGGGGCTGCCCGAGACGCCATGCGCGTCACGCGGTTTCAGGTCGGACAGGTAGGTGCCGTCGGTGAAGTGGAGGTCGACCGCGGCATACGTCGACGGGTAGCGCAGGTCGCCAGCGACCATGTCGGGGAAGATCTTGTACCGCAGCTCGGTCGCCGACGTCACGGGCAGGTCGACGTCGAAGAGCCGGTTCCAGGCGTAGCCACGTCCGTCGGCCGTGTGACCGCCCGAGTAGCGCAGCGCCTTGACGCCGGTCCAGCCGGCGAGCGGCTTGATGTTGAAGCCCGAGATCGGGCCCGAGCCGACGTTCGAGACCATCGGCGTCGCCGGCCCGGTGCCGGTCGACCCGTCGGAGATGTCCCAGTCGGCGAGCTGCACGATGCCGCCCGAGTGCACGGCCGTGACGTCGAGCCGGTAGTAGGTGTACGTGCCGGGCGTCGCCACGTCGAAGGACCGCTTGGCGAAACGCGCCGGGAAGTCGATGTCCGACCTGGTGTCGAGGTCGGTCCACGTCGTGCCGTCGATCGAGCCCTGCAGGGTGAAGTTCTTCGGGTCACGCTCGGCCGCGTCGTTGGCCGACGTGAGCGTGTACGTGACGACCTTCGCGGGTGCCGACAGCTGGTAGCGGACCCACCCGGCCCCGGCGAAGGCGAGCCACTTCGTGTCGGGGTTGGCGTCGGCGAGGTTCGCCGCGACCTCACCGGGGGCGTTCTCGGCGCTCGCGGTGACGCCCACGACCGACTCGAGGAGGCTGCCGTTGCTGCTCGTCCGGCCGCTGACGTTCTGCTGGCGGGGACCGGACGGGCCCGACTCGACCGTCGACAGCGCGGGCTGTGGCTGGCCCGTCTCGAACGACGTCGAGAACTCGCCCGCTGCCTCCGCGGTGGGCGCTGCGAGCGGTGCCACGGCGGCGCCGTGGGCGGCATCTGCCTGTGATGGACCGGCGACCACTCCCGCGGTCGACGTGGCCAGGACTGCGAGGGCGATGACGCCTCTGCGGATCCCGGATCTCTTGGACATGGGTTCCTCCGTGCTCGTCGTTGAGCCGTTTCAGTTGGTGCGAGTGGGTGTGGATGGGAGGTCGGAGCCGGCGACCCCGAGCCGGGTCCGACCCGGCCGAGACTCGTCCCGTCGACAAAGGGCGTCAACAGTGCGCAGGGATCCTGTCCGGTCAGGACATCAGATCGGACAGAACAGCCCGGCAACGGCACCGGTCTCGCCCGACGCGTTGCCATTTCCGGCGCTCACTGGTCAGATTGCGAGCATGACAGCGTTGTCTGACCAGCGGACAGCCACCCGCCCGACCATGGCCGACGTCGCCGCCGAGGCACATGTCTCGGTCAAGACCGTCTCGCGCGTGGTCAACCACGAGCCCGGCGTCCGACCCGACACGGCCGAACGGGTCCGGGCGGTCATCGAGCGTCTCGGCTTTCGCCGCCACGACGGCGCCAGACTCATGCGCCAGGGCAGGACCTTCACCATCGCCCTCGTGGTCGAGGACCTCGCCAACCCCTTCTACTCGCAGGTGAGCGCCGCCGTCGAGCGCGAGGCCCGGATCCGCCAGCACCAGCTCATCACGGCATCCGCCGAGGGGTCACCGACCCGCGAGCGGGCGGTCCTCGAGGCCCTCATCGCGCGGCGGGTCGACGGCATCGTCGTCGTGCCCGCCGGCGAGACGCCGTCGGCGGACCCCGGCGTGGAGGCGAGCGGCATCCCGATCGTCTACATGGACCGGCCGGTGCGTGGCGCCCACAAGGACACCGTCCTCAGCGACAACCAGGGTGGCGTGCGCAGCGCCGTGGAGCACCTCGTCGCGCACGGTCACCGGCAGATCGCCTTCTTCGGCGACGACCCCGGCTTCTGGACCGCTCGGCAGCGCAGGGAGTCGTTCATCGCCACTCACGGCGCGCTCGGCCTGCCCGGGTCGACTCGCGTCTCGATGGGTCCCCACTCGACGACGACCGTGCGGGACCTGCTGGCGCAGTGGACCCGCGACCCCGACCCGACGACCGCGATCATCACGGGCAACAACCGCGTCACCCTGGCGGCCCTGCTCGCCATTCGCGACCTGCGCACGTCGATCGCCATGGTCGGCTACGACGACTTCGAGCTCGCGGAGCTCATCGACCCGCCCGTCACGGTCGTCCACCAGGACCCCGCGGCCATGGGGCAGAAGGCCGCTCAGCAGCTGTTCTCGCGCCTGCTCGGCGACGAGTCGCCACCGCAGACGGTCGTCATGCCCACGCGCCTCATCGTCCGGGCGTCCGGAACCCGTCGGGGAGGACCCACTCGATGACCACGACCCACGTGCCGCTGCCCAGCGGTCTGCCGCTCAACACCCCGCACCGGTTCTACCGCGGCGGCGAGCGGATCCTCACGTTCCGCGGGCTCGCCGTGCCCGACGACTTCGACGGCCACCGCCCCGAGGACTGGCTCGCCTCGACGACCCACCTGTTCGCCGAAGACGGTGGCGGGGTCAGCCGGCTCACCGACGGGGCCGAGCTGCCCGACGTGCTCGCAGCCGACCCGGAGCAGTGGCTCGGCGAGGGCCACGTCGCAGCGCACGGTGTCGCCCCCGGCCTGCTCACGAAGCTGCTCGACAGCGGTGAGCGGCTCCCCGTCCACGCGCACCCCGACCGCGCCTTCGCCACCGCTCACCTCGACTGCGACAACGGCAAGACCGAGGCGTGGATCGTGCTGGAGGCCGAGCCCGGGGCCACCGTCTGGCTCGGCTTCCGCGACGGCCTGCGCCCCGAGCAGCTCGCCGAGCTCGTCGACGCCCAGGACGAGCGCCTGCTCGCCGCGCTCAACCCGATCGAGGTGCACCGCGGTGACGCGATCCTCGTCCCGGCCGGGCAGCCGCACGCCATCGGCGAGGGCGTCCTCGTCCTCGAGCTCCAGGAGCCCACCGACCTGTCGGTCATGCTCGAGCACGAGCGTTTCGGGCTGGGGGAGGCTCACGCGTTCCTCGGCCTCGAGCGCCGCCTGGCCCTGCAGAGCGTCGACCTCGGGCCGCTCACGCCGGACGCCGTCCAGGCGCTGCGGGGCACGTGGACCGACGTCGAGGGCGCAGGTCCGGCCCTGCCCGCCGCGGCACGCGAGTACTTCCGGGCACAGGTCGTCCGCCCGGCCGGCACCGAGCCGGTGACGGTCGAGGCAGCGTTCGCCGTCACGGTGGTCGTCGAGGGACGCGGCACCCTCTCGACGGAGGCCGGCGCGCCCGGCAGGCCCCTCGACATCGCCAGGGGCGATGTCCTTCTCCTCCCCCATGCCGCGGGCGCGGTCCGCGTCGCGGGGGACGTCACGGTCATCCGGTGCATGCCGCCGGGTGGCGCCACCGCTCACTGAGCATACTGCCGGCCGTAGGGACCGGCACCAGAACCGAGCGTCCTGCCACCAAACCCGGGACAGGACGACGGAACCAACAAGGAGGATCAATGCGCAACAGGTCTGTTGCAACACTGGCGGTGGCGGGGGTCGCGGCCGTCGCGCTCGCCGCCTGCGGGTCGTCGTCGGACAACACCGCGCCGGCCGGTGGCGGGACCTCGTCGCTGGCGACGACCGCGGGAGGCGCCGGTGGCGACGTCGGCGTGTTCACGTGGTGGGCGGCCGGGTCGGAGAAGAAGGGCCTCGACGCGCTCGAGGCCCTCTTCAAGGAGAAGTTCCCGAACGACAAGTTCGTCAACCTCGCCGTCGCCGGTGGCGCCGGGTCCAACGCGAAGGCCAAGCTCGCGTCCGACCTGCAGAACAACCAGCCGCCGGACTCGTTCCAGGGCCACGCCGGTGCCGAGCTCGCCGACTACATCGACGCGGAGCAGATCGAGCCCGTCAACGACGTCATCACGGCGCTCGGTGGCGAGTCGGTCTTCCCGAAGAGCCTGCTCGATCTGCTGACCGTCGAGGGAAGCATCTACTCGGTCCCGTCCAACATCCACCGCGCCAACGTCGTGTGGGCCAACACCGCGGTGCTCAAGAAGGCCGGAATCAACGCCGTCCCGAAGGACATCAAGGCGTGGATGGCCGACATGGACAAGGTCAAGGCCTCCGGCGTCTCGACGCCGCTGTCGGTCTCGGGCACGTGGACGCAGGTGCAGCTGTTCGAGACCGTCCTCGTCGCCGACCTGGGCGTCGACAAGTACAACGGTCTGTTCACGGGCGACACGAAGTGGGACTCCGCCGAGGTCAAGGCCGCGGCGGCCGACTACAAGAAGCTGCTGACGTATGCCAACACGGCATCCGACGGTGACGACTGGCCGGTCGCGACCGACATGGTCATCGACGGCAAGGCCGCCTACAACGTCATGGGTGACTGGGCCGTCGCGCAGTTCACCGACAAGGGCAAGAAGGAGCAGACCGACTACCAGTACTTCCCGGTGCCGGGCACCGACGGGGTCTTCGACTTCCTCGCCGACTCCTTCACGCTCCCCAAGGGCGCGAAGAACCCGGGCGGCACCAAGGACTGGCTCATGCTCATCGGCTCGGCCGAGGGGCAGAAGGCCTTCAACCTGGCCAAGGGCTCGATCCCGGCCCGCACCGACGTGCCGCCGACCGACTTCCCGCCCTACCAGCAGTCCGCGATGGAGGCGTTCAAGACGAACAAGATCGTCTCCTCGATCGCGCACGGCGCGGCCGTCTCGCTCGCGTGGAACGCTGACATCAGCACCGCGATCAGCAAGTTCTACTCGAGCAAGGACGACGCCACCCTCGTGAGCGACCTCGCCGCCGCCGCGAAGAAGTACCTGGGCTGACGCCCCGACGACAGGGACGTGTGCCGCCGGGCCGGTCCGGCGGCATACGGCCCGGTCCGGCTCTCGAAACCAGCTCCACCCCTGCTCTCCACAAGGACCCAACATGCGCAAGACCAAGGACTGGCTGCCGGGACTCCTCCTCGTCGTGCCGTCGATCATCCTCGTCGGGGTCTTCGTCTACTGGCTCATCTTCCGCAACATCTCCACGTCCGTGGACCGCACCGTCACCCGGGCATCCAAGCGCGTGACGAACCCCGGCGGGCTGGAGAACTACACCAAGCTGCTCGGAAGCGACGACTACCAGCACGCCCTGTTCAACCTGCTCGTCCTCACCGTCGTCTTCGTCGCCGGAACGATGTTCTTCGGTCTGCTCTGGGCGGTCCTGCTCGAGAAGGGCGTCAACGCCGAGGGGTTGTTCCGCTCGGTCTACCTGCTGCCCATGGCGATCTCGTTCATCGCGGCAGGCATCGTGTGGCGCTGGCTGCTCTCCCCCGGCAAGGGCGAGCAGGCCGTCGGCCTCAACCAGCTGCTCGCGATGGTCGGACTCGAACGCTTCCAGAGCGCCTGGTGGCAGTCGCCGAGCATGTTCTCCATGGCTGCCATGGCGATACCCGCCATCTGGCAGCTGTCCGGCTACGTCATGGCGCTGTTCCTCGCCGGCTTCCGCGGCATCAGCGAGGACCAGCGCGAGGCCGCCCGGATCGACGGCGCGAGCGACCGGCAGATCTACCGCCACGTCCTGTTCCCGCAGCTGTCGCCGATCGCCCTGTCCGCGCTCATCATCATCGGCCACATGTCGATGAAGATGTTCGACCTCATCTATGCCATCGCCGGTCAGAACTCGTACAAGGCCTCCGTGCCCGCGACGATGATGTGGACCCAGATGTTCCAGCAGAACAACCCGACCGCGGCCGCCGTCAACGCCACGATCCTGCTGGTCCTCGTCGCCCTCGTCGTCGTGCCCTACCTCATGTACACGAACAAGACGGAGAAGGAGACGCGCGGATGACCGCCACGACGAACGAGGTTGTCCCGGTCACCGCGGACGACGTCATCCCCCCGCGCGCCTCGACCGGCCGAGCCCCGGGCACCGAGGGCACCGTCGCGGGACGCACCGTGCGCTACGCGCTGCTGGTGATCTTCCTGCTGATGATCCTGCTGCCGCTCTACGTGCTCCTCGTGACGAGCTTCAAGCGCAGCGCAGACGTCACGGCGAGCCAGGCGTGGACACCGCCGTCGGTCTTCTCGCTGAGCGGCTGGACGGCTGCCTGGGACGCCCTGTCGCCGCCGCTCTTCCGCTCGCTCATCCTCGCCACGTCGGTGGCGGTGCTGTCCTCGTTCCTCGGGTCGATCAACGGGTTCGTCTTCAGCAAGTGGCGTTTCCCGGGCGCGACGACGATCTTCACGCTCTTCCTCTTCGGGATGTTCATCCCCTACCAGGCCGTCATGATCCCGCTGCAGGGGATGCTCCTCGACGTCCAGGCAACGCCTGGCTTCTCGTGGTTCGACGGCATCGCCAAGCTCATCGCCGTGCACGTCATCTTCGGCATCCCGATCTGCACGCTCATCTTCCGCAACTACTACGCGACCGCGCTGCCGACCGAGATCCTCGAGGCAGCGAAGGTCGACGGGGCGGGACTGCTGCGGACCTTCCGCTCGATCGTCCTGCCGATCTCGGCGCCCGGCTTCGTCGTGACGATGATCTGGCAGTTCACGTCGGCGTGGAACGACTTCCTCTTCGCGCTGTTCCTCACCAACCGCAACACCGGACCGGTCACCTACGCGCTCAACGAGCTCGCAGGCGGCCAGAACCCCGACTATCCGCAGATCATGGCCGGGGTGCTCCTCGCGTCGCTGCCGACCCTGCTCGTCTACATCCTGCTCGGCCGGTACTTCATCGGTGGCCTCATGAGCGGCTCCGTGAAGTAGGCCGCCGGTCAGTCGGTCGTGCGGCGGTTGAAGGCGCGGATCGACAGCGGCGCGAGGACGGCCGTGAGCAGGACCGACCAGAGCACGGTCGACAGCACCGGGTGGTGCAGCGGCAGTGCCGAGTCGGGCGCGAGCGGCACGGTGTTGCCCCACAGCTCACGCATGGCCCGGACCAGTGAGCTGATCGGGTTCCACTCGGCGATGGTGCGCAGCCAGGCGGGGCTCATGTTGGCGGCCGGGGCGAACGTGTCGGCCAGGAACGTCAGGGGGAATACTGCCGTGAACATGACGCCCTGGACGGCCTCGGCCGACTTGAGCCTCGACCCCGCAAGGATGCCGAACCACATCATCGCGAACCCGAAGAGGAGCAGCAGGGCGAACCCGAGCACGGCCTTGCCGAAGCCGTTGTGGATGCGCCAGCCGATGAGCAGGCCGGTCACCGCCATGACGACGATGCCGATGCTCGAGTGGATGAGGCTCGAGATGCTCCGGCCGATGAGGACCGACGCGCGTGAGATCGGCAGCGACCGGAAGCGGTCGATGATGCCCTTGTTGAGGTCGTTCGTCAGGCCGATGGCCACGACGAAGCACGAGAACGCCATCGTCTGGGCCATGATGCCCGGCAGCAGCCACTCGCGGTAGTTGACCCCGGCGTTGATGGACCCGCCGAAGACGTACGCGAAGAGGACGACGAACATGATCGGCTGGAACGTGACGTCGGCGAGCATCTCCGGCATGCGACGGATGTGCTTGATGTTGCGCCAGACGTGCGTGCGCACCTGCTTCCACAGGCCGGGGGGCTCGATGGTGAGCCGGGCGCTCCTGGCCGTGGCGACGTCCTGACGCACTGTCGTGTCGCTCATCGCCGGTCTCCCTTCGGGTCGGACTCGGTGTCGTCGGCGACCTCGTCGGCGACCTCCTCGGTCGCCTCCTCCGCGCGTCGGCCGGTGAGGTGGAGGAAGACGTCGTCGAGGCTGGGCCGCTTGAGACCGAGGTCGTCCAGGACGATCTCGGAGCCGTCGAAGACGCTCGCGATGCGCGTCACGTCGGCGAGCCCGTCGGCCGGGGCCGTGAGCTGCCGGGCGCCCTCGTCGACGTGGACCTCCCGGACGTGCGAGGCGAGCAGGCCGCGCGCCGCCTCGAGCTGGTCGGCGTGAGACACCGTGACGACGAGCGCGGCCTTGCCGGACTGGTCCTTGAGCTCGAGCGGGGTACCCTCGGCGATGATCCGACCGTGGTCGATGACGACGATGCGGTCGGCGAGCTGGTCGGCCTCCTCGAGGTACTGCGTCGTGAGCAGCAGGGTCGTGCCGTCGGCGACGAGCGCGCGGAGCACCTCCCAGAGCTCGACGCGGCTGCGCGGGTCGAGGCCGGTCGTCGGCTCGTCGAGGAAGAGCACGCGCGGTGCGGCGATGAGGCTCACGGCGAGGTCGAGCCGGCGGCGCATGCCGCCGGAGTACTCCTTGACGACCTTGTCGCCGGCGTCCGTGAGTGAGAACCGCTCGAGCAGCTCGTCGGAGGCGGACCGGATCTGCGTCCTGCTGAGGCCGTAGAGCGACCCCATCAGCTGGATGTTCTCGCGCCCGGTGAGGAACTCGTCGACGGTCGCCGCCTGGCCGGTCAGGCCCATGCTGCGGCGCACGGCCTCCGGGTCGGTCCGGACGTCGTGGCTGGCGACACGGGCCGTGCCGCTCGTCGGGGTGCTCAAGGTCGTCATCATGCGGACCGTCGTCGTCTTGCCCGCGCCGTTGGGGCCGAGCAGACCGAGGACCGAGCCCTGCGGAACGGAGAAGGAGACGTCGTCGACCGCGGTCATGTCGCCGAATCGTTTGACGAGGTGCTCGGCCTCGATGGCCGGCCCCGTCGACCGTTCGCGCGCAGCGCGCGCGTCGGTGGTGATGGTCATGGTGAGGGCTCCCCTGATGGAGTGGTGCGTGTGAGTTGCGTGCGTCTACCAGCGTAGGCGCCTTCACCGACAGCCTCGACGATCATGTAAACGCCGTCAACATGTTTGCCGGGGCCCCCGCCACGCGAGTTCGCCCACGGCGTACGGCCCGACGCCGCTCGCATCGGGCGTCCGTGACCGCCGCGTGCGACGCTGGGGAGACGACCCGAGATCGGAGAGCGCCATGACCCAGATCGCACCGCGGACCCACCCGACCGCCCGCCTTCCGCTCCTGCGCGAGGTCTACGGCCGGCTGCTGCGCGGCCTGCGCACCCGCCAGGGCCGCACGCTCGCCGAGGTCGCCGCCCGCGCCGGCATCTCGGTCGCCTACCTCTCCGAGGTCGAGCGCGGCCTCAAGGAGCCGTCGTCGGAGGTGCTCGAGGCGATCTGCATCGCGCTCGGGTCGAGCATCACCGGCCTCGTCGGCGCCGCGCACCGCGAGCTGCGCGACCTCACGTCGGACGGCGCGACGGGCGGCCGCGTCCTCGACCTCACGTCCCGGGTCGGCTCGAGCATCGCGACGCCGGCCGAGGGGGCTGCCCCGACGGGCACGCTAGCCGGACCGGCCCGCGACGCCGGCGTCGGCACCACGGTCGAGGTGCTGCTCGCGGCCTGAGCCGCCGGCGAACCAGCACCCACCGGCGCGCCCGGCGACTAGTGTTCCGGATATGGGGCACGCCCTGCGGGGTCTGGACGCCGGTCGTTCGGTGGCACTGAGCAGCTTCGTCGGCCGTGGGCGTGACGTGGCCGAGGTCAGACGGTTGCTCTCGACCTCGCGCCTGGTGACCCTGACCGGTCCCGGCGGCGTGGGCAAGACCCGGCTCGCGCTCGAGGTGGCGAACGCCGTCCGCCGGCTGTTCCCCGATGGCATGGTCGTGGTCGAGCTGGACCAGGTGAGCGATCCGGCGCTCGTCGTGAACGCGGTCGCCGTCTCGGTCGGCCTCCGCGAGCAGGCCGGTCGCGCACCGCTCGAGATGCTGACCGACTACCTGGCCTCGCGGCAGCTGTTGCTCGTGCTGGACAACTCCGAGCACGTCATCGACGCGATCGCCGGGCTCGCCGACGCGCTTCTCCAGGCCTGCCCGCACCTGCGGATCCTGGCCACGAGCCGCGAGTGGCTGGGCATCTCGGGCGAGGTCATCATGCCGGTGCCACCGCTGGGGCTGCCCGACGCCGACCAGCCCGAGAGCGGCGACCTGCTGCAGTACGGCGCCGTGCAGCTCTTCGTCGACCGGGCCACCGCCGTGCTGTCCGACTACGACCTCACCGAGGGCAACCGGTTCGAGGTTGCCGAGATCTGCCGACGACTCGACGGTCTGCCTCTGGCGATCGAGCTCGCCGCGGCACGCCTGCGCGCGCTGTCCGAGAAGGAGGTGCTCGCCAGGTTGTCCGACCACCTCCACCTGTTGAGCGCCCCACCACGCAGCCATGCGCCGAGCCGGCAGCGGACGCTGCGCTCCTGCATCGAGTGGAGCCACGGCCTGTGTTCGGCCCGGGAACAGCTCCTCTGGGCGCGTCTCTCGGTGTTCGTCGGGGGCTTCGAGCTCGACACCGCGGAAGAGGTCTGTGCCGGCGACGGGCTCGCCGCGGCCGACGTGCTGCAGACGGTCTCCTCCCTGATCGACAAGTCGATCCTCGTCGCAGAACGGCACGCCGAGGTGATGCGCTACCGGATGCTGGACACGATCCGGGAGTTCGGACGCGAACGGCTCCAGGAGACCGGCGAGCTGCCCCGTCTCCGCCGCGGTCACCGGGACGCCTACCTGCGGCTGGTGGAGCGCGCCGACGCGGACTGGGTGAGCCCACGACAGGTCGGGTGGTTCGCGAGGCTGGACCGGGAGCATGCCAACATCCAGGCTGCCGTCGACTACTCCCTCACGGAGCCAGGCGAGGTCGACGCAGCGATGCGGATGCTGACCGGCCTCTTCCACTTCTACTGGTGGGGCCGGGGCTGGGCCCGGGAAGGGCGCCTGTGGCTCTCCCGGGCGCTCGACAAGCCGAGTCCGCCGTCCGCCGCCCGCGCTCGAGCCCTGCTCACCGACGCCTCACTGGCCCTCGCGGACGGGGAGTTCGACGTCGGCCGGCAACGGCTCGAGGCAGCCAGGGCCATTCTCACCACGGTGAGCGACGCGGGGAGCGCCGCCTTCGCCTGGTGGGTGGATGGGTCGGTCGGCTTGTACACGAGCGACCTCCCTGCGGCGACGGCCGCGTTCGAGAGGGGTCTCGGGCTGCTCGAGCCCGGTCGCGAGCTGACCGTGCGCCTCGACCTGCTGCTGTCCTACGCGTCAGCCCTCGCGCTGCTGGGTGACGCGGAACGCGCCACCTGGTGCCACGACGAGTTCCTGCGCATCACCGAGCCTGCCGACGAGTCGTTCCACCGTTCGTACGCGCTGTGGACGTTCGGTCTGTTCGTGATGCAACAGGGAGATCTGCCGCGGGCCGTGGCGCTGATCCAGCAGAGCATCGACCTGCGCCGAACCATCCGCGACCTCACCGGGCTCGGCTGGTCGCAGGAGTCCCTGGCCTGGGCGGAGTCCGCCCTCGGTCACCACGAACGTGCGGCGACGCTGCTGGGTGCGGCCGACCGCCTCTGGGAGATCATGGGCCGCCCCCTTCGCACGTACCAGCACCTGTACCCGTCCCACGAGGCCTGCGTGCGCAGTGCGGAGGAGCAGCTCGGCACCACGCCCTTCGAGGCGGCGTTCGAGCGCGGGCGTGCGCTCAGCATCGACGAGGGCATCGCGTATGCGCTCGGCGAGTACCCGGCCCCGGCAGCGCCCCCGGTGCCGGAGGCAGATACCACGCTCACGGCTCGGGAGCGCGAGACCGCAGAGCTGATCGCAGAGGGGCTGAGCAACCGGCAGATCGCGACTCGTCTGTCGATCTCCGTGCGGACCGTCGAGACCCATGCCCAGCACATCCTGACCAAGCTCGGCTTCCGCTCTCGGTCGCAGATCGCCTCCTGGGTGGTTCGACAGCGTCCCACCGGTCAGGGATGACAGCGGACCGACGCAAGCGGAGCATCGGCAGGCTCAGCCTTCGGGCCGCTCGGCCTCCGACGCGCGCTCGATGACCTGGTCGACGATGCCGAACTCGACGGCCTGCTCGGCGGTCAGCACCTTGTCCCGGTCGGTGTCGAGGCGCAGCTGCTCGATGCTGCGTCCCGTGTGCCGGCTCAGCACCTCCTCGACCTGTGACCGCACGCGCAGCAGCTCGTCGGCCTGGAGCGCGAGGTCGCTCACCGTGCCCTGCCCGCCGGCCGAGGGTTGGTGGAGCAGCACGCGCGAGTGGCGCAGGGCGAAGCGGCGCCCCGACTCGCCGGCCGCGAGCAGCACCGCCGCGGCCGAGGCGGCCTGCCCGAGGCAGTACGTCGCGACAGGCGCCTGGACGAACTGCATCGTGTCGTAGATCGCCATCAGCGCCGTGAACGAGCCGCCGGGACTGTTGACGTACAGGGAGACCTCGCGATCGGGGGCCACGTCGGCGAGATGGAGCAGCTGCGCCATGACGACGTTCGCCACACCGTCGTCGATCTCCGTGCCCACGAAGATGATCCGCTCCTGGAGCAACCGGCTGTAGATGTCGAAGCTGCGCTCGCCGGCCGGAGTCCGCTCGATGACGTAGGGGATCGTGTAGCTGCTCACCGCAGACCCACCTTCCGCTCGACGCCGACCGGGCGGACGTCGGCGAGAGAGCTGACCACGTGGTCGACGATGCCGTACGCCTCCGCCTCCTCCGCGCTGAACCAGCGGTCGCGTTCGCTGTCCCGCGTGATCTGCTCGACGGTCTGGCCGGTGTGCTCCGCCTGGAGCTCGTTGACCCGACGCTTGACCACCTTGAGGTTGTTGGCCTGCACCTCGACGTCGGCGGCCGTGCCCTGGATGCCCGCCGACGGCTGGTGCATCATGATCCGCGCGTTGGGCAGGGCGAAGCGCTTGCCGGGGGTGCCCGCCCCGAGCAGGAACTGACCCATGGAGGCCGCGAATCCCACTGCGAGAGTGGACACGTCGTTCGGGATGACCCGCATCGTGTCGTAGATGGCGAGCCCGGCCGTGACGGAGCCGCCCGGGCTGTTGACGTAGAGGCTGATGTCGGCGCGTGGGTCGCGCGCCGAGAGCAGGAGCAGCTGGGCAGTGATCCGGTTGGCGATCGGGTCGTCCACCTCCGCCCCGAGGACGATGATCCGCTGGTGGAGCAGCTGCATCGACAGCTGGTCGTCCAGCGGTGCTGGTGTGAGGATGTCGGTCATGGACCCAGCGTGCCCGGGGGGGTGTCTACTGGGGATCCAACTCTGCTGCAGGCTGATTCGCCCTCGGCGTAGGCGGCCCGGTGACGTCGCGGCGGAAACCGGATGGCGCGTGGGCCGCGGCGCGACCACGATGGCACGCATGGCCGGACAGACGTACCCCGACATGTGGGTGGACCCCGAGGACGACCCCCGCTCGCAGGACGCCGTCCTCGGCGACGAGCGCGCGACGCTTCTCGACTACCTCCGCAGCTACCGCCTCACCCTCGAGATGAAGTGCTCCGGCCTGACGGCGGAGCAGCTGGCGATGCGCTCCGTGCCGCCCTCGACGATGTCGTTGCTCGGGCTCGTGCGCCACCTCGCCCACGTCGAGCAGAGCTGGTTCCGGCGCGTCATGGCCGGCGAGGACGTGCCGTACCTCTACCGCACCGACGACAGGGACGCCGACTTCAACGGCGCCGTCGGTGACGACGTGGTCGTGGCCGAGGCGTGGGAGCGCTGGCGCGAGGAGGTGGCCAACGCGGAGGCGTTCGTCGACCGCGCCGAGTCGCTCGACCTCATGAGCCTCGACCCGAGGAACCCGATCAACCTGCGCGAGGTCCTGGTCCACATGATCGAGGAGTATGCGCGGCACTGCGGGCACGCCGACCTGCTGCGCGAGTGCATCGACGGCAGGACCGGGCAGTAGCCGATCCCTCGCTATGGCGCCGGCGCGATGTCCCTGGGGCGAGCCGACAGCCCGGCTCGGGACACGAGGGCGACCGTGGCCCACACCGAGAGCGCGAGGGCGGCGAGGAGGTAGGCGTTGCCGACGAGGTGCTCGAACGGACTCCAGCCGTACTCGAGACTCCGACCCCAGGGGGGCCAGAGCACGGGACGGGTCACGAACACCGCGGTCCACGCGGCGGCCGCCCACCGGCTGCGCTCCCACAGGGCCAGCGCGATCGGCACCGCCCACACCCAGTGGTGCGACCACGAGATCGGCGACGCGACCAGCATGGCCACCGCCGCCAGGCACGTGCCGAGCACGTGGTCGCCGCGGCGCCACCAGGCTCTCGCCACGAGCAGGATGGCGACGCAGAGGGGCACCGCGAGCGCGAGCCACAGCAGGGTCGGCGGTCGGCCTTCGAGCAGCCGGGTCAGCGCGCCGTGCACCGACTGGTTGTGGGCCAAGGCCGGTGGCCCGATGCGGCCGGCGTCGACGAGGCCATCGGTCCAGTACCTCGTGGCCCAGCCCGGCGCCGCGACGAACCCGACCGCGACCGTGCCGGCGAAGGCCAGGATCGCTCGGCCCGCAGTCGCACGCCGCCCGACCAGCACGAGCAGCGCGACGAGAACCAAGGGGGTCAGCTTCACGCCGGCCGCCAGCCCCAGCAGCACACCGGACCAGCGCCGGCCCGGCAAGAGCAGGTCGACGAGCACCGCCACCATGACGAACGCGTTGACCTGTCCGAAGACGAGGTTCTGCCACACCGGCTCCATGGCGAGCGCACCGCCGGTGAGGAGCGCGACCAGCCACCCCGGGGCGGGCCGGTCCAGTGCGCGACGCACGAGCACGACGACCGCCGCGAGCGCGCCCACCGACGCCCCGGTCCAGAGCGCGGCGGCGAGCCACGCCGGCATCAGCGCCAGCGGCACCATGACGAACGCGGCGAACGGCGGGTAGGTGAACGACAGCCCGGTCACCGGGTCGCTGGACCCGAGAGCCGGCAGCCCCTCGAGCACCCTGCGACCCGCGTGCTGGTACACGTACAGGTCCGTGAAGCCGCCGTGCAGCCCACCTGCGACGACCGCGGCGACGACCAGGACCAGCACCGGGACCGGGCCGTCGAGCAGGCGGGAGCGCCTCACCGGACCATGAGCCAGCGGAGGGAGTCGATCCGGTCGGTCCGGCCGCGCTCCCTGCTGGACACGGTCGGTGGTGGGGTCAGGGCGACCGGCGTCATCCGGGGCCAGCACCATCGCATCGTAACCAGCGCGCAAGCCCGAGCCAGCCGCGACGCAGCCGGCCCGTCCTGCTGGCACCGTCGCGGTCCGCACGACCATCCGCCCGTGGCTGGATCGTTGCGGCAATCGTCTGTCATTCGCCACAACCATCCACCCATGGGTGGAGCGCTGCGTCGGCGAGCGGTCAGCCGTTGACGCCGGCGATCTCGTTGGGGACGCCGGGGAGCGTGCCGCGGCCGACGACGCGGCCGCTCGCCAGGTCGACCGCGACGAGCCCGGATGCCGTCGGGTCGGTGACGTAGGCGCGGTCGCCCACGACCCGCACCGCCGGTCGCGGGTCCTGCCACTCGAGCGGCTCGCTCCACGGCCGGACGACGGGGATCGACCGCGTCGTGCGCCCGGTGCCGGGGTCGATGACGCGCAGCCGCCCGTCGGTGCCGAGGAGGAGCGCCTCGCCGCCCGGCCCGCGCTCGAGGCTGCGGAAGGAGTAGCTGGCCCCGACCTCGACGAGGCGCAGGCGGCCCGTCGCCGTGTCCGTGAGCGAGATGCGGGTCGGGCGTTCGAGCTTCGCGTCACGGTCGACCTTGTAGTCGCCGAGGACGACGGGAGACGCCTCGGAGCCGGCCTGGTTGCCGATGCGGCCGTACGCGTCCGGGCTCGCCACCTTGGTGAAGGCGCCGTCCCGGAAGACGAGGATGCCGTCCTCGCAGCCGAGCGTGACTGCGTGGCCGGCGGCGACGGCCTCGCCGTGAAGCCCGGGGCACGCGTCGGTGCGGGCCACCTCACGGCCGGAGACGTCGCGCGCGACGGCGCCGGTGCGCGCCTCGTCGTCGCCGAGGCTGTGCACGAGGGTCGCGTCCGGCAGCTGGACGGCCACGCCGTGGTGCGGCTCCGGCGTCCGGTGGCGCACGACCGAGGGTGCGCTCGACGTCGCGAGCTTCGCCGGGTCGAGCACCTGGATCTCACCGGTGCCGTCGGCGAAGAGCACGGTGCGGCCGCCGTGGACGACGACGTGACCCGGGTGCGAGCCGGCGAAGGCCGCCCCCGTGAACCGCGGCGCCGTGGTGAAGGAGTGACCGTGGTCGCCGTGCGGCTCGGTCCACGCACCGAGGTCGAGGACGCGCCAGGCATCGCCCGAGGTGACGAGCACGTGGCGGCCGTCCCCCGCGGAGTTGAGCCGCACGAAACCCGTCGTCGGCAGGTCGGCGAGGACCTTCAGCGTGCGTGCGTCGAGGACAGCCACCCCGCTCGCATGGCTCACGGCGAGGCGCGGGCTCGGGCCCTGCGCCTGCGCCGTCGGAGCCGGTGAGGACGGAGTGCTGGTCGGCGCCGCCGCTCCGGGGGACGCCGGTGTGGCGCAGGCAGTCAGGGCTCCGGCGAGGAGCGGAAGGAGGAGGGACATCGTTCGGCGAGTCATGCGAGAATGATTCTCATTACATCTTCTTGCTGTCAACTCGGCCACGGTGGTTGACCCGTGCGGTCGTGACCTAGAGGCTGGGCGAGCACCGCGGGCACCTCAGCGGGCACGTCAGCGGGCACCACTGCGGACAACACTGCGGGCACGCCGAGGAAAGGGACCCATGGAAGCCGACGTCGTCGTCGTTGGAGCCGGTCTGGCCGGTCTCGTCGCCACCGCCGAGCTCGCGGACCGCGGCAAGCGCGTCGTCCTCGTCGACCAGGAGGGCGAGCAGTCCCTCGGCGGCCAGGCGTTCTGGAGCTTCGGCGGGCTCTTCCTCGTCGACAGCCCCGAGCAGCGCCGCATGGGCATCAAGGACAGCCTCGAGCTCGCGACCCAGGACTGGATGGGCTCGGCACAGTTCGACCGCGACGAGGACTTCTGGCCCCGCAAGTGGGCCGAGGCGTACCTCCACTTCGCGGCGGGCGAGAAGCGATCGTGGCTGCACGAGCAGGGACACCGGCTCTTCCCCGTCGTCGGCTGGGCCGAGCGCGGCGACGGCCGCGCGGACGGCCACGGCAACTCGGTGCCGCGCTTCCACGTCACGTGGGGCACGGGCCCGGGTCTCGTCGAGCCCTTCGAGCGACGGGTCCGCGCCGGTGTCGACGCCGGACGGGTCACCCTCGCCCTGCGCCACCGCGTCGACGAGCTCGTGACGTCCGGCGGAGGCGTCACCGGCGTGCGCGGCACCGTGCTTGCACCGGACGCCGTCGAGCGCGGAAAGCCCAGCAACCGCAACGGGATCGGCGACTTCGAGATCGCCGCCCAGGCCGTGGTCGTCACGAGCGGCGGCATCGGAGGGAACCACGACCTCGTCCGCAAGGCCTGGCCGGAGCGGCTCGGCACCCCGCCCGCCCGCATGGTCGCCGGCGTCCCCGCTCACGTCGACGGGCGAATGCTCGTGATCACGGAGCACGCGGGCGGCCACGTCATCAACCCCGACCGCATGTGGCACTACACCGAGGGCCTGCGCAACTGGGACCCCGTCTGGGACAACCACGGCATCCGCATCCTCCCCGGCCCCTCGTCGCTGTGGCTCGACGCGCGCGGCCGCCGCTTCCCGGCCCCCTACTTCCCGGGCTTCGACACGCTGGGCACGCTCGGGCACATCATGCGCAGCGGTCACGACTACTCGTGGTTCGTGCTGACGCAGCGCATCATCGAGAAGGAGTTCGCCCTGTCGGGCTCGGAGCAGAACCCCGACCTCACCGGCAAGGACGTCAGGCAGGTGCTGGGCCGCGTCCGCAAGGGAGCCCCGGGTCCCGTCGAGGCGTTCAAGGAGCACGGCGAGGACTTCGTCGTCGCCGACTCCCTCGACGAGCTCGTCAGGGGCATGAACGCGCTGACCGGCGACGGGCTCATCGAGCTCGAGTCGCTGCGCCGCACGATCGTCGCCCGTGACAACGAGATCGACAACGACTTCACCAAGGACGCCCAGATCACGGCCATCCGAGGCGCGCGGAACTACCGCGGCGACAAGCTGATCCGCGTCGCGACCCCGCACAAGCTGCTCGACCCGAAGGCCGGCCCACTCATCGCCGTGCGCCTCAACATCCTCACCCGCAAGACGCTGGGCGGGCTGGAGACCGACCTCGCCGGACGGGTCCTGCGACCCGGCGGCGAGCCCCTGCCCGGTGTGTACGCCGCCGGCGAGGTCAGCGGCTTCGGCGGGGGCGGCATGCACGGCTACAACTCGCTCGAGGGGACCTTCCTCGGAGGCTGCCTGTTCAGCGGGCGCACCGCCGGTCGCTCGGTCGCCGCGGCGCTCTGACGACCCTCGCTAGGACGTCGGTCGTGCACGCTTGACGACACCGATGTCCTCGTCTAAAACTGGGAACACAGCACGAAGTTGAGCGGCTACCACTCAAGAAAGGTCCGTCGGGGCCGATCAGATCGGCCTCACCGTTCATCCCAGGAGTAACCATGAGCACCAGCACCTTCGACCCGTTCCGCGGCCTCGACCGCACGTTCGACCGGCTCTTCAACGACAGCCTGCGCGGCACGACGGGCAACGCGATCATGCCGATGGACCTCTACCGGTCCGGCGAGAGCTTCGTCGCCCACATCGACCTGCCGGGCGTCGACCCGGGCAGCATCGACATCGACGTCGAGGACCGCACCCTCACCGTGCGCGCAGAGCGCACCGGCCCCGAGGAAGAGGGAGCCCAGTGGCTCTCGCGCGAGCGGCCCACGGGCACCTTCGCGCGCCAGCTCTCGCTCGGGCGCGGCCTCGCCCTCGACCGCATCGAGGCCGACTACCGCGACGGCGTCCTCTCCCTGAAGATCCCGGTCGCCGAGGAGGCGAAGCCGCGCAAGATCTCGGTCTCGCACGCCGGCTCGCACCAGGCCATCGGGTCCAGCTCCGACAAGAGCTCCGGCAACGGCTCCGACTCGGGCTCCGACGCGAGCTCCGGCACCGGGTCCGACACCGGCTCCGACGAGGCGCAGCGGCACGCGGCGGTCTGAGCCGCCGAGTCGAGGGTGGCCGGGGCAGCCGGTGGCTGCCCCGGCACCTCGCGCCCGCGAGGAGGCCTCCCGGGGGCTACCCGGAGCTCGTCCTGTGCGCTAAGCTCATCGTCAGGATTCCTGAACGTTTGAGGAGCGTGCGATGGGCACCATGGATGCCGTCACGGTCAGAGCCATGCAGGCGCTGTCCTTCCTGATGCAGAAGCCGCCGCGGGGGCTCCGTTTCGAGGAGATCCCGAAGCGCGTGACGAAGATCCGGGTGCCCACCTCGGTCGGGGACGTCTCCTGCACGATCTACCGGCCACCCGTCTGGTCCCCGTTGCCGCCCCCGGTGTACGTCAACTTCCACGGGGGCGGCTTCGTGTTCCGCCATCCCGAGGCCGACGACCACATCTGCCGCTACATCGCGGCGCACGCGCACTGCGTGGTCGTGAACGTCGACTACGACGTGGCGCCGCAGCGAGCCTTCCCGGTGGCGGCCACCCAGGCGTACGACGTCACCGTGTGGGTGACCCGGCATGGTGAGGCGCAGGGCTGGGACGGGTCGCGGGTCACGGTCGGCGGCCACAGCGCCGGAGGCAACCTCGCCGCCGGGGTGTGCCTGTCCGCGCGCGACCGGGGCGAGCCGAGCCCCCTGCTGCAGATCCTCGACTACCCGCCACTGGACCTGACGGTCGACCCCGGCGACAAGCGGGCCCGCACCGACAAGCCGTTGCTCACTCCTGGCATGGGGCGCCTCTTCGACTCGTCGTACGTGCCGGACGCCTCCCGTCGCGCCGACCCGCTGGTCTCCCCGTTGCTCGCCGACGACCTCACCGGGCTCGCCCCGGCCCTCGTCATCACCGCGGAGTACGACATCCTGCGTGACGAGGGCGACGCGTACGCGCGTGCCCTGGCTGCTGCCGGCGTACCCGTGACGCATCGCATGGTCGAAGGCGTCGACCACGCCTTCACCCACCGCGGCCCGGTCGAGCCGGCGCTCGAGACGATCGCGCTCATGGCCACGTCACTGTCGGCGGCCTTCGTCTCGAGCGCGTCCCGCCCTCGGGCGTGACGGGCATACGGGGGCGGCCATGTCGCTGACCAACCGCACGCTCGACGTGCTGGCCGCGTTCACCCCAGACCACCCGACCCGCACTCTGCAGGAGGTCAGCCGGGAGAGCGGTCTGCCCCTCACCACCACGCACCGCATCGTCAGCGACCTCGTCTCCTGGGGTGCGCTGGAGCGCACACCTGCCGGTCGTATCCAGGTGGGGCTGCGGCTGTGGGAGGTCGCCTCGCTCGCCCCGCGCGGCCTCGGCCTGCGCGAGGTCGCGCTGCCGTACATGGAGGATCTCTTCGTCGCCACCGCGGAGAACGTCCAGCTCGCCGTGCGGGAGCAGACCGAAGCGGTGTTCATCGAGCGCCTGACGGGACGCCGGTCGGTCACCGTGCTCACGAGGGTCGGTGACCGGTTCGCCCTGCACGCGACGGGCGTCGGTCTTGCACTTCTCGCCCACGCCCCGTCCGACGTGCGCGAGCAGGTGCTCGCCCGCCCCTTGCGCACGTGGACCGCACACACCATCGGCGACCCGGACCAGCTGCGCGCCGTGCTCGCCGACGTGCGTCGGACGGGCGTCGCCGTCAGCGACCGCCAGGTCACCCTCGACGCCGTGTCGGTCGCGTGCCCGATCCACGACGCGAACGACGACGTCGTCGCCGCGCTCTCCGTCGTGGCCCGCCACGGCACCGTCTCACCCCTCGCGCTCGCTCCGGCCCTGCGGGCCGCGAGCCGTGGCATCTCCCGCGCGCTGGGCGCGCCGACGCCGGACTTCCGTCAGGCGGAAACGGCGTAGTCGGGACCCCGCAGCCAGCACGATCCTGCAGGGGCCAGCAGCCCCAGCGAACCAGAGTCGACGATGACCACCCTGCAGCCCGAGCGGACCGTCACCGCCACGATCTTCCCCCACCCTCTCAACGCCTGGTATGCCGCCGGATGGGATCACGAGGTCACGACCAGGGGCGTCCTGGGGCGGACCGTCGCCGGCAAGCCGCTCGCGCTCTACCGCACGTCGGACGGTCGGACGGTCGCCCTGGCCGATGCCTGCTGGCACCGTCTGGCGCCGCTGTCGATGGGTCGGCTCGTCGGGAACGACGAGATCCAGTGCCCGTACCACGGGCTGCGCTACGACTCCGCGGGCCGCTGCACCCAGATGCCGGCCCAGGAGACGGTGAACCCCAGCGCGATGGTGCCCTCCTACCCGACGGTCGAGCGCTACCGCTACGTCTGGGTCTGGCTCGGTGACCCGACGCTCGCGGACCCGGCGAAGCTGCCGGACATGCACCAGATGGACCACCCCGACTGGGCCGGTGACGGCCTCACGATCGAGGCGAGGTGCAACTACCAGCTCGTCCTCGACAACCTCATGGACCTCACGCACGAGGAGTTCGTGCACGGCAGCACCATCGGGCAGGCCGAGCTCAGCGAGTCGGAGTTCCACACCCGCCGCGAGGACGACGGCAGCGTGACCGTCGAGCGGTGGATGCGCGACGTGGAGCCGCCACCGTTCTGGCTGGGGAACATGCGCGACAGGTTCCCCGGCTTCACCGGGCGCGTGGACCGCTGGCAGATCATCCACTACTACGCGCCGTCCACCATCTGCATCGACGTGGGTGTCGCAAAGGCGGGCACCGGGGCGCCGCAGGGCGACCGCTCCCAGGGTGTCAACGGCTACGTGATGAACACGATCACCCCCGAGACCGACCGCACCAGCCACTACTTCTGGGCGTTCATGCGCAACTACCGCCTCGACAGCCAGCTCATCACAACCAGGCTGCGGGACGGGGTGCAGGGCGTGTTCGCCGAGGACGAGGCGATGCTGACCGCACAGCAGGCGGCCATCGACGCGAACCCCGGGCACGAGTTCTACAGCCTCAACATCGACGCGGGCGGCATGTGGGTCCGCCGCATCCTCGACCGGATGCTCGAGGCCGAGCAGGCCCGCCGATGAGCACGCACGGCCAGCCGGCCTGGAGCGAGAGCCGCGTCGTGGAGTCGCGCCCGGTCGCCTCGGGGGTCCGGCGGATCACCGTCGAGCGGCCCGGGAGCGTGCGCGCTGCGCCCGGCGCGCACCTCGACGTCCGGGTGCGGCTGGGCGAGGCCATGGCGACCCGGTCGTACTCGATCGTCGAGTCGAACACCGACGGGAGCCGGCTCACCATCAGCGTCCAGCGGGCCGCGGCCTCGAGAGGTGGCTCGGTCTTCATGCACGGGCTCGAGGTGGGCGACACGATCGAGACGACCCAGCCCCTGCAGAACTTCCACCTGCGCATCGGCGCACCGCGTTACGTGCTGCTCGCCGGCGGTATCGGGGTGACCGCGGTCATCGAGATGGCCCGGGTGCTGAGGTCGCTCGGTGCCGACTACGACCTCGTGTACGTGGGGCGGAGCCGTCACGTCATGGCATACGCGGACCTGCTGGCCGACCTGCACGGCGAGCGGCTGGCCCTGCACGTGGACGACGAGGGCACGCCGCTCGACGTCGACCGGCTCGTCGACGCCGTCGCGGGCCACGACCTGGCCGGCGGCACCGAGCTGTACATGTGCGGCCCCATCAGGTTGATGGACGCCGTACGCCGCACCTGGGCCGCAACGGCCCTGCCACCGACGAACCTGCGCTACGAGACCTTCGGCAACAGTGGGTGGTTCGCACCCGAGCCGTTCGTCGTCCGGCTGCCCCAGCTCGGCATCGAGACGACGGTCGGCACGGGCACCACATTGCTCGACGCCCTCACCGCCGCGGGCGCCGACCTCATGTACGACTGTCGCAAGGGTGAGTGCGGGCTGTGCGTGGTCGACGTGGATGTGGCGGGCGGACGCATCGACCACCGGGACGTCTTCCTCAGCACTGCCCAGCAGCAACGCGGGGAGCGCCTCTGCCTGTGCGTGTCGCGGGCCGTCGCCGAGCCCGGCGCTTCGGCACCGGCCGTCCTCGACGTCAGGCTGCCATAGCGGCCTCGCCGGGCTGCCTCAGCCGGCGGCCCAGACGAGGTCGAGCTCGTCACGTTGCCCGAAGCGCTCGAGGTGCTCCTTGACCACCTGGGCGAACCGGTCGGGGTCGGCGTCGTCGGGCACCGAGACCTCGACCTCGAGGGCGCCCTCGACCGGGCGCAGCACGATCACCTGCCCGGTCTCCCAACGCAGCACCGTGGCTCCGTCCTCGTCGCCGGCCGGACCACGCCGCGCCCAGTGGCTGGCCAGCTGCTTGGCGTAGCGCTCGGGGCGGTCGGTGGCCATGGCGCCTGTCCTGGTCTGCATTCCCTGATCCTGCCTGCTGCGTCTGTGAACGGGGCGGGGGTCCCCGGCTACGTGAGCCCGAGGAGGCGGGCCGCGTTCTCCTTGAGGATCAGCGGTTTCGCCTCGTCCTTGACCGGCAGGTCGTCGAACGCCGCCATCCAGCGGTCTGGCGTCAGCACCGGGAAGTCCGAGCCGAACAGCACCTTGGTGCGCAGGAGGGTGCTCATCTGGCGGACCAGCTGCGGCGGGAAGTACCTCGGCAGCCATCCGGACAGGTCGATGTGGACGTTGGACTTGTGGGTGGCGATGGCGATGGCCGCGTCCGCCCACGGCACGCCCGGGTGCGCCATGACGATGGGCAGGTCGGGGAAGTCGGCGGCCACGTCGTCGATGAGCATGGGGTCGGAGTAGCGCAGCTTGATCCCACGCCCTCCGGGGAGCCCCGCGCCGATCCCGGTCTGCCCGGTGTGGAAGAGCACGACGGCACCGAGCTCGGAGAGCGTCTCGTAGAGCGGGTAGTGCGACTCGTCGTTGGGCGAGAACGCCTGCAGGCTCGGATGCAGCTTGATGCCGCGGACGCCGTACTCGGTGACGAGCTTGCGTGCCCGCGCGACGGCATCGGCGCCCGCACGCGGGTCGACCGACCCGAACGGGATGAGCACGTCGTTGTTGCGGGCGGCGCCCTCGGCGATCTCCTCGCTCGAGAGCGCCGGGTGGCCGGTCGCCGAGCCCGCGTCGACGGTGAAGACGACGGCGGCCATCGAGCGCTCGCGGTAGTGCGCCGCGATGTCGTCGAGCGTCGGCGTGCGCAGCTGGTCGGCCTTGAAGTACGCCGCCGAGGCGCCCATCAGCTCGTCGTCGAGCGAGAGGTGCCCGTGGCTGTCGGCCTCGACGTGGGTGTGCATGTCGATGGCGACGACCGCGTCGAGGTCGATGGCCGGCTCGTACCTGGTGGTCACGGAGTCTCCTGTGAGGTCACGGCAGGGCGTCGGCCCTGGCCTTGGCGGCGAGCAGGTCGACGAGCAGCGCGTCGCGCTGGGCGGCCAGCCTCACCATGTCGATGCCGTCGAGCTCGTCGTCGACGCCGGCGACGAGCGCGTCGGCGAGGTCGGGCGTGAGCTGCGGCGCCCCGAGGTCGTCCATCAGCGTCTGGGTCGGTGGCCCGAGGTGCTCGAGCACGTGGGCCAGCCCGCCGTCGCCACCGGACAGGTGCTGGTTCGCGAGAGGTCCGAGCAGCGCCCAGCGCAGGCCCGGGCCGTGCGAGATCGCGGTGTCGAGGTCGGTGACGGTCGCGACGCCGCGCTCGACCAGCGAGTAGGCCTCGCGCCACAGGGCGGCCTGCAGCCGGTTCGCGAGATGGCCGGGGACCTCGTGGTGCACGTGGACCGGACGCTTGCCGACTCGGGTGTAGTACGCCATCGCCGCCTCGACGACGGCGGCCGGGGTGCCCGGGTGGCCGACGACCTCCACGAGCGGGATGAGGTACACGGGGTTGAAGGGGTGGCCGACGACGACGCGCTCCGGGTGCCGGTGGCACATCGCGGCGAGGCGGCTCGGCAGCATGCTCGACGAGCTGCTCGCGATGACGACGTCCGGCGGCGCGAGCCGATCGAGCTCTGCGAAGAGCTCGGCCTTCACGTCCTCGCGCTCGGGTCCGTTCTCCTGCACGAAGTCGGCGCCGGCCACCGCCGTGCCCAGGTCGGCGGTGAACGTCAGCCGGTGCCGCCAGCCGCTGGTCTCCAGCCCCAGCCGCGCGAGCATCGGCAGCGCGTGCTCGACGTCCCGGAGCAGGCGCTCCTCGGCGTCCGGCGCGGGATCCGTGACGCTGACGTCGAGCCCGTGCGCGAGCAGGTGGGCGGCCCAGGCGTTGCCGATGACTCCGGCCCCCACGACGGCGACCCGATGGACGTCGGACCTCATGGCCGCTCCCCCGCGCGTCGCGCCCGGGCATGCTCGACGAACGCGTCGAGGGCGAACGGGTCGGCGAGGGAGTCCGTCGTGGCGACCTCGCTCAGCGCACCACCCTGCAGGAGCCGCTTCACCGGCAGCTCGAGCTTCTTGCCGGTGCGGTTGTGCGGCACGGCCGGTACGGCGATGACGGTGTCGGGCACGTGCCGCGGTGACAGCGCCGCGCGCAGCGTGCGCCCGATCGCGGCCCGCAGCACGTCGTCGAGGTCGATGCCCCGCGCGGGCACGACGTAGAGGATCAGCTCGCCGTTGCCACCCGCCGGGTCCTCGAGGTGGACCACGAGGCTGTCGTCGACCTCGGGCATCTCCTCCACGACGCGGTAGAACTCAGCGGTGCCCAGCCGCACGCCGCCACGGTTCAAGGTGGCGTCGGAGCGCCCGGCGATGACACAGGAGCCGCTCTCGCCGAAGCGGACCCAGTCCCCGTGTCGCCAGACGCCCGGGAAGACGTCGAAGTACGTCGATCGGTAGCGGGCACCGTCGTCGTCACCCCAGAACGCCACGGGCATGGACGGCATCGGTGCCGTGATCACCAGCTCACCGAGCGAGCCGACCACCGGCCGCCCGTCGGGGTCGAACGCCTGCGCACGCACGCCCAGACAGGAACCCGAGATCTCACCGGCCCAGACGGGCTGCAGCGGGCTGCCCTGCACGATGCCGGAGCAGACGTCCGTGCCACCCGACCCGACGTTGAGCAGGACGTCGGGGCCGAAGCTCTCGCGCACCCACGCATAGCCCTCGACCGGCAGTGGGCTTCCCGCCGCACCGATCTGCCGGACCCGCGACAAGTCGTGGTCACGGGCCGGGCGCAGGCCCTCCTTGCGGCTGGCCATGAGGAACCCGGGGCTGGCTCCCATCAGCGTGGCGCCGGTCTCCGCCGCGAGCCGCCACTGGTGGTCGAGGTCGGGGAACATCGGGTTGCCGTCGATCATGACGATCGACGCGCGCACGAGCAGTGCCGAGATGAGGGCGTTCCACATCATCCAGGCGGTCGTCGTGAACCACAGCAGGCGGTCGCCCGGCCCGAGGTCCCAGCTCAGCGCGTGGTTCTTGAGGTGCTCGAGCAGGATGCCGCCGTGCCCGTGGACGATCGCCTTCGGCCTGCCCGTCGTGCCCGACGAGAACAGCACGTAGAGCGGGTGGTCGAAGGCCACCGTCTCGAACGCGAGCGGCACGCCCTCGCCGTCGTCGAGGAGGTCCGGCCACGCGACGGTGTCAGGGAGGTCGCCCCCGCCGTACGGGACCTGGACGACGTGCTCGACGGTCGGCAGGCCGGCGCGGATCTCGGCGACCTCGGCCGTGCGGTCGACGTCCTTGGTGCCGAACCGGTAGCCGGCCACGACGAGCAGCACCTTCGGCTCCACCTGGGCGAACCGGTCGACGACGCTGCGAGCGCCGAACTCCGGGGCGCAGCTCGACCAGATCGCGCCGAGGCTGGCGGTGGCGAGGAACGCGACCAGCGTCTCGGGGACGTTCGGCAGGTATGCCGCCACGCGGTCTCCGCGCCCGACGCCGAGTCGCACGAGCCCCGCCCGGGCCCGCGCCACCTCGAGGCGGAGGTCACCGAAGGTCATCTCGACGCGGTCGCGGGTCTGTGAGTACGCGACCACGGCGACCTCGTCGTCACGCGAGGTGTCGGCGAGCAGGTGCCGGGCGTAGTTGACCTTCGCCCCCTCGAACCAGCGGGCGCCCGGCATCGCGTCGGACCCGAGGACCCTGCGGTAGGGGGCGTCCGACTCGACCTCGAAGTGCTCCCAGACCGCCGCCCAGAACCCCTCGAGGTCGTTGACGGACCAGGTCCAGAGCTCGTCCCAGTCCTCGAACCGCAGCCCGCGGCTGCGCTCGACGAAGCGCACGAACGCGCCGATGCGGGTGGTGTCACGCCAGTCGGGTGCCGGCGACCAGATGACCTGGCCCGCCCGGGTATGGGCGCTCACCGGCCGCCCTCGCCGGTTCGGCCGACCTTGGCGGCGCGGCCGTCGAGGAATGCGCTCATCCTGGACTTCGCCTCGTCGCTGCCCCCGGCGACGGCAGCCATGAGGGCCTCGAGCAGGTAGCCCTGGCTCGGGCTCGACTCGGCGATGCGCGGAAGGGCTTGCAGCACAGCGAAGTTCGTCACAGGCGCATTGCTCGCGATCTTTGCTGCCAGCTCGAGTGCCTTGGCGAGGCCCTCACCCTCGCCGACAAGGTAGTGCGAGAGGCCGATGGCGTGACCGTCCGAAGCGTCGTACACGCGCCCGGTGAGCATCATGTCGGCCATGCGGTTCACGCCGATCAGCCGGGGCACCCGCACGGAGGCCCCACCGCCGACGAACAGTCCGCGCTGGCCCTCGGGCAGGGCGTAGAACGCCGACGGCTCGGCCACTCTGATGTGCGTCGAGCTGGCGAGCTCGAGCCCTCCGCCGATCACGGCTCCGCGCAGGACCGCGACGACGGGGACGTTCCCCTGCTCGAGGCGGCCGAACGCGCGGTGCCACATCATCGAGTGGTCGAGGCCCTCGAGGGTGTCCCGTTCGGTCAGCTCGGCCAGGTCGAGGCCCGCCGAGAAGTGGTCGCCCTCGGCGTCGAGCACGACGGCCCGTGCCCACGCGGGCGGTGCCGCGAAGAACGTCTCGATCCCGAGAACGGTGGCGTCGTCGAGGGCATTGCGCTTGGCCGGCCGGGACAGCCGCAGCACGCCTACCGCGCCGTGCCGCTCGAGCACGAGCGAGGACGGCAGCACGGCCTGCAGGTGGGAGTCGGCGTCTGCGCCGGGGCCGGGGCCGGTGGTTGCATCGGTCACGGTCATCGGGTCTCCTCGTGGGGCGTACGGGCGGCGCGCTCCCGCAGGTCGACGCGCCTGATCTTGCCGGTCGCGTTGCGAGGCAGCGCGTCGACGAACCGGATGTGCTTGGGGATCTTGAAGCGGGCGAGGTTGGCCTCGAAGTGCGCACGCAGCTGGTCCTCGGTCACGGTCGCGCCCGGCACGGTCTCGACGAACGCGACGCCGACCTCGCCCCAGGAGTCGTCGGCCAACGCGACGACCGCCGCGGACCGGATGCCGGCAAGGGTGACCGCGACGGCTTCGACCTCGGCGGGGTAGATGTTCTCGCCGCCGGAGATGATGACGTCCTTGACCCGGTCCACGACGTACGCCCAGTCGTCGTCGTCCGCCCGGACGATGTCGCCGGTGCGGAACCACCGGTCGTCGACCACGTTGGCCTGTGTCTCCTCGGGGTGGTCCCAGTACCCGGCGAAGACGTTCGGACCCCGCACGAGCAGCTCGAGCCCGGGCCCGTCGTGCGGCACCGGCCCGACCGTGCCGTCGCCCTCGAGCGCGGCGACGTCGGTGAAGAAGTGCGGGACACCGACCGATACCGGTCGCGTGGCCGCGCCGTCGTGCAGCGCCATGTAGATGCCCGGTGCAGCCTCGGTCATGCCGTAGCCCTGCAGCACGCGGACGCCGCGGTCGAGCCAGGCGCGGGCGACCCACTCGTTGACGGACGAGCCGCCGTAGACGACGTGGCGCAATGAGCTCAGGTCGGCGTCGGGCCAGGCCGGGTCCTCCGCCATCAGCTGCAGCATCGTCGGCACGGCGGAGAAGCTGGTGATGCCGTGCTGCCCGACGAGCCGCAGCACGGTCGCCGCGTCGAACTTGTCGAGCACGTCGACGCTGCCGCCCTTGAAGAGCGTGGGCAGCGTGACCTGGCCGAGGCCCACGGCGTGGAACAGGGGTGCGATGCACAGGGCGCGGTCGCTGCTCACGGTGTCGAAGTGGGCGAGCTGGTTGACGGTGTTCCACGTGAGGTTGCCGTGGGTGAGCGTCGCGGCCTTCGGCCGGCCCGTCGTGCCGGACGTGTAGAGCAGCAGGGCTGGGTCGGCGAGGGTCACGTCGACCTGCGGCTCGAGCGGTGCCACGGTCGGCAGGAGCGCGTCGACGTCGGCCGCCCCGACGGTCATGACGGCGGAGAGCTCCGGGTCGCTGGAGAGGCGAGCGGCGACCGCATCGACGCCGTTGCCGACGACGAGGATGCCGGCCCCGCAGTCCTGGAGCAGGTATGCCAGCTCGGGTGCCGCCAACCGCGTGTTGAGCGGCACGAACACCGCGCCGAGGAGCCCGCTGGCGAAGAACGTCTCGAACGTCGCGAGGTCGTTGGTGCCCAGGAAGGCGACCCGGTCGCCGGACTCGACCCCCATCTGCCTCAGCGCTGTCGCGAGTCGGCCCGCCCGGTCGGCCAGCTGCGTGTAGCTGAGGGCGCGGTCGCCCTGGCGCAGAGCGGTGGCGTGCGGCGACATCCGGGCGCGCCGCCACGGCCAGCTCCCCACACCCTGGTTGCCGCTGGGCTGCAGCGCGGTCAAGGTCAGAACCTCAGCACCGGCTTGATGGTGGCGCCGCTGGCGACGTCGCCGACGGCCTGCTGGATGTCGGCGAACGCATACTCCTTGACCAGCCTGTCGATCGGCAGCCGGCCACTGCGGACAAGGCTCACGAGGGCGGGGATCAACGTCTGCGTCTCGCTGTCGCCCAGCGTCAGCCCGACGACCTGCTTCCCGGCGAGCATGCCGTTGACGTCCAGGGCGACCTCCGTGCCGAACGGCGGGGCGCCGACGACGACCACCGTGCCGCGTGCGGCCAGCGCGTCGACGCCCTGACGGAGCACCGCGACGCTGCCGGTGGTCTCGACGACGCCGTCCGCTCCGCCGCCCGTGATCTCGGTGACCGCGGCGACGAGGTCCTGGGCGGTGACGTCCACGACGTGGGTGGCACCGACCTCGCGCGCGAGGTCGAGCCGCGAGGCGACCCTGTCGGCGGCGATGATCGTGGTGGCCGGGGTGAGCGCGGCCGCCATCACGGCGGAGAGACCGACGGCGCCGGCGCCGAGCACGACGACGGCGCTGCCGGGCCGGGGCTTCAGCACGTTCCACACCGCGCCGGCGCCCGTCTGTATGCCGCAGCCGAGCGGCGCGAGCAGCTCGAGCGGGGCGTCGGGGTCGACCTTCACCAGACTGCGCTCGTCGACCAGGGCGAGCCGCGAGAAGGAGGACTGGCCGAAGAAGTGCCCGCCGATCGGCTCCCCGTCGCGCGTGATCGTGGACGACCCGTCGTCACGGCGCCCGCCGATGAGGTTGCGCGGCAGCCAGGTCTGGCAGTAGGCCGGGTGGCCGTCACGGCAGTTGCGGCAGCTGCCGCACGAGGTGAACGACAGGAGCACCTGGTCGCCGGGCTTGACCCGGGTGACGTCGGAGCCGACCTCCTCCACCACGCCGGCACCCTCGTGCCCGAGGACCCCGGGAAGCGGGAACGGCAGCCCGCCACTGGCCACCCCGAGGTCGGTGTGGCAGAGGCCGGCGGCGACCATCCGGACGAGGACCTCGTCCGGCCGCGGGTCCGCGAGGTCGACATGGCTGAGGGTGAAGGGCGCGCCGCCGGTCTCGACGACGGCTGCTTCGGTGCTGGTCATGAGGCTTCCTTGCTTCGTCTCGTGGAGGGTTCAGTCGAGCGAGATGACGACGGACTTGTCGCGGGTGTAGGCGGCGAGGCCCTCCGGGCCGTACTCGCGGCCGAAGCCGGACGACTTCACGCCTCCGAACGGCACGGCGGGGTCGAGCATCGCCCAGTCGTTGACCCAGACGATCCCGGCGTCGAGCCTCGCCGCCACGCGGTGGGCCCGCGCGAGGTCGGTGGTCTGGATGCCGGAGGCGAGCCCGTAGGGGGTGCTGTTCGCCATCGCCACCGCCTCGTCCTCGGTGTCGAACGGCTGCACGGTCAGGACCGGGCCGAAGATCTCCTCCTGGACGACCCGGGAGTCGTTGGCGAGGTCGGCGATCACGGTCGGCTTGTAGTAGAAGCCGCCGTTCAGGTCGAGCCGCTCCCCGCCGCAGACGACGCGGCCCCCGTCGAGGACCGCCTGCGCGACGTAGTCCTCGACCTTGGCCAGGTGCCGCTCCGCGGCCATCGGGCCGACGACGGTCTCGGGCCGTCGAGGGTCACCCACCGGCACGCCGGGCACCGCCTGGCCGAGGATCTCGACGAACGTGTCGTAGAGGGGCCGGGCGACCAGCAGGCGGGGTCCGCCCATGCAGAACTGGCCGGTGTTGAACACGAAGGCCTTGATCACCGAGCCGACCGCCTTCTCGACGTCGGCGTCCTCGAACACGATCTGGGCGGCGTTGCCGCCGAGCTCCATGGTGACCGGCGTCAGCGCCTCGCCCGCGACGGCCGCGGCGTGCCGGCCGATGGCCGTCGAGCCGGTGAACGCGATCTTGTCGACGCCCGGATGACGCAGCAGTGCCTCGCCCGCGACCGCACCGGCACCCGTGACGACGTTGACCACACCGTCGGGCACGCCCGCCTGGGCGAACAGCCTCGCCATGAACAACGCACTGAGCGGCGTGTCGTCGGCGGGCTTGTGCACGACGACGTTCCCGGCGGCGAGCGCCGGTGCGATCTTCGAGCTGGAGAGGATGAGCGGGAAGTTGAAGGGCGTGATCGCGCCGACCACGCCGAGCGGCTCGCGGCGGGTGTAGGCGAACGCGTTGAGCGGGGTGTCGCGGGTGGCACCCTCGACGGACTGGGCCAGGCCCGAGTAGTACTCGTACACCTCGGCGGCGGTCATGACGTCGACGGGGAGGCAGAGCGACACGGGCTTGCCGACGTCGAGGCTCTCGAGGCGCACGAGCTCGTCGGCGTTCTCGCGGATGAGGTCGGCCACCCGGTGCAGGATGCGAGCGCGTTCGCGACCGCTCATGCCACGCCACGGGCCGGTGTCGAAGGCCGCACGGGCTGCGGCGACGGCGGAGTCGACGTCGGCGGCGTCGCCCTCGGCGACCGTGCCGACCACGCTGCCGGTGGACGGGTCGACCACGTCACGGCGGCGGCCCTCGGCCGCTTCCCGCCACTGGCCGCCGATGAACAGCCGGCCGTCGTCGAGGAGGGCCACGCCAGGAGTCCCGGCCTCCACCTGAGCCTCCATGTGATCCGTGACGTGAGCCGTCACGGTCTCGACCGTGGCGCTGGTCTGGGTGTTCGTCACGCTGATCCTCCTCTTGGGAGCCTCGCCCGCGGTAGGTCCACACGCGCCGATTATCAGGCTTCCTGTTAATCCCAGTGTGGGGTTTGTCAGGAAGCCTGTCAATGGCTGACCGGCGCCGACGGTCAGGTCACAGCGCCCGGAGCAGCTCGCGTTCGGCGTCGTCGAGGTAGCGCACCAGCGCGTCATGGGCCGCATCCACCTGGCCGGCCTCCAGGAGTCGGCAGATCTCGGCGTTGCGCTCGATGTAGGGCTCGTGGAAGCGCCGGGGGTCAGGCATCACGAGGAAGACGAGGCGAAGCTCGGCGAGCACGTGCTCCATCAGCTCGCCGACGCGCGGGCTGCCCGCCAGGGCGGCGATCGCGAGGTGGAAGCGCATGTTCGCCGTTCCCACGTCCATCCAGCGGCCGTCCACCGCGGCCTGCCGAGCCTCGTCCAACGCCGCACGCAACGCCACCACGCGTTCCGGGCCCACGGCCCGCACGCCGCGCAGCGCCCCCAGCTCCACGAGGCGGCGCACCTGGAACAGGTCGCTCAGGTCCTCCGGAGTGAGTCGCCGGACGAAGACCCCGCGGTTGAGCTCGTGGACGAGGAGGCGCTCGTGCGCGAGCAGGCGGAACGCCTCGCGCAGCGTGTTGCGCGACACCCCGAGCGCCCGGCTGATGGCGTCCTCCGAGAGCCGGGTGGACGGTGGGATCGCACCGGCCATGATGCGTTCGCGAAGGAGGCCGGCGACACGTTCGGCGGTGCTGGTGCGGCCCAACAGGGCCCGCTCCTGCTCGAGGGCGGCGATCAGTGCCACCTCGTTCTGCGCCATCACGCCTCCCAACGTCGGTCGATGCCCAGTCTAGACATTTTCCTTCATCTTTTCCCTTGTGGGATTGTTGAACAATCTCTACCGTGGATGCATCACGCCGCTCCCTTGGAGGTCCCGCATGGCAACACCGACCAGCGACGAGCCGATGAACACACCGGTCGCCGAAGCCGATCCACCTTCCTCCGGCCCCGACGCCGCCGTGGACACCGGAGCCTTCGCCTGGTGGCGCTCGCTGACCGCCGCGGGCCGTCGCGCCTTCACCGGCTCGTTCCTCGGCTACGCGCTCGACTCCTACGACTTCTGGGTGCTGCCCCTCGGCCTGGCCGCCATCACGGCGGCCTTCGGGCTCACCACCCCGCAGGCCGGGCTCCTCGCAACGACCACGCTCGTGGCCAGCGCGTTCGGCGGAGTGATCGCGGGCATCCTGTGCGACCGCATCGGGCGCGTCCGGACGCTGATGCTGACCGTCGCCACCTACGCCATCTTCACGGCGCTCTGCGGGCTGGCCCAGAACTACGACATGCTCCTCGTGTTCCGCGCGGCGCAGGGCATCGGGTTCGGAGGCGAGTGGGCCGCCGGAGCAGTGCTCATGTCGGAGTACGCCGCGGCTCGACACCGCGGCCGGACGGTCGCGCTGATCCAGAGCTCCTGGGCGGTGGGCTGGGGCCTCGCCGTCCTCGCCTACACCGTGATCTTCTCCCTGGCCGACGAGGGGACCGCCTGGCGGTTGCTCTTCCTCACCGGCGCGCTGCCCGCGCTGCTCGTCTTCTACGTCCGGCGCAACATGAAGGACGCCCCGGCCTTCGAGGAGAACCGGAGCCAGGTCGACCGGGTCGCGATCGCCTCGATCTGGAAGCCGGACCTGCTCAAGACGACGCTGCTCGCCTCGGTGCTGGCGACCGGCGCCCAGGGCGGCTACTACACCCTCGCGACGTGGGTGCCGACGTTCCTCAAGACCGAGCGAGGCCTCACCGTGGTCGGCACCGGCAGCTACCTCGCGTTCCTCATCACCGGCGCCTTCGCCGGCTACCTCACCGGCGGCTACTTCACCGACCGCATCGGCCGCAAGAACACGTTCCGGATCTTCGCCGTCCTGAGCGCCGTGCTGATCGTCCTCTACACCCAGCTGCCCGCGAGCGCAGGCGAGTACGTGCGGATCCTCGGCTTCCCACTCGGGTTCTGCTCCAGCGCCATCTTCGCCGGGTTCGGGGCCTACCTCGCCGAGCTGTTCCCGTTGCGGGTCAGGGGCACGGCCCAGGGGTTCACCTACAACGTCGGCCGCGGCATCGGGGCGTTCTTCCCCACGGCCATCGGGTTCCTCGCCGCCAACTACGGGATGGGCGGGGCCATGACGTTCGGCGCCGCCGCATACGGGCTCGTCGTCGTTGCGCTGTTCTGGCTGCCGGAGACCGCGGCACGGGAGCTGACGTGACCGTGGACCGTGCGGCCATGACACCGGAGCGGGCACGGGCCGCCTTCCGCGACGGTCAGGTGGCCCCGACGACCGGGTGGGCCGACGGCTACGCGCAGGCCAACCTCGTCAGCGTGCCGAAGGACTTCGCGTACGACGTGCTCCTCTTCGCCCAGCGCAACCCCAAGCCGTGCCCCCTGCTCGACGTGACCGAGGCCGGCTCGTGGTCCACGGCCGTGGCGCCGGGGGCCGACCTGCGCACCGACCTGCCTCGCTACCGCGTGTGGGCGCAGGGTGAGCTGGTCGAGGAGGCGGGCGACGTCCGGAGCTGGTGGCGTGACGACCTCGTCACGTTCCTCATCGGCTGCAGCTTCACGTTCGAGGCCGCGCTGCTCGAGGCCGGCGTCCCGGTGCGGCACCTCGAGCAGGGCCGCAACGTCCCGATGTTCCGCACCGACCGCCGCTGCCGACCCGCCGGCCGGCTCCACGGGGACCTGGTGGTCTCGATGCGGCCGGTCCCCGCCGAGCTCGTGGCCACGGCCGTGACGGTGACCGCGGCGGTCCCGGCCGTCCACGGCGCGCCGGTGCAGGTCGGGGAGCCCGGGCGGCTGGGCATCACCGACCTGTCCGAGCCCGACTTCGGCGACCCCGTCGACCTCCACGACGGCGACGTCCCGGTGTTCTGGGCGTGCGGGGTCACACCGCAGGTGGCGATCATGGAGTCGCGGCCGCCGTTCGCGATCACGCACGCGCCCGGCCACATGTTCGTCACGGACGTCCGCGACGTCGACCTCCGGGTGTCGTGATGGTGACCATCGACCTCAACAGCGACCTCGGTGAGGGCTTCGGCATCTGGCGGCTCACCGACGACGACGCACTGCTCGAGCTCGTCACCAGCGCCAACGTCGCCTGCGGCTTCCATGCCGGCGACCCGTCCACCATGAGGCGCGTGTGCGAGCGAGCGGCGGCGAACGGCGTCACCGTCGGGGCCCAGGTCTCGTACCGGGACCTCGCCGGTTTCGGACGGCGTCGCATGGACGTCGACCCGCCAGAGCTGCGCGACGACGTCCTCTACCAGATCGGCGCGCTCGACGCCTTCGCCCGGGCCGCCGGCACGGCGGTGCGCTACGTCAAGCCGCACGGCGCCCTCTACAACACCGTGGTGCACGACGAGAGCCAGGCCGGCGCGGTGGTCGAAGCGGTCGCCGGCTACGAGGCCGGCCTGCCGGTGCTCGGCCTGCCCGGCTCCCAGCTGCTGCGGAAGGCTGCGGCCGCGGGCCTGCCGACCGTGCCGGAGGCGTTCGCCGACCGTGCCTACACGCCCGAGGGGACCCTGGTGCCGCGCAACCGGCCGGGAGCGGTGCTGCACGACGTGGACCAGGTCGTCGCCCGGTGCGTCGAGATGACCACGCAGGGCACGGTCCGCGCGGTCGACGGCAGCACGGTCGAGGTCGGGGCGCGGTCCATCTGCGTGCACGGCGACACGCCCGGAGCGGTCGAGATCGCGCGTCGGGTCCGGAAGGCGCTCGAGGGAGCCGGTGTCCGGCTGTCTCCCTTCGTGGGGGCAGGCTGATGCTGGTCCTCCCGTGCGGGGAGCATGCCGCGCTGGTGGAGCTCGCCGACCTGACCGAGGTGCTGGGGCTGTACGCCACGCTTCGACGTGAGCCGCTCGACGGCGTCACCGAGCTGGTCCCCGCGGCACGCACGCTGCTCGTGCGCTTCGACAGGAGGGTCACCGGCGTGGACCGCATCGCCGCACAGCTGAGCGGGCGCCCCATCGGGCCGGCCGAGGACCACCACCGCGACGAGGTCACGATCGAGGTCCGGTACGACGGAGAGGACCTCGAGGAGGTCGCGTCGCTGAGCGGCCTGCCGGTTCGCGAGGTGGTCGAGAGGCACGTCGCCGCTGCCTACACGAGCGCCTTCTGCGGGTTCGCCCCCGGGTTCGCCTACCTCGTCGGGCTCCACCGCAGTCTGTGGGTGCCGCGGCGCGACTCGCCCCGCACCCGCGTGCCCACCGGGGCGGTCGCGATCGCCGACGAGTACGCCGCGGTCTATCCCCGCGAGTCACCGGGCGGGTGGCGGATCATCGGCCACACCGACGCTCCCGTGTGGGACCTGGAGCGCACCCCGCCGACGCTCCTCGCGCCCGGCACCCCCGTTCGGTTCGTCGAGGTGACGGCATGACCCTCGAGGTGCTCTCCCCCGGGCCACTCGCCACCGTCCAGGACCTCGGCCGCCCCGGCCTCGCCCACCTCGGCGTCGGCGAGTCCGGCGCTGCCGACCGGCGCAGCCTCCGGCTGGCGAACCGGTTGGTGGGCAACCCCGAGGGCGCCGCAGCGCTCGAGGCGACCCTGGGCGGTCTGACCGTCCGGTTCGACACCGCGGTGCTCGTCGCGCTGACCGGAGCGCCGTGTCCGCTGACCGTCGGAGGGCGAGGTGCCGCCATGTACGCGCCCCTGCCCGTGAGGGCCGGCGAGACCCTTCAGCTCGGGATGCCCGAGGCGGGTCTGCGCACCTACCTCGCCGTCCGTGGCGGCATCGAGGTGCCCTGCGTGCTCGGGTCACGCAGCACCGACACCATGGCCTCGCTCGGCCCTGCGCCGTTGAGCCCGGCAACGCGGCTGCCGGTCGGCGCACCGACACAGCCTCATCCGGGAGTCGACATCGCTCCCCAGGCGCCGTACGCGTCCGAGATCCATCTCGACGTCGTCCTCGGACCACGCGACGACTGGTTCACCGCGGAGGCCTTGGCCGCGCTGTGCCTCGGGCCCTACACCGTGACCGACAGGTGCGACCGGGTCGGGATCCGGTTGGACGGTCCGCTGCTGACCCGCCGGATCGAGCGGGAGCTCAAACCGGAGGCCACCGTCGCAGGCGCCCTGCAGGTGCCGCCGAACGGGCAGCCGATCCTCTTCCTCGCCGACCACCCGGTCACCGGTGGCTACCCGGTGATCGCGGCGGTGACCGAGGACGACCTGCACCTGGCCGCCCAGGCCCGGCCGGGTCAGAGGTTGTGGTTCCGCACGACGGGTCGGCAACGGCCCCGACAGGTCGGCTGAACGTCAGTGCAGCGGGTGCTGGTTCAGCGAACGCCGACACCGCATGAGGTAGCTGCGCAGCGTCTCGACCTGTCCGGCGTCGAGGGCCTCGACCATCTTCTCCTCGATCGCGGCGACCGGGGCGCGCAGCCGGTGGATGACCGCCTGGCCCTCCGTGGTCAGCGAGAGCAGGTACTGCCGGCGGTTGTCCGCGTCGCGCTCACGCGTCACCAGCCCCCGGTCGAGCAGGTAGGTCACCATCTCCGCCATGGTCTGGGCGCGCACGAACGAGCTGCGCGCCAAGGCGGCGGACGTCATGCCGGGATGGCGTTCGAGCACGGTGAGCGCGGTGTACTGGATTGCGGTGAGGTCGTCGGTCGCGGCCACCTCGTCGAGCTGCTGGCGTACGGCGAGCTCCACCTGCTTGATGAGGTAGAGCAGCGTGACGCCCTGGGTCCGGTCCTCGGCGGGTGACGTGGCCCGCTCCTGTCCGGTCACTGCGCCCACCGCTCCTCCCGAGGTCGATCCGACTCCGCCCACGACGACCATGATGTCGTCAGGTGAACGACTCTAGAGCCGCGGGCCGGGTCCGGCCCGGCCGGGGGCGCAGTCATGACAGCTCCCGGCGAGCGGGTTCGAGGTCACCGACGAGCCGGCGCCACGCCTGCGGGCCCGTGTCGACCGACCGGACGAGCAGGCGATGCGCCACGGGAGCCAGGGCCCAGGTGCCGAACCACACGACGACGACCCCGACCGCGAGACCGGCCACGACGTCGTGCCAGTAGTGAGCGCCGGTCAGCACCCGGGACGCGGCGACGGCGAGGGCGAGCGGCGCGACGAGGCGCCACCACACGGGGGCCAGCACGACGACCGCTGTCGCGAGCGCCCCCGCGATGGTGGCGTGGTTGCTCGGCCACGACCAGTCGCCCGGTGCGGGGCAGGCCGCCAGCGTGCCGACGTGCAGCATGCGGCAGGGTCGTTCCTCGCGCACGAGGCCCTTGACGCCCTCGCTGAGCGCGTAGGCCACGACCGTCGAGACTGCGGCGACGAGCGCCACCGTCAGGTGCTCGAGGTCGTGCGACCGGGCGCGCCAGGCAAGGACGACCGCGAGCGCGACGAGCGCCACGAGGCCCAGCTCGCCGACGACCTCGAACGCACCCCCGACGACACCTGGCAGCGCGACCGCGCCGGACACCGTTGCCCGGTATGCCGCGTCGCGCACCGCGAAGAGCAGCCCGACGAGCACCGCGGCGACGACCACCCCCGACGCCGCCCCCGACGCCGGGCCGTCGCCGAGGCGTCGCCGCACGTCCACCCGGGCGTCATCTCGAGAGCGCATGGCCACGACCGTAGGCGACGCGCTGCGGTCTTCGCGTGCGCCCCCGTTGGCAGGCCGGCCGACCGCGGACTCCCGGTCAGAGCCGTCCTCGGACCGGTGTTCGCTCGACGGGGTCGCCCTCCTCGGGCATGACCATCTCGGCGCGCACACCGAGCAGGCGCACCTCCCGCTCCGGGTCGAGGGTCTGCGCCAGTGCCACGGCGGCGTCGACGACATCGGCACGCTCGGTCGTCGCCGCAGGGAGCTTGCGCGCCTTCGTCTGGGTGAAGAACGGCGCGTAGCGCACCTTGAGCGTCACCCGGAAGACCGGGCGCCCCTCGGCGACGGTGTCGTCGAAGACCTGTGACGCGAGCTCGCGTACGGCCTCGCGCACCTCGTCGGGCGTCGTGAGGTTGCGCTGGTAGGTCGTCTCGCGGCTGTGGCCACGCGCGACCCACGGCGTGTCGTCGACCACGGCCGAGCCGATGCCCCGCCCGAGCTGGGAGTACCAGACGCCCATGCGCGGGCCGAACTCACTGACGAGGACCTCCTCGACGGTCTCGGCGAGCTGGCGGACGGTCACGATGTCGTGGCGCGCGAGGCGTTTGGAGACCTTGGCGCCGACGCCCCACAGGTCGATCGTCGGGCGGTCGCCCATGACCTCGAACCAGTTCTCACGCGTCAGCCGGAAGACGCCGCGGGGCTTGCCGAACCCTGTCGCGATCTTGGCCCTCACCTTGTTGTCGCCGATGCCGACCGAGCAGTGCAGCTCGGTCGCCTCGAGCACCGCGGCCTGCGCCTGGCGGGCGAACGCCTCGGGGTCGTCGGTGTCGACGCCGAGGAACGCCTCGTCCCAGCCGAGGACCTCGACGACGACGCCGAGGTCGCGCAGCGCGTCCATGACGTGACCGGACGTCTCGGTGTAGGCCGGTGCGTCGACGGGGAGGATGACGGCGTCGGGCACCTTGCGCGCGGCCAGCCGCAGCGGCATACCGGACCCGACCCCGAACTTCCGGGCCTCGTAGCTCGCCGTCGACACGACGGCCCGCTCCGTGGGGTCACCGCGCCCGCCGACGATGACGGGCCTGCCGGCGAGCTCGGGTCGGCGCAGCACCTCGACCGCGGCGATGAACTGGTCGAGGTCGACGTGCAGCACCCAGTGGGCGGGGCCTGCGCTCATGTCGCCATTGTGCCCGGCAGTGCCGACGGCGCCCGGTCTGCGGTGTTGCCGTCAGTCGCGACCGGCCGGGCGTCGCGAGCGGTCGACGACCGGCTTGCCCCGGCGGAAGGTGTAGACGGTCGGGTTGTCGGCGGGCACGGAGTCGCTCGTCCCGTCGTATGCCGGGTCACCGGTCTCGTCGCGGGGAGCCGGCCCGGCGGCGCCGTCCTGCTCCCGGGCCGCCACCACGACGCCGTGGTAGAGCAGGGCGGCCGAGAGGCCGGTGAGGGCGTAGGCGCCCACGGCGAGCAGCACGCCGGTGTGTGCGCCGCCGATGTCGGAACGCAGCAGGTGCAGGCCACCGGCGACCGCCCCCACGACCGCGGCGCCGACGAACCAGATGATCGTGGCCCGGGTCATTGATATCCCCACGGGGTCACTGTGGCACACGTGTGCCTCGCCCGAGAGCAGCTTCGCGGCCGTGCCCGGCCGCGCCGTCACCCCTTCATCGGGCGACGACGGACCTCGCGGCTCCTGCGGCAGTGCCGGGCGTGCGGGGCGTGCTGGTCCCGTGGCCGTTGCCCGGGTTGGCCTTGCCGGTCTTGCCCGCCTTGCCGGTGGCCAGCTCGATCAGGCCGGCCGGGCCCTTGGGGTCGGCGCCGCCCTTGTCCTTGGCCGCCTTGGCGGCCTTCGGGGCCTTGTCATCCTTGGCGGCCTTGGGGTCTTTGGCGCCCTTGTCGTCCTTGGGGTCGTTGGCCGTGATCGGCTTCTCCGGACCGGGCACGGCTGCGACGCCGGTCGGCTTCGGGCTGAGCACGTCGGGTGAGAGCGTCAACCCACCGCCGGCCCTGGGCGACCCCGCTGCGGCGTCAGGTGAGCCCGCGGCGGCCGACGCAGTCGCGGACGGTCGGGCCGAAGCGGTCGAGGACACCGTCTCGGGCGCGGTCGCCGTGGCGGCCCGCGCGGTCGTGGCGGTGGCCGCCGGCGACGGAACCGAGGCGTCGACCCCGGACGGCGGGACGGCGGCATACGAGGTCTGGGCCTGGCTGACGCGCGGAGAGCTGGCGGGCATCGGCGCGGCTGGCACGGACGGGAGGCGCGAGCTGCGCTCGTGCGTCGCGACCGTGCCGACGATGAGGGCGGTGACGGCCATCCCGAGCAGCAGGCCGGCGCCGCGCGGGCCACCGACCTGGGCGAGGGTCACGCGGCCACGCACGAGGGCGGCGCTCGCGGCGAGCAGCGTGGAGACGCCGGTGACCACGAGGCCGCCGGTCAGGCCGCCGACCAGCGAGCTGAAGACGACGAGGCCGCCGAGGATCGCAAAGCCGGGGACGGTGCCCTCGGGCAGACGCCGCCGAGGGAGGTCCGCGAGCAGGTCGACGGTCTCGCAGCGGTCGAGCACGGGACGGGTCGGCAGCGTGAACGAGGTGTCCTCGAGCACCGCGCACCGGGACGGGTCGGAGGTCACGCCGTCAGTGTGGCCGACAACCGTGCCCGCAGCGGTGAACGACGCGTCGCCTCTGGCCACGCCGGAGCGGGCGGCCGGCCCCGCCGCGGCCCACAGCTGCCAACCCCGGGGCGGCACGGGCCACGACGGGTCGGGCAGCCAGCGCTCGGGGTCAGAGTCCATGAAGTCGAGCGGGTCGTGGCGCAGCGGATCGCCGTGTGTTGGCATCATGCTCGTCGTCACCTGACTCACTACTCCTGCGGTGTACGCGGACGACACCGAGGGGAACGGTGCCGTTACCCGAGAACAGTAGGGCGATGAGTCACGCTTTGTCCCATAAATGGTAAAAAGAAGGCAAAGTTTTCGCCATCGGCCGGTCGCGCCACAAAACGACGCGGCCGAGTGGGCTAACTCAGGCTCTCCGACGCCTCGACCGGGTGCAGGTCTCCGGTCAGCCACGCAGGCGTCTGGTCCGCGAAGTGCGGGTCGCGCGCGTCACCGCTCGCCCCGAAGGGCACGACCCACCCGCTCGCCTCGCGGTCCGCGAGGTCCCAGACGTAGCGCGCGGCGGGTCCGCCGTAGCAGCGGTCGGTGACGCCCGGCGCGCTCGCTGCGGCGAAGACGCACCCCTTGTCGCCACCGACGGGGTCCTGTGCGACGGGTGGCGCGCCGCCGACCGCGTCGAGCGCGTGGAGCGGGTCGAGCCAGTGCCGCTCCCCCCACACGGTGGCTCGGGTGTCCTGCGCGGCAACGCGTTCGAGCGCTGCGCGGACCCCTGCAGCCACGTCGATGCCGATGCTCGCGCCCTCGCGTGCCATCGAGTGCCAGCCCACGCCGATCTGCGTCGTGACGTCGGTCCACGGCAGGAAGAGGCGTGAGTGACCGCTGGGCTCGTGCAGGGCCGCGAGAGCCGGCTGCTCGGCGAACCAGCGTACGAGCGCCGTGCGCCACGCGGCGAACACGGCGGCCCCTCGGCTTCCCGCGTCACTGCGGCCGTCCCACGCCAGCAGCTCGGCCCGCACGTCGGCCGCCGGACCGTCGACCTCGACGGCCTCGACGAGCTCGTGCATGAGCTCGGCCTGCCCGTTCAGGGTGTCGACGTGGATCGCGGCGCAGTCGGCCGCCGTCAGCCCGTCGCGCTCACCGATGAGGTCGCGGATGCGTTCGGCGCGGAAGGGAGTGGCGTACTCCACTCCCAGCCCGCCGCCGCTGGCGCGGTCGTTCGCGCTGACCATGACGTCGCGCACCTCGGTGGTGGGACCGCGCCGGTAGCCGTGCCACTGGTGCCGCGCGTCCCACGCGGGCAGCGGCAGCACCGTGCCCGCGGGGTCGCGCTCGGGAACGCGTCCGACGACCAGGTGGCGCATCCGGCCCGACACGTCGGCCACGAGCGCGCTGTTGACCGGCTCGACCCACCGCGACAGCGCCTGCTCGACGTCGTCGAGCGTGCGGGCGCGCAGGAGCGGGAGCAGCGCTCCGAACCCGAGGTCCTCCTCGCACTGCGTCGGGGTGCGCAGGCTGTACGGGGCCATGACCGCCCGACGCTGCTGCTCGCCCTCGTCAGCCCACGCCGGCGGTGCGTCGGCCTCGGCGGCGAGCCGTTCGACCTCCGCCTCGAGCCCGGTCACGACGGGCCCGCGCGCGGTGACCGCGACCGGCACGGTGACGTCGTGCTCGCCCCGCACGCGGATCGTCTCGGTCCAGGACTGCACCTCCTCCCACCCGTCGAGGCCCTTCGCGCGGTACACGGGTGACCCGTCGTCGGCCACGCCCGCGTGCGCGAGCGACTCGAGGGTGAGGTCCTGGTAGTCGGCCATGGCGTTCGTGATGCCCCACGCCACCGTGCCCGTGTGGGCGAAGTGCTGGACGCCCGGCACCCCCGGGAAGGTGAAGCCGACGACGTCGAACTCGGGGCAGGCGAGGCCCACCTGCTGGTAGCAGCCGGGCAGCTCGATGTTGCGGTGCGGGTCGCCCGCGATGAGCGGCAGCCCGCCCGCCGTGCGGTGGCCGCCGATGACCCACGCGTTGCTTCCCGATGCCTCGGCGCGCTCGACGCCCTCGGCGTTGAGCAGGGGCAGCACGTCCTCGCCGAGCCGGTCGGCCACGTGGGCGTTGAAGAGCTTCGACGGGAACGTGCCGAAGAGCAGGTGGATGCCCCAGAAGATGCCGAGCGGCGTCCACGGCTCCCACGGACGCGGCTGGGCGGCATACGCCTGCAGCCCGAGCGCCTCGATCTCCGGGAGGCCGGCGAGACCCTCCGCAAGGGTGTCGTTCACCCCGCCCACGTATGCCGTGAGCCACGTCTGCGTCTCGGCGTCGAGGCGCTCGAAGCACCGCCGGACGGTCGGCTCGAGAAGCACCTGACGGGAGAAGCGGTCCCACGTCGCACCGGCCGGGCCGACGTACTCCGCCGTGCGGCCTTCCATGCGCCAACGGTGGTGCTCGATCTGCCAACCCCGGTCGAGCGCGGTCACCCGGCCCTGCAGCCTGGCCAGACCCATGACGTCGTCGGCCCGCAGGTGCGGCACGCCGACGGCATCGCGCCGCACATCGGTCACGCGATGTCCCGCAGACGGCCCCACCCGTGCCAGCGGTCGACCCTGATGTAGGCCGTGATGCGCAACCGGTCGCGGACCCGGTAGGGCTGCCCCGTGTAGTGCGTGGCGATCCGGTCGATGTCCGCGAGGTCGAGGTCGTCGATGAGCTCGACGACGCGGCCCTGCACGCTGACGTGCGTGATCCAGTTGTCGGGGTCCATGGCGCTGAGGCTGACGCGCGGGTCGGCGCGCAGCCAGTCGAGACGCTTGCGGCCGGCGTCCATGTTGACCACGATCAGGCCGCCTTCGACCATGTACCAGGTCGGCACGGAGACCGGTTGGCCGTCGGGCCGCACGCAGCTGATCGTCGCGTGGTTGGGCCGGCTGAGGAAGTCGACGACCTCGACGGGCATGGGGGCACGGGGCACTGCGGGTCTCCTTCAGCCTCAGCGTATCTCGATCAGCAGGCGGTTATCGTGTCAGTCGTCCTGGCTCGAGAACCGGCTCTCGATCTCACGCAGGAACGCGTCCGAGATCCGGCGGAACTGCTGGAGCGTCAGGGTGATCGGGTCGCCGACGGCGAGGCCGAGCACGCTGTGGGCCGGGTCGAGCGGGATCTGCGGGTCGGACATGACCGTGCCGCCGTTCTCCATGAGCGACCGGGCGAGCACGCGGACCTCGTTGAGGGCGTTGCCGTCCTTGCCCTCGACGCCGCGCAGGCGGTGCACGAAGTAGCCCTCCAGAACGAGCAGCATGTTGTTGAAGTACTCGTACTCGAGCGACTCGAGGGCCCCCTCGAGGCGGGAGACGTCCGCGTCACCGTGGTCGCGCGCAGCCTGGGCGACCTCGTGGAACATCGCGACCTGCGTCTCGACCCGGGACCGGCACGCGTCGATGTAGTCCTGCTCGTACTCCCTCATGCCCAGCATGGGCCCAGCGTAGCGAGCGCCACGGCGGATAGGTTGGGCCCATGGCAGCGCGTGAACGGAACGTGCTCGGTGGCGCGCTCGAGGCCTGCGGCACCGACCCGATGACCGGCTTCTACCGCGACGGTTACTGCACAACGGGTCCCGAGGACCGAGGCAGCCACACCATCTGCGTCGTCGCGACGCCGGAGTTCCTCGAGCACCAGCGCAGCGTCGGCAACGACCTCGTGACGCCACGCCCCGAGTGGCGGTTCCCCGGCCTGACCCCGGGCGACCGGTGGTGCGTCGTGGCCAGCCGGTGGTTGCAGGCCCACCAGGACGGCGCCGCCGCGCCGGTGTTCCTCGCCGCCACGCACGAGCGGGCACTGGAGGTCGTGCCGCTCCAGCTGCTCCAGGCGTATGCCGCCGACATTCCGGACGACCCGAGCTCGCTGCTCTGACGGCGGGTATCGCCGAGGCGCGCACACCGATCGGCGACCGGCGTAGCGTCGAAGTGGCTCGACTCGAGCACGGCAGGGGGTGCCCGTCATCAGGCCGCCCTCCACCTGAAGTGCCGTGTCAAAGGAGGTCGCCATGCGCGCCGTCGTCGTCAACGAGTTCCACACCACCCCCACCGTCGAGGAGATCGACGTCCCGGAGCCGGCAGAGGGCGAGGTGAGGGTCCGGGTCCACGCCGCCGCTGTGAACGGCTTCGACATCGGAGAGATGCACGGCTTCCTCACCGGCTGGTTCGAGCACCGGTTCCCGCTCGTCCTCGGGAAGGACTTCGCGGGCACCGTCGACGCCGTGGGCCCGGGCGTGAGCGACCTCGCCGAGGGAGACCGCGTGTTCGGGGTCGTCACGAAGGACTACCTCGGCGACGGCTCGTTCGCCGACTACGTCACCGTGCCGACGTCGGTCGGCGTGGCACGCCTGCCCGACGACGTCGACTTCGTGCACGGAGCGGCGCTCGGCCTGGCCGGGGCCGCCGCGCTCGCGTGCATCGACGCAGCCGACCCCGCGCAGGGTCGCACGATCCTCGTCGCCGGCGCCACGGGAGGCGTCGGCAACCAGGTCGTGCAGCTCGCGTCGCAGGCCGGTGCCCACGTCATCGCGACCGGGTCGTCGGAGCCCGAGCAGGAGCTCGTCCGTCGGCTCGGGGCGGCCGAGGTCGTCGACTACCACGCGGACCTCCCCGCGGCGGTGCTCGCCGCGCACCCCGGCGGCGTCGACGTCGCGATCCACCTCGCCGGCGACGCAGCCGCGCTCGTGCCCGTCCTGCGTCAGGGCGGGACCCTGGTGTCGACGCTCGTCTTCTCGACGGAGGGCTTCGCGGTGGCCCCCGACGTCTTCGTGCCGATCGCCGCGAACCCGACGCCCGAGGTTCTCCACCGGCTGGCGGACAACCAGACGAGCGGCCTGACCTCGCTGACGATCCAGCGCACCTACTCCCTCGACGAGACACCCGCCGCGCTCTCCGACTTCGCGTCCGGCACCCTGGGCAAGCTCGTCGTCGACCTCGACGGTGACGGGGTCGCCGACCGGCCGTGATACTGGCGGGATGAGCGACGAGACGCCCCGGCTGGAGGCCGACTGCAGCCGCTGCTTCGGACTCTGCTGCGTCGCCCTGCCCTTCGCGAGGTCGGCCGACTTCCCCGTCGACAAGCCCGGCGGCGAGCCGTGCCGCAACCTGCTCGTCGACCACCGCTGCGGCATCCACGACCGGCTCCCGGAGGGCGGCTGGCGTGGGTGCGTCACCTTCGACTGCTTCGGTGCGGGCCAGCAGGTGTCGCAGGTGACCTTCCGTGGGGTCTCGTGGCGCGAGGCGCCCGGGGCCGCCCCGACGATGTATGCCGTCCTTCCCGTCATGCGGCAGCTGCACGAGATGCTCGCCCACCTCCGCGATGCCCTCGGGCTCGGTCCTGACACCACGATCGTCGAGGCCCTCGAGGCGGCGCGCGCCGAGGTCGACACCGCCACCGCGGGCACCCCCGACGAGGTGCTCGCCGTGGACCTCGTCGACCTGCGCGGACGGGTCGGCGGGTTGCTCCGCACCGTGAGCGCGACGGCACGTCACGAGCGACGGCGACGTGACGGCATTCCCCGGCCACCGCGACGCATCCGGGCGGGGGCCGACCTCGTGGGCGCGGACCTGCGCGGCCGCGACCTGCGCGCGGCAGACCTGCGCGGTGCGCTGCTCATCGCCGCCGACCTGCGCGGCGCCGACCTGCGCTGGGCCGACCTGCTCGGGGCCGACCTGCGCGACGCGGACCTGCGCGGGACCCGCCTCGACGACGCCCTGTTCCTCACCAGACCGCAGCTCGCGGCCGCGCACACCTGAGCCGTGACGATTCACGCGTTCGGTCACCACGGCCGCGACCCACAGACCACAATCAACCCACTGTCCACGTCGAACACCGGAGTCGACCGTGCGCCGAGCCCAGCCCATCGCAGCGCTCGCGCTGGCGGCTGCCCTCGCGCTGGCCGGCTGTTCGGCGAACCGGCCCGAGGTCGAGCTGAGCCAGGCCGGGGGCGCGACGGGCACACCGGTCCCGACGCAGACGGTCACCGTGACCGAGATCGACACACGGACCGTCACCGCCACGACGACGGTCGTCAGGACTGCCACCGTGACCGCGACGCCGACGGTCACCGTGACGGCGCTGCCGCGTCCGAGCCTCACGACGAGCATCGTCTTCAACCGCGCGGCGGCGCTCGCGGACTACGCCACCCTCGTCGGCGACGTGCGGGTCCTCGACCGGATGTCGCTCGCAGGCAACGCCGCAGCCCTGCAGCTCGACCTGCTCGCCGCCCACCTGGCCCGGCTGGGTGCGAACGGAGCGCCACCGGGCCTCGACGCCCCGAGCTACTTCGGGCGGATCGTGTCGCTGGGGCTGTTCGCGCGGGCAGCCTCCGACGAGGCGGCAGCGAGCTCGCCCGTCGCCGAGAGCCGCTACGCCGTCATCCGGCAGGAGACGACCGTGCTGCTCTCCCTCGTCAACGGCGCGCTCGCCACGACGTTCACGCTCCCTCCGGCGGTGCCGCGAGCGACGACAACGACTCGGTGAAGCCGCCCCAGGCGACCTCCCCGTCGGCGTCGTCCGCGTGTGGTCGGCTGAACCACGCGACGTAGAGCGCGACCTCGGTGAGGTCCCACCGCAGGGACTGCGCTGCGAGGTCGTCGAGGGTGACGGCGCGGCCGGTCAGCTCCACGTAGTCGTCGAGGACCGCCTCGGCGGCGGCTCCGTCGGCTCCGGCGACGTGCCACAGGTCGCGCGCCGGCGGCCCGAGCAGCGCCGTGTCCCAGTCGACGACGTGGAGGCCGCCTGCGCCTGCGAGAACGTTGCGCCAGTGCGGCTCACCGTGGGTCACGACCCAGGACTCCCGGGAGTCGTACGCCCGCCGGGCCGCCTCCTCCCAGCTCGTCAGCGCCGACCGGACGGCCAGAGCCTGCTGGGCGAGGGCCGCGCGGGCGCGCTCTCCGTACGGCCCGGCCCCGGGCTGCACGGCGCCGGCGAGGGCTCGGTCGAGCACGGCACGCTGCGGCAGCGCGAGGTCGTCGGCCACGGCGATGCCGACGACGTGGCGCGTCGCCGCGTGGATCCGCGCGATGACCTCGACGACCGCCCGGCGCTGCTCCGCCGACTGTGCCTCTGGAGCGGGGAGGTGCTCGGCGTCGAGCCACGGCGTCACGGACAGCCAGCGGTGGCGTGTGAGCTCGAAGGGCACCGAGCCGTCCCGCGCCGGCGTCGGCGCCACGACGAACTCGAGTCCGGCGTCGGCCAGGGCGCGGGCCGACCGGTAGGCCGAGCTGAGCACCGCCCCTCGGCCGACGGACGCGACGGACGCGCCGATGGACGCGCCGTCGCCTGCGTAGTCGTCGAGGGTGGCGAACCAGCGCTGACCTGAGGCGTCCACGACGGACCAGTGATGGCTGCCGAACCCGACCGGGGAGTAGTCGATCTGCGCGACCTCCACGCCCCACATCTCGTGGAGGGCGGCGGTCAGCAGGCCGGTCGAGAAGTCCGGCGGCGGGGTCAGCACGGCGACATCACGGAGCCGACGCTACCGAGCGACACCTCCGCGGGGCACGCGAACGGCTGCGTGTGCCGCCAGAGGGGTCCCTAGACCGCGAACGTCGCGTCGCGCACCGTGTCGAGCACTCCGTCTCGCTGGGCCGACGTCATGAGCCCGTCGGCGACCCAGACGGCTGCCAGGGTCTCGACGTGCTCGCGCAGCTCGGCCTCGCCCACGAACGGAGCCGGTTCCCACGCGAGGTCGAGGAAGGTGACGCCATCGCCACGGGCCGTGTTGGGCACGCCGGAGTCGAGGCCGGCGAAGACGATCGTCGGCTCGGAGCGGCGGATGTAGACGTGCGTCGGGTCCTCGGTGCCCTCGAAGAAGGGCGCGAGCTCGACGTCGCCGACGGTGAAGTGAAGCGGCTTGCCGGCGACCGGGACCAGTGACGGGCCGAGGTCGCCCGAGAGACCGATGTTGCGCGACAGGCTGAGCGGGATGAGCTCACGCCGGGGATCGCGGGCGGCCAGGACGAGCGGGCCGTGCAGGACCGTCTGGAGGGTGGCGTCGTCGAGAGCCGACTCGGTGCGTGTCGTGAACGGCATCGAGACGCGGACGGTGTCACCGGAGCGCCACGTGCGGCTCAGTCGGAAGTACGTGCCCGGCGTGGGCGTGCCCGTGACCGCGTCACCGTTGACCGTGACGGTGAACCCTCCGCGCGCCCAGGCCGGCACCCGCAGCAGCATGTCGAAGGCACCCGAGCCGCGGACCGACAACGTCGTGCCCTGCTCGTAAGGGAAGTCGGTCGCCTGCGCGACGGCGACCCCCCGCTCGGCCCACGTGACCGTGGCGGGCGCATAGAGGTTCACGTACAGGGCTGAGCCGTCTGCGGCTGCGAAGAAGACGGAGTCCTGGTACTTCGTGGCGCTCTCGAGACCGGTGCCCTCGCAGCACGTCGTGCCCTCCTTCTGCGTGTAGTCGCGCACGTGCCCCGGGGTGAGGCCGATGAGGTAGGTCACGAGGGGCTTCTCGGCGTCGGGCTGGTCCTTCTTCGAGCCGAGCACCTGGTTGAGGAGGGCGCGCTCGTAGTAGTCCATGTAGGTCGGGTCCTGCTCGTGGAAGAAGAGCATGCGGCTCAGCTTCAGCATGTTGTAGGCGCAGCACGTCTCGGCGGTCTCCTCGCTGAGGGTGCCGGCGATGCTGCCGCGCGCCCGCCAGAACTCAGCGGTGCTCGTGCCGCCGATGCTGTACATCCGCGGTGGCACCACCATGCCCCAGAAGCCGCGCGCCGCATCGAGGTAGCGCTGCTCCCCCGTCTCGTCGTGCAGGCGCAGCAGCCCCGTGAGGATCGGGATGTGCTGGTTGGCGTGCATGCCGTCGAGGATGTCGGTGCCCGCGGCACAGCTGTCGATGAGGCGGTCGAGGTCGAAGAGGCGTGCGAGCGCGACGTGCTCGGGCCTGCCGGTGACCGCATGGAGGTCGCAGATCGCCTCCACGATGCCGCCGAACTCACCGGAGCTGAACAGGGCCCACATCCGCTGGAGGGTGGAGGCCGGCAGCGTGGACAGGCGCGAGTACATCCAGTCGCACATGCCCTCGGCGAGGTCGAGAGCGCGCTCGTCGCCGATGTTGACGTACGTGTCGAGCAGGCCGCGCAGGATCTTGTCCGCCGTGTAGTACGGGGCCCAGACGACCGTGTAGTCGGAGCTCGTCATCGACTCGAGGGTGATGAACTGCGTCTCGGGGTAGGCGGCGAGGAAACCGCGGTGGCTCGGCTGGCCCCAGGTCCGACGGAGGGTGGCGTCCTGCGAGCGACCCGACGCGTCCGCGAGCGTCGCACCGGTCGTCTCGTCGAGGTCGTAGGAGGCGAGGTCGCCACGCCCCGCGAGCGACGCTGCCGCTGGTCCCTTGCCCAGAGAGTCGATCTCGGTCGCCGAGAGACCCCGTGACCAGAGGTTGACCTCGTCGACGACGCCCGCGAACGTCGGGTCCGGGTAGTGGGACCGCCCGATCCAGTGGTGGGCGAGCTGGCCGAGGGTCGCGAGGTTGACGGACATCGCGGTGTCGGCGCCCACGGGCAGCCCGTCGACGTAGAGAGTCGCCGTGGTCCCCGCGATGGTGAGGGCAAGGTGGCTCCACTGCCCGACCGGCAGCGGCGCCGTGCCGTTGACCGCGCGCTCGCCGCCCGCCCCAGAGGTCGTGATCGCGAAGCGGGGCACCCCGGCCTCGTCGGCCGTGGTCAGGTAGGCGTAGCGGGACGTGCTGGTGCCGAAGTCGAACAGCCGCGTCCATCGCGCGTCGTGCGTCGGCCGGACCCAGGCCGCGAACGTGAAGTCCACCGGGGCGCCCACAGCAGTCGGCGGCAGGTCGATGAAGTGGTGGGCACCGCGCTGGAGCTCGACGCCTCCGCCGACCCGCCCGGGAGCTGAGAGCACCGACGGCTCCGCCCGCAGCGCGGCGCGCACGTCGACGAGCGCCCCCACCATGTGGCGCAGCCGCTCCGCGTACGTCTCGTCGCGCGTGCTCGCGTACGCCTGCGAGAGCATCGACATGAAGTGACCGGTGTAGTGGCCCCGGAGGTTGCTGTTGGCCTCGCCGTCGAGCCCCTCCCAGCCGCCGGGCGCGACGGCACCGAGCGTCGGCAGGCCGGCGTTGGCGCGGAAGGCCTGCAGCAGGCGGTCGACGTCGTAGCCGCGGCCGTGGTCGAGCATGAGCTGCCGCTTGCGGGCCAGCAGGCCGTCACCGAGGCTGACGTCGCCGAGGGCGAAGGGCCGCACGGACCACGTCGCCGGGGCAGGCGCGCGGTCGGGTGCCGAGGCAGGGTTGGTCGTCACAGCGGACGCGGGCATGAAGGATCTCCTGGGATGGCAAGGGTTTTCGAAGGGGTATGCCGCTGGGCCGGGAGCGTGGGAGGGGTGCGCCCCCGGCCCGGCGGCATACGTGGGCGGCGCCGCTCAGGACAGCGGCGGGACGCTCTCGAGCGTCGGCACGACCGGCGCGATCGTGCCGTCGGCGTTGTGCCGGAGGCGGTCGATGGTGACCTCACGGTGGGTGCCGTCACCGCCCGGGATGGCGAACCGGTGGTAGGCGATGTACCAGTCGTCGGTGCCGGGCACCTGGACGATCGAGTGGTGGCCCGTGCCGAGGATGCCGAGCGAGGTGTCCTTCGTCAGGATCTCGCCGCGGTTCGTCAGGCCGGCGCCGAGCGGGCTCGTCATCGTGGCGTAGCCGACGCGGTAGTTCTCGCTGCGGGTGTCGTCGATCGACCAGCTGAGGTAGTACGTGCCCTGGCGCTTGTGCACGAACAGACCCTCCCGGAAGCCGGTGAGGCCCGTGAGCCGCTTGACCTTCGCGGGGTCGAACGAGGTCATGTCGGCGTTCAGCGGCACGACGTAGGCGTTGCCGTTGCCCCAGTAGAGGTAGCTCTGGCCGTCGTCGTCCGTGAAGACGGCCGGGTCGATGGCCTGCCCACCGTCGGGGTTGCTGGCCACGAGCGGCTTGCCGAGCGCGTCCCGGAACGGGCCCGTCGGCGAGTCAGCCACGGCGACGCCGATCTTCGCGTCGGCGCAGAAGTACAGGTAGTACTTCCCGTTCTTCTCGATGGCAGCAGGTGCCCACGCCCTGCCGTCGGCCCACGTCACGTCGGGACCCAGGTCGAGGATGACCGGGTGCTCGGTCCAGTGGACGAGGTCGGTGCTCGACCACGTCTTGAACGTCGTGCCGCTCCAGCCGTCGAAGCCGTCGGTGGTCGCGTAGATCCAGTACGTGTCGCCGAAGCGCACGATGTTGGGGTCGGCGTTGTAGCCCGGCAGCACGGGGCTGTTCATGACGACGGCCTTCACGGTCCACGCCCGGGTCGAGCCGTCCACGCCGGTGACCCGGTAGGTGACCGGGGAGGTGAGGTCCTGCGTCGAGCCGTTGGCGGGCGTGACCTCGGCGTCGTCGGGCACTCCGAGCTCCGGCGCGAGCTGCGTGACGTCCGTGCCCGGCTTGACCGGCAGGACGACGCTGCCGCCGGCGGTGTCGATGATGGCCGGCACCTTGAGCTCGTCGAGCTTCACCGACCCGACCTGGGTCTCGTTGCCGGGCAGCGAGACCACCTGCTGCGCGGTGAGACCACGGTCCCAGATGGTGAACGAGCGCACGGTCCCCTTGAGGTAGCGGTCGCCCGAGTACAGGGAGCGCCCGATCCAGTTGGCCGTCGTCGTCCCGTCCCCGAGCTCGCCGGGTGTCGTCGTGACGCCGGTGTTGCGCGCCACCTCGACCCCGTTGTCGTAGAGCACGCCCGTCCCACCCGAGAGCGTGTAGGTGAGGGTGTGCCACGCGCCGCGCGAGACGTCGCGCCCGGATCCGGTGCTCTGCTCGGTGGACCAGTTCCCCGAGGCGATGGCCGTGCGGTAGGCGTTGCCCGTCGTGAACAGGTAGCCGGAGCCGGCACCGCCCAGGCTGTTGCCCATGCCCCAGATGAAGTAGGCCGTCTGCTGGTTCGGGTCGATCCACACCCGGGTCGACACCGTCACGGCGTCGAGCCCGGCGAGGAGGTTGTCGGGCAGGTCGACGTAGCCGTCGACCCCACCGAGCTCGACGCCGTCGGTCGTGCGCTTCGCGCCGCCCTTGATCGTCGCCGGGCCGGCCTGGCCGGCCCGGTCGAGGACCGTCGTGCCGGTCCCGGCCTGCGTGCCGAGCGCGTAGTCGGCGATGACGCCGTCCTTCGTCGCCGGGGCCTTCGTCGGACCGGCCTTGAGCCGCTCGAGCTCGGCCTTGGTCACCGGCATGACGGTGCCGTGGCGCGGCCGGCCGGGCAGCTCGTAGTTCTGCGACATGGTGAAGGCGCCCGAGTCGAGGTCGGTGGTCTCGAACGGGACGTAGCCGCGCCCGCCGAACTCGTCGATGAAGACGTACCACTTGTCCTCGGTGTTCGACTTGAACACCGTCGGGCCCTCGCCCTGGTTGATGCCCGGGCTCGTGGTGGTCGCCTTGCCGATGCAGTCCTTGACGAAGCCCCAGTCGGTCGAGCGGAGCGAGGTCGACTTCTGCTCGAGGATGAACTTGCTGCACGGCGTCGTCGAGGTGTTGTTCCGCTCGTCCTTGGTGAAGCGGTAGTACGCGCCGTCGTGCTTGATGACGGTCGAGTCGATGACGGAGTAGCCGGGGTCGACCCAGACCTTCGGCGCGCTGAAGGTGCGGAAGTCGCGGGTCGTCGCGTACAGCATCTTGTTGTACGTGTTGCCGGTGTGCTGCGGGTCGCTCGACGCGTAGAGCTTCGAGGCCCAGAAGACGACGTACGCGCCGATCGAGTCGTCGTAGTACGCCTCGGGTGCCCACGTGTTGCCGGCCTCGTCGGGCGAGACGCGGACGTGCCGCTGTTGGCCCCAGTTCACCAGGTCGGTCGACTCCCACACCTCGATGTAGCGGCTGCCGTGGCGCTGGCTGCGGTCCCAGTCGCCGTTGCCGTAGATCTTGAGGTCGGTGGCGATCAGGTAGAACTTGTCGCCCTCGGGGCTGCGGATGATGAACGGGTCGCGCACGCCCTGCTCGCCCTCGGTCGAGGTGAGGATCGGGCGCCCGCCGTTGAGCTCGTCCCAGTGGAGCGGGTCGTTGCCCCGGCTCGCGGCCATGTACATCTGCTCGCCGTCGGCAGTGCCCTCACCCGTGAAGTACGCGAACGCGTACCCCTCGAGGGCCTCCTTCTTCGGCAGCGGCAGGACGGTCAGCGTGATGGTGCGGGTGCCCGAAGCGGCGCCGAGCGTCGCGCGCACCGTGAGGCGGCCCTTGACCGCGGTGCTGCCGTATGCCGGCCGGCGGACCTCGCCGGTCGCCGTGACCACGGCCGGGTCCTTCGTCGTCCACGTCAGCGTGACCCCACGCGCGCCGGACGTCGGGAGCGTGACGTTGCCGCGGACCGCATCGGCGTCCGGGATGCTCACGGCCGCAAGCGCGTTCGCGACCTTCTGGTCGTCGGTGATGTCCTGCAGGACGGTCACGGTGAAGGTCCTCGTGGCGGACGCGGCGGCATACGACACCGTCGCGGTGAGGGTCACGGTCGCGTTGCCGGCGCCCGGCGCGGGACGGGTGACCGTGCCGTCGGTGGCGACGACGGACTCGTCGCTCGAGGCCCACGTGACGGTCGAGCCACCGGCGGTCTTCGCCGCGAGCGGCAGGTTGTCCGTGACGGCGGACGTGTCGCCGAGGTCGAGTGCGGCGGCGTCGGAGGTGACGCGCACGGCCGCCGTCTGGGCGCCGAGCTGCTTCACCTCGTCCGGCGTGACGGCCCGGTCGTAGACGCGGAAGTCGCGCACCTGGCCCTTGAGGTACCTGTCGGCCGTGTAGACCGAGCGGCCAAGGTAGTTGGCCGTCGTCGTGCCCCCGCCGATCGACCCGGGGGTGATCGTGATGCCCGTGTTGCGGCCGACCTCGACACCGTCCTCGTAGAGGATGCCGGTGCCACCCGAGAGCGTGTAGGTCAGCGTGCGCCACTGGCCACGGTCGACGTTGCGGCCGGCCGACGCGGTCTGCTCGGTCGACCAGTTGCCGCTCGCGATCGACGTCCGGTAGGCGTTGCCGGTCGTGAAGAGGTAGCCGTTGCCCATCCCGTTCGTCGTGTTGCCGAGGCCCCAGATGAAGTAGGGGGTCGCCTGGGCCGGGTCGATGAGGACCTGGGTCGAGACCGTGATGTCGGTCAGGCCCTTCATGAGGTCGTTGGGCAGGCGCAGGTGACCGTTCGTGCCACCGAGGCGAAGGCCGTCGGCGCCGAGCCATGTCGTGTCGCCGCTGACGGTCGCGGTGCGCCCGTGACCCGAGGCATCGGTGACGCTCGAACCGCTCGTCTGGTCGAGGGCGTAGCGAGCCACCAGGCCGTCGTCGAGCGAGGCCGCCGCCGAGGGTTGCGCCGCGATGGTGAGAGCGGTGAGGGCCGTGGTGAGGACGACGGCGAGCGCGGTGACGGCCGCGAGCGGACGCCGCGTCCTGCGCTCGCGCGTCGTGGTTCGGGCGTGGGGGCTCGACGAGTCGGACATGCCGGTGACTTCCTTGTCGGGCGCGCGGCAGGGCAGCCGCGAGCGAGGGCAGTGCGTCCGGGTGTGGCACCGCAAGCGCTCCGGCCGTCCCCCTACCCAGTCCGAGCGCGTGATGTGAGCGTTAACATATGGAGCGCCCACTGCGGTGTCAACCCCCTGTCCTCCCCGTGTCGGCTATCCGGCGAACGCTCCTCTGAACCGGTCGAACCGCCCGGGCGTCCTTGGTCGTGGCCGCGGCGACACCGGCCCGGGGGGCGCGTTCGTCGGCGGGTGCGCCGCGACCAGCCATCACCCACCCGACGCCAGCTCGCGTCCAGGACCCAAGGGACCAAGCCATGAAGCGCACCACCCGTACCGCGTCCGTCGCCATAGCGCTCCTCGCCGTTGCCGGACTCTCTGTCCCGAGCACAGCCACAGCCGTGGGTCGCCCCCTCACGGCGCAGCTGCTGGGCGCGAACGAGCTCGGCGGCGGTGATCCCGACGGGGCGGGCACCGCTCACGTCTGGGTCACTCCCGGACTCGACGAGATCTGTTACGACCTGACCGTCACGGGCCTGGCGGACGTGACTCTCGCGCACATCCACGTCGGGGCCGCCACCGAGAACGGGCCTGTCGTTGTCCCGCTCCAGGCGCCCACGAGCGGCTCCTCCGGCGGTTGCGTCTCCGTGAATAGGGACCTCGCCGTCGCCATCGTGTCGCAGCCCTCGGCCTACTACGTCAACGTGCACACGCTCGAGTTCCCGGGCGGAGCCGTACGCGGCCAGCTCTCCTGAACCCCACCACCACCGGGTCGATGTATGACCGAGGCGCCAGGCCCTCGGAAGTACATCGACCCGGCCTGGCGTCGGCGGCGCGTGAGCGGGCCTCAGCGGCGGCGCGGTGGCGGCTCGGCGTGGACGTGCCGGTTGAGCCGGGAGTGCGACCGCGGAGCCGGCACGCGCGACCAGACCGCCTGTTGGAGCAGGAGGGTCAGCCACCCGGCCACGGCCATGCCGGCCAGGTTGACCACCAGCTGCAGACCGCTGCCGCGCACCTCGTGCCACGCCCCGAACGCGAGCCCGAGCGCGACGTTGCCGGCGGCGGGGATCGTCGTGACCGAGATGAAGACGCCACTGAGGCCGCCCAGCCTCGACGACGTCAGGGACAGGACCCCCGCCGCGGCCGCGAGCACCGCGACGATGAACGACCACCGGTCGGGCGTGTAGATGAAGTCGGTCGCGGGGCGCTCGCCGGTGACGTCCTGGAGCGTCACCCAGCCCAACGCGCGGCCTACGAGACTCGCGCCGCAGGTCACGAGGATGGCGACCGCGAACCCCACGACGAGCGCCCGTGCGGCGACGCCGAGCAGGAGCGCCCGCCTGCGCACCAGCGCGACGCCGAGCGCGGCCACGGCCCCGAACTCGGGACCGAGAACCATCGCGCCGATGACGAGGATCTGCGAGTCCAGGACGATCGCGATGCCGGCGATGAGCGTCGCGAGTGACATGAACGACAGGAACGTCCAGTTGAGCTCGCTGTCGTCGTAGGACCGCTGTGCGACCTCTGCCCACACGACCGCGTCGGCGCTGCTGCCCGGGGTCTCCTCGTCGGCCTCGAAGCCCGCCCGCGACACCCACGTGCTCACCGGCTCGATCTGCAGGGTGCCCCCCTGGTGGACACCGAGCTCGCGGAGCTGGTCGACGAGCGCGTTGGCGCCCTCGCGGGCCACGTCGGCCTGCACGACGTCGCCCCGGGGCCGGATGGCGACGCCCCGCATGAGCGTCAGGCTGCTCACGGCGGTCGAGTCGGCCAGCACCTGCGTGACCTGCTCGGTCAGCTCGCTCGGCACCGTGACGGTCAGTCTCAGCATGCCGACAGTCTGCCGCCCGGTGGACGGGCCCGGGTTGACATACCGGCGCAGACCGGACGACAGTGACATCTGAACATTCGGTCAGATGAGAGGGCGACGATGAGCACCGTCACGGGCCTGGACGGCTGCGCGACATCATGCGTGCACCCCGAGAAGGTCGCACTGGCGACCGCGAACGCCCCCGGCGCAGAAGAGCTCTCGCGTGTGGCGAGCGTCTTCAAGCTCCTCGGTGACCCGACCCGTGCCCGGCTGCTCTACGCCTTGCTCGAGGCCGGCGAACTGTGCGTGTGCGACCTCGCCGCCGCCACCGCGACCGCAGAGGCCACCGTGTCGCAGGCCTTGAGGCTGCTCCGTGCCTCGCGCGTCGTCACCGGGCGGCGCGAGGGCCGCAACGTCTTCTACCGGCTCTCCGACGCCCACGTCCGGCTGTTGCTCGACGTGACACGAGAGCACGCCCTCCACGACGGGACCGCGCGGTGAGCCACGACCACGGTCCGACCTCGGCCCACGCGGGTGGACGACACCGCTGGCGGCTCGCGGTCGCGTTCGGTCTCGTCGCGGCATACTTCGGCGTCGAGCTCGTCGCAGGTCTCGTGTCCGGGTCGCTCGCGCTGCTGTCCGACGCCGGCCACATGGCCGCCGACGTCGTGACGCTCGGGGCCGCCCTCGTGGCCACGCGCATCGCGACCCGCGCCGACACCACGGGCCGCCGCACCTTCGGCTCGTACCGCGCGGAGGTCTTCGCCTCGGGCCTCGCCGTCCTCCTCATGCTCGGCGTCTCCGCCTACATCGCCGTCGAGGCGGTCGGGCGCATCGGCTCGAGCCCCCAGGTCGCCTCCAGCACGATGCTCGCGGTCGGCGTCATCGGGCTCGTCGTCAACCTCGTCGCGCTCACCCTGCTTCGCGGCGGGGCGGGCGAGAGCCTCAACGTCAGGGGCGCCTACCTCGAGGTCGTCGCCGACACCGTCGGCTCCCTCGGGGTCATCGTCGCCGCGCTCCTCGTCGGCGCGACCGGCAGCGCGTGGTGGGACACCGGCGTCGCGCTCGCCATCGCCGTCTTCGTCGCGGTGCGGGCCGTGGGCCTGGGCCGCGAGGTCGTCGCCGTGCTCGGTCAGCACGCACCGACGGGCATCGAGCCGACCGCGATGCTCGCGGCACTGGGCGAGGTGCCCGGTGTCACCGGCGTGCACGACCTGCACGTCTGGACCCTGACGTCCGGCATGGACGTCGCCACAGCGCACCTCGTGACGTCGCGGGCCGATGCCGGACCCGACGTCCTCGCCGCCGCGAGCCGGATGCTGCGTGAGCAGTTCCAGGTGGCCCACGCAACACTGCAGGTCGAGACGACCGACCGGGGCCGATGCACGGGGGCGGACTGGTGAGCGCGCCGAACCGGCCGGTGTTCACGATCCTGGCGCCCTCGCGGCGGACCGCGCTCTTCCGGCGCGCCCAGCTGCTCGCCGGCGCGTCGGTGGCGTACAACGTCGCCGAGGCGGTCATCGCGATCTGGGCGGGGCGCGCGGCGGACTCGACGGCCCTCGTCGGCTTCGGCCTCGACTCGACGGTCGAGGTGATGAGCGGGCTCGTCATCCTCTGGCAGTTCCGGCACGCCATCCCCGAGGACCGCGAACACCAGGCGCGTCGCCTCATCGCGGTGTCGTTCTTCGCGCTCGCCGCCTACGTCACCGTCGAGTCGGTGCGCGCGCTCGTCCTGCGCGAGCAGCCCGACACCTCGCTCGTCGGCATCGTGCTCGCCGCCCTGTCGCTCACGGTCATGCCGCTGCTCTCGCGGTGGCAGCGGCGCACCGGCCGCGAGCTGGGCTCGGGTGCCGTGGTCGCCGACGGCACGCAGACGCTGCTCTGCACCTACCTGTCCGCCGTGCTCCTCGTCGGCCTGCTCGCCAACGCGCTGCTCGGCTGGTGGTGGCTCGATGCCGTCGCCGCTCTCGTCATCGCCGGGGTCGCAGTCCGGGAGGGAGGGTCCAGCTGGCGCGGTGACGCCTGCTGCTGACCGCCCGGTCTCTTGACGGCGTGGGCCGCGACCGCCAGTGTGACCAACCGTGACACTTCGGGCCGAGTCCTCTCCCCTGCTCCGCGCCCGGCTCGCCGCCGGCACCGCCTTCTTCGTGCAGGGACTGCTGTTCATCACCCTGACCACCCGGCTCCCGCAGATCCAGGAGAAGTGGTCGATCGACGAGCTCGCCACGAGCGGTCTGCTGCTCATGGTCGTGCTGCTCGCGGGGGTCGGATCGGTCCTCGCCGAGCTCGTCGCCGCTCGGTCGTCGAGCGCGGTCGTCGTGCGGGTCGGCCTCGTGACCGCGACGGTCGGCTTCGCGACGCTTCTCGTCGCGCCGGCCTTCGCCGTCTTCGTCGCCGGCCTCGCGGTGTACGGCCTCGCCCTCGGTCTCGTCGACGCGTCCTCGAACATGCAGGCGGTCACCGTCGAGCACCTCTACCGCCGCCCGATCCTCCCGTCGTTCCACGCCTTCTGGACTGCGGGTGGCATCCTCGCCACGATCGTCACCCTCGCCACCGCGAGCGTCGAGCTCGGCCCGAGACTGCTGCCGCTCCTCATTCTGCCGGTCGCCGCGATCGCGGCCCCGTTCGTGCGCCGCGACCGGCTCGCCGAGTCCGACGCCACGGTCGATGTGCCGTGGCGCCGCATCGCGCTGCTCGGTGTCGCGATGGTGCTCTTCTACATGGTCGACACCGCTGCGACGACGTGGGGACCGGTCTACCTCGACGGCACGCTCGACGCCCCCTCCGGCCTGGCAGCCCTCGCGACCCTGCCGTACCTCGGGGCGACCCTCCTGGCCCGCGCCGTCGGAGACCGCCTCGTCGACCGGCACGGCGCCGTGTCGCTGCTGCGGATCAGCGGCGTCGTCGCGGCCGCGGCGCTCGCCGTCATCGTCTTCGCGCCGACGTGGGTCGTCGCCGTCATCGGGTTCACCCTTCTCGGTGGCGCGGTCGCGACGATCGCACCGCTCAGCTTCTCGGCAGCCGGCGCCATCGCGAGCGGTGATGACGACTCGGCCGGCGAGCGCATCGACAAGACCGACCAGGTCGTCGCGCGCTTCAACCAGTTCAACTACGTCGGAGCGCTCCTCGGCGCGGTGCTCACGGGCGCCGTCGGCTCCGACGACCTGCGCCTCGGTTTCGCGGTGCCGATGGTGCTGATCCTCGGGATCGTCCCGCTCGCGACGCAGTTCGCGATCATCCGTCGACGCGGCGTGCCGGTCGGCTCGCGCTGAGGACCTGCCGGAGCGCGGCGAGCGCCGGACCGATGCGCTCCAGGGGTATGCCGCCGACGCCGAACGCGAGTCCATGGTGAGGTGCTTGCTCGAGGTGTCGCACGGACAGAGGCTCGACGAAAACTCCTGCGGCCAGGGCGGCCTCGGCAATCGAGACGTCGTCGAGTACCGGGTCGCGCAGCAGCGTGCAGAGGTGGAGCCCGGCCGCGGACGGGATGACCTCGAGCCAGTCGGCGAGGCCACCGGGACTGGTCAGGCCGGCGAGCAAGGCCTCTCGTCGCGCGCGGTAGACCTTCGTCGCGCGCTTGACGTGGGCAGCATGGTGGCCCTCGGCGAGGAAGTCGGCGAGGGCTCCCTGCGTCACGGTGTCGCCGTCCCACACCGTGACCCGCTTGGCCTCGCGCAGGGCGGCGGTGAGCGTGGCGGGTGCGATGGCGTAGCCCACCCGCAACGACGGCAGGAGGGACTTGGAGAACGACCCGACGTAGACGACCCGGCCGTCACGGTCGAGGCTCTGGAGGGGCTCGAGCGGCCGGTCGGCGAAGCGGAACTCGCTGTCGTAGTCGTCCTCGACGATGACCGCTCCGTGCCGCACCGCCCACTCCAGCAAGGCGATCCGCCTCGCGCGAGACATGGCGACGCCCGTGGGGTGCTGGTGTGAGGGCGTGACGTAGACGAGGCGAGCGGCCGGGGGCAGCGCGTCGACGACGATCCCCTCACCATCGACCGGCACGCCGCGGACGACGGCACGGTGGGTCGCGAAGAGCCGGGCAGCGGCGGTGTAGCCGGGGTCCTCGACGGCGACGACGTCACCGGGCTCGACGAGCACCCGTGCCACGAGGTCGAGCGCCTGCTGCGCACCGGCGGTGGTCACCACGTCGTCACCGGCCGCGACCACGGAGCGGGACAGACCCGCGTACCTGGCGATCTCGACCTCGAGTCGGCTCGTGCCGCGCGCCTCGTAGGTCCCCGCGGTCAGTCGGCCCCTGCGAAGGGTGCCGCTGACGAGCCTGCGCCACGTCGCGAGCGGGAAGAGCGAGTCGTCGGGCACGCCGACGGAGAAGTCGTATGCCGTCCGGCCGGGCCCCGGGGCAGGCGCAGTGGGCGTGGCCCACAGCGGCACCGGCCTCACGGCGCCGGCGCGGGCTCGCCGGCCGGTCGCGTGGGCTGGTGGCACGCAGCCGGCGGCGACGAACGTGCCCGCGCCGCGCCTGCTCTCGAGCAGCTCCTCGGCGATGAGACGGTCGTACGCAGCGGTCACGGTGCCACGCGCGACGTCGAGCGTCGTCGCGAGGTCGCGCGTGGCCGGCACGCGGTCACCACCGGTGAGGCGACCGTCGAGAACGGCGGCCCGCAGCTGGGCGTAGATCTGGGCGGTGAGGTCCCCAGATCCGGTGAGGGTGAAATGCAGGTCCACGTGGCCAGCCTAGATTGGACCAAACTGACCGGCAAGAAGTGGCACTTCTGGCCAGTCCACTCCACGGCCACGCTGGAGCCATGGCCCCCACCGCAGCGACTCCCGCCGGCCCGAGCGGCCTGGGCGCGACGACCACGACGATTGGCACGACCACCGGCCCCACGCATCCGAGGGGCGGCTCGCTCACCATCGCGCAGGGCTCGGCCCTGTCGGTCGGCGCGGTCCTCGGCACGGGCGTCATCACGCTGCCGGCACTCGCGGCGCAGGTGGCCGGACCGGCCTCGCTCGTGGCCTGGGCGGCGCTCGTGCTGCTCTCGGTCCCGCTCGCGAGCACGTTCGCGGCGCTCGGTGCGCGTCACCCCGACGGCGGCGGCGTCGCGACGTACGTCCGCCGTGCCTTCGGCGAGCGGGCTGCCGGTGCGGTCGGGTGGTGCTTCTACTTCGCGATTCCGGTCGGTGCTCCGCCGGCGTCGATGATGGCCGGCGGCTACGTTGCGGACGTCGTCGGCGGCGGCCGGACGACAACCGTCGCCGTCGGGGCGGCGCTCATCGTCGGCACGGGCTTGATGAACCTCGCGGGCCTGCGGTTCTCCGGGCGCGTGCAGCTCGGGCTCGCCACGGTCCTGGCACTCCTCATGACGGCGACCATGGCCGTGGCGCTGCCGCATGGCAGCGCTGAGTCGCTGACGCCGTTCGCCCCGAATGGTTGGGCTGCGGTCGGCACGGCCGCCGCCGTCCTCGTGTGGGGGTTCGCCGGCTGGGAGGCGGTCGCTTCGCTCGCCGGCGACTACCGCAACCCACGTCACGACGTGCCGCGTGCGACGGCGATCGCCGTGACCGTCGTCGGTGTCCTCTACCTGGGCCTGGCGGCGACCAGCGTCCTCGTGCTGGGAGCACGGGCGGGCAGCAGCCAGGCTCCGCTGTCCGACCTCATGGCGGTCGCGCTCGGCGATCAGGCCCGGGTCGTGACGGCGGTCGTGGCGGTGCTGCTCACCGTCGGCGCCATGAACGCGTACTACGCCGGCGGTTCACGCCTCGGGGCGGCGCTGGCCCGCGACGGCGCGCTGCCGCACTGGCTGGCGAAGGGCGGCGAGGCGGGCCAGGTGCCGCGCCGCAGCATCGTGGTCATCACGACCTCCTCGACCCTGGCGCTCGTCCTGACCGTCGCGCTGGACCTCGGGCTGACGCCGCTCATGCTGCTCGCGACGGGCTGTTTCACCCTCGTTTACGTGCTCGGCACGGCCTCGGCCCTGCGCCTGCTCCCCCGCGGCAGCGGCGGCTGGTGGACGGCGGTCATCGCGTTCGCGTCGGTCGTCGTGCTGCTCGTGGTCAACGGCCTGCACGCGCTGTGGGCGCTGGGGCTCGTTGCCCTCTCGCTGCTCTACCAGTCCCGCGCTCAGGCTCGGTCGGCCCAGCGCTCGGAAGTCGTGCGGTAGACGCGCTACCGAGTCCCTGTGCCTTCAGTCCCTGTGCAGTGAGTCGCCAGGTGACTCACTCCGGCCCGAGGCGCTGGGAGCGTCCGCTGAGTCACGTCGCGACGCAGTGCACAGTCGCGGGGGGCACGTGGCATGAGCACGCGGCTCGACCTGGAGCCGCCGTCGTCCACACCCGCCGGGGTCGTGACGGGGCCCTCCACAGGGACGGCATCCGCATGGCGATAGCACCGCTCGGCAGCCACCGTGGACCCATGACACACGCCGACGGCGCCGATGCGTTCGGCGACGCGCTGCGCCACATCCGACGGACGCACCTGCTGAGCCAGCGTGCCCTCGCCGACCGGCTCGGCGTGCCGCCCAGCCGCATCTCCCGCCTCGAGGCGGGGCACCTCGGCATCACGCTCGAGTCGGCCATCGGCCTCTACCGCGCCCTCGGATTCAGCGTCGGCCTCTCGCACGTCCACCCCTGCGCTGCGAGCGCGGACGTGACGCCGCGCTGCGCCACGTGGCAGGACGACGGCGCCGTCGCCAACGTCGACGCCGCTTGGCGCGCCTTCCCCGCGCACGGGGCGCTGCGCGTCGGAAACCACCCGACGTGGTGGGGCGCGCGCCACGGCTGGGGCCGCTCGGAGCGCGGCGACACGTGGTGGCAGCAGGACCACCGGTCGCCGCCCGAGCTGCTCGCACGGCAGGATGACGGCATGTCCGCGCAAACCCCGGCCGAGGCGTACGCCGCGCTCCGCCCCGAGCTCGAGAACGCGACCGCCCTCTTCGTCGAGATGGTGACGGCGCTCCTCGACGAAGCCGGCATCACCTATCTCAGCGTGACGGGCCGCACGAAGTCGGTCGGCTCGTTCGCGTCCAAGGCCCAGCGCCGGCGCGACGGCGAGCTGATCTACCCCCACCCCCTCACCGACATCACCGACCTCATCGGGGTTCGCGTCATCACCTACGTCCACGACGACGTCGCGGCCGTCGCCGACCTGCTGAGCGAGGAGCTCGCCGTCCTCGACGACCGCGACATGGGCATGGAGACGGCCCGGGCCGGACGTTTCGGTTACGCGAGCCGCCACCTGCTCGTCGCCGTCGACGCCAGCCGCACCGTTCCCGCGGCCTACGAGTCCCTGCGGCGACGTAGCGTCTCGGTCCAGATCCGCACGGTGCTCCAGCACGCCTGGGCCGAGTTCGAGCACGACATCCGTTACAAGGGCAGCGTCCCCGAGGAGCACGCCAGCGACCTCGACCGCCGCTTCACCCTCGCGGCAGGTCTCATCGAGCTCGCCGACCGTGAGTTCTCCGCCATCCGCGACCGGCTCCAGATGGCGGTCCCTTCCGCGCCGCCCGAGGAGGGGCAGCAGCCGAGCGAGCCCGACTCGCGCATCGGGGCGCAGGACCTCGCCAAGTTCCTCGCCGCCACCTACGAGGACGCCGGCTGGTCCCGCACCGACCACTACACGTGGGTCTCGGGCCTGCTCCTCGAGCTCGGCATCACCACGGTCGAGGCGCTGGCCGAGGTCATCAGCCCTGTCGACAGCGCGGAGCTCAGCGAGCGGTTGGGCTACACCTATCCGCCCGGTGCCGTGCGCCGGCTCGACGACGCGCTCCTCGCCACGTTCGGCACCCGCTACCTCGACCTCGAGGGCAACGCCCACCGGCGCGCCTCCCTCGAGACACGCCTGCAGAGGATGGGCACGCGGAACTGACCCTGGGCTGATCGACCCCATATCCCATAACGGACACATCGGTCAACGATCGACGTACCCTAAGAGGCATATGTCCCTTTCCTAAGGTATGCCGTGTTGATCGACCGTCTCACCGTCCAGGGCCGCGGCAGGCGCCGCAGGGTCGCCGTCCTCACCGCGATCGGCGCGCTGCTGACCGTCCTGGTCCAGCCAGCGACACCGACGTCCGCGCTGCAGACGGTCACGTCCAACGCCACGTGGGGTGACTTCGAGTCGTCGACGAGCTCGGCTCCTGCCGGTTGGACGGTGAGCGCTCCGACACCGAACCGCGCGTACGTCTCCACGGGCACCGCTTTCACCGGCATCCGCGCCATGCACCTCGTCGACTCGTCGTCGACGGCGTCCGTCACCGCACTGCGCAAGGGCTTCGGTGTCGTGGCCGGAGCGGAGTACCACGTACAGGCCTACACGTTCACGTGGTCCGGCACCCAGAACCTCGGGATCCGCTTCTACGACGTGCTCGGCCGGCAGCTGGGCCGGACCGTCACGCCCACCACGGGAGCCGTCTCCGTGTGGTCACGTGTCGAGGTCAGGGCCGTCGCCCCGGCCGGCGCCACCAGCGCCGCCATCGAGGTCTCGTCCTACAGCACGAGCATCTCGAAGGTCACGTGGGACACCCTGTCCCTCATCCGCCCCGACGTCACGAACAGCAGCTTCGAGACCGTCGGCCTCGTCGGGATCATCCCCGGCTGGACCATCGCCGCGGCATCCGGGACCAGCGCCTACCTCAGCACGGGCGCGGCCCGCTCCGGACGCCGCAGCGTCCGTCTCGTCGACAGCTCGACGACCGGCTACGTCCGCACGACGAGCACACCCTCGCCGGTCTTCCCGGGCGTCACGCACGACCTGCGCGCCTGGATCCGACCCACGGGCGGCACGCACGCCGTCACCGTCCGCTGGCTCCGCGCCGACCGCAGCCTGAGCGCGACGAAACGCATCGAGGTCTCCAAGGCGCGCGACACGTGGAGCCTCGTGGCGACCCAGCTCGTGGCACCGACCGACGCCCACTGGGCGACGATCGAGCTGTCCTCGGGCGCGGCCGCCACCGGCTCGGCGTACTGGGACGTGCTCGACCTCCGGCCCACCCGTGGCGCCGCGATCCGCACCCTCGCGCCGACTGCCGCCGTGCAACCGGTCGACTCCTTCACCAACACGATGACCGTCGAAGCAACCACCATCGCCGGCCGCGCGAAGGTCTTCACCGTCGTCAACGGCAGCCCGGCGGAGTTCCAGCTCGCCGACGTCGAGACGGGCACGGTCGAGACCCGGCTGCCGCTCGGCACCTCGACCGTCGGCTGGGCCCTGACCGCCGCCGTCGACGGCTCGATCTACGTGGGCGGCAACGACGGGCACCTGCAGCGCTGGCGGCCCGGCGACGCGAGCCTGACCGATCTCGGCAAGGTCACACCGACGGCGACCTTCGTCTGGGACGTCGAGGCCGCTCCCGACGGACGCATCTGGGGCGTGTCCTATCCCGCGTCCGAGCTCTGGGTCCTCGACCCCACGACCGACCACATCACGAACGTCGGCAGGCTCAGCTCGCGCCACGAGTACGCCCGAAGCCTCGCCGTCGACTCCCGTTACGCCTGGGTCGGCCTCGGCTCGACGGACCCCGCGATCATGCGTGTCTCCCTGGCCGACCCGTCGCAGCGCGTCATCGTGCCGCTTCCCACGTCGGTCTCCAGCGGCAACATCGTCGAGCTCGACTCGCTCGGCCGTTACCTGCAGGTCCGGCTCCCGGCCGGCACGACGGCCACTGGTCTGACCACGTCGAGCGAGCGTCGGCTCTACGACACTGTCACCGGCTCGTGGGACGTCACCTCGAACTACTCGGCGCAGAAGCCGTCCTCGCTCGGCTCGTGGGGGAGCTTCTACTACTTCCGTTACAACCGCCTGTGGGCCGTGAGCGGCTCGACCGGCGCGATGACGGAGGTCGGCCCGGTCAGCTCGCTGCCGGGACGTGACCGCCTCGCCCTACGGACGACGATCGGGGGCCGCACCAGCAACTACGTCCTCGCCTACGACACGTCCGGCGAGCTCGCCGCGATCGACCTCGCGGACCGGAGCGAGGCCACCTACCCGATCAGCTTCGTGCCGACCAAGATGCGGATCAAGTCCATCGGCACCGGCGCCGGCGGCACGGTCTGGGTCGGCGGGTACGGCGGCTCGAGCCTCAGCGTCCTCGACCCCGGCACCCTGTCGGGCGAGCAGTACCCCAAGGTGCCCTTCGGCACTGGAGTCATCGGCGAGGTCGAGGGCACCATCCTCCACGGCACCACCCAGTACCTCGGCACGTACACCGACGCTCAGATCTTCCGCTACGACACGACGCAGCCCTGGGTCGACGGCTCCAACCCCCGGCTCGTCACTGCTCTCGGCCCGAGCCACCAGCAGGACCGGCCGCTCGCCTGGGCGACCGCGGGCACCCGC
>NZ_JBHTFG010000022.1:0-1604 GCF_042666095.1 Terrabacter sp. GCM10028922 | reverse complement strand
CTACACCGACAACACCGACGCGGGCACCGCCCACGCCGCCGCCGGCTACGCCGGCGACGCCAACCACACCAGCTCGTCCGACACCGACACGTTCAGCATCGGCCAGGCCGGCTCAACCACCACCATCACCTGCCCCGCCGCGCTCACCTACACCGGTGCCGCGCAGGAGCCCTGCACCGCCACCGTCACCGGAGCCGGCGGCCTCAACGCCCCCGTCACCGTGACCTACACCGACAACACCGACGCGGGCACCGCGCACGCCGCCGCCGGCTACGCGGGCGACGCCAACCACACCAGCTCGACGGACACCGAGTCGTTCACGATCGACAAGGCCGCCTCCGCGGTGGTCGTGTCCTGCCCCGCCACGGACCAGCCCTGGACCGGCGCAGCACAGCAGCCGTGCACGGCCAAGGCCACCCGGGTCGCCGCAAGCGAGGTCACCCTGACGCCGACCTACAGCGACAACACCGAGCTCGGCACCGCGACCGCGTCCGCGAGCTACGCCGGCGACGCCAACCACAACAGCAGCACCGGCTCGGACACCTTCCAGATCGTCAAGGCCCCGTCCTACGTCGCCGTCACCTGCCCGACCTCCGAGGAGTACACCGGCTCCGACATCGAGCCCTGCACCGCCCAGGTCACCGGCGCCGGCGGCCTCAACGAGAGCCTCACCGTCAGCTACGAGAACAACCTCAACGCCGGTGACGCCCGCGCCTACGCCACCTACGAGGGCGACGCGCACCACCTCGCCAGCGGCGGCGCCGACACGTTCACCATCTTCCTGATCACCAAGGCACCGAGCACCGTCACCATCACCTGCCCGGCCACCACGGTGTACACCGGCTCCGTCATCGAGCCCTGCACCGCCAAGGCCACCGGCGCCGCACTCGACCTCGAGCTCGCCGTGACCTACACCACCAACACCAACACCGGCACCGCCACCGCCGCAGCCAGCTACGCCGGCGACGCCAACCACACCGGCTCGAGCAACAGCAAGACCTTCACCATCACGCCGGCCAGCTCGACCGTCACCATCACCTGCCCGGCCGCCGTGGTCTTCACCGGGTCGGCACAGACCCCGTGCACCGCGAACGCAACCGGAGCCGGCGGCCTGAACCAGGCCCTGACCGTCACCTACACCGACAACACCAACGCCGGCACCGCCACCGCCTGGGCCACCTACGACGGCGACGCCAACCACACCGGCTCCACCAACAGCAAGACCTTCACCATCAACAAGGCCGACTCGGCCACCACCATCACCTGCCCCGCCGCGGTCACCTACACCGGTGACGCGCAGGAGCCCTGCACCGCCACCGTCACCGGAGCCGGCGGCCTCAACGCCCCCGTCACCGTGACCTACACCGACAACACCAACGCGGGCACCGCGCATGCCGCCGCCAGCTACGCCGGCGACGCCAACCACACCGACTCGTCCGACACCGACACCTTCACCATCGGACAGGCCGGCTCAACCACCACCATCACCTGCCCGGAGTCGAAGGTGTACACGGGCAGCGCCATCGAGGCCTGCACCGCCACCGTCACCGGAGCCGGCGGCCTCAACGCCCCCGTCACCGTGACCTACACCGACAACACCAACG
>NZ_JBHTFG010000021.1:0-853 GCF_042666095.1 Terrabacter sp. GCM10028922 | reverse complement strand
GCGATGAGGATCGGGATGACCGTCGCGGGCAGCGCCACGATGAAGCTGTTGATGAACGCCTGCCCCATCGGGATGCCGGCGGCGTCGGAGGTCAGCACCTGGTTGTAGTTCTGGATCGTCCAGGCGGAGCCGAACGGGTTGAAGAACGCGGTCCACCAGCCCGAGGAGAACTGTTCGTCCCGGGGCCGGAACGAGTTGACGAGCATGCCCAGGGCGGGCACCATCCAGGCGATGCACAGGATGAGCAGACCGACGCGGACGGGCCAGGTCGCCGATCCCGCTCCGGTGCCGTACTTGCTGTGCCGCAGGATCTGCGGTTCCTCGGCCGGCGTACCCGTTCCCGGCTGGACTGTCGTGGTCATCGGGCTGCCTCCTCGGCGCGGAAGTGACGGACCTGGTAGATCAGGACCGGGATGATCGCGATCAGGAGGATGACGACGATCGCCGACGCGTAGCCGTTGTTGCCCTGGGTGTAGAGCTCGTCGTAGAAGCGGCGGCCGATGACGTCGGTGTTGTAGGCGCCGTTCGTGGTGACGTAGACGACGTCGAACACCTTCATGACGCCGATCAGGACCGTGATGAAGACGGTGAGCACCGTGGGCCAGATCTGCGGCACGACGATGCTGAAGAAGATCCTGCGCTCCCCGGCGCCGTCGATGCGGCCGGCCTCGACGGTGTCCTCGGGCACGCTCTTGATCGCGGCCGAGAGCAGCACCATGGAGTAGCCGACCTGCGTCCAGATCAGGATGATCATGAGCATGAGGCTGTTCAGGTGCAGGTCGCTCGTGCCGTACCAGAACACCGGGCTGCGGTCGAAGAAGCCGAGGATGGCGTTGAGCAGGCCGGTCTGCGG
>NZ_JBHTFG010000020.1:0-7979 GCF_042666095.1 Terrabacter sp. GCM10028922 | reverse complement strand
GGGCCGCAGACCGATAGTGAGCCACACCGATCGAGTTGGTGGGCAGCCGCATGGAGAGCTGCCCGCTGATCACCTAGACCGAGTCTGGCCAGACACCGGTCCTACGGGAATCGTCTAGCAGCCGCGTCAGGCCCCTGTCCGCCCATGCCGGATGGGCACGGAGTCAGTCGAGGTGGGCTCCGGTCTCCCGGGGAAGGAGGGCCGCTACCAGCGTCTCAACCAGCCAGTCCCGGTACTCCCCCTCGGTCCAGCCGCACTGGGTCACGAGCGCCTCGTAGTTGGCCTGGCCGCACACGGTGTAGACGATGTCGCCCGCGCGCTCGGCGGTCAGCCCGGAGCGGAGCACACCGCGCTGTTCGAGCAATTTCCCCAACCCAGCCCGCAGGCCGTGCCGCCGCTCCGCTGCTATCTGCTCGCGCAGCTCGATCAGCGATGTATCGCTGGTAGAGGCGGCGTCGAGCACCCGCAGCAGGGGACCGACCCGCGACCAGATTCCCGGCTGGGTGGCCGCATACAGCAGTAGCTGTCGCACCGGGTCCGGTTCGTCGATGATCCGCCGGATCGCCGGGCGTTCGATCACCGGAACGTCGGCCCGCCCCGCGCCCCCTGCCACGGCGGCCCGCACCGCGTCACCGAGCAGCCCTGCCTTCCCGCTGGCCGAGCGGTAGACCGTCTCCACCGCAACCCCGGCCTCAGTCGCGATCGCGGGAATGGTCGCCCCGGCGAACCCCCGCTCGACAAACAGCCGCTGGGCCGCCTCGACGATGCGCGCACGCGTGCGCGCGGCCTGCGCCCGCCGCAGCTGCGAGTCGTACTTGCGTCTTGCCTTGCTGGACATTGAGGAGAATGATACTGGCATCAATATCCCTTGACCGGGATTCGCCCACCCCGGCCACCGACACCAGGTGGAAGTCATGTCCAAAGTCATCGAAGCCAGCACCGACATCGCCCGCACCCCGCAAGAGGTCTTCGACTACGTCTCCGACCCGGCACGGCTGCCGGACTGGCAGCCGTCGGTCAACATGGCCGCTTTCGAACCGCCCGGAGTTCCGGCGGCGGTGGGCATCCAAGGGCACGAGGTCCGCCGGATTCCGGGCGGCGGGCGAACCTTCCGATGGGAGGTCACGGAGTGTGAGCCCGGCAGGCGTTGGAGCATCCGAGGCATCGACGGCGCCGTCCGCGCCCACGTCACACTGGCTTTCGCTCCGACACGTGCGGGCACCGACACGCACGTCAACTACCGCATCTGGTTCGAGGGGCATGGCATCGGCAAACTGATCCGGCTGCTCGCCCGCCAGGGTGCCCGCAAGGAGGTCCCAGCGAGCTTGGCGCTGCTCAAGCAGCGGCTTGAGGCGACCAGCGCGCGGCCTGAGTCACCCAGATCGAACCTCTAACGAGGCAACCCGTGCACACCTGTCGCCAACACTCGGCCCTCGCCGAACGCCTGCATGGCGCCGCGAGGGCGGTGGCTGAAGCGAGTCTTTCCGCCGCGAGGCGGCACGGCTCGAGTCCATACTGTTCAATCGAGTTTGCGCAGCGTCAGAAGGGGGACGCCGAGGTCGCGGATGCGGGCGAGGACGCTGTGCAACTGCGCCTGGTCGACGACTGGGCCGGTCAGGCTGGTGGTGCCATCGGCGAGGCGGACCAGAGTGAGGTCGCCGAGCGCAGCGGACCAGTGGTCGTCGAGGTGGCCCGCGACCCGGATCTCGTACGCCGCGGTGCCGGTTACGGTCGGGCGTGCAAGGCCGGTTGTGGGGCGGATGCTCATGTGGGTGCTCCTGCTGGTGCCCTGCGGGTAGTGGTGGTGCCATCTGGGTGGCGGGGCTGGCGTCGGCGGGCGGGGCGGTGGATGGTCCACTCGGCAACGGCCAGGTTGATTAGCCAGCCGGACCCCTCGGCCACATCCATGCCAAGCTCGCCGGTACCGAGAATCGCCGCGGCGATGCCGTCGGTGAAGGCCTGGGTGCCGGCGGCCAGGCCGATCGCATAGGCCCGGATCATCCAGGCCCGGTGAGCCGTCATGTCACGGCGGCGGATCGCGGCGACACCGAGCACCAGGCTGGCGGCCATGGCTGAAGCGAAGACCAGACGCAGGACATAGAGCAATGCCCCGGTGCCGGGCTGCGCCTCGTAGAAGAGGGTCAACCACAGCGCCGACCCAGCGACGGCGAGCCCCGCCACGGCCACGAGGCGGCCGGCGCGGCGGTGCCAGGCCGGGTGATGGCGCCGCAGACCCGGAAGGAACTGGAACGCGCCGACCAGGGCGAAGAAGGCAGCGGCGGTGATGTGCAGGACAAGGGCGGTCGGGAAGCCGGTGAGCCGGTCATCGGCCGGGATCAGGTCGGGTCCTCCAGCGAGCTGGACGAGCCGGAGGGACCCGGCGGCGAGCGGGATGACGGACAGTGCCACCAGTGCGGCCGGGATCGGCCAGCCCCTGGGCCGGCCCGTCCCCTTGACGCGTGGTCTCGTGGGCGGCCCGCCGGCTGAGGTTGGCTCCGAGGTTGACTGGCCGACGGGCTGCCGGGTGGTCATCGGAGTGCGGGCTGCGAGGCTGGGACGATGGCCGGGACAGTTGCAGCGGACGTCTCGACGGTTGTCTCGAGCGACGTCTGGGTGGTTTCGGAAGGATTGCGCCACAGGGACACGCCGAGGGCGATGAGCGCGATGCCCTCCGGGACGGCGAAGGGTCGGTTGAACGAGTCAGGCAGCACCGCGAGCGCCGCCGTTGCGACGGTGCTGAGGGCCAGCAGGGCTGCCGCCCATCGAGCCAGAACTCGGGTGCGGAACAGGGCGATGCCGAAGATGAGGCCGCCGACGATGTAGCCGGCTCCCGTCAGGTTGAACAGGCTCTGGAGGCCGCCGATGTCGCCGTTCGGGGTTCCACCGGCGGCGGCGGCCACGACGTCGTTGACGAACCCCGGTTCGGTGTGGACCAGGTCCGGCAGCGCGGTGGCGGCGATGGTTTCGACGGAGAACATCGCGAGGTATCCGACGGCGAAGAGGAGGTAACCGACCAGGCCCAGGAGCCCGGCTTTGCGGTACTGGCGCAGGTACATGCCGGTGATGCCCGCAAGTGCCAGCGCGGCCATTACCGACTTGGCGCTGCTGCGTGCCACCCACTGTGCGGTCTCCGTGGTGAAGGCGTCGGCGGCCGGGTGGTTGATCTGGACGGCGATGAAGATGGAACCGGCGACCACGGCCGCGGTCGCGGCGGCCTTGAAGAGGCCGGTGGCGGTGACGTTCATGGCGGGACTCCTGTTTCGGGTGCCGGACCGGGTGTCCGGCGATGTCCCCAGACGCTAGGAGCGGGGTTGGTGAACCCACATCGCATGACGATGTGACCGGCTTGGTGATCTCAGCTGCCCGACGTCGCGGCTGAGCACGGTCGGGGTCTGGCGGTGGTTGCTCGAGCAGGTCCGCTAGAGCAGGTGGAGCTCGCGGGCACGGGTGACCGCGGACCGGCGCGTGTTCACGTCCAGCTTGGTGAAGATGTGCCTGGTGTGGGTCCGGAACGTGTTGACGGACAGGAAGAGGCGGTCGGCGATCTCGGGACCGGTCAGGTCGGTCGCGAGCAGCTGGAGCACCTCGATCTCACGCTCACTCAACGGCTCCCGGGCTCCAGGTGTGACTGGCTGGATCCTGATGGGGTCGGTGGGCTGGCGCTCGGCTGCGCGGAGCAGCGCCGTTGCCTCGGCGAAGCCCCCCACGTCGGGGCGCCCCGCAGCGGCCCGGAGCAGCTCGTGCATCGCGGGTCCTTCGTCGAGGAAGAGCCGGCAGTACCCGGCCGGGACGCCGACGTGCAGCGCGCGCCCAAGGTCTGCGACCGCAGCCGTCGGGTCGCTCCGGCGGCGGGCGAGGGCGCGCACCAGGAGCGCTTCGACGACGCTGCCACCACGATCCGCGGCTTCAGCGGCGGCCACGATCCGATCCAGCAGCGTGAGGGCGTCCTCGAGGGTGTCCAAGTGTGGGTCGGCGTGGTGTTGCGCAATGAGCAAGCGCGCAAGCGTGAGCTGGTTGTACTCGACCAGATAGCTGGTTGGGTCGTTCGGGGTGACGTGGTGGGCGCGGGCCCAAGCCGCAGCGTCCGCCAGCCGCCCCTGGACGATGCGGACTCGCGCCTGCATGGCGGGGATGGGCCGGATGTCGGGGAAGTAGCCGGGCAGGAACAACGGCTGGGCCTGCTCGATCAGGCCCACGGCGTCGTCGAGGTCGCCGGACGCCACGAGCAGCCAGGCCATGGCGGTGTACCAGCGGTGTCGGTTCTCCGGCAGCGAGGACCGCTCGCCGAGTTCGTGGGCCGTGTGCAGGTGCGCCGCAGCAGCGGTGAGCTCGCCCTGTTCCCGCAGCACCTCCGCGAGTCCGACGTGCAGGTCACCGGTCGTGGACAGCGTCGGGCCTTGGTGTGCTCCCGCCGCCGCGAGGGCCCGCTCGTACAGTTCCCGCGCTTGCGTCGGCTGTCCGCGCGCAAGCCACATGTTGGCCAGGACGACGGTGGTGCCGAGCTCGTCGGTCAGGTTCCCGGCGGCGTGAAGGCTACGTACCGCCTCCCCGAAGATGTCCACGGCTGCCGGCAGGTCGCCGGCCGCCCAGGCGGCCAGCCCGAGGTAGCCCGCGCCGCCGGACCGGGCCACGTGGTCGGTTGGGCCAGCCAGCTCGAGGGCACGGCGGGCGTGCGCGATGGTGTCGTGCAGGTCGCCGCGTGCCTGAGCGACGGCGGCGCGGTACACGGCTGCCTGCGCCGGCAGGGCCCGCAGCTCCTTCTGCCGGGCCGCGGCGGCGTCAGCCAACCGGCCCACTCGTGGCATGGGCGCGGGAGGCTCGACCCTCGAGGTCTGCAGGGCCTGGTCGCCGTAGTCGAGCCAGCGCTGAGCCCCGTCCAGGTCGCCCTCGGAGAGCCGCGCGGGCACCATCTGCGTGGCCAGGAGGGCCCGGCCGCGCAGCACGTCATCGGGTAGGGCGTTGAGCCAGTCGCGCAGCGCCCGGTCGTGCCGCCGCTGCCGAGCTTCGGGCAAGGCAAACTCCAGCAGGTCGGCTGCCCGCTCGACATCGCCTGCGGCCATGGCGTGGATGATGGCGTCGGCCAGCGTCCCGTGCTCGGCGTGCCAGTCGCTGGCTTTCCGATGCAGACTGGCGACCCGCCCGGGATTCTCCGTCTGGAGCCGGGCGCGCAGCGCGTCGGTGAACAGATGGTGGTAGCGGTACCAGCGGCGCACGTCGTCAAGCGGGACGAGGAACAGGTTGGCGCGCTCCAGGGCCTCGAGCAGCTGCTGCCCGTCGTCGCAGCCGGTGAGCGCCTCGCACAATGGCCCGCTGAGCTGCTCGAGGACCGAGGTGTCGAGCAGAAAAGTGCGCACCTCCTCGGTCTGGGTCGCCAGGACCTCCTCGACCAGGTAGTCCAGCACGAACCGGTGGCTGCCGGTGAACGCCTCGACGAACGTCTCGACACCGTCCGATCCCGGGCCGCCGGGGCTGGTGGTGTGGCCGCGGACCGAGAGGGCCGCCAGTTGCAGTCCTGCCGCCCAGCCTTCCGTGCGGGCTTCCAGGGCCGCCACCAGCGGTGGCGCGAGGCGCAGCTCCATGACGTCGTTGAGGAAGACCTCGGCCTCCTCGGCGGTGAACCGCAGGTCGGCGGCGCGGACCTCGAGCAGCTCGCCCCGCGCGCGCAGTCGAGCCAGCGGCAGCGGCGGGTCGGCACGCGTCGTCATGGCCAGGGTGACCTGGGGCGGCAGGTGGTCCAGCAGCATCGCGACCGCGTTGTGGACCTCCGGGGCGTCGATGACGTGGTAGTCGTCGAGCGCGAGGACAGTCGCGCCGGCGAGTACATCGAGGTCGTTGACGAGGCTGGCGATGACGTCCTCGACCGGCAGGCCTCGTTCGGTGTCCATCAGGGCCAGCGCCTCCGCGCCGACCTCCGGGCTGGCGGCCTGCAGCGCGGCCACCAGGTGAGTGAGGAACACCGGCAGCTCGGCGTCGGCCGGGTCGAGGGACAGCCACCCCACCCGCAGGGCAAGCGCAGTGTCGCCCTGACCCGCGGCGCCGACCCGCACCGGGGCGAGCCACTGGCTCAGCAAAGTGGTCTTCCCGAACCCCGCCGGGGCCGCCAGGAGCACCAGCCGCGGCATCCTCGTGGGCTCGCTGACCGGCAGTCGCTCGAGAAGCCGCCCGCGGGAGACGAGCAAGCGGCGTGGCGCCGGCGCCCGCAGCTTGGTGCCCAGTAGCGGCATCTGACCAGCGTAGGTGCCGCTACCGGGCAGCAACGCCGGAAACGCGCGAAGGGTTCGGCAACCGGTCGCTCGTGCTCATCGGGGCCGAGCCACCTGCCACGTCACGCGGCTGCTGCGTCTATCCGCCGCGAACCGGGCCCTGGCTGTCGGGCGTTGTTTACCGGATCTGCCGATGTGCGGACGTCAGACAGCGACCTGAAATCTGCTTGCCTCAGCAGAGGTAAGGTTCAGCGCTGCGAGGGACGCTGTGGACACTCTGGGGCCGTGTTCGGCTCTGGGTCGATCGCATCCCGCCGCACGCTCAGGTCCCCGCGGATTTGGGCTGGCTCAGCGATCTCTGGGAGGCACAGTCCCCCGGGGTGCCGCCGATCGGCCATCGGATTGGCGACTCGAAACGATGGGTCCGGTTCCACAGCCTCCCCGAGTCGAAGAAGTACGCTGAGAACGAGGCCGAGTGCCCCGAAGTACTCCGCCGACATCACGTCGTGTTTCGCAAGCCTCGCCGAGGCAGACGCTCCCCTTCTCGTGATCATGGCGTCTTGGTCACCCACTAGGTTTGTGCGAAACAGGCCGAGGTCCTTGGCGGCGGCTGCACCACAGACAAAGCTCTGGAAGTCCTTCGTGCTGGAGCCTGAAGACGAGCACGCGTGGCACACGAACGTGTTCGTGAGCCATCTTGAGAACAGTCCAAACTCTCTGGACAAAGCTGCTGACGGTAATCGCCGACTACGGCACGGCAGATCTGAAGGGAAGGCTCGCGGATCAGGTGGGTTGACGACAACCGGTCATGCCTCGGCCGCGTCGAGCGTCAGCCGACAAACGCGATCGTGTTGCCGTCCGGGTCGCGCACGATGAAGTCGGTGCCGCCCCACGCTTGTTTGGTCAGCTTCTGCACGATCTCGATGTCAGCGGCCCGATACTCCGTGTAAAGCTCGCGCACGTTCGGCATATCGACGAACGCCATGATGAGCCCTTCTCGTTCCGCGGCACCGGCCGCGAACACCGGCTCGTGTACGACCTTCAGGTGCAAGGTCGCGCCGTCGCGCGACACCGATCCGTAGAACGGTGGGTTGCCGTGCAAGAAGTCGATCCGGAAGCCGAGCTGGTCCCGATAGAACGTGGCCGAGGCGTCGACGTTCACGACGTACAGCACCGGTTTGGCGCTAGCGCCTGCCGTGTCCCGAGCCGCCGGCTGCTCGCTGGTGGGCGAGGCCGCTTCCGTGCTCGCCTTGAGTTCGGCCCAGCTGGCGCAGCCCGCTTCGAGGGCGATGATCTCTTGGGCTTCGGTGAGGGGAAACTTCAGCGCAAGTGCTTCGCGGTCGGACAACGTGCGATAGCGCGCAAGTTGTCGGATGCGACCGCCGATCGAGAAGTTCCCGTCGCGGTGCCAGCGGACGAGCAGTTTCGCCTGCTTCTTGTAAGTTTCGAGCTTGGGCATGACGCTCCCTCTTCAGTCTTGAAGTAGGTGGGCCTTGCCCTTTCGGCTTGCTGTGCCGCTGCGCCCTACGACCGAGTTTGAACTCGCGCCTGCGGCGCTGAGATTACCACAGCGCATTGGCCCCCGGCCGTTTGAGCGCCGCCCGGCGTTCTGCAGGCGCTCCGTCGTCGTCCGCTCTTGCCAAGCCGAGTGCGTCATATCGGCTCCCTTCTGTTGTCAACCGGTGGCGTCGAGTGTGTTGATGCGGTCGGTCTTCCGTGGCGTGGGTGCCGGGCGTAGCGTCGGTTGTGCGGGTCCGGGAAGTGGCTGATCCGAAG
>NZ_JBHTFG010000019.1:0-5484 GCF_042666095.1 Terrabacter sp. GCM10028922 | reverse complement strand
GGGCAGGGCCTGTGCGTGAGATGCAACCACACCAAACAGCTCCCCGGCTGGATCGCCCGCACCCTCGCCCCACCCAACGCCGCACCCATCACCCCACCCATCGCCGCACCCCTCGACCCACCCGGCCGCTCCCGAGACCCCGGCCCGCGACACCCGGGCCTCCGGCACACCGTCGAGACGACCACCCCGACCGGGCACCGGTACACCTCCACCGCGCCACCCCTGCTCCCCGCACTGGTGCCCGCCGCCGCGCCCGGCACCACCACCACCGACCCCGAGTGCCCGGACAGCCCACTCGAACGCGCCCTCGCACTCGCCCTGGCCGCCTGACCGGCACAAGCCGTGGCAGAGCCGGGGCGACGCGGCACTGCCTGAAGGTTGCGCACTTGCGCAGGTCGAGGTCGGTGGGGCCAGCGCCTGCGAGGATGACGGCATGAGCACCGGCACCCTCGTCCTGGCCGCCACCCCCATCGGCGACCCCCGGGACGCCGCCCCACGGCTCGCCGACGAGCTCGCCACGGCCGACGTCGTCGCCGCCGAGGACACTCGACGCCTCCGTCGCCTCCTGGCCGATCTGGGCGTCACGCCATCCGGTTCGGTCGTCAGCTACCACGAGCACAACGAGGCGTCCCGCACGCCCGAGCTCGTCGAACGGCTCGCCACGGGCGCGCGCGTCGTCGTCGTCACCGATGCCGGCATGCCGTCGGTGTCGGATCCCGGCTACCGCCTCGTCGCCGCTGCCGTGGAGGCGGACGTCCGCGTCACGTGTGTGCCCGGCCCGAGCGCGGTGCTCATGGCGCTGGCCGTTTCGGGACTCCCGGTCGACCGTTTCTGCTTCGACGGTTTCCTGCCACGCAGGCCCGGAGAGCGGGCCCGGGTGCTCGCCGACGTCGCGGACGAGCGGCGCACCATCGTGTTCTTCGAGGCACCGCACCGCCTCGCCGACACGCTGGCCGCGATGCGCGACGCGTTCGGCGCCGACCGGCGCGCCGCCGTCTGCCGCGAGCTGACGAAGACCTACGAGGAGGTGCGTCGCGGCACGCTGACCGAGCTGGCCGAGTGGGCCGAGGCCGGCGTCAAGGGCGAGATCACGATCGTCGTGGCTGGAGCCGAGCGGGTGGCGCCGTCCCTCGAGGACGCCGTCGCCGGCATCCGGCAGCGTGTCGACGCGGGGGAGCGGCTCAAGGACGTCGCCGCCGACGTGTCGGCGCACACGGGACTGTCGAAGAAGGCGCTGTACGACGCGTCGCTCGCCGCGCGCTGACCAGCGGCCCGGTCGAGGGGCGAGCCGGGCTTGTGCCGACTGGGGATCGCGACAAGGCTGGGCGGGTACCTCGTCGCGGCCCCGTCGCCGCGACGTCCCTTGCAGCGAAGGAGAACCCATGGCCGCCACTCGCACCGCCACCACGCACTGGGAGGGCTCGCTCTTCGAAGGGGGCGGTCAGGTCACCCTCGAGAGCTCCGGCATCGGCACCTACGACGTCAGCTGGCCGGCACGCACGGAGGCGCCGAACGGCAAGACCAGCCCCGAGGAGCTCATTGCAGCCGCCCACTCGTCATGCTTCTCGATGGCGTTCTCCAACGGTCTGGCCAAGGCCGGCACCCCGCCGACGACCCTCGACACGACGGCCGCGGTGACGTTCGTCCCCGGGACGGGCATCACCGAGATCAAGCTCTCCGTCGTGGGCGACGTGCCGGGCATGTCGGCCGAGGACTTCCAGGCCGCGGCCGAGGACGCGAAGGTGAACTGCCCGGTGAGCCAGGCCCTCAAGGCAGTCCCGATCTCGCTCGAGGCGCGACTGGCCTGACACCGGTCGTCCGAGCCGGCGTATGCCGTCCAGCGAGCTGGGCGGCATACGCCGGCTTCGTGTGGACGTCCTTGCGGGTCAGGACTTCTCGACGGTCTGCCTGAGTGACTCGAGCATGCCCTGCCAGTTCTGCGAGAACTCCTCCGCCTGCTCGGCGGACTCGTTGCCGTCCTGCTCGAGCGCCACGGTCGTGCGGCCGTCCCTCGTGGGCGTGAGCGTGTACGTCACCGTGTGGTAGTTCTCGGGCCGGTCCTCCTGGCCCATGAGCGGGCTGTAGTGCGTCATCGACAGCCGGTTCGGCGCCTCGGCCTCGAGCACCTCGCCCTTGTCCTCGTACGGCTTCCCGTTCATCTCGCCCTGCCACGTGATGGGGCTGCCCACCTGCCAGTCGGTCGTCACGGTGGTGCCGACCATCCACGACCTGACCTGCTCCGGATCCGTCAAGGCGCCCCAGATGGCGTTCGGCTTCGCGTCGACGATGACCTCTGCGCGTGCGATGTGTCCAGTCATCCCTCAGTCCTACTCGTCGCGGCGTCCTTCCGCCAGAAGGAAGCCGGCAGGACGGCGACAGGACCGCTCTGCGCGGCCGCATACTCGTGCGCGGCGGGGGCGCCCGCCCGCCTAGGATTGCTCGCCATGAGCAATGTCCTGTCTGCCGTCGCCTGGCCGTACACCAACGGCCCGCGCCACATCGGCCACGTGGCCGGTTTCGGCGTTCCCTCCGACGTCTTCAGCAGGTACATGCGGATGGCCGGGCATGACGTCCTCATGGTCTCCGGCACCGACGAGCACGGCACGCCGATCCTCGTCCTCGCCGAGGAGGAGGGCCTCACGCCGCAGGAGCTCGTCGACAAGTACAACGCCGTCATCGCCCAGGACCTCACCGACCTCGGCCTGTCCTACGACCTCTTCACCCGCACGACGACGCGCAACCACTACGCAGTCGTGCAGGAGATGTTCCGGCAGGTCCACGCGAACGGCTACATGATCGAGCAGACGACGAAGGGTGCCATCAGCCCGTCGACGGGCCGCACGCTGCCAGACCGCTACATCGAGGGCACGTGCCCCATCTGCGGCTTCCCCGAGGCGCGCGGCGACCAGTGCGACAACTGCGGCAACCAGCTCGACGCCGAAGAGCTCATCGACCCGCACAGCAAGATCAACGGCGAGACGCCGGAGTTCATCGAGACCCAGCACTTCTTCCTCGACCTTCCGGCGCTCGCCGGGGCGCTCTCGGAGTGGCTCGACGGCCGCGAGGCGTCGGGCACGTGGCGGCCCAACGTCATCAAGTTCTCCAAGAACCTCCTCAAGGACGTCCGGCCGCGTGCCATGACCCGCGACATCGACTGGGGCATCCCGATCCCGCTCGACGGCTGGGAGGACAACCCGTCCAAGCGCCTGTACGTGTGGTTCGACGCCGTCATCGGCTACCTCTCGGCATCGATCGAGTGGGCTCGCCGTCTCGGCCCCGGCCACGAGGACCGCTGGCGCGAGTGGTGGAACGCCCCCGAGGCCGTGTCCTACTACTTCCAGGGCAAGGACAACATCACCTTCCACAGCCAGATCTGGCCGGCGGAGCTGCTCGGCTACGCGGGCCGGGGTGACAAGGGCGGCGAGCCGGGGGAGTACGGCACCCTCAACCTGCCGACCGAGGTCGTCGCGAGCGAGTTCATGACGCTCGAGGGCAAGCAGTTCTCGACGAGCCGCAAGCACGTCATCTACGTGCAGGACATCGTCGCGCGCTACGGCCCCGACCCGATCCGCTACTTCATCTGCGCCGCCGGCCCGGAGAGCCAGGACGCCGACTTCTCGTGGGCGGAGTTCGTCCAGCGCAACAACAGCGAGCTCGTCGCCGGGTGGGGCAACCTCGTCCAGCGCACTGCGACGATGGTTGCCAAGAACTTCGGCGAGATCCCCCAGCCGTATGCCGCCGAGCCCGTCGACGAGGAGCTGCTCGCCACCGTGCGGGGGGCGTTCGAGACCGTGGGTGCCTCTCTGGGGCGGCACCGCCAGAAGGCGGCGCTCGCGGAGGTCATGCGCGTCGTCGGCGAGGCCAACGCGTACGTCTCCAGGACCGAGCCGTTCAAGCTCAAGGGCGACGACGAGCGCGAACGGCTCGCCACCGTGCTGCACACGCTCGTCCAGGCCGTCTCCGACATCAACACGCTCATCTCACCGTTCCTCCCGCACGCCGCCAACCGCGTCCACGCCGTGCTCGGCGGCGAGGGCGACTTCATGCCCATGCCCCGCCTCGAGATGGTGCGCGATCTCGACGACGACTCGCGGTGCTACCCGGTGATCACCGGCGAGTACACCGCGACGCCGACGTGGGAGTCGCGACCGGTCGTCGTCGGCACGCCGATCGCCAAGCCCACCGGCGTCTTCGTCAAGTTCGACCCCGACCAGGTCATCGAGGACGAGCGGCGGCGCCTCGCCGACCCCGGCACGTCCGACCCTGCTCAGAGCGCATGAGCTCGCACCCGTCGGGGCAGCGCGGCCTGCCGGAGCGCCTGCCCGACCCGTTGCCGATCGACGTCGTCGACAACCACGTGCATCTCGACATCACGCGTGAGGGCGACGCGCCGTTCGATGTGGCCGACGCGATCGAGCGGGCGCGCTCGGTCGGCGTGACGCGCCTCGTGCAGGTCGGCTGCGACCTCGACGGCATCCGTTTCACGATGGATGCGATCGAGCGGCACGATGCACTCGTCGGCGGAATCGCCTTGCACCCCAACGAGGTTCCACGCCTCGCCGCCGCCGGGAGGCTGGAGGAGGCGTACGCCGAGGTCGAGCGGTGCGCCGCGCACGACCGCGTCCGGGTCATCGGCGAGACCGGTCTCGACTACTTCCGCACCGGCCCCGAGGGGGTGCCCGTCCAGCAGGACGGCTTCCGGTGGCACATCGACCTGGCCAAGCGACTCGGCAAGGCCCTGCAGATCCACGACCGTGACGCCCACGACGACGTGCTGCGCATCCTCGAGGAGGAGGGTGCGCCCGAGCACACGGTCCTGCACTGCTTCTCCGGCGACATCACCATGGCCCGCGAGTGCGTCGAACGGGGTTACTACCTCAGCTTCGCCGGCACCGTGACGTTCAAGAACGCCCGCGACCTGCGCGACGCGCTGACCGCGATCCCGCTCGACCGGGTGCTCGTCGAGACCGACGCGCCCTACCTCGCACCGGCCCCGCACCGGGGAGCCACGAACGCCTCGTTCCTCGTGCCCGTGACCCTCCGCACGATGGCCGGGGTACTCAACATCGACGTGCCGTCGCTGTGCCGCGCCGTGTCCGAGAACAGCGAACGGGTCTACGGACCCTGGGGTGCCGAGCGGGTCGTCCAGAGCGCCTAGCTGTACCCGGCCATCAGGTTGGTTGCAGTCGGCTGATGGGCGGGTGACCTCGCAGGGCGCTGTGGCGGCGTTCAGTGTTGTAGTGCTCGAGCCATGGTGCAAGTGCGGTGACGCGTTCGGTATTGCTGGTGTAGGCCGTGCGGTAAGCCCACTCGGTGGCCAAGGTGCGGTTGAGTCTTTCGACCTTGCCGTTCTGCCAAGGGCAGTGCGGCTTGATGAACTTCTGAGTGATGTCGTGCTCGGCACACACGGCTCGTAGCGAGTAGCGGTAGGCCCACGCGTTGTCGGTCATCAGCCGCTCGATCCGGGTGATGCCGTGATCAGCG
>NZ_JBHTFG010000018.1:0-860 GCF_042666095.1 Terrabacter sp. GCM10028922 | reverse complement strand
GGGCAGTGCGGCTTGATGAACTTCTGAGTGATGTCGTGCTCGGCACACACGGCTCGTAGCGAGTAGCGGTAGGCCCACGCGTTGTCGGTCATCAGCCGCTCGATCCGGGTGATGCCGTGATCAGCGAAGGAGGCGATCGCGCGTTGCAGGAACTGCGCGCAGGTCACGCCTTTCTCGTCGGGCAGCACCTCGCTGTACGCCAGGCGGGAATGGTCATCGACGAGCGAGTGGACGTAGTCGTAGCCGGGGCCGTTGACGCGGTCACGCGCGATGCCACGACCATGCACGCGCCAGCCACCGCCGTCAGGGATGCGGCCGATCTTCTTGACGTCCATGTGCACCAGCTCGCCCGGCCGTTCGCGTTCGTAGCGGACTGCGGTCTGCTTCGAGGAACGGATCACCTCGCCCGTGATCGGGTCGCACTCGCGCAGATAGGGCACGCCATGGCGGCGCAGGATCCGTGACACCGTCCGTGCCGGTACCCCGACCTTCGGGCTGAGCACGTCGGGTCCGTCACGATGGGTGGCGCGGGCAGCCAGGACCTTCTGCTCGAGCTCGTTGCTGGTCTTGGTGGGCATCGTGTGCGGCCGTGAGGAGCGGGTGACCAGGCCGGGTTCGCCTTCGGTGGCGTAGCGGTCGATCCAGGTCTTCACACACTTACGCGACACGCCCATGGCGGCCGCGATGTGTGCTTGGGGCCAGCCGGCTTGGTGGCGTTGAACGATCAGGCGACGACCATGGATGGTCAGCCGGGCACTACCGTGGGACACGAGAACCTCCGGGTTGGAGTGGGCCTTAGACAAGCCACATCCCATTCGGAGGTTCTCGTTTGTTCAAGCAGGCTCGCTGCTACCAACGTC
>NZ_JBHTFG010000017.1:0-46376 GCF_042666095.1 Terrabacter sp. GCM10028922 | reverse complement strand
GCCGCAGACCGATAGTGAGCCACACCGATCGAGTTGGTGGGCAGCCGCATGGAGAGCTGCCCGCTGATCACCTAGACCGAGTCTGGCCAGACACCGGTCCTACGGGAATCGTCTAGCAGCCGCGAGCTGGGCGCACCCCTTGGGCCGGTGTGCTGGATGCGGTTGCTGTCCCGTGATTGCGGCGGACGCCGTCGATGGGGTGATCGCGAGGTGCGGTTGGCTATGCGGCATCACGGGACGGGGGATGCGGGTGGCGCTGGCCTCGATGCTCCTGCACCTCCCGGCGGCCTGGTGGTCAGATGTCGCAGCCGCGCGTACCGTCTCGTGGATGCGCGGGATCCCCATCGGGACCATTGCTGTCGTCATTGCCATGTCCGCGTGCTCGTCGACGCCGGATTTGGAGCCGACGGAGCGCACGTCGGTTGGCGGCCAAGTGGTCACTGTCGGGGCCTCCGGTATGGACATTGAGTCGCGCCTCACGACACCCACTACGACCTCGGAACGCGACGGCTCGTTCGTAGAAACCTTCACGATTGACCCCGCGACCCCCGACCAGCACTTCGCAGTGAGGACGCGCCACACGCCGGGCTCTCGGGCCGCGGGCGACGTCAAATGCTGGATCAGCGTGGACGGGCGATTGGTCTCGGAGAACGCCGACAGCGGAGAATTCGCTATCGCGTCTTGTTCTTGGTAGACGCGGGCGGCACCCGGTCCGGTGGTCGCGAATCCCACCACGGTCGGCGGCTACCAGATCACCGGGTTGTTTGTCATCGTGGTCACGACTCTCCAGGCCTTCGGCCCAAGCTGAAGGGAGCGTCAAACCGCCGCGTGTCGGCTTGGTGAGGGTGGAAGTCCAGTCGCCCGACACCGTCGCCTTGAGCTCATGCGCCGTTGGAGGGGGAACTGGGCTCGAAGGTACCGCCAGCCGGTTCTCGACCGAAGAGAGCCGGGTGGTCACTGGTAGGGGTCGGTGATGGTTCGTAGGTCGGTGAGGGCTTCTCGGAGTTGCTGCATACGCCTTGTGCCCAGGTGTGCGCGCCACTCCTCTTCGATCCGGTCCTCCTCGGCTCGGGCGTGCGGGATCGCCTCATTCGCGCGGGAGGTCATCCGCACCAGCCGCGCGCGGCCGTCGGTGGGATCGGCGACGCGCTCGACGTAGCCAGCGCGCTCGAGCTTGTCGACCAGGGCAGTCGCCGTCTGCTTGGCGATCTGCGCCCGCGCGGCCAGCACGCTGAGCCGGGTGCCTTCGGGGTCGACGCCCATCATGAGCCGGGCCTGCGCGATGGTCACGTCGTCGAAACCACGTTCCTGGAGCGCCTCGAAGATGCGGTTAGCGGCCGATCGCGAGGCGATGAACATGAGCAGGCTGGCCGGCAGTTCGCGCTCCATCCGATCCCCTTCACAAAGTCCCAGTAGCGAACTATAGTAGTCCGCTAGTGGGACCAGTCTAGCGTTGGAGGCGTTCATGGACGCGACACCGGACGTGGTCGACTTCTGGTTCGACCCGGTGTGCCCCTACTCGTGGACTGCCTCGCGCTGGCTGCAGGAGGTGGCGCAGCGACGCCAACTGTGCGTGCGCCACCACGTCATGAGCCTGTACCTGCTGAACCGGGACCGCAGGGACATCGCGGCGGAGTATCGCCGCAGCGTCGAGGGCAGCCGCGGGCCGGCGAAGGTGGCGACGGGCGTGGCGGTGACGTGTGGAACAGAGCTGCTCGCGGACTTCTACACCGCTTTCGGGGAGCGGGTGTTCGACGTCTGGCGTCGACCCACCGCCGCGGAGTACCACGAGGTGATCCGCGCGGCGCTCGACGAGTTGGGGCTGCCAGCTGGCCTGGAGGACGCCATGGAGTCGGACGACTACGACGCACCCCTGCGCCTGAGCCATGACGCCGGGGTGGGCCTCGTCGGTGCCGAGGTCGGGACGCCGATCACCTCCATCGGCGGGGTGGCGTTCTTCGGCCCCGTTCTGAACGGGATCCCGCGTGGAGCCCAAGCGGCCGAGGTGTTCGAGGGCGCACGGCTGCTCGCTGGCCACCCCCAGTTCTACGAGCTCAAGCGGACCCGCAGCCAGCCGCCGGTCTTCACCTGAAGGAGGCAACGATGACACGCTTGACGACCATCGAAACGGACGCCCTCTGGGCCGGGATCGACGACCAACGAGCCAGAACGGCCGCGCTGCTCGAAGGCCTCACCCCCGAACAGTGGGAGCACCCCTCGCTGTGCGACGGCTGGACCGTGCGACACGTCGCCGCACACCTCACCGGGCAGCAACAACGGGTACGTGACGCGTTGCGCTTCATCAGCCGCCACCCCCGGATCCTGCGAAGCAGGTCGTTGAACGCCTTCATCCACGACGCCGTGGTCCTGCAGGCGCAGGCGTTGTCCACCGAGCAGATCGTCGCCGAAATCAGGAACGGCATCGGGTCGCGTCGACACAACCCCGGGCTCACTCCCCTGGAGACCCTGACCGACATCCTCGTCCACAGCCAGGACATCGCCATCCCCCTCGACCTCGACCTGCCCATGCGGCCCTCACTCAGCGCCCTCGCCGCGACCCGTCGCTGGGACACCCGCAACACCTGGCTCGCCACCGTCAACCACCAGCTCCCCCTCGACCCCTATCAGCTCAGAGCCACCGACACCGACTGGAGCCGCGGCCACGGCCCCGACATCACCGGCCCCATCGGCGCCATCCTGCTCCTACTCACCGGCCGGACCGCCGCGCTCGACCACCTCGCCGGCCAGGGAGCAGACGCCCTCCGCAACACGGTGACCCGATCCGCATAGGGACGACACCCACTGCCACGTGCGAACCAACGCTCGCGCTCCCCCCCACGCACGCCAACCAACCAGCGTCTTATCGCCGCGAACCGGCCGGCAGCCGCCATGCGATGCACATGGTCCTTTCAGACCTCCAGGTCGGTCTATAGCGTGAGGGGATGCTTGACCTGGGCGCCATCGACCTGGACGAGCTCGCAACCGCGCTCGCGGATCAGACGGACTACGACCACCGATGGCTGCTCAACCCGCGAACGGGCGAGGTGGCGTTCTGGACCAGCGACACCGGCATCGACGGTGAGAACCCCGTCGAGATCGACGAGCTGGACCTCACACCCATCGACCCAATCCCCTCGTACGTCTGGTACCAGGACATGGCCGACTTCGCCGAGGGCATCAGCGACGCGGCGGCCGGACGACGTCTGGCCGCCGCACTCCACGGGCAAGGAGCATTTCGTCGGTTCAAGAACGAGCTCTATGAGGGATTCCCCGAACTGATCTCCTCGTGGCACGCCCTGCGTGACGTGCGGGCACCGCGCCGCGCCGTCGATTGGCTCCTGGACCAAGGCCTCATAGACGAGAACGCCGCTGAGACGTTCACGGCCGACCACCCAGAGCCAGACCCGCCCTGATCCCAAGCACGCGAGACGACAGATGCCTGCAGCGGCAAGGGCGCGTCACATCGCCGCAAGACGACCATCGGATGAGCAGCACTAGGTGGCGAAGCGGCAGCCACGGGCGCCCACGAGGGCACTAGTCTCGGCGCGTGAGCATCCAAGAGCTCGATTGGGGCGACACCCCATGGGGTGCTATCAGCCTTCGCCGGCGCTGGGACCGCGTCACGGAGCGGGACGTGCACGAGGTCAAGCTCGGGGACGATTTCCTCATGTCCAGTCAGTTCACCACCGGCGAGCGGGAGCTGGCACGAATCGGGCTCGCGGCCGTGACAGGTACGTCATTGACAGTCCTAGTGGGCGGGCTCGGGCTCGGGTACACCGCAGTGGCCGCACTCGAGGACGACCGGGTCACCGAGCTGACCGTGGTCGAGGCCCTTGAGATCGTCATCTCGTGGCACGAGCGCGACCTGTTGCCCGACACCCGCGGACTAGCCGCGGATCCACGTGTGCGCCTAGTGCTCGACGACTTCTTCGACGTCGTGCGCGCTGGCCGAGCCGACCGCACCTTCGACGCGGTACTGCTGGACATCGACCATGCACCCGACTGGCTGTTGCGCGCCGACCACGGAGACCTCTACACGGCCGAGGGGTTCTCGCGGGTCGCTACGATGCTGGCCGACGACGGAGCGTTCACGCTGTGGTCCGACGAGCCGCCCGAGCCTGAAGTGGTGCGGCGTATGGGCGAAGCATTCGAGCGCGCCGACGCCCACGTGGTCCGGTTCCCCAACCCACTTACGGGTGGAGAGTCGGCCAACACCGTGTATCTGGCGGTCAGGCCGCGTCGCTGAGCACGCTCAGACGACTCTGACCGCCGCCTGACACCCGTCGACACCGTTGTGCGGCAACGTGCAAGGTCACGCGCTGATTCCGGGAGCGCAGCAATCCGCCGCGTGTTCGGGCGCCCGCTTGCCATGCGTCGCCCGGGAATGAGTGATTGGACTCGCGGCCCGCCCGCCCAACACACGGAGGCCGCCCATCCCCACGGGGACGGGCGGCCTCTCGCTTCGCACCTCAACGAGAGGCGCTGTACGCGTCCTGCACTTCCTGGCTGATCCGGCCGCGGTCCGAGACCTTGTGGCCATTGGCCCGGGCCCACTCGCGAATTGCCTGGAGTTGATTCTTATCGGTCTTTCCGACGGACGCCTTGGCCGAGGAACGGCGGCTGCCACCGGTCTTGCGAGCCTTGCTCGTGAAGGGCTCGAGAGCCTTGATCAACTTCGCCTCGTTCTTCTTGGAGAGGTCGATCTCGTACTGGATGCCCTGATAGCTGAACTGGATCGTGGAGTCGGCGGGGCCACCGTCGATGTCATCGTCCAGAATCGTTTGGATCCGCTGTGCCATCCTTGGGCTCTCCTATTGCTCGATGAATCCCTGCGGCAGTATCGAATCACACCCAAAGTGAAGCCCGCTACTTCGCTGCACACACATACCGGCACGGACCGAACCACCGCCCTTTGCCGCTATGCCAACGGCTCGGTCATCTTCGGAGCGCCCCACACCGCCGCCCATCCTCCCTTGACTGGGCGCCTGGGGGCGAAGTTCGTAGCGAAAGCGAATTGAGGCTCGTCCCGCTACCCGAAATCCCCGAGGACGCAGGCCGCAGCCGCTGCGACAACAGCTCCGCCAGCGCCAGGCGTGTCGTCGCGCCCTCGACCGCGGGGAGGTCCAAGTTCTGCCTTACAACGGCAACGACACTCATTCCTGGCGGCCAACGCGATGGGTTCACGAGATTGGGTTTCCCCGATTCGGAACCGACCTAGCGAGCCGTCGGGCCGCCGAGCTCGCTCATAAGTGACCGCTTCCAGACCCGGGTCTGTACGGTCGACACATGCCATACCCGGGTCGCCGTGTGCTCCACGTGCTTCCGGAGTTCGTAGGCACCGCCGGGATCCGCCAGACACGAGAGCAGCGGGCGCGGCTGCTGGCGTTCTGTGCGGACCAGTACGCGGCCGGCCGGTCGATCCACGAGCTGGCCGAGCTGACCGGCCGGTCGCAGGCGGTTCTCTGCACTTGTCAACAGGTAGCAACTCGGGGACGGCCGCGGCCAAACGCCCGCTCTGCTCGGTGAGCGGTGGTCGGCTCGTCGCCATGCCACGATGTCCTCTGACGTCGGGTTCGAGGGAGGCCGCGTGTATGGCGAGGCGCCGTTCTGGATTTCTGGCGGCTTTTGGGACTTCGTGCTCCGCCCGAGCCTTCGGGACCCTCCGTTGTGGGATGCGATAGGTGACCTTGTCGGCTGTCTCTCGGAGTCGGAGGAGTGGCTCGCGTGGTGGACGCGCCAGTCCCCGTTGCCTCTAAACGTGTTCTGGGGAATTGAGCCCGGTTCGCGACCCGGCTTGCGGCAGTACCGTTCCCGGTCCTACATCACCGTGACCCGGATCTTTGACGACAGCGAGATCTTCGAGCTTCCGGAGGCGCAAGTTCAGACCCGCGCTGCCCGCGAGGTCGAGGCAGCCATCGCCTACGTCGTGGACCGCAGGGGCCTTGAACCTCACCCACCTTGGCCTTGGAGCGTTCACGACGGCTAGTCGCAGCAGGACCCGGTGATGTCCGGTCATGCCCCTCCACTCGCGTTTTGAGTTCGAGTCGCGCACGGACACTGTGGTCCGGCATGTCGCCTCGCGCGCACTGTCCTGCTTCACTGGTCGTTGGTTGCGGAGCTGGGCGATGGCACCTCCCATGTGGGGTGCGCACCGAGGTCCAGCACGTCGTCGAGGGGTGCGAGCGGCTGAAGCGTGGCGCGCTTCTGCTCGAGCTTGCTCAGGGTGATCCGGAGTTGTTCGACGTCGGCCAGCCAGGTCTGCTCCTGGGCGGTCTTGATGCGTTGGTGCAGGTCCTGCTCGATGTCGTCGAGCCTGGGGCCGCTGCTTGGGGCGACGGTGAGGAACTGGCAGCGGATGCAGGCGTGTTCGTGGGTGCACCCGGAGCCGTAGGGGCGTACGCAGTCGCCGAGCTCGACGCGTCGTCGGCCGAAGTGGTCGGCGAAGACTTGGAGTTCCTCGGGTGTGGGTTGCCGGTATTCGTCGCCTGGGCGGGTGGCTCGGCGTCGTTCGAGGAATTGGTCGTAGTGGTCGAATACGTCTTGGGGGTAGATCGCGACGTAGCCCTGGGTGGTGTTGAGGCTGCGGTGGCCGGCGAGCTGGGCGGCGATGTGCACGGGGAGCTTGTTCGCGACGAGCTCGGTCAGGTAGAGCCGGCGGAAGTCGTGTGGGGTGGGACGCAGCAGGGTCCCGTCCGCGTCGCGTAGGCCGGCCTTGGCTGCGGCTTGGGCGAGGTACTTGCGGATGGTGCTGTCGCTGAAGATGAAGCCGGCACCCGAGCGGAAGTGGTGCTGGAACAGGAACGGCAGCGGCGCGCTGAACTCACGCTCGGACCGGTCCAACCGGCGCAGCAGCGGGACGGTGCCGTGCGCGGCTTGGTGTCGGCTGATGATGTCGCTGACGGCCTTGGTGAGTGCGGGGCTCATCGGCAGGATGCGTTCCTCGTCGGTCTTCGACGGGGCGACCTGCAGCAGCGGCACGATGTCGCCGTTCTGTTTCCGCAGGGGCCGCACCGACAGGTGGGTCAGTTCGAGCAGCTCCTCGATGCGCAGGCCGGTGTGGCGCAGGACCTCCAGGGCGGCCCAGGTCCAGTAGGCCTTGTGCTCGAGGTGGGTCAGGTTCACGGCGTCGCCGGCAGGGTCGACGACGAGGGTGGTCATCAGGGCGTACTTCATGTCCCCGCGGTCGTTGAGCTGGTGGTCCCGGCGGAACCACTGCTGTCCATCGAAGGTGAAGGGGTTGCCGGGCTCGACCGATGTCGCGGCGGCCAGGAGCTGGGCCATGCGGTCCTTGTCGGCGGTGACCGACGCGACGAGCTGGGGCACCCAGGGCGCGAGGGTGCGGGTGCGTCGTTTGAAGTCGTTCTGCTGGCGGCGGGTGTTCTTCATCCGCGCGCCCTTCATGCTGGAGCGCGGGATCGGGTTGGGCGCCACCCACGCCGCCCACGTCCCGGGATCCTCGAGTGCCCAGGCGGCGATGTCGTTGTAGAAGGTGCGGACCCGGTCCATGATTTGGGCCCAGTCCTTGCGGGGCTGGCCGTTGGGCAGGGTCTTGATCCGGGCGCGCCAGGCGGCGGCCTGCTCGGGGGTGAGCTTCAGCGTGGCGATGTCGGGGTGGTGCGCCTGGATGTCGCCCCAGAAGTTCTTCACGAGCAGCTGTTCGAGTTGGTACAGCGTCTTGTAGTCGCAGGAGACCGACAGCTCGGTCAGGTAGGCGATGAACACGCCTCTGATCGCTGGGTTGCGCACCCCGTGGCGGTCAACCAGCTGCTCAGGGGTCATCTTCTGGACGTGGACCAGCTCCGCGTAGCTGGAGGGCTCGTTGGCCAGCAGGCCGGCCTGCTTGCACACCGTCCATGCGCCGGGGAGGCCGTGATAGTTCACGCCGCGGGAGTGGTGGGCGGCCCTCAGGTCGCGGAAGTCCTGTGCGGTCAGCTCGGCCAGGGGCTTGCGCAGCCGGATCGACATCATGGCCAGAAGGGTGATGACCCGGATGGTGTCGCGGAAGCCGCCTCGAGCATCGACCGCCTCGACGACCCGCCGGAACACCTCCGGGTCGTGGTAGGTGGCCCAGTCCTTCCAGAGCCGGATCCGACGCTGGGACAACATCCAGTCGTACGACGGGCTCGCGGCGCCAACGATGATGAGGGCGTTGATGGCATAGGCGGTTTCCCACTTGACGCCCTGGCCTGACGATCCGGGGTTGGGTCGCCAGTCCTGCTCGCCCTGACCGATCCAGTTGTCCCAGCGGTCCTGCCACGTGTCACCGGGCTGCTCCTCGAGCCAGTCCAGCAGTCGCCCGACCACCCGCCGGGAACGTACGACCGGGTTGACCTTCCTCGTCACGGGCAACATGGCTGCGGTGAGCTCCTCGAGCACCGGAGCGAGCTCATGACGTGGCGCGGTCGGTAACCGCCCGGTGGCGATCGCCTCGGCAACCCCCGGCAGTGGGCTCGTGATGCTCATGACGTCAGCCCGGGAAACAGCACCGCCAGATCGTTCGAGTCGTAGTGGATGCTCGTCCTCGGCGGCTCAGGTGGCGGTGCCGCGAGATGGCGGTGCAGTGCAGCCACCAGCTCGTCCAGACGCGCGGCGGCATACGCGTTCAACGTGTCGAGGTTGCGGTGCCGCATGAGCGCCTGCGCGTCGGTCAAGGTCATCCGTTCGTCGGAGAGGATGCGGTGAGAGAAGGTGTGCCGGAAGTCGTGCCAGGTGTAGTTCGTGCCCAACCGCCTGTTGACGCGCTCGAGGACCTGCCTCAACGCGAAGTAGTCCATCGGCCGGTGCGGCAGGCGCAGGCTGAGCCACAGCCGACCGTCGACGTCGATGGATGGCCGCTCGGCCAGGTACCGGGCGATCCACACGAACGACTCCGGCGCAGCCGGCACCCAGATGCGTGAGCCCAGCCCGCCCTTGGGCTCGATCGCCACGACGCCCTGCCCGGCATCGATCCCCTTCACCGTCATCGACAGCAGCTCACCAGCGCGGGCACCCGAGGAGAGCGCGACGGCCACGAGCGCTCGGTCCCGGTCATTTCGCAGCGCGGCAAACAGGTCCTGCAGGCCGGCCTCGGAGACGGCTCGGGGCTGGAACATCGGCACCTTCTGGCGGTACCGAGCGCGGCGAGCCGGGACCGGGTCCCGCTGCCGGTGCGAGCCCGGCACGGGGCTCCATGGGCCCCGACCCGACTCGTACATGAAGGTGTAGAAGGCCGAGAGAACCGACAGCGCATGGTTGATCGTTCGCGGTGCGTAGCCGGTGCGCAGGTACGTCTTCCCCGTGATCGCGTTGACGCTCCCAGCCGGCGGGCGAGACCCGGACCCCGTCCGGGTCCGCTGCGGATTCGGCGCGGACCGTAACCATCGGACGAAGTCCCGCACGTCCTCGGTCCCCGCCTGATCCCACGTCGTGCCGATGGCATGGCAGAACCGCAGCCACCTCAGCAGATCGTGACAGTAGGAGCGTCGGGTCGCCGGGGACGTGCCGTTGGCAGTGAGTTCCGCGATGAACTCGCGTACAGGCTCGACGACCGTGCCACCGTCGTCACGCACCACCCAACACAGAGTCGGCTCCTGGTCCACCCGCATCGTCGACGGAACGACGAGACCCGCGACATCCCGCACCAGAGTCACCGACGCACCCTCCCACCAATGTGGTCAAACACGTCCTCCGGCGCGCTAGTCACGTAGTGCAGTCAACAGGTGCGGTGCGGCGTGCGCTCGACCAAGCCGGTGTTCGACGACGCGGTCGAGGAGCTCAACCGGTCAGTCACGCGGGCTCCTGAGATCATCGACCGATGCCTCGCAAACGCTCCGACTCGGTCGAGGAGCACGCCTCGCAGCTCACGCCACGCTTTTACACGCTCAATGACGTGGCGACTTTGCTCGCTTCTGCGGAGGCCCAGGCCTATGCCATGGTGCGCTCCGGTGACCTGCTGGCGATCAAGATCGGCGGTCGTGGTCAATGGCGTATCGAGGTGACCGTGCTCGACGAGTGGATCGGGCACCAGTACGAGCGGACGGCCACGTACATCCGAGAGAACCCCATACCCGAGTCCGACAGGCCCGGGAAGCGCGACACCTCGGCGCGCTGACCCCAAGCCTGGAGTGATGGAATTCCGCATGGCGTCATACAGGCATCAGCAGGCGGGACGATTTCGCTGAGGTGCCCGAGAGGTACCCGCACGGTCGAGAGCAGCCGCAAACAACTCACACAAAGCAGTGTGAAAACCATTGCGCGACAAGCCCTTTCGACCTCAAAGCTGCCAACCGTCGGACTCCTACAGCGGGTTGTCGCAAGTTCGTATCTTGCCGGGGCACCACATAGCAGCCGCAACCACTCGGCGTCAGCCCGCTCGCTTGACGCCGCTTCTTCGTGGTCCGGGGAAGCGGGCGTCAGGTCGACTCCAGCACTGTGATCGGTGTCGCGTTGTCGCAGGTGAGTAGGCCAGCGTCCGAAGAGTCTGCTCCTAGCGCGATCCGAGTCAGCATGCCAGGTACCCGAGAGGTACCCGGCCCGCACACGGTCCGCCATCTGTGGCGCCCTCAACGACGGGCCCGCTGCTTGGCCAGAAACGCACTCAATTGCCGTGGTCCGATTACGCGGGCGGGGTCACACGCGCGGGCGCATCTGATGGTTGGTGAAGGTGGCAGTCAAGCCTTCGACGTGGACGCCACAGCTCGACCACGTGGCCGGTCATGCATTCCAATGGGAGTGCGGTCGCGGACGGCGTGCCGACGCAACGGCGGCGGTGCTGTTGGGCTACCGGGAGCAGGGGTCGGTGGCCTCCCGCAGCCCGACGACGATGAGGCCGAACAGCACGACCGTGGACAGGGCTGCCGCTGCGGGAGAGGCCACGGGCAGTTGGCCACGACTGTCACGTCCTGGGCCTGCTGACTCAGGGTGCCCGAGCTGATGTCTGGTGCGCTGATGGCCAGGCCGAGGCACCCAGTCGGGCCACGTCCATCCGAGGCCGATCCAGTGCCGGCGCAGTCGGCACCTGAGCGTCAGCGGTTGACGTAGGCCATGTGCGTCGCGTTGTAGCGGTCCCCGCGCACTCCGACGCGCTGGGCCAGGGAGTCCAGGTCGGCGCGTTCGTCCGCGCACAGCGCCACCTGCGTGGCGGCGGCGTTCTCTTCGATGCGGGCGGTGCGGCGGGTGCCGGGGATCGGCACGATCCAGGGCTGCTGGGCGAGCAGCCAGGCCAAGGCGATCTGACCGGGGCTCGCGCCTTTGGCCTCGGCAAGAACCTTCACGTGCTCGACGAGGGCCTGGTTCGCGGCAAGGTTCTCCGCCTCGAAGCGCGGCACCCGGCGTCGGATGTCCCCCTCGGTGAAGGTCGTGGCCGCGTCGACGGTGCCGGTGAGGAAGCCTTTGCCCAGGGGGCTGAACGGCACGAACCCGATGCCGAGCTCCGCCAGGGTGGGCAGAACCTCCGCCTCCGGGTCGCGGGTCCACAGCGAGAACTCGCTCTGTACCGCGGTCACGGGATGAACGGCATGCGCGGCGCGAATGGTGGCGGCCGAGGCCTCCGAAAGCCCGAAGTGCTTCACCTTGCCCTCGGTGATGAGCTCGCCGACGGTGCCGGCAACGTCCTCGATGGGCACGTCAGGATCGACGCGGTGTTGGTAGAACAGGTCGATCACGTCGGTGCGCAGCCGCTTCAGGGAAGCCTCGGCCACCCGTCGAATCTGCTCAGGCCGGCTGTCCAGTCCCACCATCTGCCCGTCCTGAATGTTCCAACCGAACTTCGTGGCAATGACGACATGGTCGCGGATCGGCTCCAGGGCCTCGCCGACCAGTTCCTCGTTGACGTACGGCCCGTACACCTCGGCGGTGTCGTAGAAGGTGACGCCGTGCTCGGCGGCGGAGCGCAGGACGGTGATCATGTCGTCACGGTCGCCGGGGTTGGGGCCGTAGCTCTGGGACATGCCCATCGCTCCGAGTCCGATCGCGGAAACCTTGAGGCCTTGCCCGAGTGTCCTGGTGTGCATGATCAGTCCTCCGCTGTAGGGGCGACGGCGGTCGTGGCGGTGGCGGCGTCGAAGTCCTCGTCAGTGACATGCTCCCGCCAGGTGGCGCTGGTGGCCGGGTCGTCGCCGTGCTCGAACATGGCGAGGTGTTCCATGAAGTGGTCGGGCGCGGCGCCGTGCCAGTGCTCCTCGCCGGGGGGACAGTAGACCGTCTGCCCTGGGGTCGCGCGAACCACGGAGCCGTCGCGGGTCCCGATCAGGGCGGCGCCGCTGGTGACGTGCAAGGTCTGGCCGTTGACGTGGGAGTGCCAGGCAGTGCGGGCTCCGGGGGCGAACCGCACCATAGCGACCACCATGCGCTGACTTGGCTCTTGCGGTGCCGCGATGGGGTCGACCCACACGTCGCCGGTGAACTGCTCGGGCGGGTTCTTGGCGGTCGGGTGCGTGGGTAGACGCTTCATAGCGTGGTCTCCTTGGGTTGGCTGTCGTGCTTCTGGCCGGATGCGTGCTCCTGCCGAGCGGTAGCGGCGAGGCTGGCCAGCAGCTGCAGGCGCTCGTAGCTGGGTGAGCCCGGTTCGGCGGTGTAGATGAGGAATGACAGTCCCGGCTCGGCGGTCAGCTCCATGCCCTCGTAGCTCAGGGTGATCTCGCCCACGTCGTGGTGGACGAATACCTTGGTGCCCGAACCATGGCGCCGTACGTTGTGCGCGCCCCAGCGGGTGCGGAATGCGTCGGACAGCGTGGACAGCTCGCCGATCAGGTCGTGCAGCTGCTTGTCGCGCGGGTCCCGCCCGCCCTCGGTGCGCAAAATCGACACGGTGATGTCGGCGGCGGTCGCCCAGTCGGGGTAGAACACCTTGGCTCGTTCGTCGAGGAAGCAGAACCGGGCTAGGTTGCCGCGTCCTGGACCGTCGAACACCTCGTCGTAGAACGCCCGACCGAGGGCGTTGGTCGCGAGCACGTCCATCCGGCCGTTGCGCACGAACGCGGGCCCGCGGTCGATGACCTCCAACGCGCGGGTGAGGCTGTCTCTGGGTACCCACCTCCTCGGCCTGCTCTTGCGCACGGGCTGGGCGGCATCGTTGGCCGCCCGGGCGAGGTCGAACAGATGCTCGCGTTCGGCGTCGTCGAGTTGGAGAGCGCGGGCGATCGCTTCGAGGACGGGGTCGGAGACGCCGGTCAGCTGGCCGCGCTCGATCTTGGCGTAGTACTCCGGGCTCACGTCGGCCAACATCGCGACCTCGCTGCGGCGCAGTCCGGCAACCCGTCGGTGCCCGGAGACGGTCAGTCCCGCGTCTTGAGGCGTGAGGTTCGCCCGGCGGGACATGAGGAACTCTCGGGCTTCAGTCCTGTTGTCCACGACCCCAACGCTACGGCTGGGTCTGCGGGTGAGGGATTCCCTGTTAGTACACCCCTCAGCAGGGACTCCCCCACCCGGCATAGGTCCGATTCCATCGCCATTGGACCAACAGACATCGCAGGACGCCGAGGGAGGAACGGGCATGACTCAGAACACTGAACACGGTTGGACCGGTGGGCAGAACGCCTTCGGCGACTTCGCCCCCGGGATGGTGCACTACACCGACAAAGTCCTCTTCGACGAGATCTGGGAGCGGGCGGGTCTGTCCAAGCGGGACCGCAGCCTGGTGACCGTTGCCGCGCTGACCGCGCTGGGCAAGACCGACCAGCTGACCTTTCACCTCGGCTTCGCCCAGCAGAACGGCGTAACCGAGGACGAGTTGAAGGAGGCGATCTTGCACCTTGCCTTCTACGCCGGATGGCCCAACGGGATGGGCGCCATGAGCGTGCTCAAGACCATCGTCGAGAAGGAGGACTGATGTCATGCACGGAGCGGTGATCCACAACCCCGGCGACGTCCGGTACGAGGAGCACGAGGATCCGCGGATCGAGACGCCCACGGACGCGGTCATCCGGTTGGCCGCGACCTGCGTGTGCGGGTCGGATCTGTGGGACTACCGCGGAGTCAACCGGGTCGAACAGCCCACCGCCTTGAGACACGAGTACGTCGGGGTGGTCGAGCAGATCGGCGACCAGGTGCGCAACGTCGAGGTTGGTGACTTCGTTGTCGGCTCGTTCATGGCGTCGGACAACACCTGTGAGATCTGCCAGGCCGGCTACCCAGTCCCGCCGCGCGCACGTCGAGTTCGTCGGGGCCGGTGGTGCACAGTCCGAACTGTTGCGTGTTCCGCTCGCTGACGGCACGCTCGTCGCCACCCCCAGGCGGCCCGACCCGGACCTGATCCCGTCCCTACTCGCCGCATCCGACGTGCTCGGCACCGGCTGGTTCGGCGCGGTCGCCGCCGAGGCCGGCCACGGCAAGACCGTCGCGGTCGTCGGCGACGGTGCGGTTGGTCTGCTCGCGGTCCTGGCCCAAGCAGCTCGGAGCCGAACGCATCATCGCGATGTCCCGCCACGAGTCACGCCACCCAACACCTCAAATACGGAGATACCACTCACGACTTGATCGCTCCTCGGCGACCTCGTCGACGGCCTCGTGCACGATGTCGTGACCAAGCGCCCGGCCGACTGGCTGAGCCTCGCTGACCGCCGCCATGGTCAGCTGCAGGACGAGCTCGGAGTGCGGCGGCAGGCGACCCGCCGGATGGTCGACCTGTGTGACGCATCCTCCGAACGGTTCTCCGGCAGCGCTGGTCGAGAACCTTCCGCCGGTCGCGGAGAAGGTGCCGGTCGACGCGGAGCAGTTCGCTCGGATCGACGCCGAGCTGCGCAACTGGTGCGCCGTCACCCATCGAGAGATCCTCGGAACACGCGACCTCCTCGGCTGAGTCGCCGCAGGCAAACTTCCATATAGAGCGCCCACACCGGTGGTCGGCGCGCGTACGACTCCCGCTCCCAACAGACCGTGTCAGCCTCCTGCATCCGAAGGCTCCGCGAGGACACGACGATGACGCGCGGGTTCTGCGCCGTGAGCAGCTCCTCCGAATCGACGCGAACGCGCAGCGCAGAGCCATCCGCCTCGGCATAGACCGGGCGGTGCCAATCGTCGTTCGGTCGACCGAACCAGTTCCCGAAGAAGTAGAGCGAGCCCACCGGAACATGGCCCTCGACCTCCCCTATCAGTCCTTGGAGCGCCACTGCCGCCGCCGCTGCCTCCCACATCGGCCAGACGGGACCCGCTGAGGTGCCCGAGAGGTACCCGCACCATCGAGAGCAGCCACAAATAAACTCACATCAAGCAGTACGAAAACCATTGCGGCACCGGCATTTCCGGCAGCCAACCTGGACTCGGTCGGACTCCTAATGCGTGGGTCGGCGAGGCGGGTTTACCAAGGCGCGTCCTAGCGCCGCGTGTGCGCTGGGGGCTCCTACGGGCGGAGCGCCCCTTCAACGATCGTCCGATTACGCCGTGGTTCCGCCGTGGATAGCGTCGAGTCGATCGCAGTTTGATGGGTCCCTCCGACGATTGCCAGACCCCTGTCATCCGACGTCGAGATCGGCGGCCAGGAGCGGACAACGCGATCAGCCAACTCCCTGAGAGATTCCGGCGTCGCACGGACGCATAACGCCCCCGCTCCGGCTGTTCACGACTCACGACGAAGCGTGTCGAAGGGAGTCTGTGATGACAAGCCAGCAACGGGGCAGCCGCGAGCACCTCAGCGTCCGCGACATCTGCGAGGAGCTAGGCGTCGCCCGGTCCACCTTCTACGACTGGCGTGCTGCCCGGAAGGCGCCACCATGCATCAAACTGCCTAACGGCGATCTGCGAGTACGCCGGGCGGACTTCGAGCGGTGGCTCAAGGCGCTCGAGCAGCCTGCCTGATCATGGGTCACGCGATCACTCACGATGTCCAGGTCTGGGGCGTGCGTCGTTACAAGGGGAAGCGCAAGACGACGTACACCGTTCGATGGCGAGTGGAGGGGAACACTCGCCAAGAGACGTTTGACACCGCCAAGCTTGCCGACGCGTTCCGGGCACGACTCCTTCTTGCCATGCGCAACGCCGAACCCTTCGATGTCGGGAACGGGCTTCCAGTCGGCGCGGTCACCGCGAAGCCACCTGTGGCATGGGTGGGCCACGCCATGGCTTTTGTGGACACCAAGTGGGCTCATGCCTCCCCGCGCCATCGGAAGGGGATCGCAGAGGGATTGGTGTCCGCAACGATGGCGGCGTTCGACTCAGAAGTGCCCGACCCGGCAAACGTGCGCCGGGCTTTGGAGCGTTGGGCGTTCAATACCAATGCGCGAAGGGCGCGCGGCGAGGACGGTGTCCCAGACCACTACGCGCAGGCGATGCGGTGGGTGAACAACAACTCGCCAGTACTTTCAGAGATGACTGATGCCGCTCGCCTGCGACGCGTGCTGGACGGGCTCACCCTCCGATTGGACGGTCGCCCAGCGGCGCCAAGCACAGTCGCGCGCAAACGCTCGGCGCTGTACAGCGCCTTCCAGTACGCCGTCGAAATCGACGCACTCCCTGTCAATCCCATGGACCGCATCGCCTGGAGGCCGGCGGCTCACACAGATGTGATCGACCGCCGAGTCGTCGTGAACCCCGAACAGGCTCGCGCCCTCTTAGCAGCCGTGAGACGCATCTACCCCTCCCTGGAGGCCTTCTTCGCGTGCATCTACTACGCCGGACTGCGGCCGGCGGAGGTGCGCCACCTGACAACCGCGAACTTGGAACTACCGACGACCGCTGGCGCTTGGGGCACGCTCAACCTCCTTGGCTCGACGCAGACATCAGGGAGAGCCTGGACTGACTCGGGCTCGCCCACGGAGGACCGCGCGCTCAAGCACCGGGCGCGCCGCGCGACCCGCGATGCGCCGGCCCCGCCTGAGCTGGTCGAGACCCTTCGTCGGCACCTGGATCAGTTCCCGCCCGGCCTCGGAGGCCGGCTGTTCGTGACTCGCGCCGGTCGGGCCGGTGTCCCTATCGCGCCGCCCTTCGCCAGTCCGCAGGCCACAGGCACGGTGTACCGGGTATGGGCCCGCGCCCGTCGCGCCGCTCTGACCGATGCGGAGTACCAGTCACCCCTCGCGAAGCGTCCGTACGACCTACGTCACGCTGCAGTGTCGCTTTGGCTCAACGCCGGCGTGCCGGCGACGCAGGTTGCGGAGTGGGCGGGCCACAGCGTCAACGTGCTGCTGCGCGTCTACGCCTCGTGCATCGTCGGCCAGGACGAGGCCTCGCGCCACCGTGTGGAGCTCGCGCTGAGCATCCCCGACCGGGAGAGCGCGGAAGGGGTGGCGGCCCGAGGAGACCAAACTTCCCCACTATTTCCCCACTGACACCCGTATGGAGCCGATGTGGGCCGTCACCAGCCGGACACGGGCGGGAGACGCCAGAAGGGCCTCCAACCGACGTTTCCGCTGGTCAGAGGCCCTTCTGAGCACTGGGTGGCAGGTGAAGGATTCGAACCTTCGTAGCTTTCGCGACGGATTTACAGTCCGTTTCCATTGGCCGCTCGGACAACCTGCCTTGGTGCGTCTGGAAGGATAGCAAGAGATCGGGCGCGGTCCGAATCGGGGCCACGGCGACTCTTTTGTCGTGTCCGCGGCCCAGCGCGCACCCGCCCGACAGCCCAGACCCACAGCATCCGGAAGGACCTCACCGATGGCCGACTCCTCCTTCGACATCGTCAGCAAGTTCGACAAGCAGGAGATCGCGAACGCGGTCAACAGCGCGAGCAAGGAGCTCTCGACGCGCTACGACTTCAAGAACGTCGGAGCCTCCGTCGACCTGACCGGCGAGGTCATCAAGATGAAGGCGAACACCGAGGAGCGTTGCCTGGCAGTGCTCGACGTGGTCAAGACCCACCTCGTCAAGCGCAAGGTCAGCCTCAAGCACCTCGACGTCCCGGAGGCCGGGCCGCGTCTCTCCGGCAAGGAGTACCACCTGGACGCGCCCCTCAAGGAGGGCATCTCGCAGGAGAACGCGAAGAAGATCAACAAGCTGATCCGAGACGACGGCCCCAAGGGCGTCAAGAGCCAGATCCAGGGTGACGAGCTGCGCGTCACGAGCAAGTCGCGCGATGACCTCCAGGCCGTCCAGCGCATGCTCCAGGCCGCCGACCTCGATGTCGCACTGACCTTCACGAACTACCGCTGAATCCCGGGTTCATCTGCGCCGCAGGCGAGCCCACGACGACAGACCACGTATGCCGTCCACCCGGGTGGACGGCATACGTGCGCTCACCGGGGGCGGGCGAGACCGCGGAGGTCGGGGAACACCTCGACCGCGAGCGGCCACCAGAAGAGGTGCCCGCACAGCTCGGCGTACTCCTGAGGGCTCACCCAGCGGGTCTCGTGGACCCCGTCGTCACCGTCGGTCAGCACCGGTCGCACGTCGTCGAGCCGGGTGCGGAAGACCTGGAGGAACGGCCTCTGGCGCGTGAAGAGGTTGTCGTCGGTGCGTGGGGTGAACCGCTCATAGCCACAAGGGAACACGTCTGCGTGGCGCAGCCGCAGCCCGGTCTCCTCGAGGGTCTCGCGGACGGCGTTCTCGACCGGGGTCTCGTCCTCCTCGCGCCAGCCGCCGGGCGAGCCCCACTCGCTGCGCCGCACGCTGTGGACGACGACGAAGTCGCCGCGCCGGTCGCGGACGAAGACCATGGCGGCGAGCACGCGCGAGGGATCGAGCGGGTCGTCGGACGCGACGAGGTCGACGTCGCTGGCGCCGTTGGGGAACGCGACGTCGAGGATGCGGCGCACACCGCGGTCGCGCTTGCGCTTGCGCAGACGCAGGCCTGAGGCGTTGAGCCGACGGGCGAGGTCGACGCCGGTGGTCGGGGTGGCGCCGGCGTCGACGGCGTCCTGCCAGCGACCCTGCGGCACGTCGTAGTGGTCGCCGTCGAAGGAGCGCGGGTGCAGCTGTGCGGCTCGCGCGACCGCGTGGAGCTCGTCGTACGAGGTGTCGCTGACGAGGTGCGCGAAGAGCCGACCGTGGGCGGGCCAGATGGGCTGGTCGATCCACACAGTCATGGCTCGAAGCCTAGGCCAGCGAGATGCCACCCGCGCCTGTGGATGACGCCGGACGCCGCTCCCCCGCCCGACCTAGCCTCGAACGCAACGAGGCCACCGTCCGGTCGGCCACCGATCGAGGAGAGACCCATGTCCCGTTCCGTCGTTGACACCGAACGCATCGCCGCTGCGGCCGCCGACATCGACCGGCTCGCCGACACCATCACGTCGAGCACTGCCGAGCTGCGCGGCCGCCTCGCGGGCATGGGCGCTGACTGGCAGGGTCCGGCCAAGGTGGAGTTCGAGCGCGTCATGCACGACTACCAGCGCATCCAGGCCCAGATGACCGAAGCCCTCGCCGATGTCGGCCGGCTCACCCTCAAGGCGTCGACGGCCTACGCGGAGCACGAGAACGCGACACGCGCCCTCTTCGCCCGCTGAGCCGCGACCCACCGAGACCCACCGCGACGCGCCGCGACGCGACGCGACGCGGAACGGCCTAACCGGCGCACCCGTGCGGAAGGGCGGCTCCCCCGTGAGGAGGAGCCGCCCTTCGTGCTACGAGCCGCTGCGTGCAGCGGGAGGCTCTGGGCTCAGAAGCCCATGCCGCCCATGCCACCCATGTCGTCGCCGCCCGGCATGGCCGGGGCGTGCTTCTCAGGCTTGTCGGCGATGACGGCCTCGGTGGTCAGGAACAGCGCGGCGATCGACGCGGCGTTCTGCAGCGCAGAGCGCGTCACCTTGACCGGGTCGATGATGCCCGCGGCCAGCAGGTCGCCGTACTCGCCCGTCGCGGCGTTGAGGCCGTGCCCGCCCTCGAGGCCGCGCACCTTCTCGGCCACGACTCCACCCTCGAGACCGGCGTTGATCGCGATCTGCTTGAGCGGGGCCTCGGTGGCGACCCGCACGATGTTCGCGCCGGTCGCCTCGTCACCCTCGAGCACGAGCTCGTCGAGCGCCTTGGCGGCCTGGATGAGGGCCACGCCACCACCGGCGACGATGCCCTCCTCGACGGCAGCCTTCGCGTTGCGGACGGCGTCCTCGATGCGGTGCTTGCGCTCCTTGAGCTCGACCTCGGTGGCTGCGCCCGCCTTGATGACGGCGACGCCGCCGGCGAGCTTGGCGAGGCGCTCCTGGAGCTTCTCGCGGTCGTAGTCGGAGTCCGACTTCTCGATCTCGGCCTTGATCTGGGCGATGCGGCCCTCGATCTGCGAACGGTCCTCGGCGTCCTCGACGATGGTCGTCTCGTCCTTCGTGACGACGACCTTGCGAGCGCGGCCGAGCAGGTCGAGGGTGGCGTTCTCGAGCTTGAGACCGACCTCCTCGGAGATGACCTGGCCACCGGTGAGGATGGCGATGTCGGTGAGCATGGCCTTGCGGCGGTCGCCGAAGCCCGGGGCCTTGACGGCGACGGACTTGAACGTGCCCTTGATCTTGTTCACGACGAGCGTCGCGAGGGCCTCACCCTCGATGTCCTCGGCGATGATCAGCAGCGGCTTGCCCGACTGCATGACCTTCTCCAGGAGCGGGATGAGGTCCTTGATGTTGCCGATCTTGGAGTTGGCGACGAGCACGTAGGCGTCGTCGAGGACGGCCTCCATGCGCTCGGTGTCGGTGACGAAGTACGCCGAGATGTAGCCCTTGTCGAAGCGCATACCCTCGGTCATCTCCAGCTCGAGACCCATGGTGTTGGAGTCCTCGACGGTGATGACGCCTTCCTTGCCGACCTTGTCCATCGCCTCGGCGATGAGCGCGCCGATCTCCTCGTCGGCCGCGGAGATGCTGGCGGTCGAGGCGATCTGCTCCTTGGTCGTGACCTCCTTGGCCTGCTCGAGCAGGCGGGCGGAGACAGCGTCGACGGCCTTCTCGATGCCCCGCTTGAGGGCCATCGGGTTGGCGCCGGCGGCCACGTTGCGCAGGCCTTCCTTCACCATGGCCTGGGCGAGGACGGTGGCCGTCGTCGTGCCGTCACCGGCGACGTCGTCGGTCTTCTTGGCAACTTCCTTGACGAGCTCCGCGCCGATCTTCTCGTACGGGTCGTCGAGCTCGATCTCCTTGGCGATCGAGACACCGTCGTTGGTGATGGTGGGGGCGCCCCACTTCTTCTCCAGAACGACGTTGCGGCCCTTCGGGCCGAGCGTCACACGGACGGCGTCGGCGAGGATGTTCATTCCTCGCTCGAGCCCGCGGCGCGCCTCTTCGTCAAACGCAATGGTCTTGGCCATTCGGGTGGTTCCTCCCACGCGAATCGTTGGTGGTGGCCCGCGTGCCGCCCGCGACGGACGGGACCGGACTCCTCAGCTCACGTCGCTGCGAACCCAGCCCCTCGGCATTCGGTCCATATCTGTCACTCCCACGGGGAGAGTGCTAACGCCATTATTGGCACTCTCGGGGTGAGAGTGCAAACAACTGGCCACGCGGACGACGCGGTGCGCCCGCGGTCACTGACGCGGTGCCACCGCTTCGAGGGCGGCGGCGAGGCGGGCGGCGTACTCGGCGGACTCCGCCTCCGACGCGTACTTGGTCCGCGGCCAGAAGAAGCCGCGCAGGCCGTCACCCTTCGTACGGGGCACGACGTGGACGTGCAGGTGCGGCACCGACTGGCTCACGACGTTGTTCATCGCGACGAACGTGCCCTGGGCGCCCAGACCATCGACCGCGGCGGCGGCCAGCCGCCGAGCCGCGCCGAGCAGGCCCGCGTGCAGCTCGCCCGGGAGGTCGAGGAGCGTGTCGACGTGCGGCCGCGGGACGAGCAGGACGTGCCCCTTGAACACCGGACGCCGGTCGAGGAAACCGAGGAAGTCCGGCTCGTCGAGCACGACGTCGGCTGGGATCTCGCCCGCGACGATGGAGCAGAAGACGCAGTCCATGCGCTCAGGCTCCCATGGGCACCCGCCCGAGCCGGTGGGTGCGCCGCCTCAGCAGATGACGAGCAGGACGCACCCGCCGTCGTCGCCGGAGGACGTCGGCGAGCTCGTCGGCGTCGGCTTCTTCGTCGAGGTCGGCTTCGGCTTGGGGTTGTCGTGCGTCGAGGTGGGGTCCGGCGCCGACGTCGAGGTCGGTGCCGGGACAGCCGTCGAGGTCGTGGTCGTGGTCGAGGTCGGCGCGGGGGCCGGGGCCTTGCTCGTCGGCAGCTTTGTCGGCGTGGCGGATGCCTGCTCGACGACGGCCGTCGACGTCGGCTGGCTGCTCGTGGTGCCTGCTGTGGTGCGCGAGGCGACGGACGTGCTCGATGACGTTGACTCGCCCCAGCCGTCGGCCGACGAGGTGCTCGCCCAGTCACCGCCCGGCAGTCCGGGGAACGCGGACGACATCGCCTCGTCGCTCCAGCTGTCGCCGGACCAGAACGCGACGGCGCTCGTCGTGCCGATGGCGAAGGTGGCGAGCACGGCCGCGATGAGAAGCTTGCGCCGAGGCTTCGGGTCTTTCGTGGAGGTGCGGGTCTCGGTCGACATGGCTACCAAAGGTAGAGGAACCCGGCGAGAAGCGCCTGTCCGTCCCGTGCCCACTACCGTGGACGCATGCCGGCAGAGACGTGGATCACACCGAGGTGCGCTCGATGAGCCCTGCAGGCCGCGCCGGCCCGTATCCGACGTACGGCTCCACCGGGCCCGCCGGGCCGACGACGGGGTTCGTCGAGGTGGCCGACCGCGTCTTCGTCGCGCGCTACAAGCAGTGGGACGTCAACGTCGGTCTCGTTCTCGGGCGCGACGGCGCGGTCGTCATCGACACACGAGCGAGTGACGTGCAGGGCAGCCAGGTCCTCGACGACGTGCGCCGCCTCGCCCGCGACATCGAGGTGCGGCACGTCGTCAACACGCACGTGCACTTCGACCACACCTTCGGCAACGCCGCCTTCGACACGGCCACCGTGCACGCGCACGACAACGTCGGCAGGACCCTCGAGGCCGACGCAGAACGCATCAAGGGTCTCTTCCGCGCCGATCCGGGTGACGGCCCCGAGCTCGGCTACACCGCGCGCGACGCCGCGGACGTACTGGCGACCGCGGTGCGCGGCCCGGACCGCACCTTCTGCTCCCACGCGACCATCGACCTCGGCGACCGGGTCGTCACGATGGCGTATGCCGGCCGTGGCCACACCGACGGTGACGTGGCGGTGCACGTGCCCGACACCGACGCACTGTTCCTCGGCGACCTCATCGAGGAGAGCGCACACCCGTCGTTCGGCATCGACTCGTGGCCGCTGGAGTGGGCCGACACCCTGGCCTCGCACCTCGTGGAGGCCAGCGACCGGTCCGTCGTCGTGCCCGGACACGGCCGCCCCGTCGACGGCCGCTTCGTGGCGCGGCAGCGCGACGACATCGCGGCCGTCGCTGCCGTCATCCGCGAGCGCCGGCTCGGCGGCGGATCCCTCGAGGACGCCCTGCACGAGCCCGACTCCCGCCTGCCCTACCCGCTGGACCACCTCGGTTCCGCGATCCGCCGCGGCTGGGAGCAGTTCTCCCCACCCACTCCCTGACCGGCGCTCGGCCCTCGAGGTCGGCGGCGCCGGTGCAAAGTGCCCACTCGACGGGCGAAGCCCCGGTGAAAAGTGCCCACTCGACCGTCGAGCCGATGCAAAGTGCCCACTCGACGGGGCGAAGCCCCGGTGGAAAGTGCCCACTCGACCGTCGAGTGGGCAGTTTCACCCGGATGGGTCGCGGTTCGGTTCCTCGCCCGGGCTCGGACGGGGTCAGGCGGCTGGGGGCGCGACGGCGGCCAGGACGGTGTTGTCGCCACACGCCCGCGCGAACGCGGCGATGCGAGACCGGATCTCGCGTCCGAGCAGCCACTGCCCGAACGGCTCGGCCACGGGACGCAGCCAGGCCGGCCGCACGGCATACGTGTACTTCCAGACGGCGCGGGTGCCCGCCACGCCCGAACGCTCCTCGGGCGTGAAGCGCCATCCGCCGCCGAAGCGCTCGAAGAACCACGGACCGTCGACCATCGTCATGCCGACGCTCGTCGGCGGGCGGTACGACACGTACTCGCTGACCATGCGCGGACCGACGCGGGCGCGGGTCACGGTGCGCACACCCTTGCCCGGCTGGACGGCGTCGACGAGGTGTTGGCTGCGGATGAACGGGTCCCAGCGCAGCCGGACCTCGCCCGTCGTCTGCGACACGGCGAACGCGAGGTCGGCCTCGACCGGGACCCAGAGCTCGGCGGTGACGTTCGGCATCCCGCGACCCTATCCGCCCAAACCGAGCGCGACCGGGCGCCTGCGCCGTAGCATCCGGAGACGCCTCACCCGTCGTCGAAGGATGACCGTGTCCGAGCTCCACCCGACCACCCGACGCCACCGCCCGCGCCCAGACGCCCGCCCAGCCACGCGCTCACGGACCCGCCCGCGGAGCGGGCACGCGAGCCACGGCTGTCGTGGTTCGCCCGCCGCCGCCGCGAGGCGCTCGACCGGGCCGCCCGCACCATGCACGACCGGCTCGTCGCCCAGGTGACGCGCGGCGAGCGCCCGAGGGCCACCACCGGAACCGGCACCGCCCTGCTCGTGCTGTCGGTAGTCGTCCTCGGGGTCTTCGCGGCCGCCGTCGTCCTTCTCGTCGTCCTGACGTTCGCGCCCAGGAACGTCTGGGCTGGCTGGGCGTCGCGCTCGCGTGGGTGGTCGTCGTCGCCGTCGCACCCCGGCCGGGACGGGTCGAGGCACGCGAGCTGCCGCCGGACGAGTTCCCCCTCACCCACGCGTTCGTCGGCGAGGTGGCCGCGGCCGTCGGCACGAGCACGCCCCACGGCCTCGGCGTCACGACGGAGTTCACGGCGTTCGTCGCGCAGCCCGGCTTGCGCCGGCGGCCCGTGCTGGTCATCGGCCTGCCCGTCTGGACCATGCTCACCGACGACGAACGCGTGGCCCTCCTCGCACACGAGCTGGGCCATCTGCGCGGCAGCGACACGGCGCTCGCCCACCTCGTCGACCTCGCTCACGGCATCCTGCTGCGTCTCGCGACACTCCTGACCCCGCTGCCCAGCGACTGCTACTCCGACTTCGCCGACTACCGCCTGGGGATCGGGGAGTCCCAGGCGACGATGAACGCGGCGGGCGCCGGCATCCTGCGCGCCGTGTCCGCCCCGGCGACCGGTCTGCTGCTGTGGTTCGAACGCCTCGCCGCCGTCGACGGCCAGCGCCGTGAGTATCTCGCCGACCTGCGTGCGGCCGAGATCGCGGGCACGGCAGCCAACGTGCGGCTGCTGCTCACGATGGAGAACCTCCCGGGCCTGCACACGCTCGCCGGCGCGGCGGTCCGGCGTCGCGAGGACCCGTTCGCGGCCCTCGAACAGGTGCGCGAGCGCCCGGCGCCGACCGGCCAGCAGGTGGCGGCTGCCCGCGCGCGAGCCCGCGAGCAGGACCTGCGCTGGGACGCGAGCCACCCGCGCGACGACTTGCGGCTGGCCCTCGTCGAGGCCGTAGCGGCGAAACGCTCGCTCCCGCGCACCGCGGCAGAGGCGGGGTCAGACAGCGAGCTCGCCGGGCTGCGGCACGAGATGGCCCGCGAGCTCGGTCACCAGCTCACCGACACCTACTACTGACACCGTCACCGAAGACCTCTGCGGGCAAGCTAGCGGGACCCCAGCGCCGACGGGAACGCGTCGGACCACGACCGCAGCGCCACGCCACCGGCGGCCGAGCGGTCGACCGACGTCGCTGCCAGCAGGGCTTGGACGATGGCCCGCGCGACGCAGTCGGCACCCGCCTCCATGAGCAGGGTCTGCTCGACGGGGTCGGGAGCGGGCCGCTCACCCGTGGCCAGCGTGAAGAGCGTGTCGCCGTCGAAGAGCGTGTGCACCGGCTTGAGGGCACGCGCGAAGCCGTCGTGACCGATGCCGGACGCCTTCTGGCACTGCGCCTTGGTCAGGGTGGCGTCGGTCGCGATGACACCTATCGTCGTGGCGAGCCCGGGCCTGCCGCTGCTCGCGGGCAGCGCCTCGGCCCGGGCTCGGGCCGCGTCGAGCTCGGCCGCGCTCGGCCGCCCCACGTGGGCCAGCTCGTCCCCGAGACCCAGCCCGACGGCATACGGCAGCCCGGTGGCCGGGTCGACGGCCGAGCCGACGGCGTTGAGCGCGACGAGCGCTGCGACCGTCGTGCCCGACTCGAGCACGACGCTCGCCGAGCCGATGCCGCCCTTGAAACCGCCGGCCTTGGCGCCCGTCCCGGCGCCGACGCACCCCTGCGCCACGGCCGACGTGGACGCGCCGGCGTATGCCGCCCTGCCGTCCTCGGCGCGCGGATGGTGGCGCCAGGTGCCGCCACGTCCCAGGTCGAAGAGGATCGCGGACGGCACGATCGGCACGACGTGTCCGGGTTCGCCCATCGGCCAGCCGATCCCGTCGTCGAGGAGAGCGTCCACGACCCCGTCGACGGCGGCCAGGCCCGGCGCGGACCCGCCGCCGAGGACGATCGCGTCGACCCGGTCGACGAGGTTGCGGGGATCGAGCAGGTCGGTCTCGCGGGTGCCGGGTCCACCACCGCGCACGTCCACGCCGGCGACCGCACCACCCTGAGGGGCGAGCACCACGGTGACGCCGGTGAGCCAGCCCGGCTCGTCGCGAGTGCAGTGACCGACGCGGAGGCCGGCGACGTCGACGAGCGAGTTCGTCGGGCCGGGGCGAGGCGAGGTGAAGGGCGGGCGCTGTTCGGTCACTGCGGGTCCCGCAGGTCGAACTCCATGAGCCGGCCGGGCGAGCTGAACCCGAGCCGCTCGTAGAACTCCTGGGCACGGTCATCGGGCGCGTTGAGGCGGATCCACTTGACGTCGGTGGTGCGCGACCACTCGATCATCGCCTCGGTGAGGGCCCGGCCGACGCCCCGGTCGCGGCAGGCGGGCACGACGAACAGCCCGCCCACGTGCAGCCACGACACGTCCTTGCGCCCCGGCCACGGCAGGGCGCGGATGCGCCGCGTCTCGAGGATGCCGGCGTGCTCGCCGCGGCTCTCGGCGATCCAGGTCGGGCGGTCGGGCCGCTCGGCCAGCCACGCGTCGACGAAGCGGTCGAGGTAGCCGGCCTCGGACGGCATACCGAGCTCGCGGGCGAACTGCAGGTGCAGGGCCGCGACGATGAAGGCGTCGTCGGCCGACGCGCGACGGATCGTCACCTCGGCCATGAGGGAAGTGAACCACGCGCACGCCGTGCCGGCCTGCAGGTGGGCCCCGAGTCGGTCAGGCGCGGGTCACCGCACCGACCGCGTTCGTGCGGTGTGGAGGCGTGAGGTCTCAGACGTTGATGCCGAGCCGGCGGCTCGTGCGAGCCCGCTGACGGCTCGCACGCATCCGGCGCAGGCGCTTGATGAGCATGGGGTCGGCCTCGAGCGCCTCGGGGCTGTCGAGGAGGGCGTTGAGGACCTGGTAGTAGCGCGTGGAGCTCATGTCGAAGAGCTCCTTGATGGCCTGCTCCTTCGAGCCGGCGTACTTCCACCACTGCCGCTCGAACGCCAGGATCTCGAGGTCGCGTGCGCTGAGGCCGTCCTCGGACTCGTGGCGGTGCGGCTGCGCCGTGGCGTGGTCTGTGCTCATGTCCCCGTCTCGCTGCGGTCGTGCGTTGGCTCCGGTCACACCCTAGACCGAAATGACAAGGGTGTCATTCAGTCGGGCCTGTTCGCGGCATGTCGTGCGCGGGCCTCGCTGCCCCACCGGAACTGCAGTCCCATCCGCCTCACTGGGCGCAGGCGTCACAGCCCGTCCCCCGACGTCAGGACATCGTATCGAGGATGGCGTTGACGTCCTCACGCGTGGTCTGCGGGTTGCAGATCGCGAACCGCGTCAGCGTCTCCCCCCGGAAGCTCGTCGGCACGACGAACGCGAACTCCTCGGCGAGCAGACGGTCGGTCCACGCCTGGTAGTCCTCCGGTGACCAGCCGAGGCGCCGGAACACGACGACCGACAGGTCCGGTTCGCGCACCGCCTCGAGGTAGGGCCGGCGGCGGATCTCGTCGGCGGCGAACCGGGCCACCGCGATCGTGCTCTCGACGGCCTCGACGTACGCATCCGTGCCGTGGACGGCGAGGGAGTACCAGAGCGGCAGCCCGCGGGCGCGGCGCGTCAGGCCGATCGAGTAGTCGGTCGGGTTCCACTCGGCCGACTTCGTGATGACGTCGAGGTAGCCCGCCTCCTGCGTGTGCGCGACCCGGGCGAGCTCGGGATCTCGGTAGATGAGGGCGCAGCAGTCGAACGGGGCGAAGAGCCACTTGTGCGGGTCGACGATGAAGGAGTCGGCGTGCTCGATGCCGTTGAAGAGGTGACGGACGGAGGGCGCGGCGAGCCCGGCGCCGCCGTACGCACCGTCGACGTGCAGCCAGAGGCCGTACTCCCGGCACACCTCGGCCACCGACGCGAGGTCGTCGACGACACCGAAGTTCGTCGTGCCGCTCGTCGCGACGACGGCGAAGAACGTCTCGGGGCCGTGCTCCTCGAGCGTGCGGCGCAGCGCGGCACCGGTCATGCGCAGCTTCTCGTCGACGTGCACGCCGCACACCTCGGCATCCATGACCGCGGCCATGGACACGACCGACGAGTGCGCGTTGTCCGTGGCGGCGATCCGGTACGGACGCGCGCCCGTGCCGGCCTCCTTCGCCGTCGCCCTGGCCGTATGCCGTGCCACGACGAGGGCGGAGAGGTTGCCCACCGTGCCTCCTGGCACGAAGACGCCGCCCGCGGTGTCGGGCAGGCCGGCGAGGTCGGCGATCCAGCGCAGCGCCTGGTTCTCGGCGTAGACGGCGCCGGCACCCTCCATCCACGAGCCGCCGTAGATCGACGAGGCGCCGACGACGACGTCGAACGCCGCTGCCTCACGCGTGGGCGCGCAGGGGATGAAGGACAGGTAGCGCGGGTGGTCGGTCGAGAGGCACGCCGGCGCGAGGGTGTGCTCGAAGAGCTCCATCGCGCGCGTCGAGCCGAGGCCCTGCGGCGTGATCGTCTGGCCCGCCGCGGACGTCAGGTAGTCCTCGGTCTGCGCGCCGTCGAGCGGGATCGGGGCCATGAGCAGGCGCTCACGCGCGTAGCTGAGGACCTTGTCGACGGCGGCGTGGTCGGCGTCCTTGTCGAAGCTGTGCACGCACAGATGCTAGGGCCTGCCGGAGCTTGCTCGAGCCCGCCCGAGCCCGCCCGAGCCCGCCCGAGCCTGCCCGAGCCTGCTCCGACCGGCGCGACCCTGGCGGTGTGCTCAGCCGAGCATGGCGGTGCGCAGCTCGTCGGCAGTCGCGACGACCGCCGACGGGCGCACGCCGTGCAGCGCGGTCGGAACCCCGGCCCCCCACGTGACGGCGACGGTGTCCATACCGGCCGCCTTGCCGGCGAGCACGTCGACGACGGCGTCACCGACGTAGACGGCGTCGTTGGAGCCGCGACCCATCCGGTCGAGGGCGAGCAGCAGCGGCGTCGGGTCGGGCTTGTGCCGCTCGGTGTCCTCCATCGCGACGAGCACCGCGACGTGCTCGCTGAGGCCCAGGATGTCCATGGCCTGCTGCGCGGACTCGCGCCGCTTCGACGTCGCGACGCCGACGTGGACGCCCGCGGCGCGCAGGTCGGCCAGGACCTCGCGGACGCCGTCGTAGCCGCGGATCAGCCGCTCGGTGTTGTCGGCGTTCCAGGCGAGGTACGTGGCGTAGAGGTCGTCGGCGTGCTCCGGCGAGTGGTCGCGGAAGGCGGCGATGAGGGGACGGCCGATCCACGAGCGGATGACGTCGGGGTCCTCCTCGCGACCGATGATCGTGCGGAAGGCGTGCTGGTAGGACTCGACGATGAGGTTGATCGTGTCGGCCAGCGTGCCGTCGAGGTCGAAGACGGCGGTGGACCAGCGGGGAGAAGTCACCGGGCGAGCCTAGGGCCTGTCGCCGTCCACCCAGCGACCGGCTCTCAGGACCCGGACCAGCCGTGCGGAGTCGTCGACGACGACGACGTCGGCGCGCGCCCCGGCGACCAGGGCCCCGCGGTCCGCCAGCCCCAGCGCGCGGGCGGGCGTTCGCGTGGCGGGCCGGACGGCATACGGCAGGGGGATGCCGGCGGCGACGGCCCGCGCCACGATGTCGGCGACGTGGCTCGTGCCACCCGCGATGGAGCCGGGCGTCGTGCCGTCGGGGTCGCGCGCCAGCCGGGCGACGCCGCGGTCGACGACCACGGACAGGCCCCCGAGGACGTACGCCCCGTCCCCGACACCGGCTGCCGCCATGGCGTCGGACACGAAGGCGACGTGGTCGGCGCCGACGAGGTCGAGGACGGTGCGCACGGTGTCGTCGTCGAGGTGCGCGCCGTCGGCGATGAGCTCGACCGTGACGCGACCGCGCGCGGCCGAGCGCATCAGCGCCGGGGCCGCACCGGGCGTGCGGTGGTGCCACGGGTCCATGCCGTTGAAGAGGTGCGTGGCGAGGTCCGCGCCGGCCGCGACGGCCCGCTCGACCTGGGCGAACGTCGCCGTCGTGTGCCCCACCGCCGCGTGGATACCGGCCGAGGTGAGCCAGCGGACGAGGTCGAGGCCGTGCTCTCGCTCCGGCGCGAGCGTCACCTGTCGCAGGTGCCCGCGGCCGAGCTCGATGAGCCGCTCGACCTCCGTCAGGCTCGGATCGCGCAGCAGCGTCGGGTCGTGCGCGCCGCACCGCGCCTCCGCGAGCCAGGGGCCCTCGAGGTGGATGCCGTCGACGAGCCCGTCGTCACACAGCTCCGCGAGCATCGCGACGCCACGCTCGAGGTCACGCGGGCTCATCGTCACGAGGCTCGCGAGGAGGCTGGTGGAGCCGTGCGCGTGGTGGTGCCGGGCCGCCGCGGCCGCCGCCTCGTCGCGCAGGTCGGTGAACGCCGTGCCGCCGCCACCGTGGCAGTGGATGTCGACGTATGCCGGCACCATCGTGCCGCTCACGCGCTCGGCCGCGTGGGCCTCCCCGGGCAGCTCGGCGCCGGGGGCCAGCGGGGTGACCGCAGCGATGCGCTCGCCCTCGATGCGGACGAGGACGTCGGGCAGCACCGTGGCGTCGACGAGGGCGGGGCCGCGCAGTGTGAGGTCCATCGGGGTCGATTCTGTCGCACGGCCGCGAGGCCCGGGGGCGAGGTCGGCGTGGGTGGTATCCGGATGGGCGTGGGTGGGCGGCGGCGCGCGGGGATCACCTCGGAGCGGCCCAGCAGGCGGGGGTAGCGTGTGCCCGTGCCAGCCCGACCCCTCCCCGAGCTCGTTCACCCGACCTGGGTGCCCGCCCTCGAGCCGGTGGCCGACACGATCGCCCAGCTGGGTGAGTTCCTCCGCGGCGAGGTCGCGGCCGGTCGCGGCTACCTCCCGGCCGGCGAGCGCGTGCTGCGCGCCTTCTCGCGACCCCTGCCCGATGTGCGGGTGCTCGTCGTGGGCCAGGATCCCTACCCGACGCCGGGGCACCCGGTCGGGCTCAGCTTCAGCGTCGCCCCGGACGTGCGGCCAGTCCCCCGGTCGCTCCAGAACATCTACCACGAGCTGGGCACCGACCTCGGCCTGCCGACGCCGGCCTCCGGCGACCTGACGCCGTGGTTCGAGCGAGGCGTCATGCTGCTCAACCGGGTGCTCACCGTCCAGCCGGGACGCTCCGCCAGCCACCAGGGCAAGGGCTGGGAAACCGTTACGGCACAGGCGATCTCGGCCCTCGTGGCTCGCGGTGGACCGCTCGTCGCCATCCTCTGGGGTCGACAGGCGCAGTCGCTGGCCCCGATGCTGGGGCCGGTGCCGCGCATCGAGACCGCCCACCCGTCGCCGCTCTCCGCACGGTCGGGCTTCTTCGGCTCGCGGCCGTTCAGCCGCACCAACGACCTGCTCGCCCAGCAGGGCGCCCCACCCATCGACTGGAGGCTGACATGACCCAGCCCGCCGCAGACGGTGCCGCACCCACCGTCTGGACCCGCTACGTCGCGATCGGCGACTCCTTCACCGAGGGCATGTGCGACGACGACCCGGCCTTCGGCCACGACGGCGAGTTCGCCGGATGGGCCGACCGGCTCGCTGCCCACCTGTCGGAGATCGCCCGCGCCGAGGGGCTCCACTTCGGCTACGCCAACCTGGCCGTGCGGGGTCGGAAGCTTGCCGACGTCGTCGGTCCCCAGCTCGAGGACGCCCTGTCGCTCCAGCCCGACCTCGTCAGCATCGTCGGCGGCGGCAACGACATCCTGCGCCCCAAGGCCGACCTCGACGCCCTCGCCGCCCGGCTGGAGGCCGCCGTCGTCCGCATCCGCGCCACCGGGGCCGACGTCCTCATGGCGACCCCCGTCGACCCCGCCGACGCACCTCTGGTCAAGGCGACCCGCGGGCGCGCCGCGATCCACGCCGCCAACATCTGGAGCATCGCCCGCCGCAACGGCGCCCACGTCATCGACCAGTGGGGCCTGCACGCGCTGCGCGACTGGCGGATGTGGGCCGAGGACCGCATCCACATGACGACCGAGGGCCACCGGCGGGTGTCGCTCGCCGCGCTCGAGGCCCTCGGGCACACGCCGGCCGAGACCGACTGGGCGACGCCGCTCGACCCCGCCCCGCCCATCGGACGCCGAGAGGCCCTCCAGGCCAACGCCCAGTGGGCCAAGGAGTACGTCGGCCCGTGGGTGCACCGGCGCCTCACCGGGCGCTCGTCGGGTGACCGCCGGCAGGCCAAGCGGCCCGACATCACGCCCTTCGACCCCCGGGCCTGAGCACCCCAGCTGCGACGGTCGTGACGACCGGCTGGCAGCTCGATCTGCCGTGAGCACAGCCGTACGGTCGAGGGTCCCGAACTGCCAGCCGGGCGTCCCGGTTCAGGCGACGGCCGTGCGCCCCGCCGGTCGCGTCCCGGAGCGCCTGCGGCGGAGCGCAACGGCACCGACGAGCATGCTGCGCACCCAGGCGGGGTGGAACATCACCTGCTCCCACGTGAAACGCAGCACGATCCAGTCGCGCACGGTGAGCTCGTCGTAGCGCCGGCAGTCGCGGTCGAAGGCCCGTCGCTCGGCGTGGAACTCGTGGCTGTCGGCCTCGACGACGATCTGCAGCGACTCGTCGGCGAGGTCGACCCTCGCATAGAAGTCGTCGTAGCGCAGCCGCACCTGTGGCTCGACGGAGAGGCCGGGCACCTCGAGCGCGATGGCACGCAGCACGGACTCGAAGGGGTTCGCCGCGCGGCCGTCGGCATGTCTGGCGACCTTGAGCACGCGGGCGCGCTGCCGAGGACCGAGCGTCAGACCGACCTCTGTGACCTCTCGCATCCGCAGGCCCGCGCGCAGGGCCGAGTCGAAGACGGCGAGAGCCTCGTCGAAGGGCAGGTCGAGGCAGCAGTCGACGACGGTCCGCGCGGGCGTCGTCACCCCGGCCCGGACGTGCGCCTGTGGCAGGGTGCGCCAGTGCAGCGTGGCGATCTCCGCGGCCCGTGGCGGCAGACGCCGGTGTCGTGCAAGGGTCACGTCGGGCCGTTGCGGTGTGATCTTGACCTTCCAGCCCCAGTGCGCTGCCGCCGACCGGTGCGAGACCGTGCCCGTCAGGCGCCGGGCCACCGTCACGGCGTCGTCTGGCCCACGTAGGCCGTACAGCCCCCGTCGCAGCCGCACGACCTCACCTGACTCGACGGCTACGCCGATGCGCCGCCACGGGACCGCGCGCCGCAGCTCGCGCCAGGTACAGACCCCACCCAGCCGCCCGACCGCCTCGGCAACCTCCACGGGTCGAGCGTCGCGCCCGTCGAGCCGTGCGCGGGCGCGTCGTCCACAGGGGCATGGTCAGGGGTCAACGGGCTGGCAGCAGGACGTGCCGCAGACGCGGCTGGTGCTCGCGCAGACCGGACCTGCCAGCCACGCGTCCCGATCCGGGCCCTCCACGCACGTATGCCGTCCCGCGGGCTCAGCGGGACGGCATACGTCGTCGGATGGCGGGGTCAGACCGACGCGGCGAACGCCTTCTCGAAGATGTCGAGCCCCTCCGAGAGCAGCTCGTCGCTCGCGGCGAGCGGCGGGAGGAAGCGGAAGACGTTGCCGTACGTGCCGCACGTCAGGGTGACGAGTCCGTCGGCGTGGCAGGCCTTGTTGACGGCCCCGGTCAGCGCCGCGTTCGGTGAGATGTCGCCTTCGCCGTTGACGAGCTCGACGGCGAGCATCGCGCCCCGGCCGCGGATGTCGCCGATCTGCGGGTACCGCGCGGCGAGGGCCTCGAGGCGGGGCCTGAACAGCGCCTCGACCTGGCGTGCGCGACCGCAGAGGTCCTCGGCCTTCATCGTCTCGATCGCACCGAGGGCCGAGGCGCAGGCGACGGGGTTGCCGCCGTACGTGCCGCCGAGGCCGCCGCCGTGCACGGCGTCCATGATCTCGGCGCGGCCCGTGACGCCGGCGAGCGGGAGGCCGCCGGCCATGCCCTTGGCGGTCGTGACGATGTCGGGCACGACGCCCTCGTGCTCGCTCGCGAACCAGTCGCCGGTGCGGCAGAAGCCGGTCTGTACCTCGTCAGCGATGAAGACGACGCCGTTGTCACGGCACCAGTCGGCGACCTGACTGACGAATCCGGGTGCGGGCACGATGAACCCGCCCTCGCCCTGGATGGGCTCGAGGATGACGGCGGCGAGGTTCTCCTCGCCCACCTGCGCATGGACCTGCGACACGAAGACGTCGAAGGACTCCTTCGCGCAGTCGGCGGGGCCGCCCGGCCAGCGGAAGGGATAGCTCATGGGCGCGCGGTAGACCTCGCCGGCGAAGGGCCCGAACCGGTGCTTGTACGGCATGTTCTTCGCGGTCAGCGCCATCGTGAGGTTGGTGCGGCCGTGGTACGCGTGGTCGAACGCGACGACGGCGTTGCGGCCGGTGTAGTGGCGGGCGACCTTGACGGCATTCTCGACGGCTTCGGCCCCCGAGTTGAAGAGCGCAGAGCGCTTCTCGTGGTCACCCGGGGTCAGCTCGTTGAGGGCCTCGGCGACCTCGAGGTACTCCTCGTACGGCGTGACCATGAAGCACGTGTGGGTGAAGTCGGCGACCTGCTCGGTGACGCGCTCGACGACACGCGGCGCCGCGTTGCCGACGGTCGTCACGGCGATGCCGGAGCCGAAGTCGATGAGCTGGTTGCCGTCGACGTCGACGAGGATGCCGCCGCCCGCCCTCTCGACGTACACCGGCAGGCCGGTGCTGACACCGGCCGACACCGCGGCGTTCTTGCGGGCCTGGAGGGTGGCCGACCTCGGGCCCGGGATGGCCGTTCGGAGGACGCGCTTCTGCTCGACATTGGTCATGCGCACAGTATGCCGACGACCTGCTCAGCGGGGTGGCGCTGCCGCCGGCTCCGGTGCCGGCACCCGGAGCGATCCGTAGCGCTCCATCCGGTGCCAGCGCAGGTAGGTGCCCGCCAGCGCGGTGAAGACCGACTGGATGACGACGAGGTACATCAGCTGGCGGTAGACAACCTGCTGCAGGGGCAGCGACCACATGGGGCGCAACGACTCCCCGTCGAGCCGGAACGCGTAGACGGCCATGACCGCCTGGATCGCCAGGAAGGCCAACCAGACGAGCGTGACACGGGTGGCGTCGAGGAAGACGAGGCCGTAGACGGCGAAGACGTCGACGGCCGGCGCGAGCAGCGGCAACAGCACCTGCAGGACGAGCAGGTAGGTGAGGCCCCGTCGACCCAGCTTGCCGGCCGCGCCCGACTGGGTCAGCGCGCCGCGGTGCTTCCACATGGCCTGGAGGGTGCCGTAGCACCATCGGTAGCGCTGCCGCCAGAGCGCCCCCAGCGAGGCGGGCGCCTCGGTCCAGGCCCGGGCGCCGTCCTCGTAGACGACCCTCCAGCCGTCGCGCGACAGCGCCATGGTGAGGTCGGTGTCCTCGGCGAGGGTGTCGTCGCTCACGCCGCCGACGCGCTCGAGCGCCGACCGGCGGAACCCGCCGATCGCGCCGGGCACCGTGGGCATGCACTCGGCGATGTCGAAGAGACGCCGGTCGAGGTTGAAGCCGATGACGTACTCGATGTGCTGCCACCGGCCGAGGATGCCGCCACGGTTGGCCACCTTCGTGTTGCCCGACACCGCACCGACGCGGGGGTCGGCGAACCGCTGGACGAGCGTGTACACGGCATCCGGCTCGAAGACGGTGTCACCGTCGACCATGACGACGAGGTCGTGCGAGGCGTGGCGCAGGCCGGTGTTGAGAGCGGAGGGCTTGCCGCCGTTCACCTGCCTGATGACGGTCACGCCGGGCAGGTGGAGCGACTCGACGAGGTCGGCCGTGCCGTCCGTCGACCCGTCGTCGACGACGATGACCTCGACGGGATGGGTGGAGGCCACGATCGAGCGCACCGCCGCCTCGATGCCGGCCGACTCGTTGTAGGCGGGGACGATGACGCTGACGGGCTCGAGAACGGGCTCGGCGCCTCGCCGTCGCTCGCGGAGCCGACCGCGGTGGTGGCGCGCGGCGGCGCCGATGACGAGCACGGCGCGCAGGCCGACGACGAAGCCACTGGCGACGAGACACGCTCCGATGACGGCTATGACGAGGTCGCTGAGCCGAAGGACCCAGACGAGCGTCAGTCCGGTGAGCCGATCGACGGCAGACGCCGGGCTCATCGCGGATGCCATGCCCACGGACTGGCTCACGGTCTCGAAGCGGTAGCCCTTGGCCGACAACGCGGGAAGGGCACGGTCGAGGGCGGCGACGGTCTGGCTGCGGTCGCCTCCGGCGTCGTGGAGCAGCACGACCTCCCCCGTGCGTCCGGGCGGTGTGATGCCGTGGACGATCGCCTCGACTCCGGGCCGTCGCCAGTCCTCACCGTCGCGCGTGGCGAGCACGGAGACGTAGCCGTCCGAGGCCGCAGTGAGCATGGAGTCGAGCATCGCGTTGTCGATGGCGCCGTTCTCGGAGCTGAAGGGCGGTCGCAGGAGCGCGGTCGTCTGGCCGGTGAGGCCGACGAGCACCTGCTGCGCCTCACGCAGCTCGAGGTGACGCTGCCATGCAGGTGCCGCGCCGAGGTCGACATGGGTCAGGGTGTGCAGCCCGATCTCGTGACCGTCGGCGAGGATCTTGGCGACCAGCTCCGGGTGGTCGAGCGCCTGGGTGCCGACGAGGAAGAACGTCGCGTGGACGTGATGGCGCCGCAGGACCTCCAGCACCTTGGGCGTCCAGGTCGGGTCGGGGCCGTCGTCGAAGGTGAGCGCAAGCACCCCCGGAGCCGGGCCGGCCGTGCGCGGCGTCCCGCCGCGGGCGTCGATGACGGGCCCTCCGTGCGCCAACGCGCTCGGGACCTTGTCGGCACGGCCGGGCGGCGCGGCGGCGTCCTCGCTCACCCCGTAGAGGTGGCGCAGGTAGCCCTGCATGACGAGGGCCACAGTGAGGGCGAGCAGGACCACGGAGAGGACGAGCCAGTGGGTCCGCGGGCGGACCAGCCGCGAGGGCGGCGGGCGGTGCCGTCCTGGCTGCGACGACCGTCGACGCCGTGACGTCGGCGTGCGATGCCCGCCTGCCACCGGTCAGCGGCTCGTCGTCGGGGTCGGACGCTGGGTCAGCCCGGGCGCCGTGGGGGTGCTCGCGCGTCGTGTCGACGCAGGCACCGTCAGCGGCTTCGCTGTCGTGGGCTTGGCCGCCGTGGGCCTGGCTGTCACGGTCGCCGCCGGTACGGGAGTGCCGGTGGATGAGGGAACAGGCGCGCTCGGTGTGCGCGGCGGCTCGGCAGAGGTGGCCCGCACGGGGACCGCTCCACCTGTCCCCGCGGGGGCGTGGTCCCCCGACGAGGGCACGACTGCGCGATTGACTGCGGTGGGCGGCAGCTTGGCCAGGCCGTGGGTGGGCGCAGCCGGGCGCGGGAGGAACGGTGCGTCGATGGTCGGGCCGCCCAGGGCGGCGCTGAGCAGGAGCCCGACGTAGCCGATGACGACGAGGGCGATGCTCGCGCCCAGAAGGCGCACTCGCCGCAGACGCCGACCGGTGAGATCCAGGAAGACCGGACTGCTGCCGGGAGCGTCTGCAGGCGTGGAGGGGTGCGTCAGGGGCATCGGCAACAGAGGGTACGCGGCATGCTCGGCGTGGCGCGAATCTGCGCCCAGGGGTTCCGCGGAAGCAGGCGAGAGCCGGTGCGAAGTGCCCACTCGACGGTCGAGCCGGGTGCAAAGTGCCCACTCGACGGTCGAGCCGGGTGCGAAGTGCCCACTCGACGGTCGAGCCGGTGCGAAGAGCCCACTCGACGGTCGAGTGGGCACTTTCACCCGGCGACGGTCACCCCTCCTGGCTCTCGCCGAAGCGCCCACGGTGCTCGCGAGGGATGAGCGGCGTGTCAGCGCGCGCCTTGATCTGCTGGACGGCCCACGAGTTGCCGTCGGGGTCGTGGAAGCCGAAGAACGTGCCGCCGTCGCGCTCGTCGAAGACTCTGATCTCGTCGCACTCGACCCCGCGACCGACGAGCTCCTCGCGAGCGGCCGCGGCATCGGCCACGACGAGCTGGATGCCGTGCAGGCTCCCCGGCTTCATCGCGTTCTGCGCCGGCAGGCTGCCCACGACGATCGAGCAGCCGGAGCCACGCGGCGTCAGCTGGGCGACGTGCATGTGCTCGTTGCGGGTGTCGTGGTCGAGGTCGAACCCGACCTGGTCGCGGTAGAAGGCGATCGCGGCGTCCAGGTCGCTGACCGGCACGACGACGACCTCGAGGGTCCAGTCCACGGCGCTCAGCCTTCGGCCTTGGCGGGAGCGCTGGAGACCCCGAGGAGCTCGTCGAGCTGCTCGTAGCCCTGCACCATGCCGGTCTCCATGCCGCTCTGGACCATCATGTCGCGTCCCTCCACCGACGGGCCGACGCTGTGGCCCTCGAGCCGGCAGCGGCCGTCGCCGAGGTCGACGAAGCGCATGAACTCGATGGCGACCTCGTCCGGCGCACCCTCGAACTCGAAGGTCTGGATGGCCAGCTCGTTCTCGCGCACGGTGTGGAAGGTGCCACGGAAGGCATAGACGTTGTCGCCGTCACGGTGCGTGTAGCGGTAGCCGCCCCCCGACGTGAAGTCCCAGTGCTCGATCGTCATCTCGTAGCCGCGCGGACCGAGCCACTGACGGACGAGCTCCGGGTCGCGGTGAGCGTTGAAGACGGCCTCGACGGGGGCGTCGAACTCGCGCGTGAAGTCGATCCACGGCAGGCCGGCGGGGACGTCGAGGTTCAGTGGGTTGCTCATGACTGTTGCTCCTTCTCGGTGCCGTGCGCCGCGGTGGTCGCGGTCGCACGGGTGGTTGCTGTCTCCCTGGTGGACGGTGTTGCTGCGGTTCGTTCGAGAACGGCGTCGAGCGACCGGAAGCGCTGCTCGGCGACGAGGCGGTAGCGGTCGATCCAGGCCGTCATGGCCTCGAGCCGGGCGGCCTCGAGGTGGACCGGACGTCGCTGCGCGTCGCGCGTCCGGCTCACGAGGCCCGCGAGCTCGAGCACCTGGATGTGCTTGCTGACGGCCTGCTTGCTGATCTCGAACGGTTCAGCGAGCTCGTTGACGGTCGCGGCGCCCCTGCTGAGGCGGGCGATGATCGCGCGCCGGACGGGGTCGGCCAGGGCCGCGAAGGCGCGGTCGAGGTCGTCATCCGAAACCGGCGAGAGAATCATTGTCAACCAACTCCTTGATCAATCAGTAAGTTGATTAAAGCCCCGTCGCCCTACCGTGTCAACCGTTTCGCGCGCTCCATGCCGAGCGCACGACGGCGCCAGCAGGCGCGCGACATCTCACGCGCTCCGCCTCGTGCCCGCGCTCCGGTGACGAGCGTGCGAGATGCGCGGAGCGGCGGGAAGGGCGTAGAACGTCGAACTGCCGCACATGCGGGTGTAACGTGTCGCTCATGCCGCATCTGCGCATCACCGAGGCGGCCGCCCTGCTCGGGGTGTCCGACGACACGGTGCGTCGCATGGTCGACTCCGGCCGGCTCTACGGCGCCACCGACGAGGTCGGCCGACGCACCGTCGACGGCGCGCAGCTCGCCGCCGTCGCCCAGGAGCTGGCCCACCCAGCCGCGGTCGGCGCCATCGGAGCGGCGTCCGCCCGCAACCGGATGCGCGGCATCGTCACGGCCATCACCAAGGACACCGTGATGGCCAAGGTGGAGATGCAGTGCGGCCCGTTCCGCATCGTCTCGCTGCTGTCGAGCGAGTCCGTCGACGACCTGGCGCTCGAGGTGGGCTCCGTGGCCGTCGCGAGCGTCAAGTCGACGCACGTGGTCGTCGAGGTCCCCGCGTGAGGCTCACACCGCCCCGGTTCGCCCGCCGCACGCTGCTGCCCGTCGCCGCGGGGCTGGGCGCCGCCCTCCTTGCCGGGTGCGGCCACGCCACCCCCTCGTCCGCCGACGGGAGCGGGCAGCCGGAGAGGTCCGGCGCCTCGGCTTCGTCGCTGCAAGGCACCGTGACCGTGCTCGCGGCCGCCTCCCTCACCGAGTCGTTCGACGAGCTGAGGAAGGCGTTCGAGGCCGCCCATCCGGGCGTCACCGTCGAGACGTCCTACGGCTCGAGCGCGACCCTCGTCCAGCAGGTCGACAACGGCGCCCCGGCCTCGGTGCTCGCGCTCGCCGGCACCGCCGCGGCCGAGCCGCTCGACCGGAGCATGGTCAAGGACTCGAAGACCTTCGCCACCAACGTCCTCGAGGTCGCCGTGCCGCCCGGCAACCCCGGGCGGGTCGCGTCGATCACCGACCTCGCGAGGCCCGATGTCAAGGTCGTGCTGTGCGCCGACAGCGTGCCGTGCGGGAAGGCGGCGCAGGCGACGTTCACGAAGGCGAGGATCGTGCCGAACGTCGTGAGCAAGGAGGTCGACGTCAAGGCCGCGCTCGCCAAGGTCAAGCTCGCCGAGGCCGACGCCGCCGTCGTCTACCACTCCGACGTCGTGGCCGCGAAGGGCGCCGTCACGGGCGTCGCCATCGAGCCGCGGTACAACACGACGCTCCACTACCCCGTCATAACGCTGGTCGACGACGCGGCGACGCGGGCGTTCGTCGCGTACCTGGTGAGCGACACCGGCCTCGCGACGGTGCAGTCGTTCGGCTTCGGTGCGCCCTGAGGGCCGGGCACCCAGCCCCGGGAAGGATGACGTGACATGACGTATGCCGGCCGGTGGCGTTCCCGCGTCACCCTGGGTGTGCCCGCGGCGCTGGCCCTGCTGCTGCTCGTCGTCCCGCTCGTGGCACTGCTGCTGCGGGCGGACTGGGGGCGCATCCCGTCCGACCTCGCGACGCCGAGCGTCCTTCCGGCGCTGCGGCTCTCGCTCACGACGACGACCTCGACGGCTGTCCTGTGCCTGCTCCTCGGCACTCCCCTGGCCTGGTTACTCGCCCGTTCCGACCACCGCACGACGCGTTGGGTGCGCGCGCTGCTCACGGTGCCGCTGGTGCTGCCACCTGTCGTGGGAGGCGTGGCGCTGCTCATGGCATGGGGCCGCACCGGGCTGGTCGGACAGCACCTGACGCCCTTCGGCATCCAGATCCCGTTCACGACGGTTGCGGTCGTGCTCGCCGAGACGTTCGTCGCGATGCCGTACTACGTGCTAGCCGTCGAGGGCGCGATGCGCGGCCTGGACCCGCGACTCGAGTCGGTGGCGCGCACCCTCGGCGCGAGCGACCTGCGCTACCTGCGCACGGTGGCCATCCCGCTCGTCCTTCCTGGCATCGCGAGCGGCCTGGCTCTGGCGTGGGCCCGTGCGCTGGGCGAGTTCGGCGCGACGATCACCTTCGCGGGCAACTTCCAGGGCCGCACGCAGACCCTGCCGCTGCTCGTCTACGTCGAGCTCGAGCGCGACCCGCAGGTCGCGATCTCGATCAGCATCATGCTGCTCGCCGTCAGCGTCCTCGTGCTCGGCGTCCTGCGCGGGAGGTGGCTGCGATGAGCCCGACCTCTGCCTCTCCGCCTTGGCTCGACGCGCGGGTTCGACTGTCGCGCGGGACGATCGAGCTGGACGTCGCCCTGGGTGCTGAGCCAGGCCAGGTCATCGGCATCCTGGGCCCGAACGGCGGCGGCAAGACGACGACGGTGCTCGCGCTGGCCGGTGTGCTGCCCATCGGTGAGGGCTTCGTCCGGGTCGGCGGACAGGTCTGGGACGACGGCCGCCGCGCGCTCGCCCCGGAGCAGCGCGCCGTCGGGCTCATGCTCGCGGACAGCCTGCTCTTCCCCCACCTCAGCGCCCTCGACAACGTCGCCTACGGTCCGCGCAGCCGCGGCGTCGACCGTCGCCGGGCCCGTGACCGCGCGCGCGATGAGCTCGACCGTGTCGGCCTGGCCGACCGCGCGTCGTCACGGCCTCGTGAGCTGTCGTCCGGGCAGCAGGCTCGAGTCGCCCTGGCCCGGGCTCTTGCCACCGACCCGGAGCTGCTCCTGCTCGACGAGCCCCTCTCCGCCCTCGACCCCGACACCCGCGCCCGCACGCGCAGCGACCTCGCGGCCCGCCTCACGGCATACGACGGCGTGACGGTGCTCGTGACCCACGACCCGCTCGACGCGCTGACGCTCGCCGACCACCTCGTGTTCGTCGAGGACGGGCAGGTGACGCAGGCGGGCACACCCGACGAGGTCCTGAGCGAACCGCGCAGTGCCTACGTGGGCACCGTCGTAGGGCTCAACTTGTATGCGGGACAGGGCGATTCGCATGGCCACGTGCATACCGCCAATGGCGGGCTCGTCGTGACGACGAGCCCCACCGAAGGCAACGTGTGGGCGACGATCCCACCGAGCGCGGTGTCACTGCACCTCCACGAGCCGGAGGGTTCCCCGCGGAACACCTGGCGGGTTCGGATCGCGTCGGTGACGATGCAGGGCCAGTCAGCGCGCGTCGGTCTCGTCGGCGACCTGTCGCTGACGGCGGAGGTCACGCTGGAGTCGGTCAGCGCCCTGGGCCTGCAGGTCGGGCGCGACGTGTGGGCTGCCGTCAAGGCCACCGAGGTGCGCACCTACCCGCGCTGACGCCGCCGTCCACTAGGGCACGAGCAACCAGCGCCCGCGCTGACCGCCACCGGCGAGCTTGGCATAGGCGACCGCCGCCTCATCGAGCGGGATCCGACCGGCAACGCGCACGGCGAGCTCGCCGGTGACGCTGCGGTGCAGGAGGCCGGCCAGACGTGACGCGTCGGCGTGGACCAGCACGGCGGACGTCTCGATGTCGCGCACGCTCTCCACCACCGCCATGGGGTAGACGCCCTGGAATCGACCACCGTCGCGGACCGCCCCGATCGCGTTCTCCTGCAGGCCGGCCGTGTCGAACACCGCGTCGACGGCCGCCGCGGGCAGCACGGTGACGAACTCGCGGGCTCCCGCTGCGCGGACGAACTCCTCGTCACGGTCGCGCCCGTGGCCGACGACCGACCACCCGGCCGCCGAGGCCAGCGCCACGGCATACCCACCGACGCCGCCGCCGGCGCCTGTGACGAGCAGCGTCCGGCCGGCCGGGGCACCGAGGGCCGCGAGCGCCTGGTCCGCCGTCAGCGCGTTGAGCGGAACGGATGCCGCGTCGACCAGGTCGAGGCCGTCCGGCACGACGGCGACCGCAGACTCCGGAAGCACGACCTGCGCGGCGTGGGTCCGGCTGGTCCTCGTCAGGTCGTCGTCGAGGCCGGCGACGCGGTCGCCCACCCGAAGGGAGGTCACGGCGGCGCCCACCGCAGCCACGACTCCGGCAACGTCCCACCCGAGGCCGACGACCCCTTCGAGACCCGCGATGTCGCGCATCGGGCCGAGGACGACCCCGACGTCCACCGGGTTGACGGCAGCAGCCGCGACGTCGACGAGCACGTCATGGTTCCCGAGCTCTCTGGGCATGGCCTCGACGAGGAGCGGTTCGTTGCGGTTCGGCTGTGACACAAGGGTCTTCATCATCACTCCTGAGTTGCTGTCGTTTGCGACCTCATCCTCGGGTGGTTACTCTCCGCCGGGAAGTACGCACTTCGAAGTGGCACACGCACCTGGAGGTATGTCATGGCAACACGCACCGCAGCCCAGCGCCGGCTGGAGGCCAAGGCGGATTACGACGCGTACCTTGCGTCCTGCCCGAGCCGGCAGCTGCTCGCCACCCTCTCCGACAAGTGGGTCACGCTCGTCGTCTGCGCCCTCGGCGAGCGCGACCACCGCTACTCCGAGCTCTCGACGCGACTCGCCGGCGTGAGCCAGAAGATGCTCACCCAGACACTCCGGTCACTGGAACGCGACGGCCTCGTCGACCGGGCCGTCACCGCCTCGGTCCCGCCGCGCGTCGACTACTCCCTGACCGACCTCGGACGGTCGCTGCTCGAACCGATCCAGCACGTCAAGGCCTGGGCGGAGCTCAACATGCCCGCCGTCGACGAGGCCCGCGACCGGTACGACCGCGTGAGCGCCTAGCGCGCCACCCCCGGCGCGAGGGCAAGTGTCCACGGGAGGCCACCGCTCGTCTCACACTTTGGACAAAATGCTCGGACGTCCTAGTATCTGAGCATGCCAGCGACGAGGCTGATGCCCACCGACGAAGCCACTGACCTCATCGAGCTGACCCGCGAGATCTGCCTCAAGGAGCTCGCACCCCAGGTCGACGAGGCCGAGCGCGCCCGCGTCTTCCCCGAGGCGACGTTCCGCACACTCGGGCGGGCCGGCCTGCTGTCGCTGCCCTACCCCGAGGAGTTCGGGGGTGCCGGACAGCCCTACGAGGTCTACCTCCAGGTCGTCGAGGAGATCGCGTCGGCCTGGATGAGCGTCGCGGTGGGGGTCAGCGTGCACAGCCTCACGGCACACCCGGTGGCGACGTTCGGCACCCGGGAGCAGCAGGAGACCCTGTTGGAGGGCATGCTCTCGGGTGAGCAGCTCGGCGCGTACTGCCTGTCCGAGCCCCTCGCCGGCTCCGACATCGCGTCGATGACGACGCGCGCGACGCGCACCGACGACGGCTGGTCGCTCAAGGGCACCAAGGCCTGGATCTCGCACGCCGGGCACGCCGACTACTACACGACCTTCGCGCGCACGTCCGACGACGGCAGCAAGGGCCTGTCGACCTTCATCGTGCCGGGCGACGCCGCGGGCCTGACCTTTGCCGAGCCGGAGAGGAAGATGGGCCTGCACTGCGACCCGGTGGCCCAGGTCATGTTCGACGACGTGACCGTCGATGGCGCCCGCCTCGTCGGCCGGGAGGGTGACGGCATGAAGATGGCGCTGTCGGCGCTGGACGCCGGGCGCCTCGGAGTGGCCGCCGCCGCAACCGGACTCGCGCAGTCCGCGCTCGACGTCGCCGCCGAGTACGCGACCGAGCGCCAGCAGTTCGGCCGCCGCATCGCCGACTTCCAGGGTCTCGCCTTCCTGCTCGCCGACATGGAGGCCGCCGTCACCTCAGCGCGGGCCACCTACCTCCACGCCGCCCGGCTCAAGGACGCCGGACGCGGCTTCACCAAGGAGGCTGCCGTCGCAAAGCTCGTCGCGACCGACGCCGCCATGAGGGTGACCACTGACGCCGTCCAGGTGCTCGGCGGCGCCGGCTACACCGAGGACTTCCCGCTCGAGCGTTACATGCGCGAGGCCAAGGTGACCCAGATCTTCGAAGGCACCAACCAGATCCAGCGCGTCGTCATCGCACGCCAGCTCCTGTCCCGCTGACCTCCACGTTCCCGCGAAAGGCCTTGTCATGCAGTTGAGCCCGTCCACCGTTGCCGTCATCACCGGAGGTGGCTCCGGCCTCGGTGGGGCCACCGCGCGTCGTCTCGTGGCCGACGGCGCGACCGTCGTCATCATCGACCTCGAGGGCTCGTCGGCGCCCGCACTCGTCGACGAGCTCAACGGCCAGCGCGAGGGCTCGGCCGTCTTCGTCCCGGCCGACGTGCGCGACGAGGAGCAGGTCCAGGCCGCGATCGACCGGGCGACCTCGCTCGGTCAGCTCCGGATCGCGGTCAACTGCGCCGGCGTCGCGACCCCGGGCCGCGTCGTCGGCCGAGGCGGTCCGCTCTCGCTCGACACCTTCAAGACGGTCATCGACATCAACCTCGTCGGGTCGTTCAACGTCATGCGGCTCGCGGCCGTGGCGATGCTCGCCAACGAGCTCGTCGACGGCGACCGCGGTGTCATCGTCAACACCGCCAGCATCGCGGCCTACGACGGGCAGGTCGGACAGGCTGCCTACGCCGCGAGCAAGGGCGGCATCGTCGGTCTCACGCTGTCGGCCGCCCGTGACTTGGCGGACAAGGCAATCCGCGTCATGACGGTCGCCCCCGGCACGTTCGAGACGCCGATGCTCGCGGGCCTGCCGGGTGAGGTCAGAGAGGTCCTCGAGAAGCAGGTGCCACACCCGTCTCGGCTCGGCCACCCCGACGAGTACGCCTCCCTCGTGCGCCACATCGTCGACAACCCGATGCTCAACGGTGAGGTCATCCGTCTCGACGGCGCCCTGCGTATGCCGCCCCGCTGACCAACCCTCCCCTGCCGACCGGAACACCGACTCGAGTGGGCACTTCCACCCGTCCACCCACGGTGCAAAGTGCCCACTCGACCTGACCCCCACCACTCGAGTGGGCACTCCACCCGCCCGCCCACGGTGCAAAGTGACCGCTCGACCTCCCCCCACTCGAGTGG
>NZ_JBHTFG010000016.1:122133-241129 GCF_042666095.1 Terrabacter sp. GCM10028922 | reverse complement strand
GCCGGCGGCGGCGGCGCGAGCGCCGGTCGTCACGGCCAGAGGCCAAGGAGGCTGCCGCCGATCTTGACGATGAAGGCGCTGACGATGAGCACGAAGACGGCGCGCACGAAGCCGCTTCCCCTCGCGACCGCGGTGCGTGCCCCGAGGTAGCCACCGAGCAGGTTGGCCCCTGCCATGACGACACCGACCTTGACGAGGACCAGGCCCATGGGCGCAAACACGGTGAGCGCGCCGAGGTTCGTCGCGAAGTTCGCGATCTTGGCCTTGGCGCTGGCCTCGAGGAAGTTGTAGCCGAGCAGGCCCACGAGGGCGAACACGAGGAAGCTCCCGGTGCCGGGCCCGAGCGCCCCGTCGTAGGCGCCGATGACGAAACCCGTCAGCATCGCGAGCACCGTGTGGCGGGCCCCGTGGAACCGGCGGATCGACTCCTTGCCGAGATCGGGCCTGAGCAGCGTGTAGGCGCCGACGACGACGAGCAGCACGAGGATGATCGGGTTGAACGCCGACTTCGGGATGTGCAGCCCGATGAGAGCTCCGCCGATCGAGCCGAGGTACGCCACGCCGGCCATGGGCAGGGCCGTGCGAAGGTCGGGACGCACCCGGCGGTAGAAGGTGACCGAGCTCGTCGTGGTGCCGAAGATCGAGGCGAACTTGTTCGTCGCGAGCAGCTGCGCCGGTGAGGCGCCGGGCAGGCCGACGAGCAGCGCCGGCAGCTGCACGAGCCCGCCTCCGCCGACGACGGCGTCGATCCAGCCGGCGACGAAGGCCGCGAGCCCGAGGAAGGCGAGGGTCGTCAGGGTGGGGTCGCTCACGCGCTGGGACCCTGGGCCTGCGCGTTCCACGACTCGACGATCGTCAGCACGTCGCCGAGCTCGTGGGCGACGGCATCGGGAGTGGCGTCGTGGGAGACCTGCTGCTCGACCGGGATCGTCGAGTGCGGCACCCAGATCGCGCGCATCCCGACCTGCTGCGGCCCGTGGACGTCCTCGTAGGACCGGTCGCCGACGTAGGCGCACTCCTGCGGCGCCACCCTGGCCTGGCCTGCGGCGTACGCGAAGATCTCCGGCTGCGGCTTCACCCACGGCGTCTCGCTGGAGTACACGTCGACGTCGATGAGGTCGAGCACCCCGTCACGCTCGAAGATCGACCGGTGGTAGGCGCGGTCCCACAACGTGTTGGAGAGCACACCGACGCGGATTCCCTTGTCGCGCAGTGCCTCCCACAGCGGACCGATCTCCGGCGCGGTGAGCGTGTGGGGCTCCCACAGCTCCCGGTATGCCGTGAGCGCCTCGTCTGATCCGGGGTGGCCCTCGGCGATCCCCACCGACGCGAGCAGCTCGTGCAGGCGCGCACTGCCACCGCCGCAGCGCCCGCGAGTCCACGCCGCGTCCTCGGCCTCGCAGATGGCCGCGACGAACGCGGCCCGCGCCTCGCCCGTGTGACCGAGCCCGGCGGCATACGCCTCCCACGTGAGGTGGAAGTCGACCTCGTGCCATGGCGTGATGGTGCCGCCCCAGTCGAAGAAGACCGCCCGCACCGGGCGGCCGGCGGCGCTCACGAGCGCTCGACCTCCGCGGTGACCTCGGCCGTGAGGGCGGCGACGACGTCGTCGACGGCGACCTCGCGGCGCTCGCCCGAGCGACGGTCCTTGATCTCGACCTTGCCGTCGGCCAGGCCGCGGCCGATGACGAGGATCGTCGGCACACCGATGAGCTCGGAGTCCTTGAACTTCACGCCCGGGCTCACACCCTTGCGGTCGTCGACGAGAACCGACAGGCCCTGCACCTCGAGCTCGCGGGCGATCTCCTCCGCCTTGACGAAGAGCGCCTCGTCCTTGCCCGCCGCCACGATGTGCACGTCGACAGGCGACAGCTCACGCGGCCAGATGATGCCCGACTCGTCATAGTTGCCCTCGACGACGCAGGCCACGGCACGCGAGACGCCGACGCCGTAGGAGCCCATGACGACCGTCACGAGCTTGCCGTTCTGGTCGAGCACCTTGAGGTCGAGGGCCTCGGCGTACTTCGTTCCGAGCTGGAAGACGTGGCCCATCTCGATGCCGCGCGCACCCGAGAGGACGTGGTCGCACTGGGGGCAGGGATCGCCGAAGCGGACCTCGGCGGCCTCGATCGTGCCGTCGCCGGTGAAGTCACGGCCCACGACGAGGTCGATGACGTGACGACCCGGCTCGTTGGCGCCGGTGACCCAGCGGGTGCCCTCGGAGACGCGGGGGTCGAGCAGGAGACGAATGCCCGTCGTGCCCTCGGTGCCGAGCGCGCCGGGGCCGATGTAGCCCTTGGTGAGACCCGGGTGGGCCGCGAAGTCGGCCTCGGTGAACGGCTGCACCTCGGCGGGCTCGACCTGCGCGCCGAGCCGCTTCTCGTCGACCTCGCGGTCGCCCGGGACACCGATGGCGACCGGCTCGCGCCTGCCGTCGGGGTGGGCGAGCATGACGACGACGTTCTTGAGCGTGTCACCGGCCACCCAGGGCCGGTCCTCGCGCGGGAACCGCTCGTTGAGGTGGTCGACCAGCGTCTGGATCGTGGGGGTGTCGGGGGTGTCCTCGACGTGTGCGGCGGGAATGTCCTCCCAGCCGACCGGGCTGGGAGCCGGCACCCTGACGGCCTCGACGTTGGCGGCATACCCGCAGCTCGTGCAGTGGACGTAGGTGTCCTCGCCGACCTCGGCGGTCGCGAGGAACTCCTCGCTCCTGCTGCCGCCCATGGCGCCGGCCATGGCCTCGACGATGACGTAGTGGAAGCCGAGACGGTCGAAGATGCGGACATACGCCTCACGGTGCGCCTGGTAGCTCTTGTCGAGCCCGGCCATGTCGACGTCGAAGGAGTAGCTGTCCTTCATGACGAACTCGCGGCCCCGCAGCACGCCGGCGCGGGGGCGCGCCTCGTCGCGGTACTTCGTCTGGATCTGGTAGATCGAGAGCGGAAGGTCCTTGTAGGAGCTGAAGAGGTCCTTGACCGTGAGGGTGAACATCTCCTCGTGCGTGGGACCGAGGAGGTGGTCGGCGCCCTTGCGGTCCTGGAGGCGGAAGATGTTGTCGCCGTACTCGGTCCAGCGACCGCTCGCCTCGAAGGGCTCCTTCGGCAGCAGTGCCGGGAAGAGCAGCTCCTGGGAGCCGATGGCGTCCATCTCCTCCCGCACGATCCGCTCGACGTTGCGCAGCACGCGCAGGCCGAGCGGCAGCCACGTGTAGACACCGGGGCTGACGCGCCGCACGTAGCCCGCGCGGACGAGCAGCCGGTGGCTCGGGACCTCTGCGTCCGCCGGGTCCTCGCGAAGGGTGCGCAGGAACAGGGACGACATGTGCAGGGCCACCGGGACTCCTCGGGTTGGTGCTCGTCTTCGTGCAGGTCGTGGTGCGTGTCGGGCGCACGCGTGCCGCGCCTGCGGGGCAGGGCGCGCGTGCGGAACCTCGGCAGGATATCCGCCCGGCGGTGGTCTCCGTCTGGCACGTTCCCTGTCCGGTTTCCAGTCCGCCACGACGCGCCGGTCCGTCCCACCCTCGGGCAGGCTCTGGTCGTCCTGAAGGACCGACCTGGACAAGGCCGCTCCGCTGCGCGACCGCGGCGTAGCGTCGCGCCATGGCGGACGTCTACCTGCACGGGCACCATGCGAGCGTCCTCGCGTCACACGGGGCGCGTACGGCCGCGGACTCGGCGGCGTACCTGCTGCCGCACCTGCGCGAGGGGCTGCGCGTCCTCGACGTCGGATGCGGCCCGGGCACCATCACGCTGGACCTTGCCGAGGCGGTGGGCACCACGGGTGAGGTCATCGGCATCGAGAACGTCGCGGGGCCGCTCGCCGAGGCCCGCCGCAACGCCGCCGCACGCGGTGACGCCCGAACACGGTTCGAGCTGGCAGACGTCATGGCGCTTCCGTATGCCGCCGCGTCCTTCGACGTCGTCCACGCCCACCAGGTGCTCCAGCACCTCACCGACCCCGTCGGCGCGCTCCGCGAGATGGCGCGCGTCACGCGACCTGGTGGCCTCGTCGCCGTCCGCGACGTCGACTACGCCTCGATGGTGTGGCACCCGGAGTCCGCAGGCATGACGCGCTGGCTCGAGGTGTACCGCCGGCTCGCACGGCTGAACCACGCCGAACCCGACGCCGGGCGACACCTCGTCGCCTGGGCGCACGCGGCGGGGCTCGAGCGGCTGGCTCCTTCGGCCTCGCTGTGGACGTACGCGACGGCCGAGCAGTGCGCGTGGTGGGGCGGCGTCTGGGCAAGGCGGACGCTGCACTCGACCTTCGCGACGCAGGCAGTGGGACGCGGGCTCCTGACCAGGGACGAGCTCGTGGAGGTCAGCGAAGCATGGCGGGCCTGGTCCGTGCACCCGGACGCGTGGTTCGCGATGACCCACGCCGAGGTCCTCGCCACAGTCTGAGCCGGGCACGGCAGGGTCCGGCTCAGGGCTGCAGGGCAGTCCGCCGGTCGATGCCACGTCCCGGCAGGAGACTGAGCTCGGTCACATCGGCTCGGTAGAGCGCGAGGCCCGAGTCCGCGAGCCGCTGGTGGTCCCACACCCCCGCCGCATCGGTGACGCTGCGGTCCGAGTACGTCTGGACCTCTCGGGAGACGTCCGCGTCGTCCATTTGGCGCGCGATGGCACGGGCGTAGACGCCCAGACCCGTGCCCACCGCCTGAGTCGAGTCGAGTCGAGTCGAAAACCGTCAGTGCGACGTCCGCCCAAGCCCCGACGTTGCGGCTGTGCGTGGACGCCGGAGACGAGACCCACCAGAACGTCGTCAGCCCGTCGGCCGCGAAGTAGACGGGTGAGGCCCACGGCCTCCCGTCCGCGTCTGCCGTCGCCAGGACGACGTAGCGCAGGGCCTCGACGACGCGGAGCGCCTGCTGCCGCTCCTCGTCCCTCTGGTCCGTCGTGCTGGTCATCATCACTCCTCACGTCGCGGGTCGGCCCGACCACCGTGACAGCCTCGGTCTCCCGGCACCACCGGTGCCGGCGAAACCGCTGGCCCACGGGCGTCCTGCTTTGCCACAGTTCCCGTATGCCGTCGACTGCCCTCGCATTCACCTTGATCACCCGGCCCGGCGAGGCCAGGGCAGCGTTCGCCGGCCTCGTCGAGCGAGAGCCCGAGGCACTCAGCGTCGTCGCGAGCGTCACCGAGAGCCTCGTCGTCGACCCGACGCGCTTCACCGGCCCCCGGTGGTGGGCCGGACGGGACGCGAGCGGCAGCGTCGTGGCCGCGTTCATGCACACACCCCCGCACCCGCTCCACATCGCGCTCGCCACTCCTGAGCAGGCGCGAGGCCTCGCGGCGCTGCTCGCCGACCACGGTGATGCGCTGCCGGGCGTCGGCGGGCTGAGATCCCCCGCCGAGGCCTTCGCCGACGACTGGGTTTCCCGGACCGGCGCGAGCGCCTCGGTCGTCATGGAGGTCGGCCGCTTCGACCTCCCGGCTCGGCCGCGCGTGCCGTTCCCGGTGCCCGGGGCGTTCCGCCCTGCCACGGAGACCGACTCTGAGCTCGTCGAGGACTGGCACCAGCAGTTCTACGAGGCGATCGAGGGCCCCACGGCGCGCGCGACGTCGCTGAACCGGCACATCGCGCAGGGCCGTGTCGGGCTCTGGGAGGACGACGGCCGGGCGGTCTCGATGGCCTACGCCTCCCCCGCCAGCGGAGGCGTGACCCGGATCTCCGGCGTCTGGACCCCGCCGCCGCTACGCGGCCACGGCTACGCGAGCGGCGTCGTCGCCGCCCTGAGCATCGCCCGCCAGGACGCCGGCGAGGCGTGCATGCTCTACACCGACCTCGCCAACCCGACGTCGAACGCGATCTACCAGGCCATGGGCTACCGCCGCGTCGGCGACAGCATCAGCATCGCCTTCACCGCGTGAGCCCCCCGGCTCGCAGCGCCGTACGGATCATCGGCCACTGGAGCGGAAGCCGCGCCACGGTGGCCGCCAGGCAGCCCTGCTTGCCCCTGTTGTGCGGGTCGCGGCCGAGACGGCGCCTGGCCCGCTCGGTCATCGTGACGTTGGCCGGGAAGACTGCGACCAGCAGCGCCGCCGACGCCAGACCGGCCACCCGCCGAGTCCTGGGGACGAGAATGCCCACGCCACAGGCGATCTCGGCCGCGCCAGACGCGAAGACGAGGGCTCGCTGTGAGGGCAGCCTCGTGGGCACGATCGACTCGAACACCTCGGGGCGCACGAAGTGCATCGTGCCCGATGCGAGGAAGAGGCCCACCAACGCGATGGCGTCCTTGCCGAGCGGAGCCTTCGTCGGGGTCTTCATGCCGCCCACCCCAGGCGGCTGCCTGCCCCTCAGAGCAGGACCGTCGTGAAGGCACCGACCTCATGGAAACCGCAGCGCGCGTAGGTTGCCCGCGCCGCCACGTTGAAGTCGTTGACGTAGAGCGACACCTCGTCGGCGAGCCCGTCGAGCACCTGATCGACCACGCTCGCCATGGCCGGCACCGACAGCCCGCGCCCCCGCAGACGCGGGTGGAGCCACACCCCCTGCACCTGGGCGCACCCGAGGGCGAGCGAGCCGACATCGGCCTTGAAGACGACCTCGCCGTCCTCGACCTTGACGAACGTGTGACCGGCGCGGACGAGCGCGGCGACGCTCGCGCGGTAGCCGCGGTCGGAGCCGAAGTACGGCGGGTAGCCGATCTCCTCGGTGAACATGTGGGCGGCCGCGGGCAGCACGAGGTCGACCTCGTCGAACCTCGCCGGCCGCACGTCCGGGTCGACCTCGACGCCGAGGTCCGACGGTCGCCGCCGCGTCGTCAGAAGGGGCTGGTGGGTCCGAACCGCCCTCACCGGACCCCACGCCGGGCCGAGGCGGTCCCACAGCCCCACGACCTGCGACGAGGGCCCGAAGATCGACGCGCACTGCCGGCGCATCCTGGTGATCCGCGCCGCAACCGCCGTGAGGCCGTCGTCGTCGAGCTCGACCGGCACGACGTTGGCGCTGACCCACGCCAGGCCGCGCAGCTTGCCGTCGTCCCAGTGGCCGAGCAGCGACCCGGGCGACGAGCGCAGGGAGCCCTCGGCGATGCGCGCCGCGACGAACACGTTGGCCACCCGGTCGCGCGAGCAGACGTCGAGCGCGACGTCGTGGTCGGCAGCCGACAGCGGCCGCACGGGGAGGCGTTGGCGGAGCACCTCCCAAGAGTGCCTGCCAGCGGGCCGGGTGTCACCCCGGCGCGCCTCACGATGCCGTCACGGCCGTCGTCGGCGTGCGGCGTGGAGCACCGGCGAGTCGAGGTCGGTGTTGTCGACCACCCAGGTGGCGTGTCCACGCGGGTCGGCCTCGGCGAGGTAGAGCCGCTGGCCGCCCACGTAGCGGTGGTTCGACTCGCCGTCCGGGTCAGGGTCGTGCTCGCCGATGAACCGGGCGTTGCCACGTGGCACCGACACAGCGAAGGGCACCTCGACCCAGATGGTCGCGTCCCACACGTCGCGCAGCTCCGGCCGCTGGAGGAAGATGCCGTCGACGAGGAGCACTGTCTCGAGGCCGACCGCCACGGGCTCGGGGTGGACGGGCCGGTCGGCGACGACGTCGTTCACAGCCGGCCTCAGCGGCTCACCGCGCCGGAACGGCTCCACGACCGCGCCCCGGAACGCGTCGTAGTCAAAGGAGTCCGCGTAGAAGGTCTCCGGGCCGCGGCCACGCGCCACGCGCTCCGCCCGCGGCCGGTGGAACCCGTCGATCGAGACCCGCAGCACGTCGCGTTCGCCGGCCAGCACCTCGGCGAGCTGGTCCGCGAGCACCGTCTTGCCGGCGCCGTCGACGCCGTCGACGGCCACGGCGACCCGCTCACCCGGCCGCAACGCGACGACGCGGTCCGCGAGATCGCGCACGACGGCATGGCGGGCCGTGGACGGAGCCGGCGGTCGCACTCAGCCGACGGTGACGCTGGGGGCCCCTGCCGACTCCTCGTCGATCGGCTCGCCCATCTCCTCGGCGAGCCGCATCGCCTCCTCGATGAGGGTCTCGACGATCTGCGACTCGGGCACGGTCTTGATGACCTCACCCTTGACGAAGATCTGGCCCTTGCCATTGCCCGACGCCACACCGAGGTCGGCCTCACGGGCCTCCCCCGGGCCGTTCACGACGCAGCCCATGACAGCCACGCGCAGCGGCACGGTCATGCCCTCGAGGCCGGCGGTCACCTGGTCGGCGAGCGTGTAGACGTCGACCTGCGCGCGCCCGCACGAGGGGCACGAGACGATCTCGAGCCGGCGGGGGCGCAGGTTCAGGCTCTGGAGGATCTGGATCCCGACCTTGACCTCCTCGACCGGCGGGGCCGAGAGCGAGACGCGGATCGTGTCGCCGATGCCGCGCGACAGCAGCGCGCCGAAGGCGGTGGCGGACTTGATCGTGCCCTGGAAGGCCGGCCCTGCCTCCGTGACCCCCAGGTGGAGCGGCCAGTCGCCGCGCTCGGCGAGCAGCTCGTAGGCCCGCACCATGACGACGGGGTCGTTGTGCTTGACCGAGATCTTGAAGTCGTGGAAGTCGTGCTCCTCGAAGAGGCTCGCCTCCCAGACAGCCGACTCGACGAGCGCCTCGGGCGTCGCCTTGCCGTACTTGGCCATGATCCGGCGGTCGAGCGAGCCGGCGTTGACACCGATGCGGATCGAGACGCCCGCGTCCTTGGCGGCCCGGGCGATCTCCTTGACCTGGTCGTCGAACTGGCGGATGTTGCCCGGGTTGACGCGCACCGCGGCACACCCGGCGTCGATCGCGGCGTAGACGTACTTCGGCTGGAAGTGGATGTCGGCGATGACCGGGATCTGGCTCTTCCGCGCGATCGCGGGCAGCGCGTCCGCGTCGTCCTGGCTGGGGCAGGCCACGCGCACGATGTCGCACCCCGAGGCCGTGAGCTCGGCGATCTGCTGGAGCGTCGCGTTGATGTCGGTCGTCGGCGTCGTCGTCATCGACTGGACCGAGACCGGGAAGTCGCTTCCGACGCCCACCTTGCCGACCTGGATCTGGCGGGTCCGGCGCCTGGGCGCGAGGACCGGCGGGGGCGCGGACGGCATACCGAGGGAGACGCTCATGGTCGCCATTATGTCGCGCCACGCTCAGGGCTTGTGCCGTCGGGCGGGCTCACCGGCCCGAGGTGACGCTGCGTGACGCGGCGTTCAGCCGAAGAGGCGGATCGGCTTGACGATGTCGGCGTAGATGAGCAGCACCGACATCGTGATGAGCACGAGCGACATGCCGTAGGCGATGGGCAGCCCCTTGGCGACATCCACGAAGCCCGGGTCGGGCCGGTTGCGCAAGCGCGCCCAGCCCTTCTTGACCGCCTCCCAGAGCGCCCCGGCCACGTGACCGCCGTCGAGGGGCAGGAGCGGCACGAGGTTGAAGACGAAGAGCGCGAGGTTGAGCGAGGCGATGAGCAGGATCAGCTGCGCGATCTTGACCCAGTTGCCGCCCTCGTCGGCCGGGATGTCGAGGGCCGCCACCTCGCCACCGATGCGGCCGACACCGACGACGGAGATGGGGCCGTTGGGGTCGCGCTCCCCGGAGCCGAACGCCGCCTGGACGACGCCCGCCATCTTCTCGGGGATCTTGACGATGATCGCGGCGGTGTCGACGAGACGGTCCCACACGAAGCGCGGCGCCTGCGCGACTGGGGTCTTGACGAGCTCCTGCCCGGGTGTGATGCCGGCGAAGCCCATCTCCGCCAGGACCGGCTTGCCGTCCCGCGCGATCGGCTCGCCCTCCTCGTCGAAGGTGGCACGCTCGAGGACGGCGGGCTTGATGTCGATGGACACGCGCTGGTCGCCGCGCTGGACGACCCACGTCATCTGCCGGCCCTTGCTGTCGCGGATCGCCGCGGCGACCTGGTCCCACTTCGTCACGGGGTTGCCGTCGACCGAGATGATGCGGTCGCGTTCCTGGAGGCCGGCCGCGGTGGCCGGGGCGACCGGGTCACCCGGCCGGCACTTCGGCTGGGGCACCTGGAGCGTCGGGGCGGCGGTCGGCACGCACTGGGAGAGCAGGCCGACCTTCGGGGCCACCTGGGGCAGGCCGTACAGCGTGATGACACCGGTGATGAGAGCGGCGGCGATGATGAGGTTCATGATCGGTCCCCCGAGCATGATGATGATCTTCTTGCCGGGGCTCAGCCTGTAGAACACGCGGTCCTCGTCGCCGGGCTTGACCTCCTCCATCGAGTCCGCGCGCGCCTGGTCGACCATCTGGCTGAAGCGGCCGGTCGAGAGGGTGCGCAGCTCGCCGGGCTTGTCGCCGGGGCGCGGCGGGAGCATGCCGATCATGCGGACGTAGCCACCGAGCGGGATCGCCTTGATGCCGTACTCCGTCTCACCGCGGCGTCGCGACCAGACGGTCGGGCCGAAGCCGACCATGTACTGGGTCACCTTGACCCCGAACCTCTTGGCCGGCACGAGGTGGCCGATCTCGTGCAGCGCGATGCTCAGCGCCACGCCGACGACGACGACCAGAACCCCTAGGAAGAACAGCACGGTCTCATTGTCACACCCACCCCGCCCATTCCCGATTCGATGTATTGCTGCGGGCTCTGGCCCGCAGCAATACATCGACCCACAGGTTCTGGTGGTCCACAGCCATCTGGCGCGAGGCATGCTTGTCCACAGCTCGTCGGAGCAGCCACCACGGACGGCCCAACCGCCATGACTCTGTCGCGCATGGATCGCACTCGACGACGACGGTTGGCGAATCACCTGGCCGAGGGCCAAGGCGGCGTTGCCTCCCGGTCCCAGCTGGCGTCTCTCGGCATCTCGCGTCACGACATCGGCTACGAGATCGACGGCGGTCGCTGGCGTAGGTACGGACATCAGACCGTCGCCGTGCACACCGGCCCTCTCGCCATAGTGGCCCGGTGCTGGGCGGCGGTCTTCGAGACGGGAGCCGGAATCGCCGCCATCGACGGGGCGACGGCCCTGCAGCATGCCGGCCTCAAGGGTTACATCGACCACGACGTCCACGTCTCAGCCGTGCACAACCACAACACCCCACGGCTCGCGGGAGTCAAGATCCACAAGGTGATTCGGCGGGTAGCGGGCCAGCTGGTGGAGGCCGGACTGCCTCGCACGCGCCCCGAGGTGGCGGCGATCCGCGCGGCACACTGGGCGGCCTCCGATCGACAGGCCGCCCTCGTCCTGCTCATGACGGTCCAGCAACGCCTGACGACTCCCGCACGACTGGCGGCCGCCCAGCGGCTCGTGCGCGGACGCACTCGTCGGGCGTTCATCCGAGCAGTGGTTCGTGACATCGCGTTCGGCGTGCAGAGCCTCGGGGAACTCGACTTCGGCCGCCTGTGCCGGGCTCGAGGACTGCCGGAGCCGTCGCGGCAGGTTGTACGTCAGACGCCAGCCGGGCGCAACTACCTCGACGTCGCCTGGGACGAGTTCGACCTGGCGGTCGAGATCGATGGGGCGCAGCACCGGTGGGGCCTCGCGGTCATGAACGACAACCTCCGACAGAACGACGTCACCCTCTCTGGCGACCGGGTGCTCAGAATCGACGTCATCGGGCTCCGCCTCGAGACCGATCGGTTCTTCGAGCAGGTCGAGCGCGGCCTCTCACAGCGTCGCGCCGCGTGAGCCTGCCCTGCGCTCCGCCACCTCCCGGTTCGATGTATCTCCGCGGTCTCTGGGCTGCGCAGATACATCGACCCGAGGTCAGGGTGCGGGCGGGACGAGGTCGCCCGCGGCGCTGCGGGCCCAGGCGTCGGCGGCGAGGACGTCGTCGAGCGTGAGGTCACGCACGCGCGAGGCCGGCTCGGCGGCATACGCGTCGATGACCCGCGCGACGGTGTCGACGATGTCGACGAATCCGAGGCGACCGTCGTGGAAGGCGTCGACGCACACCTCGTTCGCGGCGTTGTAGACGGCCGGCCACGTGCCGCCCGCCTTCCCCACGCGACGGGCGAGAGCAACGGACGGGAACGCGTCATCGTCGAGCGGTTCGAAGTCCCACGACTGCGCCTTCGTCCAGTCGACGGGCACGTCCGCGTCGGCGATCCGCTCGGGCCAGCTCATGCCCAGAGCGATGGGCACGAGCATCCGCGGAGGCCCGGCCTGCGCGATCGTCGAGCCGTCGACGAACTCGACCATGGAGTGGATGAGCTGCTGCGGGTGGACGACGACGAGGATGTCGTCGAAGGGGATGTCGAAGAGCAGATGTGCCTCGATGACCTCCAGACCCTTGTTGACGAGGGTGGCCGAGTTCGTCGTGATGACCCGGCCCATCGCGAAGTTCGGGTGCGCGAGCGCCTGGTCCGGCGTGACATCGGCCAGCTCGGCGCGTGAGCGCCCACGGAAGGGTCCGCCGCTCGCGGTGACGACCAGCCGTCGCACCTCGTCGGCCCGCCCACCGCGCAGGCACTGGGCGATCGCCGAGTGCTCGGAGTCGACGGGCACGATCTGTCCGGGTGCCGCGAGCGTCTTGACGAGAGGGCCACCGATGATGAGCGACTCCTTGTTGGCGAGGGCGAGCGTCGTGCCGGCACGCAGGGCCGCGAGCGTCGGCTCGAGACCGATGGCACCGGTGATGCCGTTGACGACGACGTCGGCCTCGCGTCCGGCGAGCAGAGCGCTCGCGTCGGCTCCGACGAGCAGCTCCGGGTCGTATGCCGTCACGCCGGCCTCGTCGGCCGCCTTCGCGATCGCTCGGGTGAGGTCGGTCTCGGACCCGCTCGCCACCGCCACCACCGGGACACCAAGGGCGACCGCCTGCTCGGCGACGAGGTCGAGGTTGCCTCCGGCAGACAGCCCGGTCACCTCGAAGCGGTCGGGGTTGCGTCGTACCAGGTCGATGGCCTGGGTGCCGATCGAACCGGTCGAGCCCAGCAGGACGATGCGGCGGCGCAGCGGCGCCGGGGTGTCAGTCACCCCGGCATTGTTCCGCAGCCGACGCTCAGGCGGTCACTCCCCTCGCCCGCAGCAGCTCGTCGCGCTTGAACGCGTAGGCGACCGCCCACGTCATGCGCAGGCGGTACATGCGGATGTCGTCGCCCCAGCTCCAGGGGCTGCTGCCGTAGTAGGCCGTCCAGTGGGACTCGACCTCGTCGCGCTCCGCCCCGGGCGGCATGAGGTCGGCGTAGCCGTGGCTGAAGAGTGCGAGGTCCTCTGCGTCGATGTGCGCGACGCTGACGGCCGGTCGCTTCTCGAGGTGACGCGCCTTGGCCGACGACCCGTCGGTGCTGAACGTCCACGTGCCGTGCAGGAAGTGGCCGTCCAGCGCGCTGATGCGGGGCTCACCAGCGGCGGTGACGGTGGCGACGGACAGCACCTTCATGCCGGTGAGCAGGGCCGTGAGCTGGTCGGCCGACAGGGTGCGTTCATCGTTGATGATGCCGCGGAGGTGCCCGGTGGACCTCGCGTGCGACTCGTCGAGCAGCGTCTGCAGCGCTGCGACCTCGTCCGGTGTCTCGAGCATCCTTCGACGTTAGCGCCAGGCACTGACGATCGACCTGATCACCAGCAAGCGACGTCACTCGCCACAAAGAAGGCGTGCCCGCCCCAGACGAACCACGGACCGACCTCGTAGCCGGCGGCCGGCGCGGCGACGTGCGGCGGCGGAAGCAGGACGCTCGACGGCACCGAGGGTCGTGCCTGCAGGACGCCCGGATCGGTCTGGGCCGCCGGCTCGCTCATCGGCACGCCCGAGGGCGGCGGCAGCCCGGGACCCTCCCCCGGGGGCAGGAAGCCGGTGCGTGGGTCGCGCTGCGGAGCGACGCCGGCCTCGGCGAGGTTCTTGACGACGGCGAGCCTGGTCCGCATCAGGGCAGCGACCCCGGACCCGTCGACGACGCGCCCTGGACCCGAGGGCAGCCAGCCGGTGAACGTCTCGGCGAGCCGGGCGCCTCCCTCACACGGCTCGATCGTCGTGACGACGTCGGCCTCGTGCGACGACGTCAGGTCCCGCTCCACGATCCGCGACGGGGGCCGCGCCTCGACCACGAGGGACACCGAGCCGGCCCGTCGTCCGTCATCGCGACGGTGGACCGCGAGCACGTGCTCGCGTCCCGGCTCGTCGGCGAGCTCGAGGCGGACGAGCCGCTCGACGCTGGGCTTGAGCAGCTGCTCCGAGCTCGGGGTCGCGAGCACCTCCCACAACCGTTCGGGCGACACCGCGACGTCGATGCTGGCCGTCTCGTGCACCGGTGTCACGCCGGGGGCACCCACCACGGCGGCACCGTGACCGACGAAGCCGTTCGCGGTCACGAGGTCGACCGAGTCGTCGGCGACGGCGTCACGGGTGCCGTCCCGTGGCATGCCCTCGACGTCGGCCTTGAGCCCGAGCAGCGCCCGCGCCACCCAGGCCCGGGCGAACTCCGCCACGGCGTCACCGGGTGCGATGCCGTCGAGCCTCTGTGCGACGACGCAGCCACCGTCGAGGGACTCGAGCGTCGTCGTCAGGGTCAGGTCGTCGGAGCCGTCCGACGAGCGGGACACGACCCGGACGCCGGGCTCCACGTCGACGACCGTGCTGACGCCGACCCACAGCCGACCGTTGGACCGCCGCCACACCCCGGCGAACTCGGGCAGCAGACCCGGGCTCGCACTCGGCAGGGCGAGCACCCGGACGCAGTCGACGCCGAGCTCGGCGCCCGGCCGGGGCGAGACGAGATGGGGCCACACATCGCCCGGCGCGCGCTCGATGAAGACACGGTGGCCGACATCGCGCGGCACGACGACGGGCGCCGGCTCGTCACGACGGCCGGCGCGTTCCGGGAAGAGTCCGCGCAGGATGCCCACGCCCGGCAGTCTCCCCCACCGCATCGGCCACGTCAGACGATTCGCCGCATTGCCCGTGCTGGCTGACCACCACCCGAGGGATGCCGTCGACGGCCGAACGTCACCACCCGGCATACGCCCGGGAAGCCGTCAGGTGACGAAGACGCGGTCGTCGATGAGGCGCTCGGTGACCTCCTGGCCCTCGGTGTGGAAGCGGCCGTGCTCGAAGTCCTTCGCGAACTCGAGCTCGACATGGGCCTTGCCGTGCCGGTTCTTCTCGAGGCTGACGACCGACCAGCCGCGGAACCGCTGGATGTTGCCGAGGTTGTAGACGAGGTGTTCTCGCGAGACGACGTCGACCTTGTCGTTGACGATCATGACGACGTCGGCCTCGAAGGCGAGAGCCGACGTGCCGCGCAGGTCGTGGGTGCGCATGCGGTGGCCTGATGCGAGCGCCTCCTTGTCGGCGGCCGAGATGGCCACGACAGGCACCCGCGCCGACAGGGCGAGGTCCTTGAGCCCCTCGGCCACCGCCGTGATCCGCTCGTCCTCCCCGCCGCGCTCGTCGGGGACCTTCTGGATGTAGTCGAGGAGCACGAAGGGGGCCTCACCGGTGTCGTCGGTGACGCGCTGGACCGCCTCGCGCACGTGGTCGAGGGTCGTCGTGGCGCCGGACGACTCGTGCAGCTGGAGGCGGTCGCCGTAGCCGACGAGCGCGGCGTGGGCGCGGGCCCCGCCGGTGAGCCCCGACAGCACGGTCTCCAGGGAGTTGCCCTGGTCGGCCGTCTCGAGGGCGTGGCGCACGTCGAGGACGCCGGCCACCTCGCCCGGGTCGCCCTCTGCGGCCTCCATCGAGATGAGGCGCTCGAGGAGGGTGTGGCTCTCGTGCTCGTAGGAGAAGACGAGCGCGCTGGCGCCGGCGGCGACGACGTTGCGCGCGAACTGGAGCCCGATCGTCGTCTTGCCGTGCCCGGCGGGTCCCCCGAGGAGGACGAGCTCGCCCGAGCGGAAGCCACCGGTCAGCGCCGTGTCGAGCGCCGCGAAGCCGGTCGACCACACCTTCGCCCCCGCGGGCGCGCCCCGACGCAGGACCTCGTCGGTCTCGCTCAGCAGGACGTCGAGCGGGCGCAGGGGTCGCGAGTCGCGATGGCCGGCGGGTGTCACCATGCGCAGATTGCACCACAGCGCCCCGCCGCGCGGGCAGGAACGGCCGATGTCAGAGGGCGATCCCGACGTACTTCGTCTCGAGGTACTCGTCGATGCCCTCGAAGCCGCCCTCACGGCCGACCCCGGAGGCCTTGACGCCACCGAACGGCGCCGCAGGGTTGGACACGATCCCCTGGTTGACGCCGACCATGCCGTACTCGAGCGCCTCGCTCATCGCGATCGCGCGCGAGAGGTCACGGGTGAACAGGTACGCGACGAGGCCGTACTCGGTGTCGTTGGCGAGGCGGATCGCCTCGGCGTCCGTGCGGAACGTCGTCACTGGTGCCACCGGGCCGAAGATCTCCTCGCGGGCCATGTCGGCGTCGGTCGGCACGTCGGCGAGGACGGTCGGCTCGTAGAACCAGCCGTCGCCGTCCGGGGCGGCGCCGCCGACGAGGACCTTGGCCCCCTTGGAGACGGCGTCCTCGACGAGTGCCGACACCTTGTCGCGGGCCTTCTCGTCGACGAGGGGGCCGACGTCGACGCCCTCCTTCGTGCCCTTGCCGAGCGTGAGTGCGCCCATGCGTCGGGCGAGCTCGGCGCTGAACTCGTCGGCGAGCGACTCGTGGACGTAGAAACGGTTGGCCGCGGTGCACGCCTCGCCCATGTTGCGCATCTTCGCGAGCATCGCCCCGTCGACGGCCCGGTCGACGTCGGCGTCCTCGAAGACGAGGAAGGGCGCGTTGCCCCCGAGCTCCATGGAGACGCGCAGGACCCCCTGCGACGCCTGCTCCATGAGGGCGCGCCCGACCGCGGTCGAGCCGGTGAAGGTGAGCTTGCGCAGCCGGGGGTCGCGGATGAGCGGCTCCATCACGGCGCCGGTGTTCGCGTGGCTCGTCATGACGACGTTGAGGACGCCGTCGGGCAGCCCGCACTCGCGCAGCAGCTCGGCGAGCGCGAGCATCGTCAGCGGCGTCTGGCTCGCGGGCTTGACGACCATGGTGCAGCCGGCCGCGATGGCCGGGCCGATCTTGCGGGTCCCCATCGCCAGCGGGAAGTTCCACGGCGTGATCATGAGCGTCGGCCCGACCGGCTGCTTCATCGTCATGAGCCGGGTCGCGCCGTTCGGCGCCGTCGACCAGCGCCCCGAGATGCGGACGGCCTCCTCCGAGAACCACCGGAAGAACTCGGCGCCGTAGGCGACCTCGCCGCGGCTCTCGGCGAGCGTCTTGCCCATCTCGAGGGTCATGAGCATCGCGAACTCGTCGGCTCGGGCGGTGATCTTCTCGTATGCCGCCCGGAGGAGCTCGCCCCGGTCGCGCGGTGGCGTTCTGGCCCAGTCGGCCTGCGCCGCCACCGCGGCATCGAGCGCCGCTCGCCCGTCGGCGACGGTGGCCGCCGCGACATGGGTCAGGACCCGTCCGGTCGCCGGGTCGTCGACCGCGATGGTCTGGCCCTCGCCGCCGTCGCGCCACTCCCCGCCGATGAGCAGGCCCTTGGGCACCGAGTCGATCACTGACGTCTGCGTCACAGCTGTCATGCCTGAAACCCTAGTCCTCGTTGTCGATTCGGGATCGTGTGCTCGGTCGGGGCCGACGTGCTCAGCGCTCCTCCATTCCCCAGGGCGAGCCGTAGCCCTCGGGCTTGGGTGCAGCCAGCAGCTCGAGGAAGGGGACGGCGTCGAAGGCCTCCGGGCCCAGCACCCCGGCCCCCTGCCACGTGCCGCGCGCGAGCAGCTCGAGCGCCACGACGGGGTTGACGGCGGTCTGCCAGACGACGCACTGCGCGCCGTAGCTCTCCATCGCCCAGGCGTTGTCGACGACGTGGTAGAGGTACGTGCGGCGCGGCCGGCCGTCCGTGCCGGTGCCGGTCACGAAGAGGCCGGCGCACGTCTTGCCGGTCATCCGTGGGCCGATGGTCGCGGGGTCGGGCAGGGCGGCAGCCACGACGTCGCGTGGCGAGACCTGCACACCCTTGACGCTGATCGGCTCGGTGCGGTCGAGGCCCAGCGTGTGCAGCACCTTGAGGATCGTGATGAACTCGTCGCCGAGGCCGTACTTGAAGGTGACCCGCCTGGCGTCGACCCATCGAGGCATGAGGAGCACCTCCTCGTGCTCGACGTTGACGCACTCGACCGGCCCGATGCCCTCCGGGAAGTCGAAGACCTCCGGCTCGCTGAACGGCTCCGTGGTGAACCACCCGCGGTCCTTCTCCCAGATGACCGGTGGGTTGAGGCACTCCTCGATCGTCGTCCACATCGAGAAGCTCGGCGCGAACATCTCGTTGCCGTCGTCGTCGTGGACGACGAGGTTGGCCCCGTCGCGCGTGGCCAGCTCGTCGATCTGCTCGAACAGGTGGTCGGCGGCAAACCTGGCGAAGACGTCGGAGAGCCCTGGCTCGACACCCATGCCGACGAGCGCGAGGCGGCCCGCCGCCTCCCACTCCCCGGCCGCGGCGAACTGTTCGTCGCCGAGCTTGACGCCCGTCTCCTCGTGCGGTCGCTCCGGGTGGCGCTGCGACAGGCTCATCGCCATGTCGAGGTAGTCGGCCCCGGCGGCCTTGGCCCCGTGGAAGATCGGCATGTTGAACTTCGGGTCGACGGCGTTGAACACGTGCGTGGCGCCGTGCTCGCGCGCCAGCGCGGCGACGGCGTCCGCCGATGACGCGTCGACCTGCGCGGTGACGAAACGGCCCTCGCCCGGATGCCGCTCGCAGACGGCAGCGACCGTGCGCTGGGCCCGCGTGAGGTCGTAGTCGGAGACGACCCACCGCTCGAAGAAGTCTCGCTGGGCCGCGATGCGCGCGGCTGCGTCACCGACTCCGCCGGAGCCGATCATGAGGACGCGCATGGGAAGTCAGGCCACCTGTCTGTTGCGCCGGCTCGAAAACACCTGGCCGATGATCACGACGACGAGGGCCACGAGGAACATCACCGTGCCGATGGCGTAGACCTGCACGGGCACGCCACGCGCGGAGGCGCCCCAGACGTACATCGGGAAGGTGATCGAGCTGGGGCTCGCATTGAAGTTCGTGATGATGTAGTCGTCGAAGCTGAGCGAGAAGGCGAGCAGCGCGCCGGCGGCGATACCGGGCGCCGCGAGCGGCAGGGTGACCCGCAGGAACGTCTGGAACGGGTTCGCGCCGAGGTCCGCCGCCGCCTCCTCGAGCCGAGGGTCGAGCGTCGCGACGCGCGCCTTGACGGCGACCACGACGAACGAGACGCAGAACATGATGTGGGCGATGAGGATGGCCCCGCTGCCCGACGGCACCCCGAGCATGAGGAACAGCGTCAGCAGGCTCGAGCCCATGACCACCTCCGGCGTGGCCATCGGCATGAAGATGAGCAGGTTCGTCGCCGACCGGCCCCGGAAGCGGTAACGGCCGAGGGCGAAGGCGATCATCGTCCCGAGAACTGTGGCGACGAGCGATGCCGTGACGCCGATACGCAGGCTGAGCCCGAGGGACTCGCAGATGCCTTGCGCCCCACATGGACTGGTCCACGCCTCCGTGGAGAACTCGTTGAAGGTGTAGTTGTACTTTCCCTTGGGATTGTTGAACGAGAAGGCTGCGACGATGACGTTCGGCACGAGCATGTAGAGCAGGACCGCCAAGGCCGCGAAGGACACGAGGTGACGTCGGATCCAGGTCATGTCAGAGCAGCTCCTCGGTACCGGCCCTGCGCACATACATGGCCACCATCGTGACGATGACGATGAGCAGGATGAAGGACAGCGCGGCGGCCAGCGGATAGTCCAGCACCCGGAGGAACTGGCTGTCGATGACCGAGCCGATCATCGTGGTCTGGGTGTTGCCGAGCAGGCGTGCGTTGATGAAGTCGCCGGCGGCGGGGATGAACGTCAGCAGCGTGCCGGCCACCACCCCGGGCAGCGAGAGCGGCCAGGTGACGCGCCGGAACGTCTCGCGCGGCGAGGCGTAGAGGTCACCAGCCGCCTCGAGCAGGCGTGGGTCCAGCCGCTCGAGCGACGCGTAGAGCGGCAGGATCATGAACGGCAGGAAGTTGTACGTCAGGCCCATGATGACGGCGAACTTCGACGACAACAGCGAGTCGTTGGCCGTCAGTCCGACCCACTGGAGCAGGTCGGTGACGCCGAGCTTGCGCGCCCACTGCGTCACGAACCAGTCGTCCGAAAGGATGGTGCGCCACGCGAGCGTGCGGATGAGGAAGCTCGTGAAGAACGGGGCGATGACGAGGACGAGCACGATGTTCTTCCACCGGCCCGCCTTCTGCGCGATGAAGTAGGCGAGCGGGTACCCGAGCAGCAGCGTGAGGAGGGTTGCCACCCCGGCGTAGAGCAGCGAGCGCAGCATCTGCGGCCAGTACCGGCCCAGCGCCTCGGCGTAGATCGCGACGTTCCCGGTGAAGGCGTAGCCGTCGTCGACGTTGCCCTCCTGCAGCGACTGCGAGCCCAGCGTGAGCATCGGCAGCACGAAGAAGACGACGAGCCACAGCAGTCCCGGCAGCAGCAGCGCGTAGGGAACCCAGGTGCGCCGGCGGTGGCTGGGCGCGACGGCCGACCCGGTGGACAGGACGGCGGTCTCAGCCATGGTCCACCAGCTCGGCCCCCGCGTCGGCGGCCTGGGACGCGTCGAGAGCGAAGCCGTGCTCGGCCGCCCACGACACCGTGACGTTCTCGCCGAGCCCTGCCCGCGCTGAGCCGTCGTTCTGCTGCACGACGGTTAGCTCCTGGCCCCACGGCATCTCGACGATGTACTGCGTCGCCACGCCCGTGAACGACACGTCTCGAACCACGCCGCGCAGGTGGTTCGGGCCGCCCGACTCACCGAGCCGCAGCTTCTCCGGGCGGACGCCGAGCCAGACCTCGGAGGCGCCCCGGGGCAGGTGCTCGCGCACCACCTCGAGGTCGGTGTCGTGCGACCGGACCGTCACGACCCCGTCGGCGCTGCCGGGGCCGACCGTGGCCTTCAGCAGGTTCGACTGCCCGAGGAAGTTGGCCACGAACGTCGACCGCGGCTGCTCGTAGAGCGTGGCGGGGTCGCCCAGCTGCTCGATGGAGCCAGCGTTCATGACCGCGATGGAGTCGGCCATCGTCATGGCCTCCTCCTGGTCGTGGGTGACGTGGATGAAGGTGAGGCCGACCTCCTGCTGGATGCGCTTGAGCTCGATCTGCATCTGGCGGCGCAGCTTGAGGTCGAGGGCGCCGAGGGGCTCGTCGAGCAGCAGCACGTCGGGACGGTTGACGAGGGCCCGCGCCAAGGCCACGCGCTGCTGCATACCGCCGGAGAGCTGCGTGGGCTTCTTCGTGGCGACCTGCCCGAGCTGCACGAGCTCGAGGACCTCCTGCGCCTTGGCGCGGAAGGCCTTGTCGCCGCGACGCCTCAGCCCGAACGCGACGTTTTCGAACACCGTCATGTGCGGGAACAGCGCATACGACTGGAAGACGGTGTTGACGTTTCGCTGGTACGCCTTGGTCGCCGTGATGTCGCTGTCGCCGATGAGGATCCGGCCCCCGGTCGGCTCCTCGAGGCCGGCGATCATCCGCAGGGTCGTCGTCTTGCCGCACCCGGAGGGCCCGAGGAGGGCGAAGAACGAGCCCTGCGGGATCGTCAGGTCCAGCGGGTGCACCGCGGTGAACGACTCGAACGACTTCGTCAGGGCGACGAGGCGGAGGTCGCCCTTGCCTGCCTCGCCCATCACGCGGTCGTCAGCGCGGAGAAGAGCTTGCTGTACTTCGTCTCCTCGGCAGCGTTGAGGGGGCGGAACACGTGGGCCTTGGCGAGCACCTCTTCGGTGGGGAACACGAGCGTGTTGTTGCCGAGCTCGGGGTCGTCAGCGACGAGCGCCTCCTTGGTGCCGGCGACAGGCGGGATGTAGTTGACCCAGGCAGCGACGTCCTTGAAGACTTCCGGGTCGTAGTAGTAGTCGATGAGCTTCTCGGCGTTCTTCTTGTGCTTGGCGAGCGCCGGAATGACGAGGTTGTCGGTCCAGATCGTGTAGCCGGCCGAGGGCAGGGTGAGGCCGAGCTCGGGTGTGTCGAGGCGCAGCGACGCGACGTCTCCCGACCAGGCCACGCAGGCGGCGATGTCGCCCTTGCTCAGGCCGTCGGTGTACTCGTTGCCCGTGAAGCCCTTGAGCTGGCCCGAGTCCTTGGCCTGCTGGATCATGTCTATGGCAGCCTCGAAGTCGGCGTCGGTGAAGTTCGCGGGGTCCTTGCCCTGGTCGAGCAGGACGAGGCCGACCGTGTCGCGCATCTCGGTGAGCAGGGTGACCTTGCCCTTGAGCGCCGGGTCGGTCAGGAGCTGGGTCATGCTCTCGACCTTCTTGCCGCCGGTGGCCTTGGTGTTGTAGCCGATACAGGCGAAACCGGCCTGCCAGGGCAGGGAATGCTGCCGATCCGGGTCGAACTCGGCGTTCTGGAACGTCGGCTCGAGGTTGCGGGCGTTGGGGATGTTCGCGAGGTCGAGCTTCTGGATGTAGCCCTGCCTGATGAGGCGAGCCACCATCCAGTCCGTGCTGACCCAGAGGTCACGGCCGGTGTCCTGGCCACCTTCGAGGAGCGGCCGCACCTTGGCGTAGAACTCGTCGTTGTCGAGGTAGTCCTCGGTGTAGTTGACCTTGATGCCCGTCTTCTTGGTGAAGGCCTCGAGCGTGGGTCGCGACTTCTCGTCGTCGGACACGTCGATGTACTCGGTCCAGTTGGACCAGTTCACGACCTTCTCCGTGTCGGACATGTCCTGGGCGGCGGCGGCCGTCTTGGCCGGCGCGGTCGAGGTGCCGCCGCCGGTGCCGGCGGGGGTCGGGTTCTTGCCGGCCGAGCCGCACGCGGCGAGGAAGGCGGCCGCACTGACGCCGGCGGCGCCCATCATCGCCGAGCGGCGCGACACGAGGCCGCGCAGCAGGGCCGCCCGCAGGTACGGGTTGTCGGTGTCGAAGCTCTTGTCGTTCATGGTCATTGACTCCAGGGGTTCGAGTGGGCCGGCTGTGGAGGGATCGACGCTGACCCGGTGGTGCTTGATCGGTGAAGCCTGACCGGCACCGGCGTCGCTGTCGGTGCCGTGGGGCGTGGCGTCAGGACTCGATGTTGGCCATCACGTGCTTGACGCGGGTGTAGTCCTCCAGTCCGTACATGGACAGGTCCTTGCCGTATCCGCTGTGCTTGAAACCCCCGTGCGGCATCTCGGCGACGACCGGGATGTGGGTGTTGATCCACACGCAGCCGAAGTCGAGCTTCTTGCTCATGCGCATGGCCTTGCCGAAGTCGCGCGTCCACACGCTCGAGGCGAGGCCGTACTGGACACCGTTGGCCCAGGCCAGGGCCTCCGCCTCGTCGGTGAACTGCTGCACCGTGATGACCGGGCCGAAGATCTCGGTCTGGATCTGCTCGTCGTCCTGGCGCAGGCCGGCGAGCACGGTCGGCTCGAAGAAGTACCCCTCGCCGAGACCATCGGCGCGGCGGCCCCCGGCCACGATGCGGGCATGGTCGGGCAGCCGGTCGATCATGCCGGACACGTGCGAGACCTGGTTCGGGTTGTTGACCGGTCCGAAGAGGGCGTCCGGGTCGTCGGGCAGGCCGACCTTCGCCGAGCCCTTCGCGTACTCCGCGAGCGCGGCGACGAAGTCGTCGTGGACGCGCGGCCCGGCGAGGACGCGGGTCGCGGCGGTGCAGTCCTGCCCCGCGTTGAAGTAACCGCCGATGGCGATGCCTTCGACGGCGGCCTCGATGTCGGCGTCGTCGAACACGACGACCGGGGCCTTGCCACCCAGCTCGAGGTGGACGCGCTTGAGGTCGCGCGAGGCGCTCTCCGCGACCTGCATGCCCGCGCGCACCGACCCGGTGATCGCGACGAGCGCCGGTGTCGGGTGCTCGACGAGCATGCGACCCGTCTCGCGGTCACCGGTGATGACGTTGAAGGTGCCCTCCGGAAGGAACTCGGCGGCGAGCTCGGCGAGAAGGAGGGTCGTCTCCGGCGTCGTGTCGGACGGCTTGAGGACGACCGTGTTGCCCGCGGCGAGGGCGGGGGCGATCTTCCACATCGCCATCATCATCGGGTAGTTCCACGGGGTGACCTGGCCGACGACGCCGATCGGCTCGCGCCTGATGAAGGACGTGTGGCCCTTCATGTACTCCCCCGCCGACTTGCCCTCGAGGACGCGGGCGGCACCGGCGAAGAAGCGCAGCTGGTCGAGCATCGGAGGGATCTCCTCGCTCTGCGTCAGCGCGTGCGGCTTGCCGGTGTTCTCACCCTCGAGGCGCACGAAGTCGTCGGCCCGGGCCTCGATCGCGTCGGCGAACTTCAGCAGGGCGGCCTGCCGCTCACCAGGCGTCGTGTCGCCCCACGTCTCGAACGCCGTGGCCGCCGCGGCATACGCCCGGTCGACGTCCGACTGACCGCTGACGGGGGCCCTCGCCACGACCTGCGCGGTCGACGGGTCGACGATGTCGGTCGTCGCGTCGCCGTCGGGATCGACGTACTGGCCACCGATGAAGTTGCGGAGCTGGCGCGGCTGCGAAGTCATGCGGGAATGCTAGACACATACCTTCGCAATCGTGAAGACTTGGCGCGATAAATCTTCGGAATCAGTTGCGCGGGGACTTGCCAACATCGCGTTCCACAGGTCACTATCGGCGCATGACGACCATCCGAGGCGTGGCCAACAGCGGGGCCGGCGGCGCCGGCGGCGCCAAGAAACCCTCGGTCAACCTCGACGACGTGAGCAAGACCATCATCGAGCTGCTCCAGCACGACGGGCGCAAGTCGTACGCGTCCATCGCGCAGCAGGTGGGCCTGTCCGAGGCCGCGGTGCGCCAGCGCGTGCAGCGCCTGCTCGACGCCGACGTCATGCAGATCGTCGCCGTGACGGACCCGCTGCAGGTGGGGTTCCAGCGCCAGGCGATGGTCGGCCTGCGGGTGTCCGGCGACATGACGCCGGTCGCCGACGCGCTGAGCGAGATGGACGAGGTCTCCTACGTCGTCACGACCGCGGGCAGCTTCGACGTGCTGGCCGAGGTGGTCTGCGAGAACGACACCCACCTGCTCGAACTGCTCACGACCCGCATCCGCCCGCTCCCGGGCGTCACGGCCACCGAGACGTTCGTCTACCTGAAACTCAACAAGCAGCTCTACAACTGGGGTACACGATGAGCATCAACCCGAACGAAGTCTGGGAACCCTCCTCGGACCAGCGCACACCCACCGGCGCCCTCCACTCGGATGCCGCCCGCGACCACCTGTGGATGCACTTCACGCGCCACTCGGTGTTCGAGGAGAAGGACTCCGGGGGACTCGGCCACTCGGTGCCCATCATCACCAGGGGCCAGGGCTGGAAGATCTGGGACGACCGCGGCAACGAGTACATCGACGGTCTCGCCGGCCTCTTCGTCGTCCAGGCAGGTCACGGCCGCGAGGAGCTCGCCGAGGCGGCAGCCAAGCAGGCCAAGGAGCTCGCCTTCTTCCCGCTCTGGAGCTACGCCCACCCCAAGGCCATCGAGCTGGCCGAGCGCCTGGCCGGCCACGCCCCGGGAGACCTCAACCGGGTCTTCTTCACCACCGGTGGAGGCGAGGCCGTCGAGACGGCGTGGAAGCTCGCCAAGCAGTACTACAAGCTGACCGGCAAGCCGACCAAGCACAAGGTCATCTCCCGCGCCGTCGCGTACCACGGCACGCCGCAGGGGGCACTGTCGATCACCGGCATCCCCGCGGCCAAGGAGATGTTCGAGCCGCTCGTCCCCGGGGCGCACAAGGTCCCGAACACCAACCTGTACCGCGCGCCCGAGCACCTGCGCGACGACGAGAAGGCCTTCGGCCGCTGGGCCGCCGACCGCATCGCGGAGGCCATCGAGTTCGAGGGCGCTGACACCGTCGCGGCCGTCTTCCTCGAGCCGGTGCAGAACTCCGGCGGCTGCTTCCCGCCGCCGGCCGGCTACTTCGAGCGGGTCCGCGAGATCTGCGACGAGTACGACGTGCTGCTCGTGTCCGACGAGGTCATCTGCTCGTTCGGTCGCATCGGCTCGATGTTCGCGTGCGACGACTTCGGCTACGTGCCCGACATCATCACGTGCGCCAAGGGCATGACGAGCGGCTACTCCCCCATCGGCGCGATGATCGCGAGCGACCGGCTGTTCGAGCCCTTCAGGCACGGCACGACGTACTTCCCGCACGGGTACACGTTCGGTGGCCACCCGGTGTCCGCCGCGGTCGCGATGGCCAACCTCGACATCTTCGAGCGCGAGGGCCTCAACGACCGCGTCAAGCAGAACGCGCCCGTCTTCAAGGCCACGCTCGACAAGCTGCTCGACCTGCCGCTCGTCGGCGACGTACGCGGCGCCGGGTACTTCTACGGCATCGAGCTCGTCAAGGACAAGGCCACCCGCGAGACGTTCAACGACGCCGAGTCCGAGCGGCTGCTGCGCGGCTTCCTCTCGAAGGCGCTCTTCGACGCCGGGCTCTACTGCCGCGCCGACGACCGCGGCGACCCCGTCATCCAGCTCGCTCCTCCGCTGATCGTGGGTCCCAGCGAGTTCGACGAGATCGAGTCGATCCTGCGCTCGGTGCTGACGGAGGCCGAGAACCACCTCTGACCCGGCGTCGGGCCACCGACACGGCGCGAAGCCACCCGGGCGCGGGTGGCTTCGCGCTGTGTCGGTGGCCTCGCTGGAACGCTCGCGCGGGTCGTTCGTTGGGTAGGTATCCGACGAGTGCGACGCCGACGCAAGGAGACGACATGGGATTCCTCGACAAGCTGCTCGGGCGCGAGCCACAGCAGCGCCCCAGCCAGGCACCGACCGGCCAGCCCTATGCGGTGCCGCCGCCCCGGGGAGGCGCCTCGACCGAGGACGAGCGGGCCATCGCGCGCTACAAGTACCTCCTGCGCACCGCGGACCCGGAGGACATCGAGAAGGTGCACACGGAGGCGTTCGCCAAGCTGACGCCGGAGCAGCGCCAGATGGTGCTGCAGCGCCTCAACGAGGACCTTCCCGAGGGTGAGCGCCCACGCAGCGACCAACCGGCCGACCTCGCCCGTAGCGCGACGCGGGCCGAGATGAGCCGGCCCGGCTACCTCCAGGGCGCGTTCGGCGGCGGGCGTCCCGGCGGCATGGGCATGGGCGGGATGATCGCGGGCTCGATGCTCGGAACCATCGCCGGCGTCGTCGTCGGGTCGGCGCTCGCCGACATGATGCTCGGCGGCTACGAGTCCTCCCCCGAGGCGCAGGAGGCCGGCGACGCGGGCGCCGGTGACGCCGGTGGGGACGCGGGTGGGGACGCCGGTGGGGACGCCGGTGGGGACGCCGGTGGGGATGCTGGCGGCGACGCCGGTGGCTTCGGCGGTGGTGACTTCGGCGGCGACTTCGGTGGCGACTTCGGGGGCGGCGACTTCGGCGGCTTCTGACCCCGCACGACCGGACCTGACGCGGCGTTCGGTTCCGACGGCTTCCCCTCCTGCGGTGGCTTCGGAACGGGGCGCCGCGTCGGCGTACGCGGCGCCCGTTTCGCGGCTGTCGGTTTCGTCCAAGACGAGGGGCCGCGCGCTTGCGAGGGTGGACCCACTCCCATGACGACGAAAGGCACCTCAATGGCCATCGCTGACCTCAAGATGCTCTCCCTCGACAGCTCCGACGCTCGGCGCGACGCCGGCTTCTGGTCGACCGTGCTCGGCTGGGAGGTCGCCCACGTGCAGGACGAGTACGCCATGCTCTCCGGTCCCGGAGGCGTCGCGCTCGGCCTCGGCACGGTCGACGACCACGAGCCGCCCGCCTGGCCCAACGAGCGCGGCACGAAGCAGTTCCACCTCGATCTCGCGGTCGACGACCTCGACGCGGCGACCGACGAGTGTGTCGCGGCCGGTGCGACCCTGCCCGACGAGCAGCCGGGCGAGACGTGGCGCGTGCTGCTCGACCCGAGCGGTCACCCGTTCTGTCTGACCCGGGCAGCCAACTGGGGCTGACGCGCCCGCTGCTCAGACGCCCGCGAGCCAGTGGAAGAGAGCGGCGATCGCGAGGATGACCGGCACCGAGGCGAAGGTGCTGACGAAGATGACGTCGCGCGCGAGGTTGACCTCGCGGCGGTAGTGGACGGCATACGTGAAGATGTTCTGCGCCGTCGGCAGCGCAGCCGTGACGACCACCGCGAACAGCGCCTCGCCGCGCAGCCCGAGCGCGAGGCCGATGCCGAGGGCGACGGCCGGCATCAGCAGGATCTTGAGCGCCACGACGAACCACACGTGGCCGGCGGACCTGCCGGCCGCGGGCCGCGGGCCACGCCGCAGCGAGATGCCGAACGCGACGAGCATGGACGGGACGGCCATCGCGCCGAGCAGGTCGACGGGCGCCGCGACGACCCGCGGCAGGTCGATGTCGAAGACGGCGATGAGCAGACCCCCGATGGCGCCGAGGGTGATCGGGTTGCTGAACATCCGCTGCAGGCTCCGACCGAGGCCCGGCGGCTCGCCGCGGGCATCCCTGTCGAAGAGCGCCATCGAGAGCGGCGTGATGATGAGCAGCTGCATGAGCAGCGTCGGCGCCACCCAGGCGACGTCGCCGAGGACGTACAGCGCGATGGGGATGCCGAGGTTGCCCGCGTTGACGTATGCCGCTGAGAGGCTCCCGATGAGGCGTGACCCGAGCAGCCCTCCCCTCCAGCGCAGCCGCGCCACGAGCAGGTAGACGCCGACGATCACGGCGAAACTGAGGAGGGAGGTGACGAGGTTCGCCGATAGCACCGCCTCGAGCGAGGTGCGCTGCATGACGGTGAGCAGCAGGGCCGGGGACGCGACGTAGAAGGCCAGACGCGAGAGGTTGACCTGCGCCGAGTCGTCGAGGATGCGGCGGTCGGCGAGGAGCCACCCGACCGCGACGATGACCGCGATCGTCGCGAACCCCTCGAGCACCCCGACCATGTCGCCGATCCTGTCAGCGTGTCGACGGGGAGCGTCGCCGGGGTCCGCTCCTCGATCACGGCCGAGGTCGGCGAGGCAGGATGGGGCGCATGGAGATCGAGACGTTGCACGAGTTCGACGACCACCTGGCGTCGGACGCCCCGCTGGGCGGGCTGCGGCTACAGGGCCTCGACCTCACGGGCTACGGCGAGCGCCTCGCGGCCCGGGGCGATCTCACGGGCCTGGTCGTCCTCGGCGGCACGGTGCCGGTCCCGGTGGCCGAGGTGCTGCTGCGCGGCGGAGCCATCCTCTTTCCCGGCGTCGCCGACGCCCCGGTCGACCCGTGGCGCGGCCTCTACCTCCCCTCCGACCTCTACGCCGGGATCGAGGACGGCTACGCCACGACGCCCGACGCTCGCACCTACGCCTGGTTCCTCGACGCGCGGCTGCGCACCGACGCGTACTGCACACTCGTGCGTGCCATCCACGACGACTCGGTGACCGACGAGCTCGACGAGTTCGTCGAGGGACGTTCGGTGGTTGGTGTCATGGGCGGCCATGGGCTGCAACGGGACTCGGGGTCGTATGCCGCCGCGGCCCGCCTCGGACATGCCCTAGCCGAGGAGGGTCACCTCGTCGCCACCGGTGGCGGGCCCGGCGCCATGGAGGCGGCGAACCTCGGCGCCCTGTGCCGGACCGCGGACGCGGTCGACGACGCTGTGGCGCGCCTGGCGGCGGTGCGCAGCTTTCGTCCGGACGTCACGGCGTGGGCGGCGACCGCCATTGCCGCGCGTCGCGCCATCGTGGGTGACGAGCCGCAGGCGCCCACGGAGACGCTCGGCCCGTCGGCTCGCTCGCTCGGCATCCCGACGTGGTTCTACGGCCACGAGCCGTCCAACGTCTTCTGCGACGCCATCGCGAAGTACTTCTCCAACGCGATCCGGGAGGAAGGGCTGCTCGCCCGGTCCGATGCCGGCATCGTCGTCCTCCCCGGTGCGGCAGGCACGGTCCAGGAGATCTTCCAGGCCGTGACGCCGCTCTACTACGCGCCGGAGGGTGCGCGCCTGCCACCCCTCGTCCTCGTCGGGCGCGACCACTGGTCCGAGCGCGTCCCGGTCTGGCCCGCACTCACGACGATCGCCGCGGATCGTCCGATGGCCGGGGCCATCCATCTCGTCGAGACGATCGACGAGGTCCTCCCCCTCCTGCCTCCGCCCCGGCGCGGCTGACCCCGACTCCCACGCAACACACCGAGCAGCCCGCGACACACCGGGACCGGACGCCGGTGTGTTGCGGCCTTCCCGGTGTGTTGGGGGGTCAGGGGCTGCGGAGCACCGGGGCGAGGGCGTCGAGGACCGAGGCGTCCTCGATCGTGGCCGGCACCGCAGGCGTTCTGCCGTCGGCCATCTCGCGCATCGTCTTGCGCAGGATCTTGCCCGACCGCGTCTTGGGCAGCCCGGCAACGATGTCGACCCGCTGGAGCGCCGCGACCGCACCGACCTCCGACCGGACCCGCGCCACGAGCTCGCGGGCGATCCGCTCGCCGTCCGAGTCGGCGTCGACGCCCGACTTGAGCACGACGAGAGCGCGGGGCACCTGGCCCTTCAGGTCGTCGTGGACGCCGATGACGGCGCACTCGGCGACGGCCTCGTGGCCCGCGAGCGCAGCCTCGAGGGAGCCGGTCGAGAGCCGATGCCCCGCGACGTTAAGGACGTCGTCGGTGCGGCCCATGACGAAGAGGTAGCCGTCCTCGTCGAGGTAGCCCCCGTCGCCGGTGAGGTAGTGACCGGGGTGGGCTGCGAGATAGGAGCTCACGTAGCGGTCGTCGTCGCCGTACAGGGTCGGGAGCGTACCCGGAGGCATCGGCAGCTTGATGCAGATGGCCCCCTCGATGCCGGGCTCGACCGGCTGCCCAGCGGGGTCGAGCACCCGGACGTCGTAGCCGGGGACCGGGACTGTCGGCGAACCCGGCTTGATGGGCAGCAGCCCGATCCCCTTGGGGTTGCACGCGATCGGCCATCCGGTCTCGGTCTGCCACCAGTTGTCGATGACGGGCTTGCCCAGGGCCGCGGTGGCCCACTCGTAGGTGTCCGGGTCGAGCCGCTCGCCCGCGAGGAAGAGCGTCCGGAAGCGCGACAGGTCGTGGTCGGCGACCTTCGAGGCGGTCGAGTCGTCCTTCTTGATCGCCCGAAAGGCCGTCGGCGCGGTGAACAGACAGACGGCGCCGTACTCGGCGATCACCCGCCAGAATGCGCCGGCGTCAGGGGTGCCCACGGGCTTGCCCTCGTAGAGCACGGTCGTCGCACCCGTCAGCAGCGGCCCGTAGACGATGTACGAGTGCCCGACGACCCAGCCGACGTCGCTCGCCGTGAACATCGTCTCGCCGGGTGCCACGTCGTAGAGGTTGGCCATCGACCAGCGCAACGCGACGGCATACCCACCGCTGTCGCGGTAGATGCCCTTGGGCTTACCCGTCGTGCCCGACGTGTAGAGGATGTACAGCGGGTCGGTGGATGCGACGGTGACGCACTCGCTGCCCTCGAGCGCGGCGTCGCTCGTCTCGAGCTCGCTCCAGTCGAGGTCGCGCTCACCGAGATCGGCGCGGAGCTGGTCGCGCTGGAGGATGACGCAGCGCTCGGGCCGGTGCGAGGCGCGGGAGATCGCCTCGTCGAGGAACGGCTTGTACGGCACGACGCGGCTCGGCTCCACTCCGCACGACGCCGAGAGCACGACCTTCGGTGCTGCGTCGTCGATGCGCGCGGCGAGCTCCTGCGGCGCGAAGCCCCCGAAGACGACAGAGTGGACCGCACCGATGCGGGCGCAGGCGAGCATCGCGATGACGGCCTCGGGCACCATCGGCATGTAGATGACGACGCGGTCGCCCTTGGCGACACCCAGCCCGCGCAGGCCACCCGCGACCGCGCGCACCCGCTCGAGCAGCACGGCATACGTCAGGGTCGCCTTGCTGCCGGTCACCGGTGAGTCGTAGTGGATCGCGGCCTGGTCGCCGCGGCCGGCGGCGACGTGCCGGTCGAGGGCGTTGAAGCACACGTTGAGCTCGGCGTCCGGGTACCAGCGGTAGAACGGCGGCCTCGAGTCGTCGAGGATCCTCGTCGGGGGTGTCACCCAGTCGATGGCCGCCGCGGCCTCGCGCCAGAAGCCCTCCGGGTCCCGCAGGCTCGCGTCGTAGGTCGTTCGGTATGCCGTCGCAGCGCCGTCGCTCATGCGTTCACTCTGCCGTCGCGCCCTCCCTGGCACCAGAGTCCGTGCGCCGAGGTGACGCATCTGGCAGGCGAGCGGTCCGGATCGAGACGCACATCGCAGTGGCCGCGAGGCACAGGGCGCCGGCGACGTACCAGGCGAGGTCGTACGTGCCGAGCTGGTCGCGCACGAGGCCGGCTCCCACCGCAGCCACGGCGGCACCGAGCTGGTGCGAGGCGAACACCCACCCGAACACGATCGGCGCGCGCTCGCCGAACGCGCTACGGCACAGGGCGATCGTCGGCGGCACGGTCGCGACCCAGTCGAGCCCGTAGAAGAGGATGAAGGCGAGCATGTTGACGTGCATGTGGTCGCTGAAGAGCGACGGCAGCAGGAACAGGGAGCCGCCGCGCAGCGTGTAGTAGGCCGCGAGGAGGATGCGGGCGTCGACACGGTCGGTGAGCCACCCGGAGAAGACCGTGCCGACGATGTCGAAGACACCCACGAGCGCGAGCAGGCCGGCGGCGGTGGTCGTCGGCATCCCGTGGTCGTGGGCCGCGGGGATGAAGTGGGTGCCGACGAGCCCGTTGGTCGACATCCCACAGACGGCGAAGCTTCCGACGAGGAGCCAGAAGACCCTGGTGCGGGCCGCGTCGCGCAGGGTCGTCACGGCCAGGTGGACCGGGTTCCCGGCCGGCTGGGGAGGCCGCCCTACCGGGGTGCCGTCGGCGGCTCCGTACGCCGTGAGACCGAGCACGCTCGGGTGGTCATGCAGCTTCCACAGCACGAGCGGCACGACGGTGAGGGCCATGGCTGCCGTCGCGACCGCCGCCGAGCGCCACCCCTGGTGCTCGGCGAGCCAGGCGAGGCCGGGCAGGAAGATCAGCTGCCCTGTCGCGCCTGCCGCGGTCAGCACTCCCGTGACGAGTCCGCGACGGGCGACGAACCAGCGTCCGGCGACGGTGGCGACGAGTCCCATCGACATGGCCCCGGTGCCGAGCCCGACGACGATTCCCCAGCAGAGGACGAGCTGCCACGACGACGTCATCCAGATCGGCAGGAGGGAGCCCACGCTGACGAGGAGCAGTGCGACGGCGATGACGCGCTGGATGCCGAGGCGTTCCATCAGGGCAGCCGAGAACGGGGCGGCCAGGCCGAAGAGCACGAGGTTGACCGAGACGGCGCCCCCGATGACGCCCATGGGCCAGCCGAACTCCTCGTGGAGCGGCGTCATGAGCACACCCGGCGTCGAGCGGAAGCCGGCCGCGCCGATGATCGTCAGGAACGTGACGACGGCCACCCACCAGGCCGGGTGCAGGCGGCGGGTCGTCGAGGGCGCGTCGGCGGAGCGGTCGGTGAGGGTCACGAGGCAACTGTGCGGCATACGGGCTGCCCACGACGAGTGGCCGGGCGGACATCATGTGCAAGAATCTGGCCATGCCTCTGGTAGCCGGCCGACCCCACGTCGTCGTCGTGCTCGCGCTCGACAGCGTCATCGCCTTCGAGCTCGGGCTGCCCCACCGCTTCCTGCGGGCGGGCGCCCTCGACCCCGGCTGGCCCGGCCCGCCGACGGGGGCCGAGCCACCCTACGACGTGCGGTTGGTGACCCTCGACGACGGCCCCGTGACGACGTCCGCCGGGTATGCCGCCCTGCCGACCCACCCGAACACCGTCCTCGCCGAGGCCGACACGATCGTCGTCCCCGGCATCAACGGGCCCATCGTCGAGACCGGCGTGCTGCCCGAGGAGCTGCGCCGCCTCGCCGCCACGGCCCGCCCCGACGCGCGCTGGCTCTCGATCTGCACCGGCGCGTTCGTCCTCGCCGGGCTCGGCCTGCTCGACGGCCGCGAGGCGACGACGCACTGGTGTCACGTCGAGGCCTTCGAACGCCACTTTCCCCAGGTGCACCTCAACCCCGACGTGCTCTACGTCGACCACGGCGACGTGCTCACGTCGGCCGGGAACGCCGCCGGCATCGACCTGCTCCTGCACGTCCTGCGCTCCGACCTCGGCACCGAGGCCGCGAACCGCGTCGCGCGCGGGGCCGTCGTCGCACCGTGGCGGGCCGGCGGACAGGCCCAGTTCATCGACCGACCGGTGCCGCACGAGTCCGAGGCCGGCACCGGGCCGACGCGAGCCTGGGCGCTCGAGCGGCTCGACGAGCCGATCAGCCTCGCGGACCTCGCGCGGCACGCCGGGGTGAGCGTGCGCACCTTCACGCGGCGGTTCCGCGAGGAGACGGGTGAGACCGCCGGATCGTGGCTCGTGCGGGCCCGCGTCGAGCGGGCACGCCACCTGCTCGAGACGACCGACCTGCCCGTCGACCGGGTCGCGGCCGAGGCCGGCTTCGGCACCACGGCCTCGCTGCGCCAGCAGCTCTCGGGGGCCGTCGGCCTGTCACCGCTGGCCTACCGCCGCACCTACCGCGCCGAACCCGCCTGACCGCCCAACCGTCGAGAGGCCAGAACCTGTCGGTCGCCACGCGTCGAGAGGCCAACTCCGGTGACGTGCTTGGCCAGTCGACCGGTCGGAGGCGACGAAACTTGGCCTTTCGACGGGTCGGAGGCGACGAGCTTTGGCCTTTCGACGGTGGGGTCGTCAGGCGGTGGAGGCGGCAAGCTGGCCGCAGGCACCGTCGATGTCCTGGCCACGCGTGTCGCGGACCGTCGTCGGGATGCCGTGGGCCCGCAGCCGCTCGACGAAGTTCTGCTCCACGCCGGGGCGTGAGGCCGTCCACTTCGCGCCCGGGGTCGGGTTGAGCGGGATCGGGTTGACATGGACCCAGCCGCGGCCTCGGCGGTTGAGCTTGTCACCGAGCAGGTCTGCGCGCCACCCCTGGTCGTTGATGTCGCGGATCAGGGCGTACTCGATGGAGACCCGGCGGCCCGTCACCTCGTAGTAGCGGTAGGCGGCGTCGAGCGCCTCGTCGACCGACCACCGCGTGTTGATCGGCACGAGCTCGTTGCGCAGCTCGTCGTCGGGAGCGTGGAGCGACAGCGCGAGCGTGACCGGAATGCCCTCGGCGGTGAGCTTGTCGATGCCGGGCACGAGACCCACCGTCGACATGGTGATGCCGCGCGCCGACATGCCGAGCCCGTCGGGAGCGGGGTCGGTGAGGCGGCGGATGGCCCCGATCGATGCCTTGTAGTTGGCGAGCGCCTCGCCCATCCCCATGAAGACGACGTTGCTGACGCGCAGCGGCGCCTCGCGGTCCTCGTCTCCGCCGCCTGCGAGCTCGCCGCGACGCAGCGCCCGTGCGGCCCAGACGACCTGCTCGACGATCTCGCCCGCCGACATGTTGCGGGTGAGCCCGGCTTGTCCCGTCGCGCAGAACGGGCAGTTCATGCCGCACCCGGCCTGGCTCGAGATGCAGATCGTGACCCGGTTGGGGTAGCGCATGAGCACCGACTCCACGATGGCGCCGTCGTGCAGGCGCCACGCGTACTTCATCGTCTGGCCGTCGTCGGCGACGCGCTGCACGATGGGCGTGAGCAGGGTCGGGAGCAGGTCCGCGACGAGCTCGGACCGCACCGCCTTGGGTAGGTCGGTCATCTGCTCCGGCTGGTCCTCGAGCCGCTCGAAGTAGTGCGTCGACAGCTGCTTCGCGCGGAAGCCCTTGTGGCCCAGGGCCTCGACGGCCTCCTTGCGCTCCGCGGGCGTGAAGTCGGCGAGGTGCCTGGGCGGCTTGCCGCGGCGCGGGGCCTTGAAGGTCAGCTGCCCCGGCTCGGGACGGGTTGTCGTCGGCTCGGGCAGCGCGACGGGCACTGGGGAGGACGCGGGGGCAGGAGTCTCAGTCATGGCGCGTCCATTGTCTCAGGTGCAGTCAAAACGCCCGTGTGTGCCGTACGCCCCGACCGGGACCGCGTCGCGGGCGTCAGACCGGTCGCGCAGCGAGGAGCGTCAGCACGGCCCAGACGATGGGCGCGACGACGACGAGCGAGTCGAGCCGGTCCATGATGCCGCCGTGCCCGGGGAGGATGTTTGACATGTCCTTGATGCCGAGGTCGCGCTTGATGAGCGACTCCATGAGGTCACCGACCGTCGCGGCGACCGCCACCCCGATGCCGAGCGCGATGCCGATCCACCAGGCATGGCCGAGGAAGAAGTGCACGGTCAGCGACCCACCGACGATGCAGAGCAGCACCGACCCGGCGAAGCCCTCCCACGACTTCTTCGGACTGATGGTCGGCGCCATCGGGTGCTTGCCGAAGAGGACTCCCGCGGCATACCCGCCGACGTCGCTGCACACGGTCGTGATGATGAACACGAAGACCCGGGCGACACCGTCCTCGGGCGCGAGGAGCAGGATGGCGAAGCCGACGAGGAAGGTCGGGTAGGTCGAGATGAAGACTCCGCCGAGCACGTCACGGCCGGCACCGTCGAGGCGGCCGGTGCCGCGCCACAGGACGACGGCGAGGCAGGTGATGGCCCAGGCGAGGACGAGGCCCTGCGGGCCGTGCACGTAGGCGGCCCACATCATCGCCGCCGTGCCGACGAGCGGAGGCACGAGCGGCGCCTCGACGCCTGCCTGGCGCAGGGCGCCGCGCAGCTCCCAGAGACCGATGCCCACGGCGACGGTGACGACCGGGATGAACGACTCCTTGAGGAGCAGCAGGGGCGCGACGATGACGACACCGAGCCCGAGGCCCACGCCGATCGCGGCCGGGAGGTTGCGACCGGCCCGGCTCTGCTTCTGCTCGATGACCTGCTCGGCCGGCAGGCCGGCGAGGTCGTCGAGCGACGGGTCGTAGGGCACGGGGTCGAGAGGACCGTGCGCACCCTCGCCGGGGTGACCGCCGGGAGAGGGATGCCCGGCGTCCGACGGCGGGTCAGTCGTCATCATCGGGTCGAGCATCGAGGTCAGACCTCGAGCAGCTCGGCCTCCTTGGCCTTGACGAGTGCGTCGACGAGGTCGGTGTGCTTCTTCGTCAGGCCGTCGAGCTCCTTCTCGGCACGCGTGCCGTCGTCCTCGCCGACGTCGCCGTCCTTGACGAGCTTGTCGATGTCGGTCTTGGCCTTGCGGCGGATGTTGCGCACGGAGACGCGGGCGTCCTCGGCCTTGCCGTGGGCCAGCTTGATGTACTCGCGGCGGCGCTGCTCGGTCAGCTCCGGCATGACGCAGCGGATCTGGTGGCCGTCGCTGCTCGGGTTGACGCCGAGGTCGGAGTCGCGGATCGCCTTCTCGATCTCGTGCATCGCCGACTTGTCGAACGGGATGACGAGGATCGTGCGGGGCTCGGGGTTCTGGAAGGAAGCCAGCTGCTGCAGCGGCGTGGGGGCGCCGTAGTACTGGACGGTCAGCTTGTTGAACAGACCGGGGTTGGCGCGGCCGGTGCGGATGCCCGCGAAGTCCTCCTTGAGGACCTCGACGGCCTTGTCCATCTTCTCCTCGGCCTCGAACATCGTCTCTTCGATCATGGCTCTCTGACTTCCTCGTCCCTCGGTCATCGGGTCGTGCTGAGTCGTGCTGGGTCGTGCTGTGTGGTGCCGGTGCGGTGCTCGTGGCTGGTGCGCCGTCAGGCGTTGGTGACCAGCGTGCCGATCTTCTCACCGAGGAGCGCGCGCGTGATGTTTCCGGCGCCCTCCATGCCGAAGACGACCATGGGCAGCTTGTTCTCCATGCAGAGGCTGAACGCCGCGGCGTCGACGACCCTGAGACCCTCGACGATCGCGTCGTTGAACGTGATGGTCTCGAGCTTCTTGGCGTCGGGGTTGGTGCGCGGGTCGGAGTCGTAGACGCCGTCGACGCCGTTCTTGGCGATGAGCACCGCGTCGCACTTGATCTCGAGTGCGCGCTGGGCGCTGACGGTGTCGGTGGAGAAGAACGGCATACCGGCGCCGGCGCCGAAGATGACGACGCGGCCCTTCTCGAGGTGACGGATCGCGCGGCGCGGGATGTAGGGCTCGGCGACCTGCTGCATCGCGATCGCGGACTGCACGCGGGTCTCGACGCCCTCCTTCTCGAGGAAGTCCTGCAGGGCGAGGCAGTTCATGACGGTGCCGAGCATGCCCATGTAGTCGGCGCGGGTGCGGTCCATCCCGCGCTGCTGGAGCTCGGCGCCGCGGAAGAAGTTGCCACCGCCGATGACCACGGCGACCTCGACGCCGCCGTGCACGGCGTCGGCGATCTGCTTGGCGATGCCGGCGACGACGGCGGGGTCGAGTCCGATGCGACCTCCGCCGAAGACCTCGCCGGAGAGCTTGAGCAGAACCCGGTGGAACGGGGTGGTCTGGGCGTCGGTCATGGCGCGGGGCCTCCTCGTGGGCAGCGTTCCAGCGGTCGGTCGATCTTTCCACATGCGACCGGCATCGGCCGCATCGAGGTCGTCAGGCAGCGAGCAGGGCCGGCAGGGCCGCAGCCAACCGCGCGTAGTCGTCCTCGTCGTTGTACGGCGCCGCAGCGAGCCGGAGGTAGCCACGGCCGCCGAACGAGACGGGCGGCACGACGAACCCCGCCGCGTGCAGGCGCTGCCACAGGGCTTCGGCGCTCTCCGGCGTCTCGCCGACGCCGTCCGGCAGCGCCACGAGCCGCAGGCACGGAGCAGCGGGTATGCCGCCAAGCGGGTCGGGCGTGTCGAGCGCCCTCCGCACGTGGTCGGCTCCGTCGAGGAGCAGCTTGGCGTTGCACTCGACCTGGTCCCAGCCGCCGAGGTCTCGCCAGGCGGCGAGGCCGTCCGGCACGGCGACCCACGCCGAGTGGTCGACGGTCCCCTGCAGGTCGAAACGTTCGGGGAACGGGAGGCCGTGGCTCCATGAGGTGACGAGCGGGCGCAACCGCCCCCGGTGCTCCGGAGCCACCCACAGGGTCGCGGCCGCGCGCGGCGTGTAGGCCCACTTGTGCAGGTTGCCGGCCCAGAAGGCGACCCCGAGCGCCTCGACGTCGAGGCCGGGAAGCGCGCCGGGCACGTGGGCGGCGTCGACGAGGACGGGGACGGGTGCGACGGCCGCTGCGACGTCGGCGACGGGCAGCTCGAGCGCCGTCGGCGACGTGATGTGGTCGATGAGGACGAGCCGGGTGCTCTCGGTCGTCGCGGCCCTGAAGGCGGCGACCACCTCGTCCGGGTGCGCGTTCACGGGGAAGGTCGCCGTGCGCAGCGTCGCACCACGCGCCTCGACGGAGAACCCCGCCGTCGCGTACCCGTGGTTGCTGACGACGACGTCGTCGCCGGGCCCGATCTCCAGGCCCTGCAGGACGACCCCGACGGCCTCGGTGACGTTGCGCACGAGGGCCGTCGAGTCGGGAGGCACTCCGATGAAGGTGGCCGCCCTCGCCCGGGCGTCGGCCAGCACCACGGGCAGGTCGTCGCGGAAGGCACGCATCGGTGCCCCCTCGATGCGGGCGCGAGCCCGGTCCTGCGCCTCGCGCACCGCTCGGGGCACGGCGCCGAACGCGCCGTGGTTGAGGTGGGTCAGGGCCGGGTCGAGCTCGAACAGCTCGGCGATGTCGCGACGCACCCGGCCATCCTGCCTCACCCCCCGATGCCCTGCTTCAGCGCCGTCGAGCAGGCCGCCTGGTCGAAGCCCGGAAGGGGGTCGACGCCGAGCTCCCGGGCACGCGCGCGCCCGAGGTTCCACGCCAGGACGTCGTCGGCGCCGGGGAGGCCGTGGGCACTGATGACGCAGGCCGACAGGTCCCGCGGCAGACCGGCCCGGATGGTGGGCGCAGCGTCCGGGCCGAGCGTCGACAGGTAGTGCACGTCGAGCTTGCCCGTCGTGACGTAGCGGTCGATGTTGCGTTGGGCGACCCACGCCTCCGGGTTGACGAGCCCACCGACGAGGAGGAAGAGCGCCGCCGACAGCAGGGCCGCACGCGGCAGCCACCACCCGGAGAGCCTGACACCAGCGATGATCACGAAGACGACGAGGAGCCCCAGCCACAGCTCGAACCCGTCGACGAGGACGCGGAGCAGCGTGAAGCCGTACGCCTGCTGGTAGAGGTCCATCCGGTGCAGCGCGGAGCCGACGACAACGAGCGTCAAGGCGCACAGCGCCCCCAGCACGCCGCGCAGGACGAGCCGTTCGCGCGGCGTCTGCTGGGGCGCCTTGCGCACCGCGAGCGCGATCGTCGCGAGCGTGAGCAGGGTTGCAGCCGTGAGCTGCCCGAAGCCCTGGTGGACGTACTCGGCATACGTCAGGCCCGTCGTGCGCTGGACGTACTCGTGCCCCCCGAAGAGCGCGGCCGCCTGGGCCACGACGAACGCGACGAAGAGCGCGACCACGAGGCCGACCGGCACGACCCACTCCCAGACGCGCGAGACGGGGCGGCCGGTGGGAAGGGCGATGCGCTGCACCCTGGGCGGGTTGATCGCGACATAGGTCGCGGCCAGGAGCGCGCCGCCCATGACGAAGCCGACGAACGACCGGAAGATGAGGCTGTCCCAGTCGAACTCGGGGACGAGCGCGTTGGCCCACGACCCGAAGATCGCGTCGCCGGAAGCGAAGAGGCCGCCGAAGACGACGAGCGCCACGAGCGAGATCGCCGCGGTACGCACGACGGGCCACACGATGTTGACCCGGCTCGTCGCCGCGACGGTGCGACCGAGCAGCGGCAGCCCCCGCAGCGCCGACAGCGGCCACGACGCGAGGCCGGCCACCACCGAGAGCAGCCCCTTGGCGTCGGTGAGGGCGGTCGTCGTCAGCACGATCCCGACGAGGACGGCGAGCACCATGAGCCAGTCCGCGGCACGCAGGACCGAGAGCGAGATGAGTCCGACACAGAGGGCCGCCGAGACCATCGACCAGACCGTCAGGCGGCGCTGCGAGGAGCGCCAGACGACGGCGCCGCCCACGAGCAGCACGAGGAGCAGGGCGAGCCCCATGTCGCGCTCGGGCAGCACGATCGCCGACAGCACACCGACCGCGACCGACGCGAGGAGGAGCCTCACCTGGGGCGCGAGGCCCGCCTCGGGCCAGAGGTCGCCGAAGATCGAGTCGAGCACGGGCTTCTGCGCTCCCACCGGGACGCCGCCGGATGCCGTCGGGCTCGTCGGGCTCGTCGGGCTCGTGGGGGCGCCGGGCGGCGGCGTAGCCGGTGCGGGACCAGCGGCGGCGGGGATCGGGACGGGCACGGCGGTCTCCTCGGTGGCGGGTGTCAGCTGGGGGTTGGGGGACGCGGCGGCATACGGCGGTGGTGTCGGTGGTGCGGGTGGCGTGGGCTGTGGTGCCCGGGGCAGGACGACGCGCAGCCGCGCGCCCTGCTCGCCCTCGGGTGGGCTGACGGCCGTGACGGACCCGCCGTGCAGCTCGCACACCCAGCTGGCGATCGCGAGCCCGATGCCGGTGCCGCCGGCGTCGTCGTCGCCGGAGCCGAACCGGTCGAAGATCCGGCCGGCGTGTTCCGGTGGGATGCCGCTGCCCTCGTCGGCGACGAGGAACCACCAGCGGTCGGGGCCTTCCTCACCGGCGCTCACCGTGACACGGCCGCCGGTCGGGCTGTGCCGGTCCGCGTTGTCGAGGAGGTTGGCGAGCACCTGGTGGAGACGCGCCGCGTCGGCGGTCACCTGCAGGTCCGGCGGCACATCGACGACGTGGACGGTCCCGCGACGCGAGACCCCCGCCTCGGCGACGGCGCGCTCGACGAGCTCGCGGACGTCGACCGGTGCCAGCGCGAGCGGCACGCGTCCGCCGTCGACGCGGCTCAGGTCGAGCAGGTCGCCGACGAGGGCGCCGAGGCGCTCTGCCTGCGCGAGCGCGGTCCGCAGCACGGCGTCATCGGGACGGACCACGCCGTCGACGAGGTTCTCGAGGAGCGCCTGCTGGGCCGTGAGCGGCGTGCGCAGCTCGTGCGACACCGTGGCGACGAGCTGCCGGCGCTGGCGGTCGGCGTCGGCGAGGTCGGCTGCCATCGTGTTGAACGCGGCGCCGAGGGTGCCGACCTCGTCCGCAGAGGTCGCGGTGACGCGCCTCGAGTAGTCGCCGGTCGCCATCCGCGACGCAGCAGCGGTCATCTCGCGCAGGGGCGAGGTCATACCGCGCGACAGCCACTGGGTCACCCCGAGAGCAGCGACGACCGTGACCGGGATCGTGAGCCAGCCCGGGACGCCGGCCCGGTCGCCGATCTCCGCGACGAGCACCGCTGCGAGGATGCTGGCCGCGACGAGCAGACCCAGCTTGACCTTGATCGAGCGGATGCCGTCGAGGGGCCGGTCGGTGTTCACGCCTCGTCGACCTTCCCGGTCTCGAGGGCGTAGCCGACGCCGTGGACGGTGCGCACACGCGCACTGCCGACCTTGGCCCGCAGCGACTTCACGTGGCTGTCGAGCGTTCGGGTCCCCGTGGCATCGGCCCAGCCCCAGACCTCCCGCATGAGGTCGTCACGGCCGCGCACCGAGCCGGGCTCGGCGGCGAGCGCCAGGAGCAGGTCGAACTCGAGCGGCGTCAGGTGCACCTCGATGCCTCCGACGGAGACGCGGCGCGCGCCGCGGTCGACCGTGAGGTCTCCGACAGCGAGCACCGGCGGCTGCTCGGCAGCGAGCTCGCGGGCCCGCTCGACGCGGCGCAGCAGGGCACGGATGCGGGCGACGACCTCGCGCATCCGGAAGGGCTTCGTCACGTAGTCGTCGGCGCCGACGCCGAGGCCGACGAGCAGGTCGGTCTCGTCGGCCCGTGCGGTGAGCATGAGCACGGGAACCGGGCGCTCACCCTGGATGCGGCGGCACACCTCGAGCCCGTCGAAGCCGGGCAGCATGAGGTCGAGCACGACGAGGTCGGGTGCGTGCTGACCGTGCGCCTCGACGGCACCCGGCCCGTCGAACGCCTGGACCACCCGGAAACCCTCGGCGACAAGGCGATCGGTGACCGCCTGGTTGATCGTCGGGTCGTCCTCGACGACGAGCAGCGTAGCCTGTGCGGCCGGCGCGCCCGACGGTGTTGCCCTGTTCCCCTGACTCATGCCCCGAGCCTAGAAGTGGGTCTGCGGTCAGCGCGGGTGCGACGTGTGGAGATCCTGTGAAGGTGCCGGTCACGCGGTGACGACAGGGTCAGCCCGGCTCGGTACGCCGCCGTCGCCGGACGGGGGTGTCTCAGGCCCGCAACCAGCGCGCAAAGACCTTCGTGACGAAGGGCAGGAACGCGTACGTCATCCAGGGCGTCCCCACGAGCGTCGTGACGAGGACGCGCACCACGACGGGCCAGTGCTCGCTGAACGGCATGAGCAGGTACGTCAGGGCCAGGCTCGTCGGGAAGAAGGCGACCCAGATGACGCTCGCCTGCTTCCACCTCGGCGGCGCGGCCGGGCCGGCCTGACCGACGTCCTGCACCGAGCGGGAGGTCGGCTCGTCGAACCAACCCTCGATGCCGGTGCGGTACTCCGTGCGGCGGTGCTCGACGAGGTCGGCGGCCGAACGCAGCCAGCGGATCCGCTCGGGGGACCGTTCCCACGCGTCGAGGTGGGCGCGGGAACCGAAGCGGTAGAGCATGTGCCAGTCCTCGGTGCCCGAACGCACCCAGCCCGCGCCGAGGAATCCGTCGAACCGCTCGGCCATCGACGTTCCCGCGTGGACCCACGCCTGCATGAGCAGCTCGTCCTCTGGTGCGACGCGGCGCGTGATCGACACGGTCAGCGGACCGTCGTTCGCGGGCTCGGAAACGGGGGCGTCGGTCAGGGTGCTCATGGATCCTCCTGGTGGGGCAGGCCCCTCGCGTGGGAACCCGGGCCGGGATGCAACGATGCCGGCCGCCCCGACGGGGCGACCGGCATACGTCGTCGTGATGTGCGGTCTGCGCTACGACAGCGGTGAGGTCATGACCTCACTGGCCGACGCGGAAGCGTGCGAAGGACTTCGCCGTGGCGCCGCCCTCCTCGAGCACCTTGCCGACGGTCTTCTTGGCGTCCTTGGCGAAGGCCTGCTCGAGCAGGACGTTCTCCTTGAAGAAGCCGTTGACGCGGCCCTCGACGATGCGGGGAAGGGCAGCCTCGGGCTTGCCCTCCTCCTTCGCCGTGGCCTCGGCGACGCGACGCTCGTTCTCGACCGTCTCGGCCGGGACCTCGTCACGCGTCAGCACGGTCGGGCTGAACGCCGCGATGTGCATCGCGACGTCGCGGCCCACGGACTCGTCGCCACCCTCGAGCGCGACGAGCACGCCGATCTGCGCGGGCAGGTCGGGGCTCGTCTTGTGGAGGTAGGAGACGACCTTGTCGCCCTCGAGGCGCGCCACGCGGCGGATCTCGATCTTCTCGCCGATGGTCGCGTTGGCCTCGTCGAGCAGGTCCTGGACCGTCTTGCCGTCCTCGAGCGTGCTCTTGAGGAGCGAGTCGGCGTCGGTGGCCCCGGCGGCGACGGCCTGCGTGAGCACCTGGTCGGCGAGGGCGATGAACTTCTCACCCTTGGCGACGAAGTCGGTCTCGCAGTTGACCTCGACGAGGGTGCCGACGCCGTCGGTGGCCGAGGCCGCCACGAGGCCGTTGGAGGCCGAGCGGCCCTCACGCTTCGTGACGCCCTTGAGGCCCTTGACGCGCAGGATCTCGATGGCCTTGGCGCGCTCGCCCTCGGCCTCGTCGAGCGCCTTCTTGACGTCCATCATGCCGGCGCCCGTCTGCTCGCGCAGCGCCTTGATGTCAGCGGCGGTGTAGTTCGCCATGCTCTGTATCGCTCTTTCGTCAGATGTGGATGACTCGAAGTGGCTGGGCCGGAAGGGCTCAGGCCCTCTCGGCAGCAGGCTCGGCAACCGGGACCTCGTCGGCCTCGGCCTCGGCGACCTCCGGGGCGGCCTCGGCAGCCGGCTCCTCGGCAGCGGGAGCCTCGGCAGCGGCCTCGGCGGCGGGAGCCTCGGCGGCGGGAGCCTCGGCAGCCGGGGCCTCAGCGGTCTCGGCCGTCTGGGCGCCGGCAGCCGCATCGGCGTAGAGCTCGCGCTCCCACTCGGCCAGCGGCTCCTCGGCCTGGGCGTCGCCACCGGACTTGCCGGACGAGCGCTGGACCAGACCGTCGGCGACGGCGTCGGCCACGACCCGGGTCAGCAGCGTGACGGAACGGATCGCGTCGTCGTTGCCGGGGATCTTGTAGTCGACCTCGTCGGGGTCGCAGTTCGTGTCGAGGATCGCGATGACCGGGAGGCCGAGCTTGCGGGCCTCGTCGACGGCGAGGTGCTCCTTCTTCGTGTCGACGATCCACACGGCCGAGGGCACCTTGGACATCGTGCGGATGCCGCCGAGGGTCTTCTCGAGCTTGTCCCTCTCGCGCTTGAGGATGAGCAGCTCCTTCTTCGTGTAGCCCGAGCCGGCCACGTCGTCGAAGTTCAGCTCCTCGAGCTCCTTGAGGCGCGTGAGGCGCTTGGAGATCGTCTGGAAGTTGGTGAGCATGCCACCGAGCCAGCGGTGGTTGACGTACGGCATGCCGACACGCGTCGCCTGCTCGGCGATGGGCTCCTGGGCCTGCTTCTTCGTGCCGACGAAGAGGATCGTGCCGCCGTGGGCGACGGTCTCCTTGACGAAGTCGTACGCGTTGTTGATGTACGTCAGCGACTGCTGGAGGTCGATGATGTAGATGCCGTTGCGCTCGGTCATGATGAAGCGCTTCATCTTGGGGTTCCAGCGACGGGTCTGGTGCCCGAAGTGGACGCCGCTCTCGAGGAGCTGGCGCATGGTGACTACGGCCATGCCGTGTTCTCCCTAGTTCCGTTGTTGTCAGTTCTTCGTGGGCGGTGCACCGCTGGGCGGTCACGTGCGAGCACGTGAGCGGCCACACGGCATACGGCCTCACTCCTGGCGCCTGACGCACCCCGCCCCACGCTGCGGTGGGGACTGCTGTGGTGTGACCCGGTCCGGCGGACCGGCAGAAGACGCGCGAATTTCGGTCCCGCGCGACGCGCACACGTGACCGCCGACCATCGTACGGCCTGACCCGGGTCGTCGGGAAATCGGGGCGACCCGTCACAATGGCCCGCATGGCGCACTGGGTGGAGACGGTCCCGGCCTTCGTGGTCCTCTCGCTCGTGCTGTTCCTCCCGGGCTGGCTCGTCGTGCGCGCTCTCGGGGCACGAGGGCTCGAGGCTCTCGCCGTCTCCCCCGCCGTGTCGGCCGGGCTCATCGCCGCCTTCGCGACCGTCGCGCAGCGGGTCGGCATCGCGTGGGGGCTGCTGCCTCTCGTCGCCGTCACGGCCGCCGGCGTGGCCGTTGCGCTCCTCGTCATGCGGCTCAGCGGGCGGCACGACCCCGGTCTCGGCGCGGCCAGGCGCTTCCTCGGGCGGCCTCGCCCAGACGCCGTCGTCGCCATCCTCATCGGAGTCGCGCTGGCCCTCGCGACGATCCTGCCGGCGATCGGGCGCCCCGACGAGCTCGTCGACAGCCCGGACGCCGTCTACCACCTCGACCGGATCAGGACGTTCCTCGAGACCGGCAACCTCTCCATCGCAAACCCCACCTTCTACCCCAACGGGTTCCACGCGTGGATCGCGACGAGCCTGCAGACCGGGGTCGCCGACGTGCTGCCGGGGACCAACGTCGCGACGATCGTGCTCGCTGCCGTGGTGTGGCCATTGGGTGTCGTGGCCCTCGTTCGCCACGCGCTCGGCACGTCGCGGCTGGTCACGTATGCCGCCGGGTTCGCCTCGGCGGCCTTCATCGCCTTCCCGACCATCCTCCTGGGGTGGGGCGTGCTGTGGCCGAACCTCATGGCGACCGCGCTGACCCCCGGGGCGCTCGCCCTCATGCTGCAGGCGGCACGCTCCGGGCGGCTCGGTCAGTGGCTCGGCTTCGTGGCCGCGATGCCGGGGCTCGCCCTCATCCAGCCCAACGCGCTGGTCGCACTCGTGCTCTTCGCGCTCGTCTGGTTCGTCGCGGCACGGCTGCGGGCCGGGCTGCTGCGACACCTCGGCTGGTGGTCGGTCGGGCGTGACCTCGCGGTCGTCGCGGTGGTCTGCGTCGCCGGGCTCGTGGCGGCGCCGGTCGTGTCGGCCAGGCTCGCGTCGACCCAGTCCTACGAGTGGACCAACCGCGTCTCGATCTGGACCGCCCTCGTCGAGGTCGTCGGGGGCCGGCTGCAGATCCCCGCCGTCCTCTGGGGTCTTGTCGCGCTCCTCGCCCTCGGCATCGTGTGGATCGCGCTCCGAGCCAGGGCGGCACTGCCCGTCGTCGCGATGTGGGCTGCGTGCGTCACGCTCTACGTCATGGCCGCATCGTCGACGGAGTCGTGGACCGCCCTGGTCACGGGTTACTGGTACAACGACAAGGTCCGGCTCGCGTCGCTCGCCGCCGTGCCCGGCGTGGTGCTCGTCAGCGCGGCAGCACCGATGCTGCGCGAGCTGCTTCGCCGCGTGCCGTGGGTCGGGTCGCGGCCCGTCGCTGCCGGGCTCGTGGCGGTGCTGCTCGTGCCGGTCGTGACCCTCGGGCTCAACGGCGGCACCCGCAGCCGGATGCTCACCGGCTTCTTCCAGCCGAGCGACCCGAAGAAGGTCATCCTGTCGTTCGAGGCGCAGGACTCGCTGCGCCGGCTCGCCGACCGGATCCCCGACGGGCAGGGCGTCGTCGGTCGGCCCGAGAACGGCTCACCCCTCATGTGGGCGCTCTTCGGTACGAACACCCTCTACCGCTCGATCCCCATCCCGACCACCGGCGACGAGATCGTCATCGGCACCGGCTTCAACGACCTCGCCCACCGGCCCGACGTCTGCGAGGCGCTCGCTCGCCACGACATCCGCTGGGCCATCGACTCCCCGCACGTTTACTGGCTCGACCGGCCGGAGCGGTCCTCGGGCCTCGAGGACCTCGGTGACGTGGACGGCCTCGAGCGGGTCGCGACCGACGGCGACTACACGCTCTACCGCGTCACGGCCTGCGGACTGGGGGCTGCGGCGGGCGCCTGACCGTGCCCTTCGCATACAGTGCAGAACGTCTTCTCATACCCATTCTGGACATCTCGTAACACTTCGAGCCCGGCGAGCGATGGTGAGGCTGGAGATCCCACCGGACCCCCTGACCAGGTGGGATCTCCGCACGCGGGGCGCCGGCGAAGACCCTCCACAGACGCGCCGGCCATCGCGTGAGAGCCCCCGCCCCTGCCCGGGCGGGGGCTCTCCGCCGCTCTGTCCGTGTGACCTGCGGGAGCGGGGCGTCCTCGGCGGGTCAGGGACTCGTAGGCTCGGGCCATGAGCTCGCCGCTGATCTCGCGCATGCAGCCCTTCGGAACCACGATCTTCGCCGAGATGTCGGCGCTCGCCGCGCGGACCGGGAGCATCAACCTCGGCCAGGGGTTTCCCGACACGGACGGGCCGGCGCAGATGCTGGCCGCGGCCAAGGCGGCCATCGACGGCGGTCGCAACCAGTACCCACCGGGTCAGGGTGTCCCCGAGCTGCTCGAGGCGGTCGCCGCCCACCAGGAGCGTTTCTACGGCATCCGGCTCGACCCGACCTCACAGGTGCTCGTCACCGCCGGAGCCACCGAGGCGATCGCTGCCGTCGTCCTCGCGCTGTGCGAGCCGGGCGACGAGGTCGTCACCTTCGAGCCGTACTACGACTCGTATGCCGCGACCATCGCCCTCGCCGGCGCCACCCGCCGCACGTCGGTGCTGCGCTTCCCCGACTTCGCGGTCGACGAGTCCTCGCTGCGGGCGGCGTTCTCGGCGCGGACCCGACTCGTGCTGCTCAACACGCCGCACAACCCGACCGGGAAGGTGTTCACCCGCGCCGAGCTCGAGCTCATCGCGAGCCTGGCCCGAGAGCACGACGCCTGGGTCGTCACCGACGAGGTCTACGAGCATCTCGTCTTCGACGACGCCGAGCACGTGCCGATGGCGACGCTGCCCGGGATGCCCGAGCGGACCATCACGATCAGCTCGGGCGGCAAGACGTTCTCGGCCACCGGCTGGAAGGTCGGCTGGCTCTCGGGCCCGGCCGAGGCCGTCACCGCCGCGCGTACGGTCAAGCAGTTCCTCACCTACGTCGCCTCCGGCCCGTTCCAGCCCGCCGTGGCGCTGGCGCTGGGTCTCGATGACGAGGTGTATGCCGACCTGCGCGGCTCACTGCAGGCCAAGCGCGACCTGCTGTGCTCGGCGCTCGAGGCCTCCGGCCTCTCGGTGTCGCGTCCGGCGGGCACGTACTTCGTCATCGCCGACGCCGCGCCGCTCGGGGCGGTCGACGGGCTCGAGTTCGCCCGGCGGCTGCCCGAGATCGCGGGGGTCGTCGGCGTCCCGGTGTCGGTCTTCCACGACGACATCGACGCTGCACGGACGCTGGTCCGGTTCGCGTTCTGCAAGAAGGACGAGGTCCTCGTGGAGGCGAGCCGCCGCCTCGCCGCTGCCGGAGCCCGCACCGTCCCACTCGAGTGAGCGCGCGCTCCTCGTCGAGCGCCCCCTCGTCGCACCCTCGCACGCGTCGCACGCTGGACTGATGTCCACACCTCCGTTGGACCGGCGTCGTCGGTCCACAGGCGGCGGCGTCGTCCTCGCGCCCGGAGGCGTGGCGGACGAGCATGGCGGCATGTCGATCGGGTCAGCCCTCCTCGGCGCGGTTCTCGCCGTGGCCTCCGTGACGAACGCCGGAGTCGCCCCGGTCGCGTCCCCCGGCTCGTCCCTGGCGAGCGAGCATCCGGTCTCCGAGGCGCCCAGGCCAGGACGGTGGGGGTGGCCCCTCGACCCACGGCCCGAGGTGGTGCAGCGGTTCGACCCACCGGACCGGCCGTGGCTGCCCGGCCACCGCGGCGTCGACCTCGCTGCCGCCGCCGGCCAGTCCGTCGTGGCGCCGACGGATGGGATGGTGACGTGGAGCGGGGTCATCGCAGGCCGCGGCGTCGTCGTCGTGAGCCATTCCGGCGGGCTGCGCAGCACCTTCGAGCCGGTGACCGGCGCGCCGGCGATCGGCACTCCGGTCGCTCGCGGGGCGCGCGTGGGGTCGGTGGCGGCGACCCCCGGTCACTGCGCGCCGCGGACCTGCGTGCACTGGGGCGTGCTGCGCGGTGAGACCTACCTCGACCCGTTGTCCTTCGTCGGCCGGGCGCGGGTCGTGCTGCTCCCGCTCTGACGCTCAGGCGCGCGGGTGGGCCTGCTCGTAGCTGCGCCTGAGCCGCTCGACGGACACGTGCGTGTAGATCTGCGTCGTGGCAAGGCTCGCGTGACCGAGGATCTCCTGCACCATGCGCAGGTCCGCGCCGCCCTCGAGGAGGTGGGTGGCCGCGCTGTGGCGCAGGCCGTGCGGCCCCAGGTCGGGCGCGTCCGGCAGGTGTGAGAGCAGCTCGTGCACGGCCGACCTGACCTGCCGGGCATCGACGCGTCGACCGCGGCGACCGAGGAACAGAGCCGGCCCGGAGTGTGCACCGGCGAGCCGCGGACGCACCGCCAGCCACGTCTCGATGGCGCGACCGGCTGGACGCCCGAAGGGCACGATGCGCTCCTTGGCGCCCTTGCCCATGACCCGAACGACCCCCTGGGAGAGGTCGACGTCGTCGACGTCGAGGGCAGCGAGCTCGCCCACGCGGATGCCGCTCGCGTACAGCAGCTCGAGGACAGCGCGGTCGCGGACGTGGATCGGGTCCTCGTCGTCGGCGCGGGTGGCCGCGAGCTCGAGCAGCTCGGTCGCCTCCCCCTGTCGGAGGACTCCGGGCAGGGTCGAGTGCCGTTTCGGGGCGACGAGCCGGAGCGAGGGGTCGCTCGGGATCCGCCCCGTGTGCTCCGCCCACTTGAGGAAGGTTCGGGCCGAGGCCGCCCGACGGGCGAGCGTCGCGCGGGCCGCGCCGGCATCGGCCTGGACGCCGAGCCAGGAGCGCAGGTCGCCGATGCGCAGGTCGGACACCTCCTCGATCCCCCGTGACGTGGCGAATGTCAGCAGGTGACGGACGTCGCCGAGGTACGCGCGCCGCGTGTGCACGGAACGCCCACGCTCGGCGCCGAGGTGGCGGGAGTACGCGTGGAGCAGCTCCGCGTGCCGCTCGAGCACGTCGGGGCCGACCTCCGTCGTGGCGTCCGCCACAACCTTCGCCACTTCCGTCACTCCCGCACCATCGCAAACCCTCGGCCGCAAGGCAAGCAGCGCGGTCGGCCGCTCCGGTGTGACCACCTGCGGAGAGACCTTGTGCGACAGCGCGGCCCCGCCATCCTTCGGGCCCGCTCCCGCCCCGGCGTGCTTTCGGACCCTCGGGCCCGTGGCCGACCCCGCCCGTCCCCGCCCCCTCAGCCGGACCGTCGCTGGGGCCGCTTGCGCCACGTGCCGGCCGACTCCGCCACGAGACCGAGCCGCTCGAGCCGGCCGAGGGCGGCACGCACGGTCAACGGCGCGTGTGCGGACGAGCGCACGATGGCGTCGAGCGTCAGACCGGACCGGAACGGCACGGCATCGAGGACCACCGTGTCCACGGGCGGGAGGTCGTCCTCCGGACGGCTGGGTGCCCGAGCGGGCTCGCACGCGTCGGCTCCGATGTCGCCGATGAGGTCGATCACCTCGTCGACGGACGTGACGAGCACGGCCCGCGCCTCACGGATCTCCTGGTGACACCCGGCGGACGTCATCGACGTGACGGGCCCCGGCACGGCCCCCACCGGCCGACCGGCCTCGATCGCGTGCTTGACGGTGTTGCGCGACCCCGAGCGAAGGTCGGCCTCGACGACGACCGTGCCCCGGGTCATCCCGGCGATGAGCCGGTTGCGCGACAGGAAGCGGGTCTTCATCGGTGCCGAGCCCGGGGCCACCTCCGAGACGACGAGCCCGTCCGCCGCGATCCTGGTGAGGAGGGCCGCATGGCGGGACGGGTACGGGCGTTCGACGCCACCGGCCAGGACCGCGACGGTGGCCCCGTCGACGGCCAGCGCGCCGCGATGAGCGGCTCCGTCGATGCCGAAGGCGGCGCCGGAGACGACGGCCCAGCCACGCCTGGCCAGTCCGGCCGAGAGATCGGCTGCGAGCTGCTCTCCGTACGCCGTCGCCGTGCGCGAACCGACGACGGCGACCGAGCGCTCGACCGTCTCGGCCAGGTCGAGCGGGCCGCGGACCCAGAGGCACCACGGCGGCACCGGGATGGAGTCGAGGCGTTCGGGCCACTCGTCGTCACCGGGAACCACGACGCGGGCACCGACCTTGGCGGCGATGTCGAGGTCGCGTTTCGTGTCGAGGGCGGTGACCCTGGCTCGGAAACGCGCCAGGCGGCCGGCGCCGGCGCGCACGCGCTCGAGGGTCTCCACCGCGCCCACCGTGCGGACCAGGGTGTGGACCTCGGCATCGCACGGCTCGACCACCCGCGACAGGGCCGCACGCGCGAACCGGTCAGCGTCCACAGCACACCTCCGTGCGGATCCGGTGGCTCATGCGGCCACCCCAGCACGGTGACGCAGCGACAACGCGAGGTCGACCTCCTCGCGTCCGGGTCTCTGGAGCCCCATGAGGTCGGCAATGGTCCAGGCACAGCGCAGCGTGCGGTCGTAGCCGCGCAGCGTGACGGCGCTGGTCTCGAGCGAGCGGTCGAGGGTCGTCGTCGCCGAGGCGGGCAGCCGCCACGGTCGGCTCCGCAGCACCGACCCCGGCACGTCGGCGTTGACGCCACGGCGGCGCTCGAGCACCTGACGCCAGCGCTCCCCCTGCGCGGCGCGGGCCGCCCCGACGCGGGCAGCGACCACGGCGGTCGGCTCGCCGCCCGACGCGCCAGCCATGGACAGCCCCGGAGGCTGCACGTGCACCTGGAGGTCGACCCGGTCGAGCAGCGGGCCGCTCAGCTTGCCGAAGTAGGAGCGCCGCATCATCGGCGTGCACGTGCAGTCGAGTCCCTTGCCCCAACCGTTGCCGCAGGGGCACGGGTTCGCCGCGAGGACGAGCTGGAAGCGCGAGGGGAACGTCACCGTCTCCTGTGCGCGGGCGATGGAGACCAGGCCGCGCTCGAGCGGCGTGCGCAGCGACTGGAGCACGCCCTTGTCGAACTCCGGGGTCTCGTCGAGAAAGAGCACACCGCGATGGGCCTGCGTGATGGCGCCCGGACGGATGCGGCCCGAGCCGCCCCCGATGACCGCGGCCTGCGAGGCACCGTGGTGGGGCGCGACGAACGGCGGGTGCGTGATGAGTCGGACGTCCTCGCCCGACCCGAGGGCGCCCAGCACCGAGTGGATGGCTGTGACCTCCATCGACTCGGCCTCGTCGAGCGGGGGCAGCAGTCCCGGCAGGCGCTCGGCGAGCATCGTCTTGCCGGCGCCCGGTGGGCCTGCGAGAAGGAGGTGGTGTCCTCCGGCCGCGGCGATCTCGAGGGCGAGCTTGGCGTCCGCCTGGCCGACGACCTCGCTGAGGTCACGGGCCTGCTCGGGCGGGACGGGCTCGTGGAGCGGCACGCGCACCTCGCCGACCGGACGGCCGTTGCCGAGCGCGTCGTAGCGACGGACGAGCTCGGTCACCTCCGCGACCGGGTGCACGCGCACGCCGGCGACGAGCCGCGCCTCACCGGCGTTGGCGACGGGCACGACGACGTGCCGCACACCCGCCAGAGCCGCAGCATGCACGAGCGGCAGCACACCGGGCACCGGACGCACCGTGCCGTCGAGCCCCACCTCGCCGATGTGGACGACGTCGCGCACGACGTGACCCGGGACGTGCTCCATCGCGGCCGCGACTGCGACGAAGATGCCGAGGTCGAAACCCGTGCCGACCTTGCGCTCGCCCGCCGGTGACAGGTTCACCGTGACGCGGCGCTGGCTCACGACCATCTTGTCGATGAGCGCGGCAGCCGCCTTGATCCGGTCCGACGACTGCTTGACGGCGGAGTCGCCGAGCCCGCTGATCGCGAAGCCAGGCAGTCCGGTCGTCACGTGCGCCTCGACCTCGACGACGAACCCGTTGACCCCGCGGAGCCCGACCGAGCGTGTGCGCCCGAGCCCGACACCCATCAGCACACCCCACGCAGGTGCTCGAGCCGGGCCCGTCCGGACCGTGGCCGCAGGATCGAGATGACGTCGATCCGCAGGGCGAGACCGCGGGCCGACTCGGGGTGCTCGTCGCGCCACAGGCCGGCGAGGCGTCGCAGCCGTCGCTGCTTGCTCCACGTCACCGCCTCGAACGGCGCGCCGAAGGCCTCGGTCGTGCGGGTCTTGACCTCGCACACGACGAGGTCGGTGCCGTCGCGGGCGACGACGTCGATCTCACCGCGCACACACCGCCAGTTGCGGTCGAGGATCGTCAGGCCCTGGGCGAGCAGGTAGCGGCAGGCGAGGCGTTCGCCGTAGTCACCGAGGGCGCGGGTGGAGAGGTCCATGCCGACCACCCTCGCGCCCCGTCGCGCGGCCGGCAGGAGCGAGGGCGAGGCTGTGGACGCCGAGGGTCCCGCCGTCAGGGGGTGTGGACGACGCCCACACCGTCACGGCCTCAGGAGAAGTCGCCGCTCTCCGGCAGCTTGATGTCGGGCTTGGGCAGCTCCTCGACGTTGACGTCCTTGAAGGTCACGACGCGGACGTTCTTGACGAAGCGGGCCGGACGGTAGATGTCCCACACCCACGCGTCGGCCATCGTGACGTCGAAGAAGACCTCACCACCGTCGCTGCGCACCTTCACGTCGACGGAGTTCGCGAGATAGAAGCGCCGCTCGGTCTCGACGACGTGGGTGAAGAGGCCGACGACGTCGCGGTACTCCTTGTAGAGCTGGAGCTCCATCTCGGTCTCGTACTTCTCGAGATCTTCCGAACTCACCTGATCGCCGTCCCTGTCTGCTCTGCCGTGATGGCCACCGGAGCGAACGTCTCCGTCCCCTCATTCAACACCTCGACCGGCGTGTCGGAGTACACGCCGGGCAGACGCCACGAGCGCCGGTGAAGCTCGCACGGCCCGAGCCGAGCCAGCGCGTCCATGTGCTCGGGTGCCGAGTACCCCTTGTTGAGCGACCAGCCGTATGCCGGGTGCTGCTCCGACAGCGTCACCATGAGCCCGTCGCGCTCCACCTTCGCCAGCACGCTCGCCGCCGCCACCGACGAGCACTTCAGGTCGGCCTTGATCATCGTCGTGACGGGCGGTGTCGTCGGCCCTGCCTCGTCGGCGAAGGCGAGCAGCCCCACCTCGGTGGGCGCCGTGAGCCAGTCGTGGTTGCCGTCGAGGATGACGAGGTCGGGCACGACGCCGAGCCCGTCGAGGGCGCGGATGCCCGCGAGGCGCAGTGCGGCCATGATCCCGATGGCGTCGATCTCCTCCGGGCTGGCGTGCCCGACGGCGTACGCGACCGCCCAGCGCTGGATACGTGGCACGAGGCCGCGGCGTGCCCGCTCGGTGAGCAGCTTGGAGTCCTTGACGCCGATCGGGGCCGACCGCACCTGCTCGTCGATGACGACGACGCCGACGCTGACCGGCCCGGCGAGCGCGCCCCGGCCGACCTCGTCCATTCCCGCGAGCAGCCGGTGCCCCGAGCGCTGCAGGGCACGCTCGACCCTCAGCGAGGGCTTCTTGGACGGGACGGGACGAGGCACGGGCACTCCGGCTGCTCTCAGCTCGCGACCTTGGTCGTCGAGGCGCTCGGCTTGCTGCCCGGGGCCGGGTTGACCGTGGCCTTGCCGGTGGGCCTGGTGCTCGGTGTCGCGGGCGAGGGCACCTCGGAGAAGGTCCGCTCGGGAACGCCAAGCCACGTCACGTGGTCGATCGGCCACACGACGAAAAGCGCCCGACCGACGATCTTGTCCATCGGCACCGACCCGGTGGCCCCCGTGCCGTCGTCGTGCCACCGGCTGTCGGACGAGTCGGAGCGGTGGTCGCCCATCACCCAGACCCGGCCGGCCGGCACGACGACGTCGAACTTCTTGCCCTCGCTCGGGGCGTCGCCCGGCTTGACGTACGGCTCGGTGATCTCGACGCCGTTGACCTTGATCTCGCCCGAGTCGCCGTCGGCTTCGACGTGGTCACCGGGCAGCCCGATGACCCGCTTGATGAGGTGGTTCTCGGAGTCCTCGGGGAGCAGGCCGACGAACACGAGCGCGTCGTGGAACGGCCCACCGACGGTGCTTCTCACCTCACCGGCGCCGCCGAGCCACGGGCTGGGCACACCGGGGTCCTCGAAGACGACGACGTCACCGCGCTTGAGGTCGAACGGTCCGGGCGTCAGCTTGCTGACGATGACGCGGTCGTCGCGCACGAGGGTGTTCTCCATCGAGCCCGACGGGATGTAGAACGCCTGGAAGAGCCACGTCTTGACGATGAACGAGAGCGCCATCGCGAGGACGACGACGATGACGAGCTCCTTGATCCCGGCCAGGAGCGTGGCCCCGAACCCGCGCGGCTCGTCGTCGAAGTCCTCGTCGAGGTCGTCGAACTCGTCGGGTTCGTCGGTGTCGTCAGCAGGGCGCCCGCGCGTCGGGTCCTCGGGGCGTCCGGTGTACTGCGACATCACTCACCATTTCGTGGGACGGGGGCAACGTGTCCTGGGTCGACCGGTCCCAGCCGATCGAGCGGCCAGTATCGCACCCAGACCTTGCCGATGATGTCCCGCCCGGGCACCATGCCGCCACCCGGCTCGCCGAGGTGGGCCCGGGAGTCGGCGGAGGCTCCGCGGTTGTCGCCCATGACCCAGAACCGGTCGGCTGGGACGGTCACGTCGAAGGTCGTCGCGCTCGGGCGCTGGCCTGCCGCCACGTAGGGCTCGGTCACGGCGACACCGTTGACCTCGAGTCGCCCGTCGGCGGCGCAGCAGCGAACGTGGTCGCCGGGCAGGCCGATGACGCGTTTGACGTAGTCGGTGGGCTGCCCCTTGCCCGCAAGGCTCTCGACGGCCTCGACGACCGTCTGGAGGATCCCGCGCTCGGGCACGTCGAGGTTGAACGCCTCAGAGGCGTCGAACACGACGATGTCGCCGCGCCGGAGCTCGTCGGGCGAGCTCGTGCGGTCGACGAGGATGCGGTCGCCGACGAGCAGGGTGTCCTGCATCGACTGGCTCGGGATGCCGAACGGCGTGACGAAGAAGGCGCGCACGACGACGATCCCGAGCAGGAACAGCGCCGGCCCGAGCAGCCAGCGGTGCCGGCGTGCTGCGGCATGCGCCCGGGACGGACGCGCCGGGGACGGTGAAGGCGCGGCGGAGCCCCGCTCTGAGGCCGTCCCGGACGTGGTGTCCGGGAGGGCCCGCTCGGGGTCCACCGCGCCTCGCGTGGTCAGACGGACGTCTGCGTCAGCAGGTCGTCAGCTCTTCGAGTCGGCCTTGGCCGGCACCGTCTCGCGCTTCTCGCGGATCTTGGCCGCCTTGCCGCGCAGGCCGCGCAGGTAGTAGAGCTTCGCGCGGCGCACGTCACCGCGGGTGACGACCTCGATCTTGTCGATGATCGGGGTGTGCAGCGGGAAGGTGCGCTCGACGCCGACACCGAAGGAGATCTTGCGGACCGTGAAGGTCTCGCCGACGCCACCGCCGTGGCGACGGATGACGACGCCCTGGAAGACCTGGACACGCGAGCGCGTGCCCTCGATGACCTTGACGTGGACCTTGAGCGTGTCACCGGCGCGGAACTCGGGGATGTCCGAGCGCAGTGATGCGGCGTTGATGTCGTCGAACGTGTGCATGATGCTTCACTTTCCTGGGCGCCACAGGTCACCTCGTCACAGATGTGGGTCGCGTCCGCCGGGCCGCGTGGGCCACCGGGAGGACTGCTGTCCCGAGGTGGTGACCCGACTCCCCCTGTGGCAGGGGCCGTCGTGTGCCGGACGCAAGGAGCAAGTCTGCCAGAGCACACGGCATACCGAAAATCGGCGCCCCGCCCTGGGCGGCGTCAGCGGCGGCGCTTGACGAGCGTGACCGCCCCCGGGATGGGCGCGCGTGCGTCGACGAGGCGGTAGCCGGCCTTCTTGTACATCCTGAGGTTGTCGCCACTCTTCGCCCCGGTGTTGAGCGAGAACGTCCGTATGCCGTCCGGCGCGGTCGCCTCGGCGTGCTCGAGCAGGCGTCGGCCGAGTCCACGACCCTGCAGGTCGGGTGCGACGCAGAGCCGGCCGATGAACCAGTCGTCGTCGCGACGCGACGTGCGGACGGCACCGACGAGGCGGCCCGCGCTACGGGCGACCCAGGTCTGCGTCGTGTCGAGGCTCGCCCGGACGTCATCGAGACTCTCGCGCAGCGCCGGGATGTCGAGGGTGTCGTTGGCCACCGCCTCCTGCACCCAGCAGGCACGCATGAGCACGTGCAGCTCGGGCACGTCAGCGGGCCTCGCCGCGACGATCTCGACTGTGGTGTCGGTGAGGGGGGCGTGCGACGTATGGAGCAGGTCGGGTCGACGCGCGGCTGTGCGGGAGAGGCGCTGCTCGTGGCGCCACGACGCGATGGCGGCGTGGTTGCCCGACAGGAGGACCTCCGGCACGTCGCGGCCGTTCCACGTGCGCGGCTTCGTGTAGATGGGGTACTCGAGGAGGCCGTCCTCGTGCGACTCCTCCACGAGGGACTCGGCGTTGCCGATGACGCCGGGCACGAGCCGGACGACCGCCTCGACCATCGCGAGGACGGCGACCTCGCCGCCGTTGAGGACGTAGTCGCCGAGGCTGACCACCGAGACCTCGAGTCCGAGGTCCTCGCGGGCGTGCTCGTAGACGCGCTCGTCGATGCCCTCGTAGCGGCCGCACGCGAACGCGAGCCACGGCTCCTGCGCGAGCTCCCGGGCGAGCGCCTGCGTGAACGACTGTCCGCCGGGCCCCGGGACGATGAGGTGCGGCTTGGCCCCGGACGGGTTGTCATGTGCGAGAACGTGGTCGAGCGCCTCTGACCACGGCTGCGCCTTCATCACCATGCCGGCTCCCCCGCCGTACGGGGTGTCGTCGACGGTGCGGTGCCGGTCGTGCGTGAAGTCGCGCAGGTCGTGGACGCGCACGTCGAGCAGGCGGTCCTCGCGGGCCTTGCCGATGAGCGAGAGGTCCAGCGGGGCGAGGTAGTCGGGGAAGATCGAGACGACGTCGACGCGCATGCAGGGCCGACGGGCCGCCGACGCCGCCCCGGGGGTCACTGCATCGGTCACTCGGTGCCCTCGCGGTAGAGGTCGAACAGCCCGGGTGGTGCGTCGACGACGACGTGGTCGTCGGCGACCGTCGGCACGATCCGCTTGACGAAGGGCACGTAGGCCGTGACGCCGTCGGTGAGCGTGATGACGAGGCGGTCCTGCGCCGGGCCGATCTCGAGGCCGCTCACGCTGCCCAGCCGTTCGCCCGTCGTGTCGCGCACCTCGAGCCCCACGAGATCCTCCTCGTAGAAGGCCTCCTCCTCCACCTGGGGCGCGGACTCGGGCAGCACGAGACGCGTCCCGCGCAGGCCCTCCGCGCCGGTGCGGTCGGGGATCTCCTCGAAGGTGATGAGCCAGATGCCGCGGTGCACCCGCGTCGAGGCGATGGTGAGGGCCTTCGGGACGCCGGTGCCGGGCTCGGCCTCGGTCGCGATGACGTTGCCGACGGCGAAGCGCGTCTCGGGGTCGTCGGTGTGCAGCTGGACCGTGACCTCTCCCCGCAGACCGTGGGGCTTGCCGATGCGCGCGAGGACGACGTTCATGAGCCGAATCCTCTCAGGTTTCGCGATGCCCGCGGCACCGCCATCCGGGACGCGCCCGGGGATGCGAGAAGGGCGCCCCGGTCGGAACCGGGACGCCCCTGTCGATGACGTCGACGAGTCGGGTGGCTCTCAGCGCACGCGGTCGGTGTCGACGATGTCGACGCGCACGTTGTTGTTGCCGGCGAGGGCGCCCACGACGGTGCGCAGGGCGCTGGCGGTGCGGCCGGAGCGGCCGATGACGCGACCGAGGTCATCGGGGTGGACCCGAACCTCGAGCATGTCACCGCGGCGCAGCTCCTTGCGGCGGACGACGACGTCCTCGTCGTGGTCGACGATGCCCTTGACGAGGTGCTCGAGCGCCTCCTCGAGCATGCTCAGGACTCGCTCTTCTCGGAGCTCTCCGTGCGGTCCGCCTCGAGCTCGTTCGTGACCTGGGCCTCGACGACGTCCTCGACGGCCTCGGCATCGACCGTCTCAGGCTTGGCCTCGACCTTGGGCTCGGCCTTCTTGGCGGCCTTCTTGCGCGGCGTGGGGCCGTCGGTGCCGGCGTCGTTCTTGCCACCGGCGGCGGCGACAGCGGCCTCGTAGAGGTCCTTCTTCGGGGTCTTCGGCTCCTTGGTCTGGAGCTTGCCCTCGTCGACGATCTTGATCAGGGCGGCGACGGCCTCGGTCGGCTGGGCGCCCTGGCTCAGCCAGTACTTCGCGCGCTCGAGGTCGAGGTCGATGAGCGACGGCTGCTCGGTGGGGTGGTACTTGCCGATCTCCTCGATGGCACGGCCATCGCGCTTGGTGCGCGAGTCCATGACGACGACGCGGTAGAACGGGGCACGGATCTTGCCCATGCGCTTCAGACGGATCTTGACGGCCACAGTGGCGGTCTCCTCAAATCGGGTAGTGAGCGCGGCAAGACCGGCCATGAACCAGCCGGGGAGCCGACACTCGTGTGTAGGCGTCCGGTCCAGCCGAGAGGGGGCCGGACGGGTACAGCCCTCCATTCTGCCAGACCCGAAGGGGTGCTCATGACACGTCCCCCACCGGGGGGTCTGGCCAGAGGCGCCGCGACCCTCAGGCGTGCGCGGCGCGGACGGCGAGCGCGTGGCGCACGACCTCCCGCTTGGAGACGTCGAAGGCGGCCTCGAGGACGGGCACTGTCGATGGGTCGAAACCCGCGCGGGCCAGACCCATCCGCAGCTCCGGTCCGGTCAGGCGGCACTCGACGACGCCGCCCACGGGCGAGGCGCGCAGCAGCTCGAAGAGGGTCGCGGGGCTCGCGACCGTCGACGAGGAGTAGAGCGGGACACCGAGCTCGGCGGCGACCGCCACAGCCAGGCTCGTGCCGCCGTAGGCGCCCGCGCCCGAGACGACGCAGGCGATCCGCCGGTGGCCATGGGGCCGGTAGGGCACCGCGGGCCAGTCGGTCGACAGCATCGTGAAACGCTCGTGGTCGCGCCAGGCGCGTCGCCCGTCGGGCCCGGGAAGGTGCAGGAAGTGCCGCGAGAAGCCCTCGTGGACGAAGCCGAGCGAGCGGACGAGCCCGGCCGAACGGTGGTTGGACGGCTGGATGTTGGCCTCGACCCGATGCAGCCCCATGCCGAGCGGCGGGTCGGCGAACATGAGGTCGATCGCGAGCGAGAGTCCCTCCGAGAAGAGGCCGCGGCCGGCATACGGGTCATACGAGTCGTAGCCGACGGTCGCGCTGCGGAAGGCGCCCTCCACGACGTTCGCGACGTTGATGCGACCGACCAGGCCGTGCGACCCCTCGGGGTCGCGGGCATGGACCATGAACGTGCGGTACGTCGGGCCCTGGTTCTCGAGGACGATCGGCAGGTTGTGCGGGTTGGGCATCGCGAAGTCGGCCAGCCGCCGCTCCGAGAGCGTCACCGCCTCGGCGTATGCCGCCGCGTCGGCGGCTGTGGGCGGGCGCACCTCCACGCGGTCGCCCACCGCGGTCAACGGCGTACCGGCAGGCCCGCCCACGCCCAGGTCACCGGACAACGCGCCCTCGCAGGATGATGCCGAGCGGGTCGGCGACGACAGCGACGTCGACGCGCGGGTCGGACGCGTAGACGACGAGGTCGGCGTCCTCCCCCTCGACGATGCCGGGCCGGCCCAGCCACTCACGGGCGCCCCACGTCGCCGCGGACACGACCTCGTCGTTGCTGAGTCCGGCCTTCGTCAGCTCGACCATCTCCTGCGCGACGAGGCCGTGCGGGAGGCTGCCGCCCGCATCGGTGCCGACGTAGATGGCGACCCCGGCCTCGTGGGCCGCGCCGATCGTGGCGTACCGCCGCTCGTGGAGGTCCAGCATGTGTCGGTGGTAGTCGGGGAACCTCTCCTTCGCCGGGGCCGCGACGACCGGGAACTGGGCGATGTTGACGAGGGTCGGCACGATGGCGATGCCCTGGGCCGCGAACGTGTCGATGGAGTCCTCGCGCAGGCCGGTGGCGTGCTCGATGCAGTCGATTCCGGCGGCCGCGAGATCGTGCAGGGACTCCTCACCGAAGCAGTGGGCCGTGACTCGGACGCCCTCCTCGTGCGCGGCCGCGACCGCGTCGGCGACGACCTCCCGGGACCAGCTCGGCGCGAGGTCGCCGACGTCACGGTCGATCCAGTCGCCGACGAGCTTCACCCAGCCGTCGCCGCGATGCGCCTCGAGCCGGACGTGGCGCACGAGCTCGTCCTCCTCCACCTCGTGCGCGTAGTTGCGGAGGTAGCGGCGGGTGCGAGCGATGTGGCGCCCGGCGCGGATGATCTTCGGCAGGTCGTCACGCTCGTCGACCCACCTCGTGTCGCCCGGCTGCCCGGCGTCGCGGATGAGGAGCGTGCCGTGGTCGCGGTCCGTGACCGCCTGCCGCTCGGCCTCCTCGCGCGGGACCTCGCCGTTGGGTCCGAGCCCGACGTGGCAGTGGGCGTCCACCAGGCCGGGCAGCACCCACCCCTCGACGGTCTGGACGTCGGAGCGGTCGGCGGGCGGGGTGAACGACACGCGTCCCCCGATGACCCACAGCTCGTCGACGACCTCGTCGCGCCCGACCAGCACGCGGCCGCGGACATGGAGCACCGGTGCACTCATGGCACCGACCCTAACCTCCGACATGCGCCCGCCGGCCTCAGGCTGTGGCCAGTCGGAGCGTCGTGAGGATCTCGGTCCAGTGCGGCATCAGGGTCGCGAGATGGCCCGCGCCCTCTCGCAGGACGAACGTCGGTCGGGCGAGCCGGTCGCGGAGCCACCAGCCGTGCTGGAGCGGCACGAGCTGGTCACGCTCGCCGTACCAGAGCCACACAGGCGCCTGCACCGACGAGAGCTCGAAGTCCCACCCCGCCGCGAAGGCCAGCGAGTCGCGCGACGCGCCGCGGAACGTCGGCACCGCGTCGCGCAGGTCGCTGGCCCACGGCTCGAGCATCTCCGGTGGGAACGCGGATCGCTCGGCACCGGGCGCCATCGCCGAGAACCGGTCCACGACCTCGGCGTCGCTGGCGCCGGGCGAGGTGTCCGGTGGCGGCCCGAACAGCTCGTCGTTGAGCGCCACCGCCGCCGCGACGTCGCCGGCGAGGGCGAGGCGTACGGCCGGGTCGTCGGTGACGCGCGGGTCGAGCTGCGCCAGCGGGCCGACGCCCGCGACGACGCCGACGGCGCGGACACGGTCGGGGGCGAGTGCCGCGGTGGCGAGCGCGTAGGGGCCCCCGCCGGACGCCCCGAGCGTCGCGAACGAGTCGGCGCCCAGGAGGTCGGCGAGCTCGAGGGCGTCGCGGGCGACGCTCGTCAGGGTGGTGGCGGCGTCGCTCGACGCGCCGTAGCCCGGTCGCGAGAACGCGACGAGGCGCACCCCGGCACGGCGAGCGGCGCCGTCTCCGAGCGCAGCCTGGAGCCGACCTGCAGGCGTGCCGTGGAAGTACACGACCGTAGGGCCCTCCGCGTCACCACCCACCCACGTGTCGAGGCGGCGGCCGTCTGCGAGCCCATGCCAGCCGAGCCCCTTGCCCGTGATCACGTCCCGAGCGTATGCCCGCGCCGCGTCGAGGTGCTGCTGGCCGACGGACCGTCGAGCTCACGCCTGCCGTGGGCTCGACCGGTCAGCCGCGGAGGAGGCGGGGCACCGCGAAGACGTCGACGAGTGCGGAACCGCGCAGCACGGTGACCTCCATCGTGCGCCCGATCGCCTCGTCGAGCAGGATCCGCTGGAGCGACTGGGCGTCCGACAGCGGCCTGCCGTCCGCGGCGACGACGACGTCGCCCCGCATGAGGCCGGCCTGTTCGGCCGGGCTGCCGGAGACGACCTGCGCGATGCGGAGCGCGGTGCGACGGCCCAGGCGCGCGGCCACCTCATCGGACACCGGCACGGGCGCGGTCACGAGGCCGAGGTAGGCGCGCCGGACATGACCGTCCTCGACGAGGGACTCGATGATGTGCCGGGTCGTCGCGTTGATCGGCACCGCGAGGCCGAGCCCCACTCCGGCCACGGCCGTGTTGATGCCGACGACACGCCCTCGTGAGTCCGCGAGCGCCCCGCCGGAGTTGCCCGGGTTGAGGGCGGCGTCGGTCTGGATGACGTCCTCGACGAGGCGCGTCACGGTCCCGGACCGGGTCGGCAACGAGCGCCCGAGCGCACTGACGACGCCTGCGGTGACGCTTCCCTCGAGCCCCAGCGGGTTTCCGATCGCGACGACGACGTGGCCGACCTTCAGCCGGTCTGCGTCACCGAACTCCGGCGGCGACGGGATGGGCTGCTCGGCGCGAACCACCGCAAGGTCCGAGAGCGGGTCCGAGCCGACGAGGTGGACCGGCACGGACGTGCCGTCCGAGAAGTGCGCGGTGCCCCGGTCGACGCCCTCGACGACGTGGGAGTTGGTCAGGAGCAGCCCTTCGGCGGTGAGGGTGACGGCTGAGCCCCCGCCCTCGACCGTCCCGACCCGTCCCGAGCGACTGACCCGCAGGCTCGCGACGAGCGGGATGAGGCGCTCGGCAACCGAGCTCACGGCGCGGGAGTAGGCGTCGAGGACGTCGTCGTCGGGCGGCTCCTCGGCCGACGGCATCTGGAAGCGGGCCATCGGACCTCCTCGCGGTCCCGGGCCGCCCGCGACGGGCAGCCTCACCCGTTGACAGCGAACGGCACGGGGCCGGCATTCCCGACGCAGACACGGGTTCGCCCCAGGCGAACATTCCCCGCCCAGGCCCGGGCCTGAATCCGTTCGAGTCGCCTGCGTCGGATAACCTCAGCGACCGCCGCCGAGGAACTTCTCGAACCCCTTCGGCAGGCTCGCGGGGTCGAAGCCGGCCATCGGGTCGGCGTCGTCCGACGCGGGCGCCGAGCCGTTGCCGCTCCCGGGCACGCCGAAGGCGTTCTGCGCCGAGGCGGCACGACCCGCCGCCGCCTTCTCGGCGGCCGCCCGCTCCTCCGCCGCCCGCTTGGCGGGGTTGCCGCTCTTGCTCTTCTTGCGCTGCGGCTGCTGCTTGCCGCGCTTGCCCGTGCCGGGGATGCCGGGCATGCCGGGCATGCCGGGCAGGCCACCGCCGCCACCACGCGCGAGCGACTTCATCATCTTCTGCGCCTGGCCGAACCGCTCGAGCAGCTGGTTGACGTCCGTCACCGTGACGCCGGAGCCCTTGGCGATGCGCGCGCGGCGCGAGCCGTTGATCTGCTTCGGGTGCGTGCGCTCGAACGGGGTCATCGAGCGCACCATGGCCTCGACCCGGTCGAACTCGCGATCGTCGAAGGCGTCGAGCTGGTCGCGCATCCCCTGCATGCCCGGCATCATCTTGAGCATCGACTTGAGCGAGCCCATCTTCTTGATGGCGCTCATCTGCTGGAGGAAGTCCTCGAAGGTGAAGTCCTCCTCGGCGAGGAACTTGCGCGCCATCTCGTCGGCCTGGCGCTTGTCGAACGCCTTCTCGGCCTGCTCGATGAGCGTCAGCACGTCACCCATGTCGAGGATGCGGCTGGCCATGCGGTCGGGGTGGAAGACCTCGAAGTCGGTGACCTTCTCACCCGTCGACGCGAACATGATCGGCTCGCCCGTGATCTCGGCGACCGACAGCGCGGCGCCACCGCGGGCGTCGCCGTCGAGCTTCGAGAGCACCACACCGGTGAACGCGACGCCGTCGTGGAAGGCCTGCGCGGTCTCGACGGCGGCCTGCCCGATCATCGCGTCGATGACGAAGAGCACCTCGTCGGGCTGGATCGCCGAGCGGATGTCGGACGCCTGCTGCATCAGGTTGGTGTCGACGGCGAGCCGGCCGGCGGTGTCGACGATGACGACGTCGTACTGCTTGGCACGAGCCTGCTCGATACCCATCCGCGAGACCGCGACCGGGTCGCCGAACGAGCGGGTGCCCTCGCCGGAGCCGAGGACGGCGTCGTGCCCGCCCATGTTGCCGCGCTCGGGCGCGAACACCGGGATGCCGGCACGCTCGCCCACGACCTCGAGCTGCGTGACCGCGTTGGGTCGCTGGAGGTCGGCCGCGACGAGGAGTGGCGTGTGGCCCTGGTCCTTGAGCCACTTGCCGAGCTTGCCGGCGAAGGTCGTCTTTCCGGAGCCCTGCAGGCCCGCGAGCATGATGACGGTCGGCGGCTGCTTCGCGAGGACGAGCTGACGGGTCTGCCCGCCGAGGATCGCGACGAGCTCGTCCTGCACGATCTTGACGACCTGCTGGGCGGGGTTGAGGGCCTGGCTGACCTCGGCACCGAGGGCGCGCTCGCGCACCTTGCCCGTGAAGCGCTTGACGACGGGCAGCGCGACGTCCGCGTCGAGCAGGGCGAGCCGGATGTCGCGGATCGTCGAGTTGACGTCGGACTCCGAGAGCCGGCCCTTGCCGCGGAGGTTCTTGAACGTTGCGGTCAACCGGTCAGACAGGGATGCAAACACCCGGCAAGGTTATCCGCTCCGGGCCGTACGTCCGACCCGACGCCGCCCGACGGACGCTTCCGTCGTGGCTCAGTCGCCGTCGCAGGTGTCGATGATCATCGCCACGGCCTGTGCGGCACGCGCCGGCGCGAGCTGCCCGCCGCCGAACTCCGTCACGTAGAACGTGTCGAGCGTCTGGCCGGCATACGTCGCGATGTGCGCGGACCGGACCGACAGCGACGCCCGGGCGAGCGTGATGCCGATGTCCTGGAGCAGCCCGGGCCGGTCCGTGGCGCGAACCTCGATGACGGTGGCTGACTCCGAGGCGCTGCTGATGACCATGGCGCGGGTCGAGTCGACGGACCCGGATCCGGGGCTTCGGACGCCCGTCGACCTGCGACGCTGCAGCTTGCCGAGGGGCGAGCGGTCGCCGCTCGCGACCCGGACGAGGTCGCGCGAGATGACCTCGGGCAGCGGCGTCTCGTTGCCCGGCGAGTCGACCCACCACTCGTTGACGGCGACACCGTCGACGGTGCGCACGATGGCCGAGCGCACGACGAAGCCGTGTGCGGCGAGCAGGCCGGCCGTGTCGGCGAAGAGCCCGGCCCGGTCGCGGTCGATGATGTCGACCCGGTGGGCTCCCCCGAGCGACGTGACGGTGACGTAGGGCTCTCCCGAGGCGACGCGGTCCAGCGCGTCGTCGGAGAGCGGAAGCATCTCGATCGGCTCCACCACGAGTGGGCCCTCCCCTTCGGTCCGGTCGGCGAGTGCTGCCCGACAGGCGTCGTAGAGGCGAGTGACGAGTCCGGCTCGCCAGTCGCTCCAGGCCTTCGGGCCAGCGGCTGACGCGTCCGCCTCGGTGAGGGCGCGCAACAGGTCGAGCGTCGTCGCCGAGCCGTCGACCGCCTCCGAGAGGGCGGCGATGGTCGCCGGGTCCTCGGGGTCGCGCCGTGTGGCGAGCTCGACGAGGGTCAGGTGCTGGCGCACGAGTCGAACGACGGTGCGGCGGTCCGTGTCGCTGACGCCCATGCGCAGCAGGGCGACGTCGGCGAGGTCGGCGCCGGTCACCGAGTGGTCCTGCGAGCCCGGCACCTTGCCGATGTCGTGGAACACCGCAGCAAGCATGAGCAGGTCGGGGCGGGCGACGTCGCGGACCATCCCGCTCGCCGCGACGACCGTCTCGACGAGGTGGCGGTCGACCGTGTGCCGGTGCACGGCGTTGCGCTGCGGGCGGCTGCGCACCGCCTTCCACTCGGGGATCCAGCGCTCGATGACACCTGCGAGGTCAAGGCCCTCCCACACGGTGACGAGCCCGGGTCCCGCGGCGAGCAGGTCGGCGAAGAGGTTGCGCGCCACCTCGGGCCATGGCTCGGGCAGCGGGGGCGCCTGCGCGGCAAGGTTCTTCAGCGTCGTGGGAGACAGGGGTATGCCGCCCCGCGCCGCGACGACCGCCGCGCGGAGCGGGGTGACGGGGTCGGACGACAGGTCGGCCGACGGTCCGAGGACCGCCTCGCCGTCGTGCCGGTAGAGGCCGTAGCCGAGCGGCGAGAGCTGCGGGCGGCGGGGACCGACGCGCAGCGTCCTGGCGCGCTGGGACTGCATGGCCCGGCGCAGGGTGCCGTCGACGGCATACGCGATGGTGCGGGCCGACGTCGACAGGTCGGTGAGCAGGTCGTCGGCGTCGGTGTAGCCGAGCAGCGCCGCGCACGCGTCCTGGTCGTCTCGCGTCAGCCGGTCCCGGCCCCGACCGGTCACGACGTGGATCGCGTCGCGCACGTCGAGGATCCGCTCGTACGCCTGGTCGACCTCCCCGTGCGGGCGGTCGGTGAGCCACGCTGCCGTGAGGGCCCGCAGCACGGACATGTCACGAAGCCCCCCGTGGGCTTCCTTGAGGTCCGGTTCGATGAGGTGGGCGAGGTCACCCTGGCGCGCGTGGCGGGAGACGACCGACTCCTGCATCTCGCCGAGCCGCGTGCGGGCGTTGGCCCGCCAGTCGTGCGCGACCGTCGACCGCGCGGCGTTGACGACGTCGGCGTCACCCGCGACGTGCGTCAGGTCGAGCAGACCCACCGCCGCCGAGAGGTCGTCGGAGGCGACGGCCCGGCAGTCGGCCACGGTGCGCACGCTGTGGTCGAGCCTCACGCCGGCGTCCCAGATCGGGTACCAGAGCTTGTCGGCGAAGGCGCCGACCTCCTTGCCCGACAGGCCTCGCGGGTGGTGCACGAGCACGAGGTCGTAGTCGCTGAGCGGCCCGCCGTCGCCCCGCGCGAGCGAGCCGACGGCGGCGAGGGCGACACCTTCGTGCCGCCGCCCCGCGCACGCGTCGCGCCAGAGCTCCTGGAGCCACCCGAACCCGAACTCCGCGAGCGCCCGGCGGCGGGTCTGGCCCGCGCCGGGCGTCGCGAAGGTTCGGGTGCCGGCGAGGTCCAGACGTCGGGTGGTCACATCCGTCATGTCAGGTCTCGCCGTCCCCTCGAGTTGCTGTCTTCGTTTTTCTCGGTGCTTCGAGCGTTCGGTCGACGCTCAGAGAGCGTCGACGCCGCGCTCGCCGGTGCGGACCCGCACCACCTCGTCGACCGGCACGGACCAGATCTTGCCGTCGCCGATGCGACCGGTCTGTGCGGCCTTGAGGATGACCTCCACGACGTCCGAGGCGTCCACGTCGTCGACGAGGACCTCGAGGCGGACCTTCGGCACGAAGTCGACGGTGTACTCGGCGCCGCGGTAGACCTCGCTGTGGCCGCGCTGGCGGCCGTAGCCGCTGGCCTCGCTGATGGTCATGCCGGCCACCCCGAAGGCCTCGAGGGCCTCCTTCACCTCGTCGAGCTGGTGGGGCTTGATGATGGCGGTGATGAGCTTCATGCGTTGGCTCCTTCGACCTGCGCAGCGGTGACGGCGGGGCGCGTGGTGCGGCCGCCCGAGGCGGGGAACCCACCGATCTCGTACCCGGACTCGGCGTGGATGGCCTGGTCGATGCCCTCGGACTCCTCGTCCTCGCTGATCCTCCAGCCGAGGGTGGCCTTGAGGGCGACGGCGATGACGTAGGTCAGGACGAACGAGATGACGAGCGAGATGACGGCGATGAGGATCTGCAGGATCGTCTGCTTCACGCCGCCACCGTAGAAGAGTCCGGTGGTGGTGGCGAGCAGGCCGGCACCGACGGTGCCCCAGAGGCCGGCGACGAGGTGCACGCCGACGACGTCGAGCGAGTCGTCGTAGCCGAGCTTGTACTTGAGCCCGACGGCCAGGGCCGAGAGGCCACCGGCGACGACGCCGAGGATGATCGAGCCGACCGGCGACAGGGCGCCACAGGCCGGAGTGATCGCGACGAGGCCGGCGACGATGCCGGAGGCGGCACCGAGCGAGGTGGCGTGGCCGTCGCGGACCTTCTCCACGATGAGCCAGCCGATGGCGGCGGCGCACGTGGCGACGGTGGTGTTGAGCCAGACGGAGGAGGCCAGGCCGTCGGCGGCGAGCTCGGAGCCGGCGTTGAAGCCGAACCAGCCGAACCACAGCAGACCGGCGCCGATCATGACGAGCGGCAGGTTGTGCGGACGCATGGCGACCTTGGCGAAGCCGAGGCGCTTGCCGACGACGAGCGCGAGGGCCAGGCCCGCCGCACCTGCGTTGATGTGCACGACCGTGCCACCGGCGAAGTCGATCGGCAGGATGTTCGCCACTCCCTCGGTGACCCCGAAGAGCTTGGCCGAGAGGCCGCCCTCGGCACCCGACAGGAGGCCCCCGCCCCACACCATGTGGGCGATCGGGAAGTACACGGCCGTGACCCAGATGACCGCGAACGTGATCCAGGTGCCGAACTTGACGCGGTCGGCGATCGCGCCGCTGATGAGCGCGACGGTGATGACCGCGAAGGTGAGCTGGAAGCCGACGTAGATGTACTCGGGGATCCACACCCCCACGCCGAACGGGTCGATGAGTCGTGCACCGTCCTCGCCTGCGAGCTGGCCGAGACCGAAGAGGTGGAACGGGTTCGCGAAGATGCCCGCGATGTCACTCGTCCCGTCCTGCAGGTTCCCGAAGGACATCGAGTAGCCCCACAGGACGTAGACGATGCCGACGACGGCCATGGCGCCGAACGACATCATCATCATGTTGAGGACGGACTTGCTGCGGGTCATGCCGCCGTAGAAGAGGGCGAGACCCGGCGTCATGAGGAGGACCATCGAGGACGCGATGAGCATGAATGCGGTCGCGGCTTCGTTGATCACTGGTGGTTCTGCCGCGAAGGGCATCAGTGCTGTTGTCATGCGCAGGAGTCTGGATACGGGCCGTTTCACCCGACGCCTCCGTTTGTTACAGCCATGTCAACAACGTGGGGGCGGTGTTAGCGGATGGTTTCGGCCGCGGGGGCGGTCCGGATCGTGGGACGTCGTGCCCAGGGCGCGGGCTCACGACGACGCCGGCGCGGCGGGGACGCGTATGCCGTCCGGCTGGGCTGGACGGCATACCGGAGTGAAGGCTCCAGCGTCGTGGTGGGCGCGGCGGGCGCCGGAGGTCACATGACGATCGCGTCGACGAAGGCCTCGGGGTCGAAGGGGGCCAGGTCGTCGGGGCCCTCGCCGAGACCGACGAGCTTGACCGGCACACCGAGCTGGCGCTGGACGGCCACGACGATGCCGCCCTTGGCCGTGCCGTCGAGCTTGGTCAGGACGATGCCGGTGACGTCGACGGCCTCGGAGAAGACCTTGGCCTGCTGGAGGCCGTTCTGGCCGGTCGTCGCGTCGAGGACGAGGAGCACCTCGTCGATCTCGCTCTGCTTCTCGATGACGCGCTTGACCTTGCCGAGCTCATCCATGAGGCCGACCTTGTTGTGGAGGCGACCCGCCGTGTCGATGATGACGACGTCGACCTCCTCCTCGATGCCGGCCTTGACGGCGTCGAACGCGACGGCGGCCGGGTCGGCACCGTCCTTGTGCGAGCGCACCGTCGCGACACCGACGCGAGCTCCCCACGTCTCGAGCTGGTCGGCCGCAGCCGCACGGAAGGTGTCGGCGGCGCCGAGCAGCACCTCGCGGTCCTCGGCCACGAGCACGCGGGCGAGCTTGCCGACGGTCGTCGTCTTGCCGGTGCCGTTGACGCCGACGACGAGGATGACCGCGGGACGGTCGCCGACGCGGCTGCTTGCGATGCGCCGGTCCATGTCAGGTTGCACGAGCGCGAGGAGGTCGTCACGGAGCCAGCCGCGCACGGTGGCCTCGTCGGTCGTGCCGTCGACCTTGACCCTGGTGCGGAGCGACTCGACGAGCTCGGTCGTGGCCTCGACGCCGAGGTCGGAGCTGATGAGGGTGTCCTCGACCTCCTCCCACGCCTCCTCGTCGAGGCGGCCACGAGACAGGAGTGCGAGCAGGCCCTGGCCGATGGAGGAGTTGGACCGGGCGAGGCGCGCTCGCAGGCGCTGGAGACGTCCGCGGGCCGACTCGGGCCGCTCGACGACCGGCTCCGGTGGAGCGGTCGGAGCGGGTGGCGCAGGCGCCTGCTCGACCTCGGCCGGGGCGCCGGGAGTCGCCGGCGGCGCGACGGTGTCGGTCGAGTCGGTCGGCGGGCGGCGGTCGAGGTCCTCGGCCGGCAGCCCCGGCGCGGTGGGCGGCGCCTCGCGTTCGAGGGTGCGACCACGGCCACGCACGAGGCTGAAGCCGTAGGCGACCGCTCCGGCGAGGATGGCGACGCCGATGACGACGTAGATCAAGACGGTGTCCACGTCAGCCATCCAACCACGGCCTCTCGAGGCGGCCGCCGCGCGCCGGACACGGCTCAGCCACCGGCACACGGCCGGCGGCTGATGGGTGTGGGCAGGCGGCCGGGCGCGGGTCTAGTGCGTGCGCGGTCGGCGAAGGGCGCTCGAGCGGCGACGTGCCGACCGGGCCACCCCTTCCCCCTTGGCGGTGAGCAGGTCCCGGCCGCCACGGTGCGCGGGCACCGCGACGACGCCGACGACCGCGACACCGAGCACGGTGACGACGAGCATCGAGATGACCAGAAGAAGCATGTGACAAGAGTGGCTGATGGGACCCCTGTGACGCAAATACCACAGTGTGACGATTTCGCAACCCCGGTCGAGTGGGCACTCACCCCGACGGCGTACGAAAGTGCCGACTCGACGTCAGGAGCGGGGGAAAGTGCCCACTCGACGTCCGAACCGCGGGCTGGGTCAGGCGGGCTGGTCGGCGACGTCGCGCAGACGCTGCGACACGACGGTCGTCACGCCGTCACCGCGCATGCTGACGCCGTAGAGGGCGTCCGCGATCTCCATCGTCTTCTTCTGGTGCGTGATGACGATGAGCTGGGAGCTGTCGCGCAGCTCCTCGAAGAGCGTGATGAGACGCCCGAGGTTCGCGTCATCGAGGGCCGCCTCGACCTCGTCCATGATGTAGAACGGCGAGGGGCGCGCCTTGAAGATCGCCACGAGCAGCGCGACCGCGACGAGCGAGCGCTCGCCACCGGAGAGCAGCGAGAGACGCTTGATCTTCTTCCCCGGAGGACGTGCCTCGACCTCGAGCCCGGTCGTGAGCATGTTGGACGGGTCGGTGAGCACGAGACGTCCCTCGCCGCCGGGGAAGAGCCGCTGGAAGACGCGCTCGAACTGGACCGCCGTGTCCTCGAACGCCTCGGCGAAGACCCGCTCGACGCGCTCGTCGACCTCCCTGACGATGTCGAGCAGGTCGCGCTTGGAGTTCTTGAGGTCCTCGAGCTGCTCGGTGAGGAACTTGTGGCGCTCCTCGAGTGCCGAGAACTCCTCCAGCGCAAGCGGATTGATGCGTCCGAGGGCACCGAGCCGGCGTTCGGCCTGGCGCAGCCGCTTCTCCTGCGCCTCGCGCACGAACGGGATCGGCTCGGGCTGCGGAGCATCGGGGTCGGCATCGGGATCGGGCACAGCCGGCACGAGCTGGTGCGGGCCGAACTCCTCGACGAGGTCGGACGGTGAGATGCCCAGCTCCTCGACGGCCTTCGTCTCGAGCTGCTCGATGCGCAGCCGCTGCTGGGCGCGAGCGACCTCGTCGCGGTGCACGCTGTCGGTCAGCTCACGCAGCTCGGCCTGCAGGGCCGCGACGTCGCGGCGCACGACAGCGAGCTCCGCGTCGCGCTCGGTGCGCTCGGCCTCCCCCGCGGCACGCGCGCGCCCGGCCTGCTCGGCGGACTCGGCGAGCAGCGTGTGCGCCCAGGTCGCGGCAGTGCGCACGGCCTCCGCGACGGCGGCCTCGCGCTGCCGCCGGGCGCGCTTCTCCGCGAGACGCTCGCGAGCCTGCTCCTCGTGGCGGGCGCCGCGCTCGAGCGCGTCGGCGCGGTCCTTGAGGGCGCGGGCCCGCTCCTCACGGGTGCGCAGGGCGAGGCGCAGCTCGGTCTCGGCGGCGCGCGCCTCACGGGCCACCGCCTCGAGGCGGTCGCGCTCCTCGGTCGACGGCTCGTCGACGAAGTCGCCCTCGCCGCTCGCGGCCTCGAGCCGTTCGAGCAGGGCCGCGTGCTCGGCCTGGTCGGCCTCGAGGGCGGTCGTCGCGTCGGCGATGGCCTTCTCGGTGCGCTCGACCTCGGCGCGGGCGGCCCGCAGGGTCTGGCCGAGCGAGCCGAGCTTCTCGGCGATGGCCGCCATCCGGGCGTCGCTGTCGTTGAGGCGCTCGAGCGCGGCCTCGACGGAGTCGGCGAGCTCGACACGAGTCGCCTCGGCGCCGGCGACGCGGAAGCGGGCCTCCTCGCCCGCGCGCACGGCCCGGGCCATGGCCTCCTGTGCGTCGTCGAGCGCGGCCTGCAGCTCGATGAGGCTCGGCGCGGCGTTGCTGCCGCCGCGCACCGCGCCGGGAGCGTAGACGTCGCCGGCCCGGGTCACGGCAGTGACGCCCGCGTGGCGGCGCACCAGCGTCTTGGCGGCTGCGGCGTCGGGCACGAGTGCCACGCGATCGAGGACCTGCTCGACGGCAGGGCGCACCGTGTCGGGGCAGTCGACGACGTCGCGCGCCCACCGGGCCTCCCCTCTCAGAGCGGGCCACGAGGCGTGGTCGACGGGCGTCGCGGACTCGGAGACCAGCAGGCTGGCGCGTCCGGCGTCGTCGTCACGCAGCGTGTCGAGTGCTGCGGCGGCGGCGTCGAGCGACCCGACGGCGAGGGCCTCGGCGACGGACCCGAGGGCTGCGGCGACGGCGTTCTCGAGCCCCGGCTCGACGGTCACGAGCGAGGCGACGGAGCCGAGGATCTCGTGGCCGTCGTCGGCGGCCGCGAGGAGCGCAGCAGCGCCGTCCTTGCGGCGCAGGCTGAGGCCGAGGGCCTCGACACGGGCAGCGGCCGTGGTCCGGGCGCGCTCGGCCTCGGCCTCGGCCTCCTTCCAGCGGGCGAGCTCGGCCTCGGCGGCCTCGAGGCGTGCGGCGGCCTCCTCGTAGGCGGTGTCGAGCCCCTCCTCGCCCTCCTCGTCCTGGGCGACGCTCGCCTCGAGACGGGAGAACTCGCGCTCGGCCTCGGCGGCCCGGGCCTGGCCCTGCTCGACGGTGCTGCGCAGACGACCGAGCTCGGCCTCGCGAGCCTCGATGCGCGACGCCCTGGCGCCGACCTGGCCGCCGAGCTTGGCGAGTCCCTCACGGCGGTCGGCCGCGGCGCGCACCTCGCGCTGGAGGCGCGCGGTCTCCTCGGCGTGGCGGCGTTCGGCGTCGGTGCGGGTCTGGACGGCCGCCTCGAGGGCGGCCTGGGCCTCGGCGATCTCCTCGAGCAGGAACCGCTCCTGCTCGCGGACCTCGGCGGCCTGGCTGCGCAGCTGCTCGGGGTCACGGCTCTGGCCGGCGGGCTCGGGCTCGTCGTCCTCGCTGAGCAGCCGGACGCGTTCGGCTGCGAGGGACCGGGTCGAGGCCATCCGCTCGACGAGCCGCCCCAGGGCGACGTACTCGTCCTGCGCCTGGCTGAGTGCCGGGCGGGCGGCCTCGGCAGCGGCGTCGAGCGTCTCGAGACGGTGGGCGAGGTCGGCGATGGCGTCCTCGACCTCGGTGCGGCGCTCGATGAGGGCCGACTCGTCGGCGACCTCCTGCTCGAGCGTCGAGGTGAGCTGGACGAGGTCGTCGGCGATCAGGCGCAGCCGGGCATCGCGCGCGTCGGCCTGGATGACGGCCGCCTTGCGAGCCGTCTCGGCCTGCCGGCCGAGCGGGCCGAGCTGACGGCGGATCTCACCCGTGAGGTCGTGCACGCGGGTGAGGTTGGCCTCCATCGTCTCGAGCTTGCGCAACGCCCGTTCCTTGCGCTTGCGGTGCTTGAGGACGCCGGCCGCCTCCTCGATGAAGCCGCGCCGCTCCTCGGGGGTGGCCCGCAGCACCGTGTCGAGCTGGCCCTGGCCGACGATCACGTGCATCTCGCGGCCGATGCCGCTGTCGGAGAGCAGCTCCTGCACGTCGAGCAGCCGGCACGGGGTGCCGTTGATGGCGTACTCGGACCCGCCGTTGCGGAACATCGTGCGCGCGATCGTGACCTCGGTGTAGTCGATCGGCAGCGCGCCGTCGGTGTTGTCGATCGTCAGCGCGACCTCGGCGCGGCCGAGCGGGGCCCGGCCCGAGGTGCCGGCGAAGATGACGTCCTCCATCTTGCCGCCGCGCAGCGACTTGGCCCCCTGCTCGCCCATGACCCACGCCAGCGCGTCGACGACGTTGCTCTTGCCGGAGCCGTTGGGTCCCACGATGCACGTGATGCCCGGCTCGAGGCGCAGGTGGGTCGCCGAGGCGAAGGACTTGAAGCCCTTCAGGGTGAGGCTCTTGACGTACACGAACGTGGGGTTCCTTTGGTGTCCAGCCGGCGACGATCCCGGTCAGCGTACTAGCCGACGGCCGCCACCCCCGGGAGGCGAGCGCCTTCGTGCGCGGCCGGCCGGACGGCATACCGTGGACGGGTGAGCCGCCACCAGCCAGCCGACCCGTATGCCGTGACGACGCTCGAGCGGCTGCTCGAGGTGTACCCGACGGCACCCGCCCCGAACTCGATCGCCAAGGAGTCGCCGACGGTCACGCCGAGCCAGGCGCGGATCATCGAGGCAGCGCCATTCGTCGTCGTCGCCACGGTCGGTGACGGTGGGCTGGACCAGTCGCCGCGCGGCGACCACCCGGGTTTCGTCGTGGTGCGCGACGAGCGCACCCTCGTCATCCCCGACCGGCGTGGCAACAACCGGCTCGACACCCTGCGCAACGTCGTCGCCGACCCCCGCGTGGGCCTGATCTTCCTCGTGCCGGGTCTCGGCGAGGAGCTGCGCGTGCGCGGCACCGCCGTCGTCTCGACCGACCCGGTGGAGCTGGCGCGCCACGAGGTGAAGGGAACGCTGCCGGCATCGGTCCTGGTCGTCACGGTGGAGCGCGTCTACTACCAGTGCGCTCGTGCGATCAAGCGAAGTCGTCTGTGGGACAGCGCGTCCCGCGCCGACCGGGCGACGCTCCCGACCGCCGGGCAGATGACGCGCGAGGCCGGCGGGTTCGCGTCGGACGCGGAGGCAGCGGCCTATGACGCAGCCCTCGACGAGCGGCAGGACGCGACGCTGTACTGACCGTCGCGCCGAGCCGAGCGCTCACTCGTCGCCGTTGGCGATCCGCTCGTGGTGGTGGATGACCTCGGCGATGATGAAGTTGAGGAAGGACTCGGCGAAGACCGGGTCCAGACCGGCGTCGTCGGCGAGCGCCCGCAGGCGAGCGATCTGGCGCTCCTCACGCGCGGGGTCGGCGGCCGGCAGACGTCGTTCGGCCTTGAGCTGGCCGACCTGCTGGGTGCACTTGAAGCGCTCAGCGAGCAGGTGGACGAGCGCCGCGTCGATGTTGTCGATGCTGCTGCGCAGCCGGGACAGCTCGGCCGGGACCTCGGTCTCGTCACTCACGCCGTCAGCCTAGGTGGGTCAGCGTTCGACGAAACCGGAGATTCCGTCCCTCGGAACGCCCCGCTGGACCACGACGCTGTCGACGTACCCGGGTCGGCGTGTCGTCGTGGGGTGCTCGCGCAGCAGCTCCTCGAGCCGCGCCACGTCGGCCGCGCGCCCCTGGGCGACGACCTCGACACGTCCGTCGGCGGTGTTGCGCGCATGACCGACGAGGCCGAGCTCGAGGGCCTGCGCGCGCGTCCACCACCGGAAGCCGACGCCCTGCACCGTGCCGCGGACGAACATCGTCACGCGCACGACCGTGTCGTCCATGGCGTGCGTGTCGTGCGTGTCGTGCGTGTCGCCCGAGTCGCCCGAGTCGTCCGTGTGCGGAGCTGCGCTCTCGTTCGTCCCAGCCACCCGGCCACCGTATGCCCGCGTGGCGCCACACCGTCGTCCCCAGCCGTAACTATGCTCACACCAGGCACAGCGGTGACTCCACTCACTGCGGCCCACGGAAGGAGCGACGTGACGACGTCGACGATCTCTCGGGCGGCTGGCACCGGTCAGACCGCAGACACGGCCTCAGGGGCCGTCCCCCGGTCGGGGCGTGCCCGGCAGACCCGGATCGAAGGCCTCGACGGACTCCGCGCCCTCGCGATCACCGGCGTCCTCGTCTACCACCTCAACGCCGCGTGGCTGCCCGGCGGCTTCCTCGGCGTGGACGTCTTCTTCGTCGTCTCCGGCTTCCTCATCACGACGCTCCTCGTGCGCGAGCACCACCGCACGGGCCGCATCGCGCTGTCCCGGTTCTGGGTGCGGCGCGCGCGCCGACTCGTCCCGGCACTCGTGCTGTGCGTCGTGACGAGCGTGCTCATCGCTCGGCTCGTCAGCCAGGACCTCCTCGTCGACATCGGCCGGCAGATGCTCGGCGCACTGACGTTCTCGACGAACTGGATCGAGGTCGGCGCCGGCTCGAGCTACTTCGACCAGACGGCACCGCAGCTGTTCATGAACTTCTGGTCGCTCGCCGTGGAGGAGCAGTTCTACCTCGCGTGGCCGCTCATGACCCTCGCCCTGCTCGCGGTCGCCGGACGGGTGCGCGTCGGGACCGCCCTCGCGGTCGGCACGGTGTCGTCGCTGCTCATGGCGCTGCTCTTCACCCCGGGCGTCGACGCGACGCGCGTCTACTACGGCACCGACACCCACCTCATGGGGCTCATGGCCGGGGCCGCGATCGCGTTCGCGTGGGCCAGTCCCAGCCTCGCGCTCTGGGTCGCACCGTCGCGCTGGGGCCGTCCCGGGGCGTATGCCGTCCCGCTGGCAGGCGTGGTCCTGCTGGCAGAGATGGCCCTCCTCGACGAGCAGGCGACGCTGACCTTCCGCGGCGGCATCGTCCTCGCGTCGGTCGCCACCGCGGTGCTCGTCATGGGCGTCATCGAGAGGCGACCCGACGGAGTGACCGCCTTCCAGCGGGTGCTGCGACACCCGGTTGCGACGTGGGTCGGGGCCCGGTCCTACTCCATCTACCTCTGGCACTGGCCCGTCATCCTGCTCGTCGCCCTCGACAACCCGTCGGCGCCGGGCACGATGTCGCACCTGCTGACCCGGCTCTGGTGCGTGCTCGTCACGCTCGCGCTCGCCGACCTGACGTTCCGTTTCGTCGAGACGCCGTTCCGCACGCTGGGCTTCCGAGGCGTCGTGACCAGCCTGCGCGGTCGCGTGTCCGCCCTGACACGGCGTGCGAAGCAGGTGGCCGCCGGCGCCGTGGCCGCACTGGCGGTCGTGACCGCAGTGATCGTGCTGACCGCGCCCGACCAGAGCCTCACGGCCCGGATGCTCGCCGAGAACGAGGCGTCGGCGCGGTCCGACTCGATGACCGGCTCGATGACCGGCTCGATGGCCGACTCGTCCGCGGCGCCGTCGAGCAGGCCCCGCTCCGCGTCCGGCGGCAGTGGCTCCAACGGCGACCCGGCGACGGCCATCACAGCGGCGTTCACGATGCCGGGCGGCCCCGAGATCGACGCGTACGGCGACTCGATGATGGTCGGAAGCCTGCAGGCGATGCGCTACTACTTCCCCGGCATCCGCATCGACGCCAAGTCCAACCGCCGCTGGTCCGACGGTCTCGCGGAGGTGACCGCGCGTGGCGACGGCAACCGTCGCGCGGTCGTCCTCGCGTTCGGCACCAACGCGGGTGTCGACCAGGACGACGTCACGAAGGTCCTCGACGCGCTCGGCCCCCGGCGGATGGTCGTCCTCGTCAACGTCATGGGCCCGTTCGCGCGTGTCGACACCGACAACGCAGCCCTCGACCTCATCGCCCGCGACCGTCCCAACGTCATCGTGGCCGACTGGGCCGACGCCATCCGCGCCCATCCCGAACAGGTGCAGTCCGACCGGGTGCACCCGACGATCAAGGGTGCCCACCTCTTCTCCAAGACGGTGCGGAAGGCGCTCGCCGACCTCTCGCAGCGCAGCACCGGCAAGAAGGTCGTCCTCAAGGAGCTCCCGATCCCGTGACCAGCGACCCTGCGCCCGGACCGACCTCGGCACCCACGCCGGGCTTCGCGCTCGAGGTGCAGTCGATCCGCACCATCGGCATCGTCTCGCCCGGGGCGATGGGCTCGGCGCTCGGACGCGCCTGGTCCGCCGCGGGGGCCCGGGTCGTGGCCACGGTCGAGGGTCGCAGCCAACGCACCGTGTCGCTCGCCGCGGGGCTCGAGCTGCTCCCCCACCTCGACGCCGTGGTGTCGGCCAGCGACCTCGTCGTGAGCATCTGTCCCCCGGCCGCCGCCGACGACGTGCTCGACGCGGTGCTTGCCGCCGCACGCGCGACCGGGGCACGGCCGCTGCTGCTCGAGGCCAACGCGGTCTCTCCCGACCACGTCACCGCGCTGGCGGCGCGAGCGGCGGACGCCGGCCTCGACCTCGTCGACGGCTCCGTCAGCGGGGGGCCACCGACGCCCCACGGTGACACGATGCTCTACCTGTCCGGCCCCCGCGCGGACGAGGTGGCCCAGCGGCCGGCGCTCGGTCTGCGGCGACGCGTCGTCGGGGACCGTCCCGGTCCCGCGTCGGGGGTCAAGATGTGCACGGCGTCCATCTACAAGGGGACGACGGCAGTGTGGGCACAGGCCCTGCAGACCGCCGACGCGTTGGGGGTGCTGCGCCACGTGCTCGACGACCTCTCCGAGGAGTTTCCCGAGCAGGTCGCCGGTGCGGGTCGACGGATCGCCGCCGCCACGGCCAAGAGCGCGCGCTTCGTCGACGAGATGGAGAGCATCGCGCGGACGCAGGGCGCGGTTGGCGCCTCGGCTGAGCTCTTCGAGGGCATGGCTGCGGTCTACCGCCGACTCTCGGCCACGCCACTCGCGGCCCTGAGCCCGGAGGACGCGGCAGCTGTCACCGAGCTCGGCGACGTGCTGGCCCGGCTGCGCGCCTGACCGCGGGTCACACGGGTCGAACGTGGTGATCGGTCTGCGGTGGGCTCAGCGTGCGACGACCTCGTCGCCGACGCGGATCGCCGCTCCGGCGGCGAGCGGGAGCACGGGTGTGAGCCGGACACCGAACCACGTCGCACCGTCCCACCTGCGGTGCCGGGCCAGCGTGCGGATCGGTTCCTTGCCGCTGCGCAGGTCCTTGCGGTCGATCGTCGTCATGACGCACCGGTCGCACACCATCGTGTGCCGGTAGACGACATCGCCGATGCGCACCGACCTCCAGGCGTCCTCCGCGAACGGCTCGCCGCCGTCGATGACGACATTGGGTCGGAACCGCTCGTGACCCAAGGGGTCCGCGGGCTGCTCGCCACGTTCGAGGGCCGTCTCGAGCAGCCAGTCGTTGAGACGGCTCAGCGAGGACTCGGAGGTGACGTGCAGCGGCGCGGCGTCGGACAACGAGTTGCGGTCTCCCTCGGCGCCGCCCATCTCGGCCCGGACCGGACGGACCGTCGCGTCGTCCTGCCACACGAGGCGCAGCGGCCGCCCCACCCGCGTCGAGAGCCACTCCGCAGCCGCGTCGCCTGCCGGGCGCGCCCAGTCCTGACCCGAGAACGACACCGTGACGGGCTCCGCGTCGCGCGGCGGCTCGACGACCAACGGGTCGCCACCCGGCGCGACGAGGCGCACCGCCCCGCCGTCGAGCGGCTCGGCCCGCAGCCCCAGGAGCGCGTGCTCCTCGCGTGCCGTCACCTTCGTCCCCTCGGGGTCGACGACGGCCCAGCGCCGGTCACCGCGCAGCCCCCGCTCCTCGACGACGGCCTCGGCCAGGGCGACCCCACCCAGGGACTTGACGGGGTATGCCGTCAGCGCCGAGACCGCCACGCGGTCACTCGGCGAGCCAGGCGGCATACGCGTCGAACGTGTAGGGACGGCCGAGGAAGCTCTCGACGAGGTCGGCGGCATCGAGGCGGCCACCCTGCGCGAGGACCTTGTCACGGTAGGCGCCGGCGACCTCGGGGTCGAAGAGGTCGCCGCGGTCGAACGCCGAGAACATGTCCTTGGCGATGACGAGCGACCACATGTACGTGTAGTACGCCGAGCTGTAGCCGTCGAGGTGTCCGAAGTGGCACTGCATGTGCGTGCCCTCGAGGTACGGGAAGACGGAGTAGCGCGCCATGAGCGCGCGCAGCCGCGCCGTCAGGTCGTCGGTCTCGTTGACGTGGAAGTCGTAGGACAGCGCGGCGTAGAACATCTGTGTCCGCGCGTCGTAGCCCTTGCCGAAGTCGTCGGCCTTGCGCATCGCCTCGACGAGGTCGGCGGGGATGGTCTCGCCCTCGGCGTTGCGTGCGAACGTCGCGAGCACGTCAGCGTCCCACGCCCACTCCTCGAGCATCTGGCTCGGCGCCTCGACGAAGTCCCACTCGGTCGCGACCCCGGAGAACCGCACCCACTCGGTGCGGCCCGCGAGCACGTGGTGCACGAGGTGGCCGAACTCGTGGAAGAGCGTCACGACCTCGTCGTGCTCCATGAGCCCACGGTTGAAGTTGCAGACGAGCACGCCCTCGGCGAGCTGCGTGCCGGCGACACCGCGGGCGAGGTCGAACTGGGCGGCGTGCTTGTACTTGCCGTCGCGCGGGTGCAGGTCGAGGTGGATGCGCCCGATGCGCTCGCCCTCGAACGACACGTCGTAGGTCGCGACCTCCTCGTGCCAGGCGCGGGCGTCCTCGCGCGCGACGGATGTCCACTCGAGGCCGAAGAGGCGGCCCGTGACGTCGAGCAGGCCCTGGCGCACCGACTCGAAGGGGAAGTACGTACGAACCCGCTGGGCGTCCACCGCGAGCTGTTCCTTGCGGACGAGCTCGGCGTAGTACGCGGCGTCGGCGCCGTCGATGTCGGTCGCGTCGGGTCGGTCCTGGCGCAGCCGGTCGAGCAGCACCGCCTTGTCGCGCTCGGCGCTCTCGGTCGACAGCTCGGTGATGCGGTCGATGAACTCCGCGATGGCCTTGCCGTTGCCGATCATCTTGACCTCGGCGTCGTAGTCGGCCCACGAGTCGTAGCCGAGCAGGGCGGCGTGCTCGCGCCGCACGGCGAAGATCTTCTGGAGCACCGCGTCGTTGGCGGGCCACGCGATGGTCAGGAACTGCGTGACGAGCTCGCGCCGGGCCTGCGCGTCGTGCGCGAAGGTGCGGAACGGCACGACGTCGGGGTAGTCGGTCGTCACCGTGACGAGACCGTCCTCGCCCACCTCGTGGGCATCGACCCAGTCCTGCGGGAGCCCGGCCAGGCGGTCAGGGGTGACCCGGATGCTGCGGACGTCCTCGCGGATGTTCTTGCTGAACTCCTGGCTGAGCAGGATGCTCTGCTCACTCAGCTCCCGCAGCCGGTCTCGCGTCGCCTCGTCGCGGTCGACGCCGGAACGGCGGAAGTCGCGCAGCGTGCGCTCGAGGACCCGCGCCGCGTCCGGGTCGAGCCCGGTGGCGTCGAGACCGGCGAAGACGGCATACAGCTCGGTGTCGAGGCCGAGGTCGGTGTCGAGCTTCTGCACCTGCTGCGCCACGCCCTCGGCGCGATCGCGCACGGCCTTGTCCGGGTGCACCTCGGAGAAGAGCGACCCGACGGAGGCGGCGTTCGAGAGCGCCACCTGGGCGTCGTTCCAGACCTGGAGCACCTCGAGGGTGTCCTTCGGCGGGTCCGCGCGCAGGCCCTCGACGAGCGATCGGGCCAGCGCGAGCTGCTGCTCGCCGCGGGCTCCGACCCAGTCGAGCCAGTCGCTGTCGAGGGGCAGGGGCAGGTGCGTGGGCTCCGTCGTCACAGACGGCACTGTATGCCGCCACCCTGCCCCCGCGTCGAGTGGCTATTCCCACAGCTGGAGCGAACGCGTGACGATCCCCGCCAGGTCGTCGGCACCCACCGCGCGCGGGCTCGTCGCGAGCAGGCGCTGCTGCTTGAGCGCGCCCTCGACGAGGTCGTGGACATCTCCCTCGTCGTAGCCGACGGCCGCGAGCCCGTTGGGCATGCCGATGTCGCGCATGAGGTCGACGAGGACCCCGGGCAGGACGTCGCGCGGCTCGCCAGACCAGCGCGGGCCCTGGCCTGGCTGGCCGGGCTCGAGCAGCCGGGCGGCCGCGAGGTAACGGTCCGGGTCGGCCTCGAACGTCCAGCGGAACGCCTCCGGCGCGGTCAGGGCGACGGCCATGCCGTGCGGCACCATCGGCTCGTCGCTCGGGTAGCCCTCGGGGTGGAAGTCCCGCACGCGTCCCGCGACCGGATAGGCGATCGCGTGCGGCAGATGGACGCCGGCGTTGCCGAAGCCGAGGCCCGCGAACGTCGCCGCGAGCGCCATGTCACCTCGGGCCGACTCGTCGGAGCCGATGCGCACGGCTGTCCGGAAGGCCTTTGCCAACAAGGCCATCGCGCGCTCCGACCACAGGTCCGAGATGGGGTTGCTGCCGCAGTAGGGCACCCGCTCCCCCGGCTGCTTGCGTTCGAAGCTCGTGTACGGGCGCGCCGTCCAGCTCTCTAGCGCATGGTACAGGATGTCCATCCCGGCGCTGGCGGTGACGCCTGGGGGCTGGGTCGCCGTGAGGCGCGGGTCGACGACGGCGAGCGCCGGACGCAGCCGGGCATGGCTGATGCCCGTCTTGACCTTGAGAGAGAGCACGTCAAGGACGCAGATGGTCGTGCTCTCGGCCCCCGTCCCGGTCGTCGTCGGCACTGCCACCAGCGGTGCGAGGGGCCCGCCGGGTGCCCGACCGGCCCCGACCGGCACGTTGACGTACTCCATGAGCTCGCCACCGTCGGTGAGCAGCAGGTCGACGGCCTTGGCCGTGTCGATGGCGGATCCACCCCCGACCGCCACGAACCCGTCGAACGGCCCGTCGGCGCGGGCGCGGTCCAGCGCGGCGACGAGGCTGGCGTCGGTGGGCTCGACGTGCGCCGAGTCGTGCACGACGGCCTCGAGCCCGGCGGCCCGGATGCCCTCGGCCACCCGGTCGGGCCAGCCGGTGGCGAGGACGCCGGGGTCGGTCACGACGAGAACCCGTGTCGCGCCGAGCACCCGCAGATCGTGCCCGACCTCGTCAGCGGACCCCGGCCCGAACTTCAGCTGCGGCGCGCCGTAGGTGAACACGGCCTCCGGGTTCGCGGGCAACCACGTCATGCGACCACCCTAGGGTGGGGACCATGGCAGCCCAGGGGAGCGGGATCCTCGTCGTCGGCGCCGGACAGGCCGGCATCTCGCTCGTCACGGCGCTGCGTGAGCTCGGGGACCCCACCCCCGTGGTGCTCGTCGGCGACGAGCCCGAGCCGCCCTACGAGCGACCACCGCTGTCGAAGAGCTACCTGCGCGGTGAGCACGACCGCGCCTCCCTCGTCTTCCGGGACAGGAGGTGGTTCGCCGAGCACGGCGTCGAGCTCGTCACGGGTGACGCGGTCGTCGACCTCGACCGCGGGGCCTCGGGAGGGCGCGCCACCACAGCCTCGGGACGAGTCATCACGTTCGAGCGTCTCGCGCTGACGACGGGTGCCACGAACCGGCTCCTGCCCGTCGACGGCGCCGCTCTCGACGGTGTCCACGCGGTGCGCACGCTCGCCGATGCCGACCGGCTCGCCCCCGAGCTGTTGCGTGCGCGCCGGGTCGTCGTGGTCGGTGGTGGCTTCATCGGGCTCGAGATCGCCGCGGGGGCGCGAGCCCTCGGCAGCGAGGTCACCGTCGTCGAGGCGACCGACCGGCTCCTCGCCCGCGCGGTGACCCCGACCCTGTCCGAGTTCGTTCGCGAGGCGCACGAACGTCGCGGCACGCAGATCCTGTTGAGCGCCAGTGCAGTCCGTGTCCACGGTGACGGATCCCGTGCGTCGGGCGTGGAGCTCGCCGACGGCACGACGCTTTCTGCCGACGTCGTCGTCGTCGGCATCGGGGTCCTGCCACGCACGGAGCTCGCCGAGCGGCTCGGGCTCCTCGTCGAGCCGCAAGGCATCGTCGTCGACGCGCAGGCCCGCACGTCCGACGGTGTGACGGTTGCGGCGGGTGACTGCACGGTCGGCCCGAACCCCTTCACCCGTGGGGTCCCCGGCCCCACACGCCTCGAGAGCGTGCCGCACGCGACCGACCAGGCGCGCGCGGCCGCGGCGACCCTCGCCGGTCACCCGACGGCATACGACCAGGTGCCGTGGTTCTGGAGCGACCAGGGCGACCTCCGTCTGCAGATGGCTGGGTTGCCCGCTGGCGCTGACCGCGTCGTCGTCCGGGGCGACGTTGCAGCAGAACGCTTCTCGGTGCTCAGCTACCGGGAAGGAGTGCTCCTCGCCGTCGAGTCGGTCGACAGCAGCGCGGACTACGTTGCCGTGAAACGCGCGCTCGAGAAGGGCATGACGATCGATGCCGACGCGGCCACAGATGCCGCGGTCCCTCTCAAACGGCTCATCACCGGGGCACACGCCGCACCATCGTCCTGACGCGCCGCGCCCGGCACCCTGCGCTAGCGTGAATCGATCGATGCCCCAACGAAGGGACTGATCGCATGCACGCACTGGCGGGTCTGCCGACTGCGGACACCCTCATCGACGCCAATGCCGTCGACTACTTCATCATCGCGCTGTACTTCGTCTTCGTCCTCGGCATCGGGGTCATGGCGAGGCGGGCTGTCTCCGACTCCATCGACTTCTTCCTCTCGGGCCGGTCGCTGCCGGCCTGGGTCACCGGGCTCGCCTTCATCTCGGCGAACCTCGGTGCCGTCGAGATCATGGGCATGTCGGCCAACGGGGCCGAGCTCGGCATCTCGACCGTCCACTACTTCTGGGTCGGCGCCATCCCCGCCATGCTCTTCCTCGGGGTCGTGATGATGCCGTTCTACTACGGCTCGAAGGTGCGCTCGGTCCCCGAGTTCATGTTCCGGCGCTTCGGCACCGGCGCCCACCTCGTCAACGCCCTCAGCTTCGCGCTCGCCCAGCTGCTCATCGCCGGCGTCAACCTCTACCTGCTCGGCTCGATCGTGCACGCCCTCCTCGGCTGGCCGCTCTGGGTCGCCCTGCTCGTCGCGGCCGCGATCGTGCTGTCGTACATCACGCTCGGCGGCCTCTCCGCGGCGATCTACAACGAGGTGCTCCAGTTCTTCGTAATCGTCGCGGCGCTGCTGCCCCTCACGCTCATCGGTCTGCACCGCGTCGGCGGCTACCAGGGGCTCAAGGACAAGGTCGCCGAGTTCGCGGCCTCGGCCCCCGCCTCGGCTGCGGTCCCGCCTGCCGGGCAGCAGCTCGAGTCGTGGCCCGGCCAGGCCCTGTCGGGCTTCGATTCGCCGGTCTGGTCCGTCGTCGGCATCGTCTTCGGCCTCGGCTTCGTGCTCTCCTTCGGCTACTGGACGACGAACTTCGTCGAGGTCCAGCGCGCCATGGCCTCCAACTCCATCTCGGCGGCGCGCAAGACCCCGATCATCGGCGCCTTCCCCAAGATGTTCGTCCCGTTCATCGTCATCCTTCCCGGCATGGTCGCCGCAGTCCTCGTCAAGGAGATCGCCGAGCTCAAGGGAGGCGGTTCACCGCCCGGCGGCGCGTCCGGAGAGGGCGTCAAGTACAACGACGCCCTGCTGCTGCTCATGCGTGACGTGCTGCCAAACGGCCTGCTCGGCGTCGCCATCGCCGGCCTGCTCGCCGCGTTCATGGCCGGTATGGCCGCCAACATCTCGGCGTTCAACACGGTCTTCAGCTACGACCTCTGGCAGCGCTACATCCGCAAGAACCACGCCGACGACTACTACCTCCGCATCGGCCGGCTCGCCACCGTGGCGGCCACGGTCATCGCCATCGGCACGGCCGTCGTCGCGAGCTCGTTCAGCAACGTCATGGACTACCTCCAGACGCTGTTCGGCTTCTTCAACGCGCCGCTCTTCGCGACGTTCATCCTCGGCATGTTCTGGAAGCGCATGACGGCGACCGCCGGCTGGGTCGGGCTCTCGGCCGGCACGCTCTCGGCCGTGCTCGTGGCCTTCCTCACCGAGGACGCCTTCGGAGACGTCAGCCTCGGGGTCATCCCCATCGGCGGCCAGGGTGCCGCCTTCCTCGCGGCGTCGGCGGCCTTCGTCGTCGACATCGCGCTGAGCATCGTCGTGTCGCTCCTGACCCAGCCGAAGCCGGCGTCCGAGCTGCGCGGCCTCGTCTACTCCGAGACGCCCAAGGAGGACCTCGTCGACCCGCTCGAGTCGCGCCTGCCGTGGTACCAGCGCACCATCCCTCTCGCCGGAGTCGCGCTCGTCCTCGTCATCATCCTCAACCTGGCCTTCTGAGAGGAGCGCCGACATGACCGACCCCGAGCTCAGCGCGCCCGACCCCGACGACACCAGGCTCACCCGGCACACCGCGGGCGCCTTCGACATCCGCAACTTCATCGGCGCCCTCATCGGCATCTACGGCGTGGTCCTCACGCTCATGGGGCTCTTCGGCGACAGGGCGTACGAGAAGACGGGTGGCGTCAACGCCAACCTGTGGGCAGGCCTCGTCATGCTCGTCGTGGGTGCTGCGTTCATGACGTGGGCGCGCCTGCGGCCGATCATCGTGCCGAACGACGTCGGGCGCGTGCTCGACGACCCGACGCGTCCGGCGCCGAGGCGCCGCGGCGATCACTGAGCCGCCGCAACGGCCGCGCCCGCCGTTCGCCCGCCCGTCCGCAGGCCGTCCGCCGTCACCGGACGGTCGACAGGCCGTGGCTTCGCGGTCGGGGCTGGCAGACGGGACACGAGAACGACGAGCGGTTCATGAACTGCTCGCGGCGCATCGTCGTGCCGCATCGGTCGCACGGCGTGCCCGCGCGGCCGTATGCGTGCAGTGACCGGTCGAAGTAGCCGCTCGCCCCGTTGACGTTGACGTAGAGGGAGTCGAAGCTCGTCCCACCGTGTCCGAGCGCCTCGGCCATGACGTCGCGGGCGTGGTCGAGGATGCGGGCCAGCGTCGGCCTGGTGAGTGTGGAGCAGAGCCGCTCGCCGTGCACCTTCGCGCGCCACAACGCCTCGTCGGCGTAGATGTTGCCGATGCCCGAGACGAGTGACTGGTCGAGCAGGGCGCGCTTGACGGCGCTGTCGCGCCGCTTCATCCGACGCACGACGGCAGCCTGGTCGTAGGCGGCCTCGAACGGGTCGGGCGCGATGTGGGCGACCGCCTCGGGAATGCCGTCGGGTCCCAGCGGTGAGAGCGCGAGTCCGCCGAAGGTGCGTTGGTCGACGAACCGCAGCTGCGGCCCGTCGTCCGCGAAGTCGAACCGGGCGTGACAGTGTTTCTCGAGCGGCGCCTCGGCCGGCTCGACGAGCATCTGCCCGCTCATCCCGAGGTGGACGATGAGGGCGTCCTCGCCGTCGAGGGCGAGCCAGAGGTACTTGCCGCGGCGGGAGGCGGCGGTCACGGTGACGTCGTGGAGGCGGGCGGCGAGGTCGTCGGGTCCGGCGTCGTGACGGCGGGCCACGCGCACACCCGTGATGCGGGCGCGGCTCACGTGCCGGCCCACGACGTGGCTCTCGAGGCCACGCCGGACGACCTCGACCTCGGGAAGCTCCGGCACGCCTGCTCAGGCCTGGCGCGAGGCCTCGGGCGAGACCTGGGACGCGCGGCCGCCGGCGGACCCGTTGGACGCCGTCTTCGACGACGTGTCGGACAGGGTGCTGGACGCCGGGTTCGAGGCACCGGTGGGTGCGCCGTCGGTGCGGCGGCCGTCGAGCGTGTGCCACGCCTCCTTGGCGGCCTTCTGCTCGGCTTCCTTCTTCGAACGGCCACGTCCCTCGCCGAGGACCTCCTCGCCGACGACGACGCGGGCGTGGAACTCCTTCTCGTGGTCGGGACCCTGCTCCCCGACGCGGTACTCGGGCGACCCGAGCGCGGCACCGGCCGCCATCTCCTGAAGACTCGTCTTCCAGTCGAGGCCGGCGCCGAGTGTCGCCGCCTCCTCGATGAGTGGGTCGAAGTGGTGGTGCACGAAGCGGGCAGCATCGTCGATGTCGGTGGACAGGAACACGGTGCCGATGAGTGCCTCGAGCGTGTCGGCGAGGATCGAGGCCTTGTCGCGTCCGCCCGTGGCCTCCTCGCCCTTGCCGAGCATGACGAACTCGCCGAGCTCGAAGGTGCGCGCGACCTCGGCGAGCGCCCGCATGTTGACGACGGCCGCGCGCAGCTTGGCCAGCTGGCCCTCGGCGAGGTCCGGGTGCTCGCGGTACAGCGTCTCGGTCACGACGAGGCCCAGCACCGAGTCACCGAGGAACTCGAGGCGCTCGTTGTTGGGCAGTCCGCCGTTCTCGTAGGCGTACGAGCGGTGCGTCAGGGCACGCAGCAGCAGCGGCTCGTCGATGTCCTGGCCGACCACCTCACGAAGGTGGGCGATCAGAGCATCGACGGGCCGCTGCGGCACGGCGGGAACACCCCCAGCGTCAACGCCGCTCACGGGGCTGCTCACGGGGTGATCAGGCCTGGTGCTCGGTGCGCTCGGCGACGGCGTAGTGACGGCCCTTGTACGTGCCGCACGACGGGCACGCGATGTGCGGCTGGGCAGCCGCACCGCACTGGGGGCACGTGGTGAGCGTCGTCGGCGTTGCCTTCCAGTTCGCGCGACGCGAACGGGTGTTGGAGCGCGACATCTTCCGCTTCGGGACAGCCACGTCAGTTCCTCTTCTCTTGCGGGTCGTTCCCCAGCAGTCCGCTGAGGGACGACCACCTCGGGTCGATCACTTCATGTTGGTGGTCCGGGTCCTCCGCGAGGCGCATCCCACACTCGGAACACAACCCCGGGCAGTCCGGCCGACACACTGGTTTGAACGGCAGAGCCGGCACGACAGCGTCCCGGAGCACAGGCTCGAGGTCGATGAGGTCACCGACCAGCTCGTGCACCTCGTCCTCGTCCGAGTCGGCTCCCACCTCGTGGTGGTGCGCCGCCCGGTCGGCGTAGGCGAACAGCTCCTGGAAGCTCCCGTCGACAACGAGCTCGACGGGATCCAGGCACCGCACGCAGGCGCCGGTCGCCGTGCCACTGACCGAACCCGTCACGAGGACGCCCTCCACGACGGACTCGAGCCGCACCTCGACGTCGACCGGGGACCCGGCCGTGATCGAGATGACGTCGGTGCCGAGGTCGTCGGGCAACGTCACCGTGCGCTGGAGCTCCTGCATCGTGCCCGGTCGCCGGTTGAGCTCCCTGGTGTCGAGCACCAGTGGAGAACGGGGATCGGGACGGGCCATGACTCCTGCGCACAGTAGATGGTTCGGCCCGCGCCAAGACGGACGTGGACCGACCTCCAAGGTTACCGGAGCGGACCCCTGCGCCCAAATCAGCCCAGACGTTCGCGCAGCGCGGCCAGAACGGGGTCCGGGACGAGGCCGCTGACGTCGCCGCCGTACCGCACGACCTCCTTGACGAGCGAGCTCGACACGTGCTGGAGCGTCGGGTCGGCTGCGATGAAGAGCGTCTCGACGCCCGTCAGGTGATGGTTCATGTGGGCCATCGGCAGCTCGTAGGCGAAGTCGGTCCCACCGCGCAGGCCCTTGACCATCGAGGCCGCACCCACCTCACGACACACGTCGACGACGAGAGTGCCACCCCATGAACCGATGCGGACGTTGGGCAGGTGGCCGACCGACTGCTCGATCAGCGCCGTGCGCTCCTCGACGGTGAAGGTCCCATGCTTGCCCGGGTTGTGCAGGATCGCGACGACGACCTCGTCGAACAACCGGCTCGCCCGGGTCACCACGTCGACGTGCCCGTTGGTGACAGGGTCGTAGGAACCGGGGCACACACACCGGCGCGCATCACTCGTCACGCGCCCAACCTACCGTCCGGGCGCATCGGACCGCGCAGCCGACGCCTCTGCCTCCGCGCGGGTCGTTGCCCGCCTCAGGCGACGACATCGCTGGGCCGCGGCTCGGCGAACCACATGGTGGTCTCCCCGTAGCGCTTCTCCCCCGACAGCTCGAGCCCGTCGGGCCAGGTCGGCTGGGGCGAACGGCTGGAACGCTCGACGACGACGAACGCCTCCGGGGCGAGCCACTCCTTCTCGACGAGACATGCCAGCACGGCGGCCAGGGCCTCCTCGGCGACGTCATAGGGCGGGTCGAGCAGGACGAGGTCCATCCGGGCACCGGCCGGGGGTCCGGCCGCGAGCGCCCGCTCGACGGTGTCGGTGAGCAGCCGCACGTGCGGGTGCCCCACGACGCCGATGTTGGCGCGGATGACCTTGGCGGCGGACTTGTGCGACTCGACGAGCAGCACGAGAGCGGCGCCGCGGCTCGCTGCCTCGAGCCCGAGCGCGCCCGAGCCGGCATACAGGTCGAGCACCTTCGTGCCGTCGAGCAGCCCGCGGTGCTCGAGGCGGCTGAAGAGGGCCTCGCGGACTCTGTCGGACGTAGGTCTCGTCAACGAGCCAGAGAGAGTCTGGAGCTTCCTGCCGCCGGCACTGCCGCTGATGATGCGCGTCATCTCAGCCCCGCTCGAGCCAGGCGGCCTGGTCCTCGTCGAGGCGCGTCGCGACAGCAGCCGCGAGCGCCGGGTGGCCGCGCAGGTCCGGGTCGTCGGCGACGAGCGCGAACGCGTCCTCGCGGGCGTCGGCGATGATCTGCTCGTCCTCGACCCGTCCGAGCCGCAGGTGGCGCACGGAGTTGCCGCGCCCGCTCTGACGAGCCCCGAGGACGTCTCCCTCACGGCGCAGGACGAGGTCGGCCCGGGCGAGCTCGAAGCCGTCGTTGGTGGCCGCGACCTGGTCGAGGCGCTCGAGGGCTCGCTCGCCCGCCTCCTGGGTCATGAGCAGGCAGAGCCCCGGCACCGAGCCGCGCCCGACACGGCCGCGCAGCTGGTGCAGCTGGGAGATGCCGAACCGGTCGGCGTCGACGACGACCATGACGGACGCGTTGGGCACGTCGACGCCGACCTCGATGACGGTCGTCGCGACGAGGACGTCGATCTCGCCCGCGGAGAACGCCCGCATGGTCGCGTCCTTGGCGTCCGCGTCCAGCCGGCCGTGGAGCACCTCGATCCGGAGGCCCTCGAGGGCCGGCGTGGCGCGCAGCGTGCTGAGCATGGCGTAGACGCCGGTCAGCTCACGCTCCGCAGCGTCGCCGTCGTCGTCGCCGCCCCAGTCGTCCCAGCCCGCGTCCTCGTCGGACGAGTCGTCGGCTGAGTCGCGCAGGCTTGCGGCCCCCGTGGTCGCGTCGTCGTCGACGTCACCGATGCGCGGGCACACGACGTACGCCTGGTGTCCCTTCGCGACCTCCTCGGCCACCCGTTGCCACGTGCGCTCGACCCAGCCGGGCCGGTCCGCGTCGACGACGTGCGTCGCGATCGCGGAACGGCCCTTGGGCAGCTCGCGCAGCGTCGAGGTCTCCATGTCGCCGAAGACCGTCATGGCGACCGTGCGCGGGATCGGCGTGGCTGTCATGACCAACACGTGTGGCGGGCGGATACCCTTCTCGCGCAACGCGTCTCGCTGCTCCACGCCGAAGCGGTGCTGCTCGTCGACGACGACGAGGGCCAGGTCGGCGAACTGCACGTGCTTCTGGATGAGCGCGTGCGTGCCGACGACGATGCCGGCTTCACCGGAGGCCGCGTCGAGCAGGGCGCGCCGGCGGGCACCGGCGCTCTGGCTTCCGGTGAGCAGGGCCACGGTCGTGCCGAACTCGGCGCCACCGAGCATCCCGCCCTGGGCGAGGTCGCCGAGCATCGTCGTGATCGACCTGTGGTGCTGCGCGGCGAGGACCTCGGTCGGTGCGAGGAGCGCCGCCTGACCACCCGCGTCGATGGCGGCCAGCATGGCGCGCAGCGCGACGACGGTCTTGCCCGAGCCGACCTCGCCCTGCAGCAGCCGGTGCATCGGGCGGTCGGAGGCCAGCTCGGACGCAAGCACCTCACCCACCTCCAGCTGACCTGCCGTGAGCTCGAACGGCAGCCGCGCGTCGAAGGCGGCGAGCAGGCCACCGGGCCGCGGGGGCCGGGGCGTCGCGAGCTCGGACTCTGCGGCCTTGCGGCGCTGGGCGAGGATCGTCTGCAGGACGAACGCCTCGTCGTACTTCAGGCGCTCGAGCCCGCGCGAGGGGAGGTCGTCGACGGCGGGTCGGTGGACCAGCTCCAGGGCGACCGCACGGTCGACGAGACCGCGCGCTGCGCGTACGTCGTCGGGCACGGGTTCGCGGATGCGGTCCACGGTGTCGAGCGCCGTGTGCACAAGCTTGCGCAGTCGAAGCGAGTTGAGCTTGCCGGTCGTGGAGTACACCGGAACCCGGTGGGTGCGGTACCACTCGACGGCGGCTTCGCCCTGCTCGTCGTCCTCGAAGAGCTCGTACTCGGGGTGGGTCAGCTGCAGGCGCCGTCCGTAGGCGCCGATCGTGCCGACGAAGAAGCCGCGCACGCCCGGGAGGAGCTTCTTCTCGTGGCCGTAGGCGTTGAAGAACGTCACGTCGAGCTCGTTGCCTCGATCGTCGCCGATGGCGACGGTGAGCATCTTGCCGCGCCGGTTGCGCATGGCGCGCGACGACGCGCTCTTCACCTCGGCGACGACGAGGACGTCCTCGCCGACGTGGACCGACGACAGGTCGGTGAGCTGGCCGGGCCGGACGTAGCGGCGCGGCACGAACTCGAAGAGGTCACCGACGCTCTGGATGCCCTTCGTGCGGGCGAGCTGTTCGGCATCGGGCTTCTTGAGCAGCTTGGTCAGGGGTGAGTCCTCGGTCAGTGCTGGCACGGCGTCACTCCACCCCGAGCAGCACGGAGTAGACCGCCTGCCCCCCGTCGATGAGGGAGACCTCGATCCCGTGGTGGGCGCCGCGCGCTTCGTCGCTGACGGCGTCGAGCAGGCCCTCCGGCGCGTCGAGCCCGGCGACGACGGTGACGAGCTCGCCGCCACTGCCGAGGAGGCGACGCACGACCTCACGTGCGACGTCGAGCTGGTCGGAGCCGACGATGACGACGTCGCCGTCGACGACGCCCAGGACGTCGCCGGGACGACACGGCCCACCGCTGGTCAACGCCGCGCGGTTGGCGACGGTGACGGCACCGTGGCGCGTGGCTGAGGCGGCCGCCTGCATCGCGAGCACGTTGGAGGCCGACGGCGCGGTCGGCTCGAAGACGGCGAGGGCCGCGATTCCCTGCACGGCAGTGCGCACGTGGACGACGTGGGCCTCGATGCCGTCGTCGGCGGCAGCCCGGACGGCCGCCGCGGCCGCGAGGAGCGTGTCACCGTCGTTGGGCAGCACGACGACGCCGGAGGCACCCTTGGCGTGCTGCTCGCGAATGGCGTCGATGAGGCCCCCGGTCGAGGCGCGACGACCAGGACCCGAGCGCACGACGACCGCGCCGGCCTCCTCGAAGAGAGCCTCGAGCCCCACACCGGCCGCGCACGCGACGATGGCCGTCCCTGCGGGTGCATCCGGGGCCTGCCCATGGGCGTGGTGGAGGCGGTCGTCGAGTCGGTGGTCCTCGACGAGCCGGGTGATGCGCACGCGGTGTGGGCGGCCGGCCTCGATGCCTGCCTCGACCGCGGCACCCGCGTCGTCGACGTGGGCGTGGACGTTCCACTCGCCGTCACCCCCGACGACGAGCACGGAGTCGCCGAGCTCGACGAGGCGGTGGCGCAAGGCCTCGATGGCGTCGTCGTCGGAGTCGCGCAGGAGGTACATGACCTCGAACTCGGGGATGCCGTCGCCGCCGTCGACGGTGGGTCGAGCAGCCGTGAGGGCGGCACTCGCCGTGTCGGGTCGCAGCCGGGCGCGGCGGTCGGTCGAGTCCGAGCCGGAGCTGGCGCGCTGGCCGGCACACACCCGCTCGAGGCACTCGAGGAGGACGACGAGACCTGCTCCGCCGGCGTCGACGACCCCGGCCCGGGCCAGGACCTCGAGCTGCTCGGGTGTGCGCTCGAGGGCCTCGCGCGAGGCCTGCAGGGCGGCGAGCGCGACGGTGTGAACGTCGACGTCGAGGCCGCCCGAGGCGGCGGGGGCGCCCGAGGCGGCGGGGGCGCGCGAGGCGGCGGGGGCGCGCGAGGCGGCGGCACCGCCCGAGGCCGCACGGGTCGCCGCCTCCGCCATGGCGCTGGCCACCGAGAGGATGGTGCCCTCCTTGGGGTCGGTCACGGCCTGGCGCGCACGCGACTCGGCGTGCCGCAGGCCCTCGGCGAGCACTCGTCCGCCGATCTCGTCGGACCCGGCGCACCCCTCGGCCAGCCCGCGGGCGAGCTGGCTGAGGATGACGCCGGAGTTGCCCCGCGCCGTCCAGAGCAGGTGCTTGGCGAAGACCGCGAGCAAGGCGTCGGCGGTCGTCACGTCCTGAGCGGCCAGCGTCCGCTCGACCGCACCGTCGAAGGTCAGGTAGAGGTTCGTGCCGGTGTCGCCGTCGGGGACCGGGAAGACGTTCAGGGCGTCGATCTCGGCACGACGGGCGGCGAAGAGCGAGCGCGTCAGCACGGCCCAGCGGCGCACGGCGACAAGGTCGAGCACCGTCAGGGGCCCGTCGGGCGGCGGCGCGTCGCCGGGCATCGGTCCTCCTGGCTCGTCGTGCTGGGAATCGGGCTCGCCGATGCTCGGCAGGCTAGCGCCTCCCCCAGACGGTCGCATGCACCGGACTGGTGCGGCGCTGCTCGTCGCCCGCCGCGCGGCCCGGTCGGGCTACCTTGGGCCGTGTGTCGAGCGCCTCCACCGCCCACCACCGCAAGTCGTGGCCCAGCGCCCCGCCCGGCTTCTACGAGGTCGAGGCCGCGGGGCTGCGCTGGCTGGCCGAGGCGCAGCCTCTTGGCGGCGCTCGCGTCGTGGAGGTCCGGGACGTCGCTCCCGACCACATCGACCTGGCTCGCCTCCACCCAGCCCGGCCCACCCCCGAGGCTGCCGAGGCTCTCGGGCGCGCCCTCGCGGTCACGCACGGCATGGGCGCCCCGGCATTCGGCTCTCCCCCGCCCTCCTGGACGGGCGACTCGTGGATCGGGCGGCAGCCCCAGCGCAACGACCCGACTCCGACGTGGGGCCTCTTCTACGCCGAGCAGCGGGTGCGCCCCTTCGTGCGCCGCGCCGTCGACCGTGGCCATCTCGATCCCGACGGCGCCCGGATCGTCGACCGGGTCTGCGACCGCCTCGCGGCCGGCGACTTCGACGACGACCGCCCGCCCGCCCGTGTCCACGGCGACCTGTGGTCCGGGAACGTCCTGTTCACCCGCGACGGAGCGGTGCTCATCGACCCGGCCGCGCACGGTGGGCACGGCCTCACCGATCTGGCGATGCTCGCCCTGTTCGGCTGCCCCGGGCTGGACCTCATCGGCGCGGCGTACGAGCAGGTCGCGGGCCTCACACCGGGCTGGCGAGCGCTCATCGAGCTGCACCAGCTGCACCCGCTCGCGACCCACGCCTCGTCGCACGGCCCGGCGTATGCCGCCCAGCTCGTCGATGCGGCCCGCGCCTTCGTCTGAGGCTCCGGGGAGGCTCGGGGGAGGCTCCGGTGGAGGCCCGGGGGAGGCTCCCGCGCCAGCCGCCCCGGCCGTTTTGTCGTCCCGGCGGCTCGTCGGCTACTCTTGACCGGTTCCCCCCGTACACCTCGGGGTGACGCGCGCCTTGGTGTGCGTCGGCCCCGACTCAGTGGTGGAGCTCAGCACTTCGTCAACATCGAATTTCAGGAGATACCCGTGGCTGCCAACTGCGACGTCTGCGGCAAGGGACCGAGCTTCGGTCACAACATCTCGCACTCGCACCGCCGCACCAAGCGCCGCTGGAACCCCAACATCCAGCGCGTTCGGACGCTGGTGGACGGTGTGACGCCGAAGCGACTCAACGTCTGCACCTCCTGCCTCAAGGCGGGCAAGGTCGTTCGCTGAACGTCCCTCACCAACGCTGAAGGCCGGTCCCTCGGGACCGGCCTTTTTCGTGCCCTCGGGGCTGCGGGTTCGACCGCATACCTCGAACCGCTCGGGGCGCGGCCGGTCGAGGTGAGCTCTCGCGGCAGGGCCCGACGGACAACCTCGAACGGGACACCTCGACCCGCGGAGAGAGGTGCAAGGTCGTCAACGGCTCACGGGTGGGCCGGACGCGGTCAGGAGCCGCTGAAGTGGTCCCAGCCGGTGTGCATGACGACCTCACCGGCGACGAGGATCCCGGGCTCCTCCCCCTCTGCGGGAGCGCGGACGCGCCCGAGCGCGCGCCACCCGTCGGGCAGCACGTCGGCCGGGAACGTGGCGAGGAGCGAGTGCTCCTCACCGCCGGCCAGCACGCAGTCGAGCGCGGCCTCGGCGCCCAGCACGTCAGTGAGCACCTCGACGAAGGGCGCGAGCTGCGCGGGGTCGAGATCGATGACGACGCCGCTCGACCGGGCGATGCGACCCCCGTCACGGAGCAGGCCGTCGCTGAGGTCGAGCATCGACGTGGCTCCCGCCTCTGCCGCTGCCGGGCCGGCGGCCAGGGACGGCTCGGGGCGGCGTTGACGGGCCACAGCCTGCGGGTGGCGGCCCTCGTGACCGGTCTGCAGCAGACGCAGACCGGCGTCGGCGAGGCCCAGCGACCCGTAGACCGCGAGGACGTCGCCGTCGCGCGCCCCGGAGCGCAGCACCGGCTCGCCGTCGAGTCGGCCGAGCGCCGTCACCGACACCATGACGACGCCGGCGGGCGCCGACGACAGGTCGCCACCGAGCACGGCGACCTTCGCAGCGGCGCAGGCATCGGCGAGGCCGGCCACGAGGTCGAGGACCCACTCGAGCGACAGCTCGGGGTCGGCGACGAGCGTCACGAGGATGCCGGTCGGGTGCCCGCCCATGGCCGCGACGTCGGCGAGGTTCTGGGCGATGACCTTGTGGCCGACGTCGGCGCCCGAGGACCACGCGTCGAGCCAGTCGCGGCCGAGCACGACCGTGTCGGTCGTCGCGATCGTGCGCTCGGTGGTGCGCAGCACGGCGGCGTCGTCACCGGGCGCGACGAGCAGCTCGTCGGTCACCCCGTAGGCCGGCAGGATCCGCGCGAGCAGCTGGTCCTCGTCGAGCGACCGCAGCGGCGTGCCGCCCGTCATCATCGGCCCACGCTGGAGCCGCTGCCCGTTCGGCACGGATCACACACCCTTTCGGTGACGGCCGCTTGACGGGCCCGGTTTCCATGGGACGTGAGGCCCCATGGCAAGGTAGCGTCAGGGCACGGTCGCAGTCACACTGAGGCCTGCCGTTCCGACCGGTCGTCCGACACCACCAACGTCTCGGGCGACCGTCCAACGATCGACACACAGTGAGGTGACACGTGGTTCAGGCGTACATCCTGATTCAGACCGAGGTGGGCAAGGCCGCGAGCGTGGCGGAGCAGATCGCCGGGATCTCGGGCGTCACTCTGGCCGAGGACGTGACCGGCCCCTACGACGTCATCGCGCGCGTCGAGGCCTCCAACGTCGATGACCTCGGCCGGCTCGTCATCGCGAAGCTCCAGGACGTCCCGGGCATCACCCGGACCCTCACCTGCACGGTCGTGCACGTCTGAGGCTGACCCTGACCAGACGTCAGCACTTCTCGACGGCGGCGCTCATCGGCGCCGCCGTCGTGCTGTCCGCGTGCAGCCGGCCGCCCGAGGTCGCCCTGGCACCCCAGGCGTCGGCGCCCGCGTGCGCCTCGGCCGCGTGGCCGGCCGAGGTGAGCGGCCACCAGCGGGTCGCGACGCAGCCCGACTACGGCTCCGTCGCGGCGTGGGGCGAGCCCGCGATCATCGCCCGCTGCGGCCTCGACCCGCTCGGGCCGACGACCGACGACTGCGTCACCGTCGACGGCGTGGACTGGGTGGTGCGCGCCCTCAGCGACGGCTCGGCCGCCACGACCTACGGCCGCGAGCCCGCCATCGAGGTCCTCGCACCGGCGCAGTACGGCGCGGTGCCCCTTCTCCTACCCGCCTTCACCAGCCTCGCGAGGACGCTTCCCGAGAACGGTCGCCGCTGCACCTGAGGCGTACCGAGACGTCTGCCGTGCGTCAGCGCAGGCCGGTGCGCCGCTCGAGCGCGAGCGAGATGAGCTCGTCGATGAGGTCGGGGTAGTCGAGCCCTGACGCCGCCCACATCCGCGGGTACATCGAGTGCGGAGTGAAGCCCGGCATGGTGTTGATCTCGTTGATGATGACGCGTCCGTCGTCGGTGTAGAAGCAGTCGACGCGGGCGAGCCCCTCGCACCCGAGCGACTCGAAGGCCTCGGCCGCGAGGCGGCGGACCTCCTTGCCGACCTCCTCCGGCACGTCGGCCGGGCAGCTGAGGTCGACGTCCGCCTCGACGAGGTACTTCGCCTCGAAGTCGTAGAAGGAGTGGTTGTCGTGCACGACGATCTCGGCGACCTCGGAGGTGCGCGGCCCGTCCAGGCCGTGGCCCTCGAGGACGGCGCACTCGATCTCCCGGCCTGCGATGCCGGCCTCGACGAGGACCTTGGGGTCGTGCTGACGGGCCGCCTCGATGGCGGCCTCGAGGTCGGCCGGGTCGTCGACCTTCGTGATGCCCATCGACGAGCCCGCACGGGCCGGCTTGACGAAGACCGGGTAGGCGAGGCCGGCGCAGGCATCCATCGCGGCGGTGGGGTCGGTGCGCCAGGCGCGGTCGGTGATGACGGCATACGGCCCGATGGGAAGGCCGTGACCGGCGAAGACGACCTTCATGTAGTGCTTGTCCATGCCTGCGGCGGAGGCGAAGACGCCCGAGCCGACGTAGCGCACGTCGGAGAGTTCGAGGAAGCCCTGGAGCGTTCCGTCCTCACCGAACGGACCGTGCAGCAGCGGGAAGACGACGTCGACGGTGCCGAGCTCCTGTGGCGGCTGTCCTGCCTCGAGCACCGTGAGCGCGGTCTCCCGCGTCGACAGCGGCAGGACGACGTGCGCGTCGCTCGGCTCGACCTCGGGCGTACGGCCCGCCGTCAGCTCGAAGCGGGACGGGTCGTCGGCGGCCAGCACCCACTGGCCGTCACGAGAGATGCCGATCGGCACGATGTCGTACTTGCTGCGGTCGATGGCTCGCAGCACCCCCGCTGCGGTGGCACAGGAGACGGCATGCTCGGAGGAACGTCCTCCGAAGACGATGGCGACGCGCGGGGGGCGGCTCGGCTGGTCGGGCTGGGGCTGGTCCGTGGTCATCAGACGAGACTCTATCCGGAACGCGCGGGGCCGCTCGTACGCTGAGGGCGTGGCCTCAGACGCGGATCAGCACCTGCACGTCGAGACGTTCCTCGTCTCGGCGGGCCGTCCCGACCGCTCGGCGGGCTCCTCGGTCAACGTGCCCGTGGAGCTGACGTCGACGTATGCCGCGGACGGCCCGGTCAACTACGCCCGCTCGGGCAACCCGACGTGGAACGCGTTCGAGGAGGCTCTCGGCGGCCTCGAGGGCGGCCGCGCGCTCGTGCACGCCTCGGGCATGGGAGCCATCTCGGCGGCCCTCTCGCTCGTGCCGGTCGGCGCCACCATCGTGGCGCCCGACCAGACCTACAACGGCACCGGCGACCTGCTCGTCGCCCACGAGAAGGCCGGCGGCACCGTCGTGCGCGTGCACGCCTCCGACACGGCCCGGTTCCTGGCCGCCCTGGAGTCGGCGGACCTGCTGTGGATCGAGTCCCCCACCAACCCGCTCATGGACGTCACGGAGCTCGACGTCGTCCTCGCCCGGGCTCGCGAGCTCGGTGTCACGAGCGTGGTCGACAACACGCTATCGACGCCGCTGCTGTGCCGCCCCCTCGAGCTCGGTGCCGACGTCGTCGTGCACTCCGTGACGAAGTACCTCTCCGGCCACAGCGACGTCGTCCTCGGCGCGACCGTCGTCGCCGACACCGACCGCGGGCGCGAGATCGGCGAGCGGCTGCTGCGCCACCGGACGCTGCACGGCGCCATCGCGGGACCGCTCGAGGTGTTCCTGGCCCTGCGTGGTCTGCGCACCCTGTCGCTGCGCTTCGAGCGGGCGAGCGCGACCGCGGCCGAGCTCGCCCGGCGCCTCGAGGGCCACCCGTCGGTCTCGCGGGTGCGCTACCCCGGCGCGGGCGCGATGCTCTCCATCGACGTGGCCGGCGACGCCGACGCGGCCGAACGGGTCTGCGACGCCACCCGGCTGTGGCTGCACTCGACGAGCCTCGGCGGCGTCGAGTCCCAGGTCGAGCGCCGCCGCCGTCACCCGACCGAGTCCGAGCAGGTGCCACCCAACCTGCTGCGCCTGTCGGTCGGCATCGAGCACGTCGACGACCTGTGGGCCGACCTCGACCAGGCGCTGCGCACCCTCTGACGACACCATCGACCCCGCAACACACCGAGCAACCACCAACGCACCGGGATCGGATGCCGGTGCGTTGGTGTTTGCTCGGTGTGTTGCTGTCGGGTGGCTCAGTGCTTCTCGGCCTTGAGGTCGCGCGACATGAGGCGCGGGCCCACCTCGCTCGCCGAGTGGCCGTCGCGGATGACGGCGACGACCTGCTCGCAGATGGGCATGACGACGTCGTGCTGCTCGGCGAGGGTGAGGATCGACTCGCACGACTTGACGCCTTCGGTCGTCGTGCGCAGCTCGGCGGTGGCCTCGTCGACCGTGCGCCCCCGACCGAGCCGCACGCCGAAGGAGTGGTTGCGCGACAGCGGCGACATGCACGTGGCGATGAGGTCACCGACACCGGCGAGCCCCATGAACGTCTGCGGGTGCGCGCCGAGCGCGAGCCCCAGACGGGTCGTCTCGGCCAGGCCGCGCGTGATGATCGTGGCCTTGGTGTTGTCGCCGAACCCCATCCCCTCGGCCATGCCCGAGGCCAGCGCGACGACGTTCTTCGTCGCACCGCAGACCTCGGCGCCGATGACGTCGGTGTCGGTGTACGGGCGGAAGTACGGTGTCGCGCAGGCGCTCGCGACGCGCTCCGCGGCCGACATGTCGGTGCACGCGACGACGCCCGCCGCGGGCTGCTTGCGGGCGATCTCGGGCGCGAGGTTGGGACCGGACACGACGACGATGCGGCCCTGCTCGACGGACGCGGCCTCGGCGATGACCTCGCTCATGCGCATCGTCGTGCCGAGCTCGACGCCCTTCATGAGCGAGACGACGGGCGCCCCGGCGGGGATCGCGGAGCCCCACTGGGACAGGTTGGCGCGCAGCGTCTGCGACGGAACCGCGAGCACGACGATGTCGGCGGCATCGAGCGCCTCGTCGGCCTCGGTCGTGGCACGGACCGACGACGGGAGGTCGAGCTCGGGCAGGTAGGCCTCGTTGCGACCGGCGTTGATCGCCTCGGCGACCTCCGGGCGCCGCGCCCACATCGACACGTCACACCCGGCGTCGGCGAGGATCACCCCGAACGCGGTGCCCCAGTTGCCGCTGCCCATGACAGCGACGCGCGTCGGGCTCACGGCTGGTCCTCGGCGCCGTCGGCAGCGCGCTTGCGGCGCCTGCCGTCGGGCTGCCGCAGCGGGTCGCCCGTCTGGGGCAGCCCGTGCCGGCGGGGGTCGAAGCGCTCGGTCGGCCGCTTCTCCTCGCGCAGCACCTCGAGCAGCACGGTGATGCATTCCATGAGCCGGTCGGTCGCCTCGCGCAGCACCTTCGTGTCGATCGGGCGCCCGTAGAGGTCCGACAGGTCCACGGGCGGACCGGCATACATCATCATCGTCTTGCGCGGGAGGATCGAAGGGCGGTGGCCGTAGGGCGCCAGGATCTCCTGGGCGCCCCACTGCGCGACGGGGATGAGCGGGCAACGGGTCTCGAGCGCGACGCGGGCGGCGCCCGTCTTGCCGCGCATCGGCCAGAGGTCGGGGTCACGCGTGATCGTGCCCTCGGGGAAGATGCCCACCGCCTTGCCGGCATGCACGGCCTCGACGGCTGCGCGGTAGGAGTCGGCGGCGGCGACCGTGTTGCGGTAGACGGGGATCTGGCCGCACTTCTTGAGCAGCCACCCGACGACGGGGATGGCGAAGAGGCTGTCCTTGCCGAGGAAGTAGGCCTCGCGCCCACTGTCGAACATGAAGTGGGCGAAGACGAGCGGGTCGGCATAGGAGATGTGGTTCGGCGAGACGACGAACCCGCCCTCGGCCGGGAGGTTCTCCAGTCCGCGCCAGTCTCGCTTGGTCAGTCCCATGAGCAGGGGACGGAGCAGGAACGCCACGAACCGGTAGGCCCACGGCAGCCGCCTCGAGCGCGCGCCGGCTGTCACAGTCCACGTCCTCCTCGTCGGGCGCACGCCGGTCGACGTCGCTGGCCTTCATCTTGTCCACCTCACGGCGCGGTGTCGAGCAGCGCGGCGGCGAGTGGGACGATATCGCCAGCATGACGACCTTCCCCACCGCACCTTCCGAGACCCTCGTCCCCGAGCGGCCCGTCGACTGGCACGTGGTCGTCCCCGTCAAGGACACGGGGCACGGCAAGTCGCGCCTGGCCCGTGCCGTGGGCTCGGACCGGGCGGAGCTCAGCGCCGCGATCGCGAACGACACGCTCGCGGCGGTGCTCGATGCCGTAGGGCCCGACCGGCTCGTCCTCGTGACGGGCGACGTCCCCCTCGCAGCCGCCTGGCGGGCACGGGGCGCACACGTCCTCACCGACCCTGGCACCGGCCTCAACGGCGCGGTCACGGAGGGTATGCGGCACGCCGGGCCGGGAGCGCCCGTGGCGGTGCTGCTCGGCGACCTCCCGGCCCTCGACGCAGCGTCGCTGGAGACGGCGCTCGCGGCCGCCGGAGGCGCCGGCGAGTCGTTCGTGCCGGATGCCGACGGCACGGGCACCGTGCTGCGGTGCGGGACGGGCTTCACGCCGAGGTTCGGCGCCGACAGCGCGTCGCGACACGCTGCCGACGGGGCCGTGCTGCTCGACCTGCCCCTCCCCCGGCTGCGCACCGACGTCGACGACGCCAGGAGCCTGTCGCGCGCCCGCCGGCTCGGCCTGGGGCCCGCGACACTCGCCGTCCTCGAGCACCGGGCGTCTGGTTGGATCAGGAGCATGCAGGCAACGGTTCACCGCTTCGACCCCGAGACGCACACGGGGAGCGTCCTGCGCGACGACGGCGTGGAGCTGAGGTTCGAGGCCCCTGCGTTCGACGCGAGCGGGCTGCGGTTGCTGCGGCTCGGCCAGCGCCTCACGGTCGACGTCGTCGACGACCTCGTCGTCGGTCTGCGCATCGTGGGCATCGGGGCCGGCCAGGCCATTCACTGACGGGGCACTGGTGCTGGCTCGATGCGGGTCGATGCGAGTCGGCCCTTCGTCGATGCGGCCCTTGACGTCACCAGGCACGCGAGTCGACTCGCACCGACGAAGCAGATCGGCCCACCTGAGTCCGCGCATGCACGTGGGCCCGGCCGCGGCCGGGCCCACTCCATGTCCACGTCCCAGACCGTCACTGCCCTATGGCGTGTGACGGAGGGTGACGGTCACCTCGCGGCGGTCTTCCTGGCGGTCGTCTTGCGCGCGGTGGTCGTCTTGGCGGTGCCCGTGGTCGTCGTCTTCTTCGCCGCGGTCTTGGCCGGAGCGGCCTTGGTGGCCGTCTTCTTCACCGCGGTCTTGGCCGGAGCGGCCTTGGTAGCCGTCTTCTTCACGGCCGTCTTGGCCGGAGCGGCCTTGGTAGCCGTCTTCTTCACCGCGGTCTTGGCCGGAGCGGCCTTGGTAGCCGTCTTCTTCACCGCGGTCTTGGCCGGAGCGGCCTTGGTAGCCGTCTTCTTCACCGCGGTCTTGGCCGGAGCGGCCTTCGTGGCCGTCTTCTTCACGGCCGTCTTGGCCGGAGCGGCCTTGGTAGCCGTCTTCTTCGCCGCGGTCTTCGTCGCCGGGACCGCCGACGAGCCGGCGGAGGCGCGTGAGGCGGCGGACTCGGTCTTCGAGAGCTTCTTGGCGCCGGAGACGACCTCCTTGAAGTTGGTGCCCGACCGGAACTTCGGGACGCGGGTCTTCTTGATCCTCACGGTCGCCCCCGTCTTGGGGTTGCGGCCGGTGCGCGCGGCCCGGTCGGCGCGCTCGAAGGTGCCGAAACCGGTGATGCCGACCTTGCCGCCCTTGGCGACCTCGCGGATGACGACGTCGAGGAACGCCTCCAACGCATCGGATGCGACCTTCTTGCTGCCGAGCTTGCTCTCCAGCGCGTCGATCAGTTCTGCCTTGTTCACGTCTTCCCCTCCAGAGGACTGTCGGCGTCAGGCGACCCGACGATGTGCGTCCGGAACCGGTCCGGCTACCTCCTGACGTTAGGCCGACTCGCCGTGCGCGTCCATCACCAATCGCTGGGTTTTTCGTTGTGTCGCAAGGACTTTGACGTCCCCTTACCCCTCCGGGGAACCGATCGAAGTCCTGGGCAGAACGTCCGGATCGTCCACATACGAGAGCGGATCCCATTGCGTCGCAATGGGATCCGCTCTGTCGTCACCTCGGTTGAGGCGCCGAACCGCTCGGGGTCAGGCCGGCGTGGTGACCGGTTTGTGGCTCGGACGCACCGACTCGAAATCCGCGACGAGATCCTCGTGTCGCAGGGTGAGTCCGATGTCGTCGAGCCCCTCGAGAAGCCGCCAGCGCGTGTAGTCGTCGATGTCGAAAGGGGCCACGATCTCGCCGGCGTGCACGGTACGACCGACCAGGTCGACGGTGATCTCGGCGCCGGGGTTGTTCTCCAGGTACTTCCAGATCAGCTCGACGTCGTCCTGGGCGACGATCGCCGTGAGCAGGCCCTGCTTGCCGCTGTTGCCGCGGAAGATGTCGGCGAAGCGCGAGGAGATGACGACGCGGAAGCCCCAGTTCATGAGGGCCCAGACGGCGTGCTCGCGACTCGACCCCGTGCCGAAGTCCGGCCCGGCCACGAGGACCGAGCCATCGGCATACACCGGGTTGTTGAGGACGAACGACTCGTCCTTGCGCCAGGCTGCGAAGAGACCGTCCTCGAACCCGGTGCGCGTGACCCGCTTGAGGTACTCGGCCGGGATGATCTGGTCGGTGTCGACGTTGCTGCGGCGCAGCGGGACGCCGATGCCGGTGTGCGTCTCGAACTTCTCCATGGCTCAGGCCTCTCCGGTCGTCGCGGACGCGAGCTCGCCCTGGGGCTGGCCCGCGGCCTGCAGGTCGGCGGGGCTCGACAGGGTGCCCCGGATGGCGGTCGCGGCCGCCACGAGCGGGCTGACGAGGTGGGTACGGCCACCCTTGCCCTGGCGACCCTCGAAGTTGCGGTTGGACGTGGACGCGCTGCGCTCCCCCGGCGCGAGGGTGTCGGGGTTCATGCCGAGGCACATCGAGCAACCGGGCAGGCGCCACTCGGCGCCGGCCTCGGTGAAGATCTTGTCGAGCCCCTCCGACTCGGCCTGGAGTCGCACCTTGGCCGACCCCGGCACGACGAGCATGCGTACGCCGTCGGCGACGCGCTGGCCACGGACGACGTCGGCCGCGGCACGCAGGTCCTCGATGCGGCCGTTGGTGCACGACCCGACGAAGACCGTGTCGACCTTGATGTCACGCAGCGGCGTGCCGGCCTCGAGGCCCATGTACGCGAGCGCGTTGGCGGCAGCGACGCGGTCGCTCTCGTCGGCGAACGACTCGGGGTCGGGCACGGAGTCGGAGAGCGGCAGGCCCTGCCCGGGGTTGGTGCCCCACGTGACGAACGGCGTGAGCGCGGAGGCGTCGAGGTCGACCTCGGCGTCGAAGACGGCGTCGTCGTCGGTGCGCAGCGCGGTCCACTCGGCGACGGCGGCGTCCCAGTCGGCGCCGGTCGGCGCGTGGGGACGACCCTTGAGGTAGTCGAACGTGGTCTGGTCGGGCGCGATCATGCCGGCACGGGCACCGGCCTCGATCGACATGTTGCAGACCGTCATCCGGGCCTCCATCGACAGGGCCTCGATGGCCTCGCCGCGGTACTCGATGACGTAGCCCTGGCCGCCGCCGGTGCCGATCTTGGCGATGACGGCGAGGACGATGTCCTTGGCGGTGACTCCGGCAGGCAGCTGCCCGCGGACGTTGACCGCGAGCGTTCGGAACGGCTTGAGCGGCAACGTCTGGGTGGCGAGCACGTGCTCGACCTCGGACGTGCCGATGCCGAAGGCGAGTGCCCCGAAGGCACCGTGGGTCGAGGTGTGGCTGTCGCCGCAGACGACGGTCATGCCGGGCTGCGTCAGACCGAGCTGGGGGCCGACGACGTGGACGATGCCCTGGTCGGCGTCGCCCATGGGATAGAGGTGGACGCCGAACTCCTCGCAGTTGCGACGTAGCGTCTCGACCTGGATCTTCGACACAGGGTCGGTGATGGGGCCGGGCGTCGTCGGGACGTTGTGGTCCTCGGTGGCGAGCGTCAGGTCCGGCCGGCGGACCGAGCGCCCGGCGAGTCGCAACCCGTCGAAGGCCTGTGGGCTGGTGACCTCGTGGAGCAGGTGAAGGTCGATGTAGAGGAGGTCGGGCTCCCCCTCGGCGCGGCGTACGACGTGTGCGTCCCAGACCTTCTCGGCCAGTGTCCCTGCCATGACTTCCCTCCGCGGCGGCGTTCCCTGTGTCGAGCGCGTGCGCCATCGAGGACCTGGTCGCGACATCGCTCTTGGGCAAGCGTGAACCTTTTGTAGGCTCAGTGGATTGACGTCTCAGTGCCTGAGACGTCAATATCAGTGCATGGACAACTCATCTGGTGTCGGTGTTCTCGACAAGGCCGCCACGGTGCTCGGAGCCCTCGAGGCGGGTCCGGCCACCCTCGCCCAGCTCGTCGGCGCCACCGGACTCGCCCGTCCGACGGCCCACCGCCTGGCGGTCGCTCTCGAGCACCACCGACTCGTCTCACGCGACATGCAGGGCCGCTTCGTGCTGGGCCCGCGGCTCGGCGAGCTGGCCTCGGCCGCCGGGGAGGACCGCCTCCTCGCCGCGGCCGGCCCGGTGCTCGGCGCCCTGCGGGACCACACCAACGAGAGCGCGCAGCTGTTCCGCCGTCAGGGGGACCAGCGCATCTGCGTCGCGGCCGCAGAGCGGCCGGTCGGCCTCCGCGACTCGATCCCTGTGGGCGCGACCCTGTCGATGCTCGCCGGGTCCGCCGCCCAGGTCCTGCTCGCGTGGGAGGAGCCCGACCGGCTGCACCGCGGGCTCCAGGGCGCGGCCTTCACGGCCACGGCGCTCTCCGGCGTGCGTCGTCGCGGCTGGGCTCAGAGCGTTGCCGAGCGCGAGGCCGGAGTGGCATCGGTGTCGGCACCCGTGCGTGGCCCGTCCGGTCGCGTCGTGGCCGCCGTGTCGATCTCGGGCCCCATCGAGCGCCTGTCCCGGCAGCCCGGCCGTCTGCACGCCGCAACCGTCGTCGCCGGGGCCAACAAGCTCACCGAGGTCCTCCGCCGCCACCACGCGATGCAGCAGCAACAGCAGCAGCAGCAGAACGCCTGACGCCGTCGGCGGTCAGGCGCCTTCTGAGCACACGCCGGCACGTCCGACAGCACCACACCCTTCGCACCACACCCTTCGCACCACCCCTTCGCACCACCCCTTCACATCGCCCCTTCGCGCCGCCCCGCCCATCGTCGTGCGGGCCCGCGAGGCCGTGCCGGATCCTGCCCCGGACCGGACATTGCACAACAGATCGGTCACGATCCGTGTCAGCACCCCCGCTCGGACAACCTTTTGCACGGTGACCGCGTCACCCTCAGTGCAGCGCACCAGCGCAGGCACGTCGGGTTCAGACAGGGGTCACGATGCACCGAGCCAGCTCTCCGTTCCGCTTCACGGGCGGTCTGCTCCGCGCCCTCACGCTCACGGGTGCCCTCGCGCTCGTCGCAGCCACCGCCGCGTGCACCCCCGACCAGGGCCCCGGCGTCGCTGCCACGCAGGTCGGCCAGACGGCACCGGGCTCCAGCTCGAGCGGCACGCCGGACCCCAGCGTCCCCACGGCGACGGATCTCCCCACGACGACCGCGCCGCCGACGACCGCCCCCGCTCCTCCGAAGCCGTCGCCGACGACCGAGAAGCCGGCCGCCCCCGTCATCGTGCTGCAGCGGGGCGACACCGGCCCCATGGTCCGTTCGCTCCAGGCGCGGCTGCGCCAGATCGGCTGGTTCGACGGCGACGTCAGCGACCGCTACGGGTCCCGCACGGCGGCATCGGTCCGGGGCTTCCAGGCCAAGCGCGGGTACGACGCCACCGGCACGCTCGACGAGCGCACCTGGGACAAGCTCGTCGGCATGACACACCGACCGACCGCCGACGAGCTGGCCAACGTCAAGCCCGAACCGGCGACCCCGGCTCCAGGCTCAACCTCGTGGGACGTCGACGAGCGCTGCATGACCGGTCGCGTCATGTGCATCAGCAAGTCGACCCGGCGCCTCACGTGGGTGGTCGACGGCGTGCCGCAGTACGGCTTCGACGTGCGCTTCGGCAGTGACGAGCTCCCCACGCGCGAGGGGGTCTTCGCCGTCTACAAGAAGAAGGTCGACGTCATCTCGAACCTGTACCACACGCCCATGCCGTACTCCATGTTCTTCTCCGGCGGCCAGGCCGTGCACTACTCCTCGAACTTCGCCCGCCTCGGGTACTCCGGCGCCTCGCACGGCTGCGTCAACGTGCGCAACAAGCCGCTGCTCATCCAGCTCTACAACGAGGTCCGGATCGGCGACAAGGTCGTCGTCCACTGGTGACCGCCCCTTTGAGGCCCGCCGAGCGCGCGGTCCTAGGCTGACAGGGTCACTCCCCCACGGCCCCAAGGAGTTCGCGTGCTCAAGGTTGGTTGGAAGGCTTCTGCGGAGCAGTTCGGTCCTCGCGACCTCGTCACGTACGCAGCGCAGGCCGAGCAGGTCGGGCTCGACTCGGTCTTCATCTCCGACCACTTCCAGCCGTGGCGGCACCGTGACGGGCACGCGCCGTTCGCGATGAGCTGGCTCGCAGCCGTCGGCGAGCGTACCGAGCGGGTGCTGCTCGGCACGTCGGTCATGACGCCGACCTTCCGCTACAACCCCGCCGTGGTCGCGCAGGCGTTCGGCACGCTCGGTGCACTGAACCCCGGCCGCGTCGTCCTCGGCATCGGCACGGGTGAGGCGCTCAACGAGGTGGCGGTCGGCGCATCCGGCTCGCCGTGGCCCGAGTTCAAGGAGCGGTTCGCCCGGCTGCGCGAGGCGGTCACGCTCATGCGCAGGCTGTGGACCGAGGAGCGCGTCGAGTTCGAAGGCGACTACTACCGCACCCACGCCGCCACGGTCTACGACCGCCCGGAGCAGCCGATCCCGGTCTATGTCGCTGCGGGCGGGCCACTCGTCGCCAGGTATGCCGGCAGGTCGGGTGACGGGTTCATCTGCACGTCAGGCAAGGGCCGGGACCTCTACGAGGACAAGCTCCTGCCGGCCGTCGACGAGGGGCTGGAGAAGTCAGGGCGCACCCGTGACGACATCGACCGGATGATCGAGATCAAGCTGTCCTACGACCGCGACGCCGGGCAGGCGCTGCACAACGTGCGCTTCTGGGCGCCGCTGTCCCTCAGCGCCGACCAGAAGCACGGAGTCGACGACCCGGTCGAGATGGAGCGCCTCGCCGACGAGCTCTCCGACGAGGAGATCGCGAAGCGGTGGATCGTGACGAGCGACCCGGCCGAGGCCGTCGAGGCCGTGCGCCAGTACGTCGACTGGGGGTTCGACCACGTCGTCTTCCACGCGCCCGGCCACGACCAGGGCCGGTTCCTCGAACAGTTCTCCGCCGACGTGCTGCCGGGCCTGCGCGAGCTCAGCTGACGGCGTCCACGGCCGGCGCGAGCCGGGCGTACCTGCGGCGGGCCCGGTCGTGCGTGGTTCCGAAGGCCTTGCCGAGTCCGGTGGCCGGCATGCCGAGGTAGAGGCTCTCGTGCGCGCCGGCCGGGACGGCATACGTCTCGTGCCAGACGCCGACGGCTCCTGTCGCCGCGCGGCTGCGCCGGTAGAAGGCGCTCCAGGCGGGCCGGTGGCGTCCCCCCGGGTCGTTGGCGTACGCGTAGATCGACTCGACGTCGCGCCAGTACTGCACGACGGTCGTCCCGCGCGCGCCGACGAGGCTGCGGGCCTCGAGGAAGCCCGGGTCGGGCCCCTCCCCGCGGTCGGCGGCGCCCTTGGCGGCGTACAGCTCCGCGATCATCCCCGGCATCGCCGTGAGGACCGGCACCCAGAGGTCGGGTCGCCAGGGCTGGTTGACCCGCATCCCGATGAGGAAGACGGCGAGATCGCCGTCGTGGGTGTGCGTGGCGTGTGCGAGGCCGGCCATGACAGGCCCTTCGGATAGTTCGACTATCCAATCTTGGAGAGTCATACTATCCAAAGTCAAGAGAGGAACCCCAGTGCGCATCTCCGAGCTGTCCGACCGCACCGGCGTGAGCATCCCCACGCTCAAGTACTACCTGCGGGAGAGGCTCCTGCATGCCGGCGAGACCCAGAGCGCGACCCGGGCCGTCTACGACGACACGCATGTCGAGCGGGTGCGGCTCGTGCGCACCCTCGTCGACGTGGGACGGCTCTCGATCGATCGGGTGCGCGAGGTCATCGACGCGCTCGAGCACCCGCCCGCGTCACGGCACCAGCTGCTCGGCGCCGTTCACGAGGCGCTGCGTCCCCATCAGGCTTCGGAGCCACCCACGACGGAGGCGGCCGACCGCGTCCGGGCGCTCGGCCTGGCCGACTGCGCGGAGTCGCGCGCGAGCAGCCAGCTCGCGCAGGCGCTGTCGGCGGCTGCCGCCGGCGGCTGGGTCGTCGACGACGCGACCCTCCGGGTCTGGCAGCGGGCCATGCGCACCGTCGCCGAGACCGACGTCGCCGAGGAGCTGGGCAGGATGGCACCGGGCGACGCCCTGCGCTACGCGATCGTCGGCACCGTGCTCACCGACCCGGTGCTGCTCGCGCTGCGCCGGGTGGCCCAGGAGGCCGTCAGCGCCGAGCGCTTCGGCTCGACCGACGCGGACGGGCCGCCGGCGTAGCGGTGGCTCGCCGCCCCGTCGCGGGCCCCGGAACGACGGAAGACCCCGGTCCAGTGGACCGGGGTCTTCCTCTGCTCCTCCGAGCAGTTCACGTAGCCCCGACGGGATTCGAACCCGCGCTACCGCCTTGAGAGGGCGGCGTGCTAGGCCGCTACACAACGGGGCCGTGAGCGGTACCGAGCGGACTCGGCACGAGAAGAAACCTTACCGTGAAGGCTGGATTTCTCCGAATCGGCTCACATGACCGTGAGCCGGAGCTGGGGTACCAGGACTCGAACCTAGAATGACGGAACCAGAAACCGTAGTGTTGCCAATTACACCATACCCCAAGGGGTTTCACTCCTCGCTGGCCTTGCGGTCAGCTACGGGGTGAACCGAAGAGGAATACTACCGGTCCCTGCGCGGAGGCCCAAATCGACGGTCGATGGCCTTCGCGACCTCGTCGAGAGCACGCACCGTGGCTACGGCCTCCGAGGTCCCGCGACCGCCCCGGTCGAGCCAGATGGCCCGCAGGCCGGCTGCCTCGGCGCCGAGAACGTCCCACTCGAGGCTGTCTCCGATGCAGACGACGCGACCCGGAGGAGCGTCGAGGAGCCGGCAGGCCTCGAGGTAGACGCGCGGGTCGGGTTTGCCGAAGCCCAGCGTGTCGGTGGTGACGACGATGTCGAAGCGCTCGACGAGGTCGAGGGCCTCGAGCTTCACACGGGTCGGCGCGGACGCCGAGTTGGTCAGCAGGGCCACCGGCAGGTCGACTCGCTCCGCGGCCGCCAGCAGGTCGACCACGTCGGGGAAGAGCCGCTGGGCGCTCCTGAAGGCCGGGGCGTACGCGTCGTCGAACGAGCGGTGGGCATCGCCCGGGACCTCGAGGCCGAACGCCGTCGCGACCTCGGCGAGGCGCCGTGCCCTCATGACGTCGAAGTCGACGTCGCCGGACGCGTAGCGCGGAAACCATCGCTCGGGGTCGTCGTAGTAGCGCTGGGCCATCGCGCGGTGGTCGTCGCCGGCCCGGTGCGGCCAGATCACGGCGGCCGCGTACGTGCCCGCCTCGACCATGGCCCGCTGTGTGTCGACGATGGTGTCGTCGACGTCGAGCAGCAGGGCCTGCACCCCGTCGAGAACGGTCTCGAGCCGTGGCGCGCTCACGCGACCGCCTCGACGCCGAAGAGGGGCAGGGCCGGTGCCACGCCGTCGACGACGACACCGTGGGACTGTCCCGAGCCGATCCACCTCGCCCGGTCGAGGCGCACGTGCTGGAGCGTCTCGCCCGAGTGCTCGAGGACCGACCGGTGCGTGTCGCGGTAGCCGAGGGCACGTGAGACCCCGAGCGACGAGGCGTTGTCGACGACAGCCGAGCTGACGGCGGCCTCCGCTCGGAGCGGGCCGAACGCGAGGGCCAGCACGGCGGCCCGCATCTGCTTGCCCAGGCCCCTGCCCCGCGCCGACGTGACGAGCCACGACGACGAGTCGACGGTGCGGTCGGAGCGCCAGTCGGGCCCTTCGAGCCACTGAACCCCGACGAGCTCGCCGCGGGACCGCACGACGAAGGGCAGCGCCCAGTCGTCGGGCGACCACAGGCCGAGCGCGCGCCAGTAGCCCTGCGCCAGGACAGCCCGGCGGTTCGCACGGTCGTCGAGGCCGGCATACCGCGTGGCGTGCGGGTTCATCTCGACGTCGTCGGGCAGCGCCGCCGCCAGGACGCCGAGCTCGCCTTCGGTCATGACCTGCAGGTCGAGATCGGCCGTACGCAGGTGGATGCCGTGCACCGGCCACACGTCAGTGCCCACGGGCCCGCCGACGCCTCAGACCGAGTCGCGCAGCGCGCGCAGGCGGGCGAGCGTCGACGTCTTGCCGAGGATCTCCATCGACTCGAAGAGCGGTGGGGAGATGCGCGCACCCGACACGGCGGTGCGAAGCGGCCCGAAGGCGAACCGCGGCTTGATGCCGAGCCCCTCGACGATGGCCGTGCGCAGCGCCTCCTCGATGACGGCGGCGTTCCACGCGCTGCCCGTGCCGAGGACGCCGGGCCCGTGGTCGTCGACGTCGCCGAGCACCTTCAGGGCCGCGTCGAGCACCGCAGGCGCGTCGTCCTTGAGCTGGGCGCGTGCGTCGTCGTCGATGACGAGCTGGTCGTCGGCGACGAAGAACGGGCGCACGAGCGCCGGCGCCTCGGTCAGCAGCGCGATGCGGGTCTGGATGAGCTCGGCGATCGCCTTGAGGCGGGCCAGCTCGCCCAGGGACTGCGTCTCGCCGAGGATGCCCTCGGTGACGAGGTACGGCAGCAGGCGGCCGGCGAAGTCGCCGACCTCGAGCGACCGGATGTAGACGCCGTTGAGCCAGTCGAGCTTCTTGAGGTCGAAGATCGGTCCGATCGGGTTGACCTTGGCCCAGTCGAAGGTGCGGCTGAACTCCTCGAAGGTGAAGACCTCGACGTCAGCACCCTCGGCGTCCTGCTGCGGCGGATAGGCCAGCAGCGCAAGGAAGTTCACGAGCGCCTCAGGCAGGTAGCCCTGCTCGCGGAACCAGGTCAGGCGCGCCGCGGGGTTCTTGCGCTTGGAGATCTTCGACTTGTCGATGTTGCGCAGGAGCGGCATGTGCGCGAACGTCGGCGGCTCGAGCCCGAGCCACTGGTAGAGCAGGACATGCTTCGGCGTCGAGCTGATCCACTCCTCGCCGCGCACGACGTGCGTGATCCCCATCTCGTGGTCGTCGACGACGACGGCCAGGTGGTACGTCGGGAAGCCGTCCGCCTTGAGGATGACCTGGTCGTCGGGGCGCGGCGCCGACACCTTGCCACGGATGACGTCGTCGAAGACGAGCGGCGCGTCATCCGGGATGAGCATGCGCACGACGGGTGACTCGGTGAAGCCGGGCAGCTCAGCCCGCTCCTCGCGGGTCTTGCCGACGCACAGGCGGTCGTAGCCGGTCGGCTGCTTCGTCTTCTGCTGGACCTCGCGCATCTGGTCGAGGCGCTCCTTCGAGCACCAGCAGTAGTACGCGCGGCGGTCCTCGATGAGCTTCTCGACGTAGGGACGGTACGTGTCGAGCCGCTCCGACTGGCGGTACGGCGCGAAGGGACCGCCGATGTCCGGCCCCTCGTCCCAGTGCAGCCCGAGCCACGCGAGGGTGTCGTAGAGCTGCGCCTCGCTGTCCTCGCGGAAGCGCACGCGGTCGGTGTCCTCGACGCGCAGGACGAACTGACCGCCCTGCTGACGGGTGAAGGCGAGGTTGAAGAGCGACATGTAGGCGGTGCCGACGTGCGGGTCACCCGTCGGGCTCGGCGCGACACGGGTGCGCACCGGACCACTGCCGTCGGACGTGCTCCGCCGGGCCTGCTCGGCCGGGCGGACCTCGACCTGCGCGTCACCCGAGGCGGACCCGGGAGGTGAACTGGACGGCATGCCTGATGTGTTGTCGCTCATGGTGCGACCAGCGTAGTGGGCGCCCAGAACTCTCAGCGACGCACGAAGGTGTTGGTCAGCGAGCCGATCCCCTCGATCTCGACGGTGACCTGCTGGCCCCCCTCGACGAGGCCGACACCCGCGGGCGTGCCGGTGAGGATGATGTCGCCGGGGAGCAGGGTGAACGCGGCCGAGGCGTACTCGATGATCGCGCCGATGCCGTGGATCATGTCGGCTGTGGAGCCGTCCTGGCGCACCTCCCCGTCGAGCGTCGTGACGATCGAGACGTCGGTCGGGTCGAGCTCCGTCTCGACCCAGGGGCCGAGCGGGCAGCTCGTGTCGAAGCCCTTGGCACGGGCCCACTGGCCGTCCGAGCGCTGCCAGTCGCGGGCCGTGACGTCGTTGGCGATGGTGTAGCCGTAGATGCACTCGGCGGCCTTCTCGGCCTTGACGCCCTTGGTGATCGTCTTGATCACGACGGCGAGCTCCCCCTCGTAGGAGACCTCGCGGCTGCCTGCCGGCAGCACGACGGGGTCGAACGGTCCGACGACGGAGGTGTTGGGCTTGAAGAACATCAGGGGCTCGGCCGGGGCCTCGCCACCCATCTCCCTGGCGTGGTCGGCGTAGTTCTTGCCGATCGCCACGACCTTGGAGCGCGGGATCACCGGCGCGAGCAGACGGACGTCCTCGAGCATGACCGGCGGCTGGCCGCTCGGCTGGATCCCGATGTAGAGCGGGTCGCCCGATAGCGGCGTGATCACCTCGCTGCCGGGGTCGCCCTGGACGATGCCGTATGCCGGGTCGTCCCCGGTCGTGTACCTCGCGATGCGCACGGGCCACAGCCTACGACGACGCCCGTCCACCGCCCCGCCCGGTCAGCGCGGCCAGACGATGGTGACGTCGGCGGGCGACCCGGGCAGCCCGCTCGGGCGGGTGCGGTACTCCGGCACGCCCACGCACGTCCACAGCAGACCGGCGACGTCCCGTCCGAGCAGGTGGGCCAGGTCGGAGTCGCGGAAGGTCATGCCCGACGCTGCTGCACCGAGGGCGTACGCCATGAGGTGGAGCCGGCCCTCGGCGAGACCCGACAGGAGCTGCACCTCGCGGTACGCGTGGTCGTCGAGGCCGGCCAGGTCGGTGCCGCTCATGACGACGAACGACGCATCGCGTGCCAGTCCCTGCTCGAGCGCGGCGGTGAAGAGCTCGGCGCGCACGGCCTGCTCGGGGAGGGGCCGCACCGGCGTGGTGACGTCGGGCCAGAGGTGGATGCCGGTGGGCACGTCGTCGACTCCGCTCACACCCACCCAGTGCGGCACGGTGACCCCCCGCAGCGAGGCAGCCATCGCATCGAGCAGGACGGGGTGCGGGACGGTGCGGTCCGGATGCAGCCGTCGGATCGAGCCCTTGCTCACGACGACGGCGTCGATGCTCGGGCCGGGGTCCGCCGAGACGAGCCGCACCGGGGCTCCGCGCTCGAGCTCGGGACCGAGCTGCGTCTGCTCCCCTGCCCGCTGCGCGGCGGTCACGAGCGGGAACTCGAGCCCGTCCGTGTCGTGGTGACCGGGAAGCGGGTCGCCGGTCGGGTGCACGGCGGGTCGTCCGGGGCCGAGAGCCACGAGGGCGACAGGGAACTCGTGCACCCGGTCGGCGCCCACCAGGGCAGCCACCTCGGCATCCGGGAAGCCCGTGAAGAGGCGGGCCGTGAGACCGGCTGAGTCGGCGAGGGCCAGCAGCTGCGCGAGCATCGTGCCGGCATCCCAGTAGATGTGGCGGAAGCCGCGCTCGCGGTATCGCCAGCCCGTGCGCCACGGCACTCCGGTGACGACGATCGTCGGTGCGTCGCCTGTGGGCGGTGGTCCGACGACGACGAGGGCGTGGGCCTCGGGGTCGTACCAGTGCAGGCCGGGTTCGAGGCCCTCGGCGGCCGCACCGCGCGGTACGGCGACGTAGAGCTCCAGCGGGAAGCGGGCGCCCGCCGACCCCGCCGCACGGAAGAGGACGACACCGCCGTCGGGGCGGGTGGTCCGCCGGGTCACGCCGGACGACAGGTAGAGCAGCCGGGCCAGACCGGGAAGGTCGAGCGCGGACGCGTCGACCCCGGCCGCTCCGGAGAGCACCGCCGTCGCCGGGGCCGACGACGCAGGCAGGTCGGCCGGCAGGAGGATCCGGTGCAGGTCGTCGTCGTAGCCCTTGTAGGGCCGGGGTCGCCGGGCCAGGTCATTGGGGACGAGGTCCTGGACGAGGCGGTCGTCGTCGGGGACCTCGGTCCACTCACGATCGGTCGAGTAGCAGGTCAGGCGGTGCAGCAGGTGGGTGGGCCGCTCGTCATCCGGTGCCATGTGGTCATCCTGCCTTCGAACAGCCCGCGCGCGGTGGGTCGGGCGCGAGCGATCGCCTACCCTCGTGGGGTGCAGGTCCTGGGTGAGCCGGAGTGGCGTGAGTGGACGGCGGCGCACGAGGCGCGGGTCGATGCCGCGACCGCCGCGCACCTGTCCCGCCGCCGCGGCCACCGCAAGCACCCTGTCGAGGACTTCCTCTTCACGTACTACGCCTTCAAGCCCGCCCAGCTGCGCCGCTGGCACCCGGGGGCGGGGGTCGGGCTCGACGGCGGGGCTCGGGCGCCGCAGCGCGAGTGGCGCTTCTACGCCCTCGATGGTGAACACGTACGGGTAGATGCGGACGCCTTCCTGGCCGCCCGCGGGGACACGGTCCGGTTCGTGCGCGACCTGCTCGTCCGCACGGCCGGACGGCCGGCGCGGTTCGGGTGCTTCGGCCTGCACGAGTGGGCCATGGTCTACCGCCTCGACCCGTCGGACGTCCGCCACGCGGGGTGGCCGCTGCGTCTGGGGCCGGAGGGCACCGACGCGGTCGTCGAGAGCCACCAGGTCGCCTGCTCACACTTCGACGCGTATCGCTTCTTCACCCCGGACGCCTTGCCCCGCAACGCTCTTCGACCGACGCGGGAGCGACAGGCCGAGTTGGAGCAGCCCGGCTGCCTGCATGCCGGGATGGATCTCTACAAGTGGGCGCACAAGCTCGTGCCCGCCATCGCGAGCGATCTCGTCATGGACTGCTTCGAGCTCGCGCGCGACATCCGCTCGCTCGACATGCGCGCCGCGCCGTACGACCTGCGCGAGCTCGGCTACGACCCGGTGCGCATCGAGACCGCCGAGGGCAAGGCCCAGTACGCCGCGGAGCAGCGCGGGTTCTCGGTCCGCGGCCAGGCGCTCCGGGACCGGCTCCTCGCGGCGATCGACCGGATCATGGCCACGGAGTCCGCGGCGCTCCCCTGACGCACTCCTGACGCACTCCCCCACCACCCTCCACTCGAGTGGGCAGTTTGCACCGGCCCCGGGTGGGCACCGGCGCGGGTGGACGTGCCTGCTCGACGTTCGGGAACGCCGTCTCCAG